>NZ_JAVTIK010000009.1:0-201007 GCF_031843525.1 Xanthomonas sp. WCS2018Noco2-27 | reverse complement strand
GCGGCCGTCGCGGTCGGCCCAGGCCACCGGGGTGCCCAGGCTGTCGAGCGACGGTGTGGAGGTCGTCATCCGCATTGCACCAATTTAGTGCAAACAGCATCGGCGTGCGCGAATGGCGCGCCGAATGCAGCCTGCATCGAAGCATCTGAGGCCGGGTAGCAGTGGAATGCACCGACCAGGCGCGCATCCGCGCCGACAGTGACGGGCGTGAGGCTGGTCATGCAGGCACCTCGGCAATGGATCCGCGCCGGCAGCGGCCGCGGTAGAAACCGACCCGGCGCGGGCAGCGCCGGCCGGGTCGTTGCGCCACCCGCGGAGATCTCGCCGCGGGTGTGCATGCTCAGGACTCGTATGCGGCTTCGCCGTGCGAGGTGATGTCCAGCCCCTCGCGCTCGGCTTCTTCGGTGACACGCAGGCCGAAGACCAGCTTGGCGACCAGGAATCCGACCACCGACACCACGCCGATCCACACCACGGTGATGCCCACGCCCAGGGCCTGGATACCGACCTGATGCAGCATGTCGTAATCGCCGCCCTTCTGGCCGCCCAGCGAGGCCGCCGAGAACACGCCGGTCAGGATGGCGCCGATGATGCCGCCCAGGCCATGTACGCCGAATACGTCCAGGCTGTCGTCGGCACCCAGCAGGCGCTTCAGACCGGTGACGCCCCACACGCACAGCACGCCGGCCGCCAGGCCGATCACGATGGCGCCGAACGGACCCACGGTGCCGCAGGCCGGGGTGATGCCGACCAAACCGGCGACCATGCCCGAGGCCACACCCAGGGCGGACGATTTGCCCTTGATGATCTTCTCGGTGAGCGACCAGCCCAGGATGGCGGCCGCGGTGGCCAGCAAGGTGTTGAGGAAGGCCAGCGCCGCACCGGCATTGGCTTCCAGGTTGGAGCCGGCATTGAAGCCGAACCAGCCCACCCACAGTAGCGAGGCGCCGACGAAGGTCAGGGTCACGTTGTGCGGCTTGATCGCCTCACGCCCCAACCCGGCGCGCTTGCCGACGAAGTAGGCACCCACCAGACCGGCGATACCGGCATTGATGTGCACCACGGTGCCGCCGGCAAAATCCAGCGCGCCCAGCCCGAACAGATAGCCACCGGTCGCCCAGACCATGTGCGCCAGCGGCAGATAGCCGAAGGTGAACCAGATCACCGAGAACAGCAGCACCGCAGCGAACTTGGCGCGTTCGGCAAAGGCGCCGACGATCAGCGCGCCGGTGATGCCGGCAAAGGTCGCCTGGAACCCGATAAACACGTATTCCGGCAGGCTCACACCCTTGGTGAAGGTGGCCGACAGGCTCTCGATGGTCACGCCCTTGAGCAGCGCCTTGTCCAGATTGCCGATCCACGGGCCTTCGCCGGAAAACGCCAGGCTGTAGCCGTAGAGCACCCACAGGATGGTCAGCAGCGAGAACACCGTTGCGACCTGGATCAGCACCGACAACACGTTCTTGGCGCGCACCATGCCGCCGTAGAACAACGCCAGGCCCGGCACCACCATCAGCAACACCAGCAGCGTGGAGGTCAGCATCCAGGCGACGTCGCCCTTGTCGACCACCGGCGCGACTTCGGCGGCAGCGGCCGGCGCGGCGGCCGGCTGCGCAGACGGCAGCGGTTCGGTGGTGACCGGTTCGGTCGGCAACGGGGTGACCTGCGGGGTGGATTGCGCCTGGGCGCTGCCCATGCCGCTCACCACCAGCGCGCTGAACAGCATCAGCATGCACACGCTGTAGAACCGGGCTTTCCACCCGGCAAAAAGAGCTGTCTTCATACGACCTCCAGAGGTGGGGGACTCAGAGCGCATCGGCGCCGATTTCGCCGGTGCGGATCCGCACCACTTGCTCGATCGCAGTCACAAAGATCTTGCCGTCGCCGATCTTGCCGGTGCCGGCCGCGTTCTGGATCGCCTCGACCACAGCGTCCAGCCGATCGTCGGTCACCACCGTCTCGATCTTGATCTTGGGCAAAAAGTCCACGACGTACTCGGCGCCGCGATACAGCTCGGTGTGGCCTTTCTGACGCCCGAAGCCCTTGACCTCGGTGACGGTGATACCCGACACGCCAGCGGCGGACAGGGCCTCGCGGACCTCGTCGAGCTTGAACGGCCGGATGATGGCGGTGATCAATTTCATGCGCATACCCCGAAAGGTGGAAGGAACCGGCCGGCATTGCGCCGCCCGGCGGTGTCAGTCACCTGGATGCCAACCCCGGCATCCAATCGTTCGCGGATCGCGCAGACCCCGACGGATGCCATGCATCCGCCTCGTGGGAGAGGTCAGGCCCGCGCGCCGCGAACTGTGTGCTCTCTCGTACCCCTCGACTCCATGGCGGTGCCAGGGAGCCATCGAACATGTGCGGCGATGGCGGAGGTGGGAGGGGGGGCCTCCGCCATCACCGCGGTGGAACTCAGTTGCCGTAGTACAGCTGGTATTCCAGCGGATGCGTTGCCGCACGGAACTTGGTGACTTCCTGCATCTTCAGCGCGATGTAGCCGTCGATGAAGTCGTCGCTCATCACGCCACCGGCCTTGAGGAACTCGCGATCCTTGTCCAGCGCTTCCAGTGCCTGGTCCAGGCTGGAGCAGACCTGCGGGATCAGCTTCTCTTCTTCCGGCGGCAGGTCGTACAGATCCTTATCGCTCGGAGCGCCCGGGTCGATCTGGTTCTTGATGCCGTCCAGGCCGGCCATCATCAGCGCGGTAAAGGTCAGGTAGCCGGACTGCAACGGATCGGGGAAGCGCATTTCGATACGGCGCGCCTTGGGGTTGGTGACCCACGGAATGCGGCACGAGGCCGAGCGGTTCCGCGCCGAATAGGCCAGCATCACCGGCGCTTCGTAACCCGGTACGAGACGCTTGTAGCTGTTGGTGCCGGAGTTGGCGAATGCATTGATCGCACGGGCGTGCTTGAAGATGCCGCCGATGTACCACAGCGCCATCTGCGACAGGCCGCCGTAGCCGTCGCCGGCGAACAGGTTGGTGCCGCCCTTGGTCAGCGACTGGTGCACGTGCATGCCGGAGCCGTTGTCGCCGACGATCGGCTTGGGCATGAAGGTGGCGGTCTTGCCGTTGCGGTAGGCGACGTTTTTGATGATGTACTTCATCGTCAGCAGTTCGTCGGCCTTTTGCACCAGCGAGCTGAACTTGGTGCCGATCTCGCACTGGCCGGCGGTGGCCACTTCGTGATGGTGCACTTCGGTTTCGATACCGACCTGTTCCAGCGTCTTGATCATTTCCGCGCGCAGGTCGTGCAGGGTGTCAGTCGGCGGTACCGGGAAGTAGCCACCCTTCACGCCCGGACGATAGCCGCTGTTGCCGCCGTCGTACTTGGCGCCGGTGTTCCAGGCGGCCTCTTCGGAACCCACCTGGAAGAAGGTGTGGCCCATGTCGTTGGCGAAGCGGACCGAATCGAAGATGAAGAATTCCGGCTCAGGGCCGAAGAAGGCCTGGTCGGCGGTGCCGGAGGACTTCAGGTAGGCCTCGGCGCGCTTTGCGATGCCGCGCGGGTCGCGCTCATAGCTCTGCATGGTGGCCGGATCGAGGATGTCGCAGGTCAGCACGATGGTCGGATCGGCGAAGAACGGATCCAGATACGCGGTGCCGGCGTCGGGCAGCAACACCATGTCCGACTCGTTGATGCCCTTCCAACCCGCGATCGAGCTGCCATCGAACATCTTGCCTTCTTCGAACAACGCCGGCTCGATGATGTTGGCCGGAAAGGTGATGTGCTGCTGTACACCACGCATATCGACGAAGCGCAGGTCGACAAACTCGACCTTGTTGTCCTTGATCAGCTTTTCAACGTTTTCCACGGACATCGGAAGAAACCTCGGATTGGAGTGAAGTGGATCGTGGGCGGTACTACAGCAGGGACCATGCCAAACCACCGACGTTCACAAGTCGTTGATTTTGCTTGCATCACTTGAGACCGCTACACACGCGATAGCACCTTATTGGTGCTATCTGCATTGATGGTGCACCGATATGGTGCATGTCGCAATGCACTATCCTGACGCCTCCCCCAATCCTCCCCTCCCGTCCGATGTCCGATCTGATTTCCGCCCTGCTCTTGGGCATTCTCGAAGGCTTGACCGAATTTCTGCCGATCTCCAGCACCGGCCACCTGTTGATCGCCGAACAATGGCTCGGACGCCGTTCTGACTTTTTCAATATCGTCATCCAGGCCGGCGCGATCCTGGCCATCTGCCTGGCGTTGCGGCAGAAGCTGTGGAGCCTGGCCACCGGGCTGGGCGAGCGTGCCAACCGCGACTATGTGCTCAAGATCGGCGTGGCCTTCATGGTCACTGCCGTGGTCGGGTTGATCGTACGCAAGGCCGGTTGGCAGTTGCCGGAAACCGTGCATCCGGTGGCTTGGGCGCTGCTGATCGGCGGCCTGTGGATGCTGGTGGCCGAGCACTTTGCCGGCAAGTTGCCGGAACGCGACGTGGTGACCTGGAAAGTCGCCATCGCCGTGGGCCTGGCGCAGGTGGTGGCCGGCGTGTTCCCCGGCACCTCGCGCTCGGCCTCGGCGATCTTCCTGGCCATGTTGCTGGGCCTGAGCAAGCGCTCGGCGGCAGCGGATTTCGTGTTCATGGTCGGCATCCCGACCATGTTCGCGGCCAGCGGTTACGCCTTGCTGGAGATGTACAAGGAAGGCGGGTTCGGCAGCGAGAACTGGACCGACGTGTCAGTGGCCTTCGTGGCAGCGACCATCACCGGTTTTGTGGTGGTGAAGTGGCTGCTGGGCTACATCAAGAAGCATCGCTTCACGGTGTTTGCGGTGTACCGCATCGTGCTCGGCGCGGCCCTGCTGTTGTGGTTGCCGGCCGCGGCCTGAGCCGACAAGCGCGCAGGCCCTGCCCGTCGCCGATTGTTACCGGCCTGCCACCGGCGGTCGGCAGCAGTTGTCGCTGGCGCCCCGTCCAAGCCGCCCTGCCGGCGGCGGGCGGCGATCACTCGTCAAGGCAACTGACGGCGCGTTTGTGCAGACGCGCATCGGCGGCACGTTGCCGGGCAGTGACGCCGGTCATTGCCCTGGCCGCACGCTGGCGGTATCACTGAGGCCTTGACCACCGGGAGCCGCCGATGCGTGCCGTGTTCTTTGCCCCAGCCCTGCTGGCGGCAGGCGTGACGGCCTGCGGCTCGGGCGCGACCCCCGCTGTGCCCGGCGCCGACGGTTCCGGATCGGGCGCGACTGCGGCTTCGACCGCAGCGACAACCCCCGTCAGCGACAACGCGCCGTTACGGGCCGCCCTGCAGGCACAACACTGGCAGCTGCAGCAGGCCAGCGATGCGCACGGCACCGCCCTGCGCAGCCTGTTTGTGGCCGGTAGCGCGCCGCTGCAGCTGGATTTCGGCGATCAACGCATCCAGGTCAGCCAGACCTGCAACGCGCTGAGCGCTACTTACAGCGTGGCCGCGGCGCAGCTGCAGATCGGCCGGGTGGTATCGAGCAAACGTCTGTGCGCGCAGCCGCAAAAGATGACGCAGGAACGCGCTGCCAGCGAGCTGTTGTCCGGCCGTTTTGCGGTGGCGCTGGACACGGCGCAAGCCGCACCACGGCTGACCCTGACCCGCAGCGACGGCACCCGCCTGTTGTTCGCCGGCGCGCCCACGGCAGATACCCGCTACGGCGGGCCCGGGCAGACGCTGTTGATCGAAGTGGCGGCCGATACGGTGCCATGCGCCTCCGACCCGTCGCGCGCCTGCCTGCAGCTGCGCGAGCGCGCCGATGGACAGCCTGCGACCGCGTCCTGGCAAACCTTCGACGGCACGATCGAAGGCTTCGAACACGAAGCCGGCATCCGCACCCTGCTGCGCGTCACCCGCTATCCGGCTGCGGCCGGGACGGACGGTGCACCGGTGTATGTGCTGGATCAGATGATTGAGGCGAGCGGCTAGCGCTGGGAATCGGGAATCGGGAATCGTCGCGCGTTGCACGATTGGTGATGTGATTGGCGCATCGGCAGCGTTGACGCGCTCTGCGCTGCAACGCGAGTGACGGTTGGCTAGCTGGGTGCCGTCACAGCAGCGGCCCGGTCATCGTCGCCTGGTGCAGACGCTATGCCGGATTCGCTTTTTGGCTTCCGCGTCGCACGGCATCAAGACCAGGTCGTCGGCACCCCGGCTCGCCGCGAAGAACTTACGGGTTGAGCACATCCGCGCGTACCACGCGCGTGTGGGGATCGGATTCCGTCCAGGATGATGATCAGCCGCCAGTCAACGCATGCATCAGATCAATGCGCGCAGTTGTTGCGCTTGACGGGCGTCTACGCACCTCTTTCGGGAGCGCTCTGCTAGACGGAAGTCGATCTTTGCGCGCTTCCATGCTTGCCTTGAGCAGCCGCACGTCGGCCGGATCGCCCGGACACAACGTGCGGATGCGGCGCTTGCAGCTTTCTTGATCGTCGGTACCGCCATGACCGCGCAGCCTGGCGGCCATGCGGTCGTGTCGATCTGCGCTCAGCGCAGCGACGGGTTCAGCGTGTAAGTGCCGTGCAGCGCCGCTTCGGCCAGGACGTGACCCTGGATGGCCGACAGCACATCGGCTGCAGTGAAGGTGGCGGGCAGGCTGAGCGTGGCCACATCCAGCGCGAACACGCGGAAGAAATAGCGGTGCAGGCGCAGGTCGTTGAACGGCGGATACGGGCCGTCATAGCCCAGATAGTCGCCGGCCATGTCGGGGTTGCCGGCAAACCATTGGGTATAGGAGTTCAGGCCCTGGCGTGCGCCAGCCGGGCCGGCCGGCTGCTGCTTACCCTTGGCCACAAAGCCGTCGCTGCAGCTGCCTGCCGCGATCTCGTGCACGTCGGCGGGAATATCGGCCATCGCCCAATGCACGAAATCGGCGCGAGGCTGCTCGACCGGGATCTGCACATCCTCGCGCCCCACCGTTTCCGGCACCGTCGGCACATCCGGGTCCAGACACAGCAGCGCGAACGAACGCGTCCCTGGCGGAACATCGCTCCAGGCCAGGTGCGGGTTGCGGTTGGGCGCGAAGCCGTCCGGTGTGCCGGCGGCAAATTCCACCGCGATGGGCTTACCGTTTTCGATGCTGTTGCTGGTCAGACGCATGCAAAGTCTCCGTGGATCGAAGCCCTCAGCCTGCCTGGATTGGCACGGCAGCGGAAGCGGTCGCGATGGAACCTTGTGTGGCGTGGTTGGGTGCATGCGTTGCGGGACAATTGACCGTGCAGCGAGTCGTGCGGCCTGGGCTAGCACTGCCGGCCACCCGCATGTCACTCCACTGCCGCGGATCGCATGCATCGTTGATCGCGCGCGCGTGATCTGTAGCACGCCGTCCACGCGCTCTGTGCCATCCGAACATCCGTAGGAGCGGACCTGGCCGCGACAGGCTTCACCGGTATCGGTAACGCCTCGTCGCGGCCAGGGCCGCTCCTACGACAGTACTGCGCCTGCGAGATGTAAGCGGCAGGCGGTGTGCTGGTCAGTGCTCAAGATCTTCCGTCGATGCCATGGCGAGCGGCGCGGCCGCGGCGAGCACCACACCAAGCTTCCCTATATCACTGCTAAAGCGCGGATCGCTGCCATCGTTATCCATAGCCCGCTTTATCTGTAGCCCGCCGTCCACGCGCTCTGCGACATCCGGACATCCGTAGGAGCGGACCTGGCCGCGATGGGCTTCACCGGTATCGGTAACGCCTCATCGCGGCCGGGTCCGCTCCTACGACAGCACTATGGCTGGGAGATGTAAGCGGCAGGCGGTGTGCTGGTCAGTGCTCAAGATCTTCCGTCGATGCCATGGCGAGCGGCGCGGCCGCGACTAGCACCACACCAGCCGTACCTGTGTCAGCGCTACTGTCACCGCTACAGCGCGGATCGCTGCCATCGTTATCCATAGCGCGCCATCCACGCGCACCGCGACATCCGACATCCGTAGGAGCGGACCTGGCCGCGACAGGCTTCACCGGTATCGGTAACGCCTCATCGCGGCCGGGTCCGCTCCTACGACAGCACTGCGGCTGGGAGATGTAAGCGGCAGGCGGTGCGTCAGTCCTGCGGATACCCGAAGCGCACTGCGATCAACGTGAGCAGGTCGAACTGGGCGCCGAGTACGCCGCGATAACTGCGCCAGCGACCGGACGCCAGGCGTGCCGGGCCGCGCGGTTCGACCAGCGGGAAGTTCAGCCCAAACGCCTGCTCCAGCGCGGTGGAAATGCCCTGCGGGTCGCTTTCGATGCCATCCAGGCGGATGATCCGGTGCGGGTACAGATCGCGTTCGTGCAGCACGGCCAGCTGTTCCAGCGCCGCCAACAACCAGTCGGTGGCCTGCTGCGGCGACTGCACGGCCAGCGGCGCGGATGCGCCGGCCGAGAGCCAGTCCAGCAGCATGTCGCGCGGGTCGCGCAGCGCGATTGCCAGGCGCCCCTCCGGCAGATGCGGGCGTAGCGCGGTGAGCAGGGTGTTGTCCCACCACAGCAGCCAGTCGATGACATTGCCATCGTCGATGCCGCGGCGCAGCAGCTGCGCTTTCCAGCCTTCCACCAAGGCCATTGGCGCCAGTTCGCCGGATGCCAACTGCTCGACGCTGCGGTAGCTCTGCAACGCATCGGACGGTGGCGTGGCGCCGTAACGGTCGCCGCGCACGAGCGGGGTGGCGGCGTCCATTACCGCGATCAGGCGTTCGACATGCGAGCCCGGGGTGCCCCAGACAAACAGCGGACGCGCGGTAACGGTGTCGGGAATGCTTCCCAGCGCCGGCCACTGCATCGGCTGTTTGGCAGCCTGCGGCGGCAACGGCAGGCGGTGCTGGGCCTGTTCGCGATGGAACTGCATCCAGGTGGCCAACGCGGCGTCGGGCTGGCCGGCGCGGTCCTGCACATTACCCAACCACGGCCGCAGCACGGTCTGCTGCGCTGCGGGCAACGACTCGATCAAGGATTCGACACAGGCGATCGCCGCCGGCGGGTCGCGCTCCAGCAGCGCTTCGACGATGCGCTGTTCGCCGCTGATGCGGCCCGGCTCCACCGCCACGATCTGCCGCGCCACCATTTCCGCGTCCTCGGCGTGGCCCTGCATGTCGTGCACGCGCATCAACGCTTCCAGCGCGGGGAGGTGCTCGGGCATGCCCAGCAGCCAGCGCTCGATCACCGCCTGCGCCTGCGGCCCGCCGACCGGCTCCACCGCCAGCCGCGCCAGCCATAGATCGTGCGCATTGCTGGAGGTGGCCAGTGCCGCATCCAGGGTGTCGCGCGCATCGTCCACCGCGCCCAGACGCTCCCAGGCGGTGAGCAAGGCATGCAAGGTGCGGCGGTCGGCCGGCCAGTGGGCCAGCGCCAGGCGCAGATGCGCGGCCGCCTGATCGGGGCGACCGGCCTGCAATTCCATCTCGCCGGCCAGCCGGCGCATCGCCGGGATATCGCCATCGGGCTGGGCCAGCACGCCCTGCATCGCGGTCAGCGCATCGTCCAGGCGGCCCTGGCGCTGGGCCAGCTGGGCGATGAAGGCGCGCAGCGCGGTGCCCGGCGGATTGAGCTCCACCACGCGCTCGAACGCGCGCTCGGCAAACGCAAAATGTTCCTTCTGCAGATACGCAAAGCCCAGCGCGAACATCACCCGTGGGTCGTCCGGCAGCTGCTCGGCGGCGCGGGTCAGCAGCGACAGCGCGCGGTCGCTCTGGCCGCGACGCATCTCCACCACGCCATCGACCGCCAGCAGCTGCGGGTGGTCCGGCGCCAGGCGTGCGGCGGTACGGCTCAGTCGCTCGGCGTCGTCCAGATCGCCGCGCCCCACCGCCAGGTGCGCCTGCATCACATAGGCGTTGAACTGGTTGGGGTCCAATGCGGTGCTGCGCGACAACGCGGCATCGGCCGCCGACAGGTTGCGCGTGGCCAGCAGCAGCCCGGCGTGCAGCAGGTGCAGATCGGCGTCTTCCGGGGTCAGCGTCAGCGCGGTTTCGATGCTGGTCAGCGCCAGCGCCGGTTGGCCTTGCTGTTGCAAGGACAACCCGAGCCAGCGGTGCGCGGCAGCGTTATCGGGCGCGGTGGTCGCCCACTCGCGGGCCAGCGCCACCGCATCGTCGGCCGCATTGCGGCGCAGGGCTTGAAGAATGGCGTCTTGCATGGCGGCGGCGTGTCCCGGACAAACCGCTATTGTAACGATGCGCGCTGCGGCGGCTTGGTGTGCGACGGACGCTGCGACCTATCGCCACGCCCGCGTTGTGACTGCCCGGCGTTCAAGTGGAAGTTCAACGCCTGTGCAAGGCCCTGCACCCAGCGCCATTGCGGTTCTCAGAGCGATTGATCGTCCGGGTCGGGCGTTGAGACGCGTGCCGACATCCGGCGCAGCACGCTTGCGCCGTCGGCCACGCAGAGCATCCCAAGGACCAGATGCCCCGTGTACCAGATCGCAGCTTGGGGACCAACGGAGGCCGGCCCTAGTCGTGGACGGAACAGGATCTCGCCGGTCTGCAGAGACGCGTAGAGCCTGATCGAGCTGAAGTAGGCCATCAGACCGCCTGTAACCGCTGATAAAACCGCGACCAGGGCATCGAGAGACGGATGTCTTTTCAACATGACTTAAGAGTAGCCAACAAAACTCCTAGGCGGCCGCCAGGCGGGCGCGCCCGGCGCACAGTGCGGCACGGACCACGCATACACGCCGGTTCTGAGCGCGCCGTCCGCAGCCACCTAACGACTGCTGGCTACGGTTTGTTAGCCGCCCTAAAGAGCGGCGGCCAGCCGCTCGGCCACCCAGCGTTCGGCAAAGCCGTCGCCGCGGGCGTTTTCCAGAAAGCCGCAATGCCCGCCCCAGCGCGCGATTTCCAGGTGCGCGTGCGGCGGCAATTGCCAGCCGGCGAAGTCCTCGAACGGAATCACCGGGTCGTCTTCGGCCATCAGGATGTCCGAGGGCACCTGCAGGCCGGCCAGGCGCTCGCCGGCGATCGAATAGCTGTCGAAATACGCTTCCAGCGAGCCGTGGCCGGTGTGCTGCACCGCCAGCCAGGCCATCAGCTCGCGCATGTCCAACGCCAGGGTGGCGTCGTCGTAGCCGTGCTGGTCCGGAAACAGCTTGCGCTTGCGCAGCAGCGATTCGCGCCATTTGCGGCGGAAGTACCAGTCGTAGAACTGCGGGCCTTTTTCCAGCTGGGTCATGGTGGCGGCCGGGTCCAGCAACGGACACACCGCGGCCACACGCGCCAGCGGCAGGCCCGCTGCCGGTGCCCGCAACGCTAGCCGCAACGCGAAGTTGCCGCCCAGCGAATACCCCGCCGCCAGCAGCTGCGGCGCGGGAAATCGCCGCCACAGATCGCCGGCCGCGTTGACCACCTCGTCGATGCGATCGGAGTGGAACAGGTCCACATTGAGATGGTGGGTGCCGCCGTGATCGCGAAAATTCAGCCGGAATACCTGGTAGCCCAGGCCGAGCAGGCGCGCGGCGGTCAGCCGCATGTAGTTGGAATCGGCGCTGCCTTCCCAGCCGTGCAGCAACAGCACGGTGCCACGCACCGGCGTATCGCCGGGCGGTACGCTCATCCAGCCCTGCAGCCGTACGCCGTCGCCGCCGTCGAGAATATGTTCGCTGGTGACCGCGCCGCTGGCGCTCAGCAACTGGCGGCTGCGCAACCGGCGCAAGCCGCTGCTGGCCAGCACCGATTGCACATGCGGATTGCGCAGCCAGCGCGGCGGCTGAAAGTCGGAGGCGTTCATGCGCTCATCGGGCCAGGCACGAAAGCGCTGGCCGCAGGGTGGATGAGCGCGCGCATCGCCGGCTCAGGACTCCATCGCGGCGATGATGCGTTGACGCGAGGTGTCGGCCAGGCGGCGACGTCCTTCGATATCGAACGCGCCGATCGGCTCCAGGAAATGGATTTCAGCCAGGCGCGACGGCTCGCCGAGCAGGCGCACGATGTTGGCGAAGAAACTTTCGCGCTCGCCAAACGCCACCACCGCCTGCGCAGCGCCACGCGTGCCGTAGCGCAGCGCTACCGGCTGCACCGGCACGCCGGCTTCCACCGCCGCCTGGAAGATGCGCGCGTGGAACGGGCCCACTTCGGTACCGCCGCGGGTGCGCCCTTCCGGAAACACGCCGACCGGCTTGCCGCTGCGCAAACGCTGCAGCATTTCCAGCAGCACCCCGCCCAACGATTCGGTGTTGCCGCGTTGATGGAAGATGGTCTGGCCCTTGGCCGCCAGCCAGCCCACCAGCGGCCAGCCGGCGATTTCGCGCTTGGCCACAAAGCCCATCACGCGTTGGCTGTGCAGCATGGAGATGTCGACCCAGCTGACGTGGTTGGCCACGAACAGGGTGGCGCCCGACAGCGGCGTGCCGAAACGACGCAGACGAAAACCGAAAATGCGCATCAGGTTGCCCTGCCACCAGCGGATCATCAGCTCGTCCAGGGTGTCCTCAGCGCCGGTACGGATGCGCGCCAGCGGCGGCGTCACCACGCACAGCATGGTGATCGGCAGGAAAACAGACAGATGCAACAGCAGCAGCGGCACCCGGTACAGGTACCGGAACCAACGCAGCGGGCCGCCAGCGTCGCGCGTGGCGTCCAGGGATGACTCGCTCATTCGACGAACGGGACCGGTAACGGGGGAAGAAGGCACGACTATTGTGACAGCAGCTCGGCCGCGGCGCAGTGCCGGCAGCGGATGGCGCTGTTCCACCCATGCAGCTGCCAGGCGTGCTCAGCCACTGGTGCGCGCCACCACGGCCAGGGTCAGGCGCGAGACGCAGACGCGCTTGCCGGCCGGATTTTCGATGACGATGTCCCAGACATGGGTGCTGCGCCCCACATGCACCGCGCGTGCGGTACCGGTGACCAGGCCCTCGGTGGAGGCGCGCAGATGGTTGGCGTTGATCTCCAGCCCCACGCACATCTGGGTGGTCATCTCCACGCACAGATTGCCGGCACTGCTGCCCAGGGTTTCGGCCAGCACCACCGAGGCGCCGCCATGCAGCAGGCCAAACGGCTGCTTGGTGCGCGCGTCCACCGGCATGGTGGCGCGCAGCCAATCGTCACCGGCCTCGGTGAATACGATGCCCAGATGTTCGATCAGAGTATTTCGGCTGGAGGCGTTAAGGACAGCAAGATCGACGGGGGCGCGGAAGGTCATGGGCTGGGATTTGGGATTTGGGGGGAATCGGGAATCGGGAATCGGGAATCGCAACAGCATTCTGCGAGATTGCGACTGGTGCAACGCCTGCCGCTGTCTGGTGGATTCAAGGCTACTGCAATCGTCGGTGTCGCTGCTTGCCCCGGAGTGGCGGGACGAGTCGCGCGGCGCGGCTGCCAGCGTGGTCCGACGCCATGCCGACAGCGCGCCGCTTGCCGCCGTCGAACCATTGCCGCCTTGGAGCGGCTGACAAACCGAAGCGAGCAGTCATCAAGGCGTGGACGGCGCGCTCGGAGCCGGAGTGTACGCGTGGTACATGCCCACACCGAGCGCAGGCCGCGCCCACCTGGCGGTGAGCACAGTCGTTCTGTTGGCTGTTCTTAGCTGTCGATCAAAGAATCGGCACCAGGCCGGCACCGAATGCGGTCAGCATGCGTACCAGCAACCATTTGGGGCCGACGTTGACCTCGGGGAAATCGCCCACTGCCACATAGCACTGCCGGAACTGCGGGTCCTGCCGCTTAAGCGGGAACGGGCAGCCCGGGCCGGGCTGGAACTCGTAATTGGTCGCGTAGCGCCACGGCCAGAAGTCAAGCACCGGCAAGGCTTCGGAGACCTTGCCCACGCTGTAGTTCAATCCGCTCAACACCGGCGGCTTTTCGCGCGGAGCCACCGTCCAGGCGTTTTCCGGGTTCATATCGCGCTCGATGCTGGCCGCCAGCGCCTGCGCAAAGCGCGGATCGTCGATCACCACCGCCGCTTCGGTGTTGTAGTTTTCGCTGCGCGGATCGAAGTTGTGCGTGCCGATCACGCCGATGCGGCGATCCACCACCAGCGATTTGGCGTGCAGCCCCATGCGCGCACCGGCGCGGGTCACCGGCAGCGGTTTGTTGACCGCACGCGTTCCCAGAAACGAGGGCCGGGTTTCGGTGCGCAGCACACGGCGATCGACTTCGCTGCCGCCGGGCGTACGGCCGGCGCCACTGCTGCCGCTGCTGCCACGAATCACGCCGCCGCCAGTACTGCGGGTATCTGCACCGCTGCTGCCACGCACCGCATTGCCGGCCGCACTGCCGCCGATCAGGCGATTGTCGCGGCTGTCTTCGTTGATGTCGGAGGCAGGATTGAGCGGGTCCGGCACCAGGTTGGCGTAATCCACCGGCGCATCCAGCGGAAACGGCTTGAACTCGTACAGATTGAAGCCCAGCTCGCGCATGTTGCGGCGTTTGAACTTGTACGACAGCGCATACACGATGGGGTTGTCGGTGGCCGCCAGGCTATTGGTCGACACCACGATACGCGGCGGCTGCGGGCGTTTGCGCAGCTCCCGGAAGATCGCCTGGGCCTCGTCGGACAACACCAGATACGGCGTTTGCAGCAGCACTTCCTGCTGTGCGCCGGCGATCAGGCTATCCAGCTCCGGTGCCGTCGACACTGCTTTGGAGGCATGTTCCTTGCGATGCTTTTGCGGCAGATCGGCCACGTAGAGCACGCGCTGCACCGACATCGCCGGGGTGACGAAGGCATCGCGCACGAACTGCGGATCGCGCGCTTCCTGGTCCACCCTCGCCACCCGATCCGGGCGGCGGAATTGTGCGGGCGGCATCTGCGGTGCGCCCTGTTCCAGCAGCAGCTTGCCCACATCGTTCAGGCGCTCGGCCGGGACGCTGCGCCGCGCGCGCCAGAATGCATCGAAGTTGGCCGCCATCGCGCGTACCTCCGGGCCGGCCAGAATCACATCGCGGTCGCGGAAGTTGTATTCGCTGTCCCAGTCGTAATAGTCGTCCTGGTAATTGCGCCCGCCGACCACCCCGAGTACGTCGTCCACCACCAGCAACTTGTTGTGCATGCGCTGGTTGAAGCGCCGGAAACAGCACACCACGCTACCGGCGTAATCGAAGTAGTTGAGTTTGACCTTGCCGAAGGTGGGGTTGTAGATGCGCAGCTGCAGGTTTTCGTGGGTGCTGGCGAGCGCCCCGAGAATCTGCAGGTCGGCGATTGCCGACAGCTGATCGATCAATATGCGGACCTTGACCCCACGCTGCGCCGCATCGGTCAGCGCGTCCAGAATCATGCGCGCACTGTCGTCCTTGTCGAAAATGTAAGTCTGCAGGTCGATAGTGCGGGTTGCGCTGCGAATCAGGTTGAGCCGCGCCACCAGCGATTCTTCGCCGTGGTCGACGATGGTGGCGTAATGCCGCGGCGCGGCCGGCGTGGAGGCAGTGATGGCGTCGCCACCCAGGGTGCGCAGCGGCGAGGGCTGGGCGCAGTGATTGGCCTGGGTGCAGCTCACCACGGTGCTGCGTGCCGTAGCGGCAACGCCAGCGGCACGATTGCGTTCGACTTGCGACAGGCCGGCGCATCCGGTGCCGAGCAACAGGGTTGCCAGCACGAGGACCCTCAACAGGAACCTCACGGGCGCCGCGCCTCCTGCAACCGCCCACGCAGAATGAACGTCACCCTGTCGCCCAGGGCCATCTGCCACGCATTCATTCCGTAACGTCCACGCAGGACCGTACCTCGACTGATCACGTCGCAATCATAGCCCGGCCGCGCGCATTCAGCCGGTGCCACATGCAGGGTCTCGATGTGGGTGATTCCGCGGATGGTCAGGTTGCCGGTGATGTCGCCCCCTCCCCTGACCACCTCTTCGGCATACGGCAGCGACTCGAATTCCACCACCGGGTAGCGCGCCACGTCGAAGAAATCCTCGCCCCGCATCCAGCTGGTGTAGCGGTCCTTGCCCGGAATCTCCACCTGGGTAGCATCCAGCCGGAAGCGCACCTGCATGCGCCGATCTGGCAACTCCACCAGCTCACCGCGAAACCGCGGGAAAAACCCCTCCATCTTCATGCCGAAGCGGGTTTTGATCTCGAACCCGAAGCGCGATTGCGCCGGGTCGATGGCGTGCACTTTCTGCTGTGCAAGGCAGGGAAACGTGACCCAGAGCGCGAGCCAGGCAAACCAGCGCAGCGACGATGACACAGATCAAGGCCACCAGAAGGCGGTCAAACGGGCGATCCCCGGCTCGATGGTGGCGTCCAGTGGCAGGGCCAGCAAGACGATCGAGGCGGTCGGCATGCCGCGGTAGTCGCCGGTCTGCCCGCTATGCATCAGCGCGGCCAGCCGCTCCAGGCCCGGGTTGTGGCCGACCAGCAGCAGGCGCTCGGCCTCGCGGTGTTCGTCCACCAGGCTGGCCAGGGTGCCGGGAGTGGCCTCGTAGATGCGTTCGTCCAGCCGTTGTTCGATATAGCCGGTGAGCTCGAGCACCGCCTCCAGCGTCTCGCGGGAGCGCCGGGCCGGCGAGCACAGCACGCGGTCGGGGACCAGCCGCTGTTCGCGCAGCCAGCGCCCGGCAGACTCCGCTTCGGCGATGCCGTGCGGGGACAGCGGGCGGTCGAAATCGGCCTGGCCGGTATCGGCCGGCTCTGCATGGGCGTGTCGCAACAAGATCAATTCGCGCATAGGAACTTTCCGGTTCTAGGACTTCTTGAGCCACTTCAACAGCGGCTCCCAGTCCTGTTGATGGTCGCGCACCTGCGCCGAGCGGTAATCGAACAAGCTGCGCCCCAGCCCGGCCATGACCACGTAGGCCTGGGTGTCGCGCAATTGGGTCACCAGCGGATATGGCCAAGTCCCGATCATCTCGGCGGCCTGCTGCGAGGTCTGGGTCCAGGGTCGGGCGCGGTTGAGCACCAGGCCGACGGGGAGCTTGCGCTGGTGCACGCGCGGCACCTTGGCCAGCGTGTTGAGAAAGCCCACCACCGCTTCGATGTCCAGTGCCGAGGACAGCACCGGCACCACGATGGCGTCGACGTGGTCCAGGAACCCGCTCAGGTCGTCGGCCATCGCACCGGCCGGCGCGTCGATGATCAGCTGGTCGGTGCCATCGGGGACCGCCGCCTGCCAGTTACGGCGCTTGGTGGCGTCGATCGGCAGCACCGCACTTTCGAGGCTGGCGCGTCGCTGCGCCCAGCGCGTGGACGAGCCTTGCGGATCGGCATCTGCCAGCACGGTGCGCTGGCCCTGCAGGGCCGCATATGCGGCCAGGTTGGTGGCGATCGTGGTCTTGCCGACGCCGCCTTTGGAAGCGGCCACCAGGACTGTCTTCATGCACGCCTCGCTTCCGGGAGCAAGCCGGCAGCGTACACCGCGGCAAGGTGAGGAAGTAGTCGAAACGCGTTAAACGCGATGCGTGCGTTTGTCATCGCAGTGCAGCATCGGCGCACGGTTCAGCCGCGCACGTTTGCGGCGCACCTTGTGCCTCAGCGAATTGCGGCGACGGGATGCCAGTCCGCCGGAGGCAAAGCGGCAATGCCGCTGCGTTGCAAGGACGCACGCAATGAGGGGACTTCACCTTGCGTCAACGTGATCTCGACCTCAGCAGCGGCCGTGGCAAAACTGGGCGTGCGGCGCTGTTGATGCTGCTGCAACCACCGCAACTCACGTACCCGCGCGTGCCAATACGCAGCATCGCGGCCGGTGCTCAGGTCTGCCATGCGCTCGGAGCCGATCAACGCCGTTACCAGCATTGCGTCGTCGTTGCCCAGGTTGCCGAGGATGGCCATGCACTCATCGCGCAATGCAGGTGCGGCGATGGGCGGGGTGCATCGGCGCGTGACCTCGGCCAGCGAGGGAATCACGTGCGCCGCCCAGGCGCCCATCACGTAGCCCATCGCCATCTCCGCACCAGTGGACGGCAGATCTTGTGCCTGCAGTTGCGCGCGCAGCTGCACCGATTGCAATTGTGGCCATTGCATCCCGGCATAGGCGGCGTGCAAGGCCTGCCCCAGCGCAACGGCGCCGCTGTCGAAATGGTCTGCACGTGCGGCGGCCTGCCAGGCGGATTCGGCGGCGAGCCGATCGCCACGTCGCTGCGCGGCGCTGAAGGCCCGCAGCGGCGCATCGGCGTTGCCGGCATCGGCCTGTTCCAGAAAATCCACTGCGCCGGCTGGGTCGCAGCGCAGCTCCGCCGGGCAGCCGTTGGCCTCTACGCGCGCGACCAGCAGATCGCGGGGCCGTGCATCCAGCGCTCCTTGCAGCACTGCCCGCTGGGCTGGCGCATAGCCGGTGGTGGCGGACTGCGCATCAGCCTGCGCGTCATCGCTGAGCCATAGCAGGCCTGCAACATAACGCTGACGCGGCTGTTGGCTGGCGGCCAGGGTCTGCAGCCGCGCCTGCATGGCCTGGCCAACTTGCTGCGCCCACTGCTGCACCTCGGGTGCATTGGCGGGGTCGGGCATGGCAGGCGCTGTTGCCGCAGAGGCCGACAGGCTGGTGCCAAGGCACAGCAGCGCAACTGCGATCTGACGATATCCCTGCATGTGCTTGCCTTCCGTGTGAGCGCGGCACCATGCCGCGGGACAGCATTTCATGCGGCTGAGGGCGTATCAAGCCACCAGGCGCACCAGCAACCAGGACCAGGCCGGCAAGGTCAGCAGCGAGAGCAGGATGCTGTAGCCGACCATGGCGGCTGCCAGTCTGGGGGCCAGCCGATGGGAGATGGCCAGCGCGGCGGCGGTGATCATGGTGGGCATGGCCGATTCGAGCACGTTGGTCTGCAGCATCAGTCCGCGCAGGCCGAGCGCCCAGGACAGCGGCAGCGCCAGGATCGGCATCACCGCCAGCTTGAAGATCAGCCCCACCGCGAGTGGCTTGAGTTCGTCGGCGGGCAGACGCAACTGCAGCGAAAAGCCCACCGCGAGCATCACCAGCGGCAACATTGCATCGGCCAGGCTCTTGAGGCCGGCGCCGATCCAGGCCGGCGGCTGCGCGGGCATCAGCGTCAGCGCAAACAGCAGCGCCCACAACGGCGGGAACTTGAGGACACGGGTCAGTATGATTTTTGCGGTGGGCGGCGTATCGCCGCTGTAGCGCGCCAGCACGTACAGGCCGAAGGTGGACAGCAGCACGAAGGTGCCGAACTGGTCGTACACCACCGCGTACGGCAGGGCCTGGTCGCCCAGCAGCGCGCGCACCATCGGAAACCCGATGAAGCTGGAGTTGGTGAACACCACGCACATCAGCAGCGCGGCGTACTCGGCACGGCCGAAGCGCAACACGCGGCTGCAGCCCCACAGCAGCGGCACGATGATCGCGGTCAGCAGCCATGGTGTGGCGATCACCCCAGCGAGCGAGGCGTCCAGGTGCAGGCGCGGCACGTAGGTCAGCACCGAGGCTGGCAGACAGATGTACAACACGATGCGGTTGAGCACGTCGGCGCTGTTGTCCGGCAGCACCTTGAGCCGCGCGAACACCAGGCCAAGCCCCAGCATCGCCAGGATCAACGCAAATGCATCCACCGCCATGGCTGATCGTGTCTGTTGGAGAGCGATGCACAGAATCGCACAGCGCCGGGTCCAGGCATTGGGGGAGGAGTGAAGGAGGGCTAGCGTGGCGTCGCGCTCAGGCGAGGAACGCGTCGGCCAGATGGCCAGGCCCTTTACGGCGCAACAGATCGAGCCGGAACAAGCGGTCGCGCGCGCCATCGAATCCCTGCACGAAGAACGCGTCGCCATCGGTGCGCAGCGAGACTTCCATCGTTTGCCTATCCCGAAGCCAGTCTGTCGAGGGCGCGGTGCCCTCGCCGCTCGCGGGACAAGCCGTGAACCCATCGCTGCGGGCTCGATGGCGGTATCCATGCCGCCAACGGTCCCGCAATCGGCGAGGACACCGCACCAGGCAGGGTTGCTGGCTGCTTTATTGAAATCCCTGCATAACGACCAACTCGACTGGTCCTTGCCCGCTCACCGTCGCGGGACCTTAAGCGGTATGGCTGCCGCGTAAGGGCTGACAAGGACGGCCTTGCAGCGTGTCCCGCGATGGTGGGCGGGCACGGACCCTGCAGCAAACCTGCAGACCACTGCACGGCATGCGCTGCAGGCGATCCCTGCAGCGCGGTGCGTCGCTTACGGAAACGCCGGCGGGCTGGCCTGCCATGCCGCAAAGACCTCGGCCAGGCTGGTGCGCTCTGCGTCGCGCCAATCCGGCAGCAGGCTGGCGTAATTGGCGGTGCTGCTCCAGCGATCGGGCCAGGTGCGCACGGCGGCGGCATACCACTCGGTGGCCTCCTGCTTGCGTCCGGCCCGCCATAACGTCAGTGCGGCGGTAATGGGCAACCATTCCGGCGTGGCCGGGCGGCCATTGGCCAGGTTGGCCCACTGCTGCAGCGCCTTGTCGGGCTTGTCGGCGCGCACCAGGTCCCAGCCGTAGTTCCAGGTGATGGTGCGATATTGCTGGCTGCCATTGGAGACCAATGACAGTGCACCCTGGTACAGCTCGTCGCCCAATTGGGTGCGTCCGCCGGCATAGGCCAGCGAGGCCAGCTGAGCGCGCGGTTCGGCGGCGCGTGCGTCACGCTGCACCATCGCTGCCAGACGGTCGACCACGGCATCGCCCTGCCCCGGTACCGCGACCACGGCCTTGGTGGTGCTGCGGTCTTCGTCGAAATAGAACTCCTTGGGCTTGGGCAGGCTCTGCGCCTGCGCCAGCGACCACACGCCTCCGAGCAGGACCAAGACGGCCCATGCGTATTTCCTTTTCACTGTATTTTCCCCTGAAACAGCAAACGACCCTTCCCGTCCCCATCCTACCCGCAGCGCGACGGCCGCGCATCTGCATGCGAACGGGCGCGTGAAGGCTGACTGTTACACTTTGCGCCGCCGTTTTGGAATCCGTCGGGCGGGTCATTGGTTTCAAATGACACGCACCGGGTCCCAGCCACCCTTTCCGGGCACGCCATGACCAGTACCGCTGCACTCTCTTCTCCCGACTCTGCCAACACGCCGGAGCTCGGCCGGGTGGATGCGGACTACACGCTGGACCACAAATACACGCGTATCGATGGGCGCATCTATCTGTCCGGCGTGCAGGCCCTGGTGCGGCTGCCGTTGCTGCAGCGCCTGCGCGACGACGCGGCCGGCCTGGACACCGCAGGCTTCATCAGCGGCTATCGCGGCAGCCCCTTGGGTGGGCTGGATCTGGAACTGTGGCGCGCGCGCAAACATCTGGATGCCGCCAGGGTGACCTTCACCCCGGGCCTCAACGAGGACCTGGCCGCCACCATGGTGTGGGGCACCCAGCAGACCAACCTGTTCCCCGGCGCCAAAGTGCAGGGCGTGTACGGCATGTGGTACGGCAAGGGCCCCGGCGTGGACCGCAGCGGCGATGTGTTCAAGCACGGCAATGCTGCCGGCACTTCGCCGTTTGGCGGCGTGCTGGCGCTGGCCGCCGACGACCATGCCTGCCGCAGCTCGACGCTGCCGCATGGGTCGGAAGACGAATTCGTCAGCGCGATGATGCCCATCCTCAACCCGGCCGGGGTGCAGGACATCCTGGACATGGGCTTGCTGGGCTGGGCGATGAGCCGTTACACCGGGCGCTGGATCGGCTTCAAGACCATCGCCGAGACGGTGGAATCGTCCGCGTCGGTGCAGGTGGACCCGTTCGCGCGCAGCATCGTGCTGCCGGAGGATTTCGCGCTGCCGCCTGGCGGTTTGAGCATCCGTTGGCCCGACCCGCCGGTGGACCAGGAAATGCGTCTGCATCGCTATGCGGTGGCGGCGGCGCAGGCATTCGCACGGGCAAACCAGATCGACCGGATCGTGCTGGATTCGCCACGTGCGCGGCTGGGCATCGTCACCACCGGCAAGAGCTATCTGGACGTATTGCAGGCGCTGGAATACCTGGGCCTGGATGCGCAGGCCTGCGCGCAGATCGGTATCCGCGTGTACAAGGTGGGCATGACCTGGCCGCTGGAACCGGTGGGCATCAGCGCGTTCGCGCAGGGGCTCGACGACATTGTGGTGGTGGAAGAAAAGAAGGCCTTCATCGAGCGCCAGATGAAGGAGCTGTTCTACAACTGGCCGGCCAACGCCGGTGCGCGGCCGAGCATCGTCGGCAAGTACGACGAACACGGCGCATGGATTTTGCCGTCGACCGGCGAGCTGACCCCGGCCACGATCGCAGCGGTGATCGGCAAGCGCATCCAGCGGTTTTTTACTGCCGATTCGATCGAGCAGCGGTTGCGCTGGATGGAGACCAAGGAAGCGGAAATGGCCTTGCCGCGCGCGCAGTTCCCGCGCGTGCCGCATTACTGCTCGGGCTGCCCGCACAACACCTCCACGGTGGTGCCGGAAGGCTCGCGCGCGCTGGGCGGCATCGGGTGCCATTACATGGTGACCTGGATGAACCGCTCCACCGACACCTTCACCCACATGGGCGGCGAAGGCGTGACCTGGTCGGGGCAGGCGCCGTTTACCGACACCCCGCACGTGTTCCAGAACCTGGGCGATGGCACGTATTTCCACAGCGGCTCGTTGGCGATTCGCCAATCGGTCGCCACCGGCGTCAACATCACCTACAAGATTCTCTACAACGATGCGGTGGCCATGACCGGCGGCCAGCCGGTGGACGGCACGCTCACCGTGCCCGACATCGCCCATCAGCTGCGCGCCGAAGGCATCCATGAGATTGCGATCGTCAGCGACGACATCGGCAAGTGGACGCGGCGGCGCGATCTATTTCCCGCTGATGTGGCATTTCATGATCGTGGCGAGCTGGATGCGGTGCAACAGCACCTGCGCACGGTCAAGGGTGTGTCGATCCTGATCTTCGATCAGACCTGCGCCACCGAAAAACGCCGACGCCGCAAGCGCGGCAAACTGGTCGACCCGCCCAAGCGCGTCATGATCAATTCGCTGGTCTGCGAAGGCTGCGGCGATTGCGGCGAGAAAAGTTTTTGCGTGTCGGTGCTGCCCAAAGAAACCGAATTCGGGCGCAAGCGGCAGATCGATCAATCCAATTGCAACAAGGATTATTCCTGCGTCTCCGGGTTCTGCCCGAGCTTTGTCACCGTGCATGGCGGTGCGCCGCGCAAGGGCAAACAACGCGATGCCAGCGCATTGCTGGATAACCTGCCCGCACCGCCGCAACGCACCACGCTGGAACAGCCCTGGAACATCCTGATCACCGGCGTCGGCGGCACTGGCGTGGTCACCATCGGTGCGCTGCTGGGCATGGCCGGGCACCTGGAAGGCAAGGGCGCCACGGTGCTGGACCAGACCGGCCTGGCGCAAAAAGGCGGCGCGGTCACCACGCATATCCGCATCGCGCGCACGCCCGGCGACATCCATGCGGTGCGCATTGCCGCCGGCGAAGCGGACCTGGTGGTGGGCTGCGACATGGTGGTGGTCAACGATTATTGGGCGCTGTCCAAGGTGCGCGATGGCCGCACCCAGGTGGTGCTCAACACCTATGAAGCGATGCCGGGCAGCTTCACCACGCAACCGGACCTGCAGTTCCCGGCTGCCGAGATCATTGCCGGTGTGCGTACCGCGCTTGGCGGACAGGAGCCGTTACTGCTGGACGCCACGCAACTGGCCACTGCACTGCTGGGCGATGCGATCGCCAGCAATCTGTTCGTGTTGGGCTATGCCTGGCAGCACGGGTTGGTGCCGTTGTCGCATACGGCATTGATGCGTGCGATCGAACTCAATGGCGCGGCGGTGGCGATGAATCAGCAAGCCTTCGCCTGGGGCCGGCTGGCGGCGGTGGATCTGCCGGCGGTGCAACGCGCTGCAGGTCTGGCCAACGCTGACGCGTCTGCACATCGACACGGTGACACACCCGCCGCGCGTGCGCCCGGTAGCTGGGAAGACCACACTCTCAGCGGACAGAACGCACCGCGTGCGTTGGCGCAAACCGATGGCAGCACACTGCATGGCGATGTGGATGCACCGGTGCATCCACTCGACGATGAGCAGCTGGCGCAGTCGCTGGACGAAGTGATTACCCGCCGCATCGCGTTTCTCACCGACTACCAGGACGCTACCTACGCGCAGCGCTATCGCGCGCTGGTGGAACGCGTGCGTGCACACGAGGCACAACGCGTCCCCGGCAGCAGTGCATTGACCGAAGCCGTGGCGCGCTACGCCTTCAAGCTGATGGCCTACAAGGACGAATACGAAGTGGCGCGGCTGTACACGCGTGGCGATTTCCAGCGCCGGCTGCAGCAGCAGTTCGAAGGCGACTACACGGTCCGCTTCCACCTGGCACCGCCGCTGCTGGCCAAGAAGGATGCACACGGCCATTTGATCAAGCGCGAATACGGGCCGTGGATGTTCAGCGCTTTCAAGCTGCTGGCACGTCTGAAATTCCTGCGCGGAGGCAAGCTCGATGTGTTCGGCTACACCGCCGAGCGGCGCAGCGAGCGCCAACTGATTGTCGATTACCTCGCCACCGTGGACGGGCTGCTGGACAGCTTGGATGCCGACAACGTGGGGCTCGCCGCGCAGATCGCCAGCATTCCCGAACACATCCGCGGCTATGGGCACGTCAAGGAGGCGCATCTGCGTGAGGCCAAGGCGCGCGAAGCGGCCTTGCTGGCGCAGTGGCGCAATCCGAAGGTGCTGCATGTGGTGCAGGCAGCTTGATGTCGCCGAGCGGTGACACTTCGCCGATGTAAGCGATCGACGACATTGCGTCAATGTCGTCGATCGCTTACATTGCAGCCATGGATACTGTCCGCACGCCTTCCGATATCGGCAACATCATCCGCGCCAGGCGCAAGCGCTTGAGCTGGGATCAGGCTCGCCTGGCCAACGAAATCGGCGTAAGCCGGCAATGGGTCGTCGATATCGAGAAAGGCAAGCCGCGCGCGGAGCTGCAATTGATCCTGAGAGCACTGCAGGCGTTGGGACTGGAGTTGATGCTGGGCCCAGGCGTTACTCAGGCTCCGCAAGCGCGCGTACCCGATCGCGGAACCGTGACGCCGATCAATCTCGACGCGATCGTTGAACATAACCGGTCCAATCCACCAGTGGGAACCGACGTTCTCAATGCGTTCAACAACACCCTCCTCAAGAACCAATTCTCGTCGCTCGATAGCCTGAAAAATGCAGGCTTACTCAGACCATCCTCGGCATTGGATGCTCTAAAGCAGTCTCCGGCACGGGCAGTATTGGATGCTCTAAAACAGTCTCCGGCGCAGGCAGCCTTAACCGCAGCGCTGAATCAGTATCCCTCAATGATCAATGCACCGAATGAAAAACATGTAGTGAATGAAGTCTTGCAGAACCAGGTCTCCGCACTTGATCGTTCGAAGGTCGGCAAGGCAGCGAAAATTTCCAAAGTCATATCGGCATCTTCTAAAAAGAAGGGCGATCCGTGAGACTAATCGCACTGATCGAAAACCAGGTGATCGGCTATCTGGCGCCCGACCCGCATGGGCATCCACGGTTCACCTACACGCCGGACTGGCAGCATTCGAAAAGTGCGATACCGCTGTCGTTGAACCTTCCCCTTAGCAAGGAGGATCACCGCACCGAGGCGGTCAGTGCAGTGCTATGGGGCTTGTTGCCAGACAACGAAGCCACCTTGCAACGCTGGGCCTCCAGGTTCCAGGTCTCTCCGCGCAACCCGCTCGCCCTGTTGTCGCACGTCGGCGAGGATTGCGCTGGTGCGGTGCAGTTCGTCACCGAAAGCCGGCTTGAGGATGTGCTGTCCGGCGCCAGCGACAGCATCGAACCGCTCACGGATGGCGAACTGGAAGCACGCTTGCACAGGCTGCGCCAGGACATCGGCGCGGCGCGCCAAGTCGATGACGTCGGGCAGTTCAGCCTGGCCGGCGCGCAGGCCAAGATCGCGTTGCTGCACGACGGGCAGCAGTGGGCCATCCCGGCCGGACGCATCCCGACCACGCATATCCTCAAACCACCGAGCGGCGAATACGACGGGTTCGTCGAGAACGAGCTGTTCTGCCTGCGCCTGGCGCGCAGCATCGGCCTGCCGACCGCCGCCGCCCAGGCGCTGCGCTTCGGCGATGAAACCGCCATTTGCGTCGAACGTTACGACCGCATCGCCAGCAACGGCAGGCTGCTGCGCGTACACCAGGAAGACGTCTGCCAAGCGCTGGGAGTGATGCCGCAGATCAAGTACCAGAACCAGGGCGGCCCGGGGCCGGCTGCGCTGTCGCAACTGTTGTGGACGCACTCCTCGCAGCCGCGGCAGGACATCGAAACCTTGTTCCAGGCGTTGGTCTTCAACCACCTGATCGGCGGCACCGATGCGCACGCGAAGAACTATTCGCTGCTGCTCGGCCAACACCGGCAGGTCCGGCTGGCACCGTTGTATGACATCTCCAGCGCCCTGCCGTATCCGCAGCTGCAACAGCGCAAGATCAAGATGGCAATGAAGGTCGGCAGCCATTATCGCTGGTGGGACATTCGTCCAGGCGACTGGCGGCAACTGGCCGAAACGCTGCGCCTGGACGCCATGACCTGCCTCGCCTGGATGGAGATGGCCGCAAGCGACCTGCCCGATCAGGCGCGTGATCTTGCCGTCGTACTTCGGCAGGAAGGCGTCGCGCATCCGGTTCTGGATGCGCTGGTGGATGCCATCGCCGCTTCGTGCCAGCGCATGCGCACACTGTTGCAATCGAACTGATCGATGGTTGGAACCGTATCGTCAGGCCGCACTCGGCCATGGTGGCGATCCGGTTCGCTCACACCGGGCGCAGCAGGCGCAGCCCGAACCAATCCTTCGCATCGTTCCAGCCGTGCGTGACCTTGAGCCCGACGGCTGCGGCCAGTTCGGCAAAACGCGCATCGGTGTATTTGTAGCTGTATTCGACCTGCATGGCTTCGCCTTCGGCAAAGGCGAATTCCTTTCCGCCCACGTGCACGCGTTGGTCGCGCTGACTGATCAAAAAGGTTTCGATGCGGCCGCGTTCGCGCGCGTACACCGCGTGGTGACGGAAACCATCCAGATCGAAGTCGCTGCCGATCTCGCGATTGAGCCGCGCCAACAGGTTCAACGTGAACTCGGCAGTGACGCCGGCCGCATCGTTGTAAGCGGCTTCGATCAGGCTGGCGTCCTTGTCCAGATCGATGCCGATCAAGGCGCAGCCATCGCTGCCCATGGTCTGGCGCATCGCATCCATCAAGGCGATGGCGGCGGTGTCGGTGAAGTTGCCTAGCGTCGAGCCGGGGAAGAACACCACGTGGCGTCGCGAAGGACGCTGCGCATCGGGAAGACGCAATGGCTTGGTGAAGTCGGTGCAGACCGGCAGCATCTGAATCTGCGGAAATTGCTGGGTCAAGCGAGCCGTGCTCTCCAGCAATGCGGTGCGCGAAATTTCCAACGGCGTGTACGCCACCACATCGCGCAGGCCTTGCAGCAGCAGCTCGGTCTTGCGGCCACTGCCGCTGCCGTATTCGACCACATGCACGTCGGGGCCAATCGCCTGCGCGATCGAGGACATGCTGGCTTCCAGCAACGTCAATTCTGTGCCGGTGAGGTAATACTCCGGCTGCCGGGTGATGGCTTCGAACAGCTGCGAGCCGCGGGCATCGTAGAAGTACTTGGACGGCAGCGTCTTGGGTGTTTGCGACAGGCCCGCCAGTGCGTCGGCGGTGATGTCGTCCGGCTGCGGACGCAGATCGGTCAGCGCGGCATGGGCGCGTTGCATGGCATGGGCGGCGGCGTTCAAGGCAGATCCTTGGCAAGACGCACGCCGGCAAACTGCCAACGCGCATCGGAGGGGAAAAAGTTGCGGTAACTGGCGCGCAGGTGACTGGCCGGCGTGGCGCAGCTGCCACCGCGCAGCACCCATTGCGCATTCATGAATTTGCCGTTGTATTCGCCCAACGAGCCAGGCCATGGTGCGAAACCCGGATACGGCAGATAGGCACTGCCGGTCCACTCCCACACATCGCCAAACAGCTGCTGCATGCCGGTGTCCACGGCCTGCGCAGCACGTGGATGCAGTGCGTCGGTATCGACAAAATTGCCCTGCACCGGCACCCCGGCAGCCGCTTGTTCCCACTCTGCTTCGGTGGGCAGACGCGCACCGGCCCAGCGTGCGAACGCATCGGCTTCGAACAGGCTCAGGTGACAGACCGGCGCGTGCGCATCGCGCGTGCGCCAGCCATCCAGGGTGAATTCGCGTCCATCTGCATCCCAGTACAGCGGATGCTGCCAACCCTGCGCCTGCACCATCGCCCAGCCATCGCTGAGCCAGGCACCGGCGCTGCGGTAACCGCCGGCGTCGATGAACTCCTGGAACTCGGCATTGGTGACGACACGGTTGGCCAAGGCATGCGCAGCGATCAGCACGCGGTGGCGCGGCGACTCGTTGTCGTAGGCAAACGTGTCGCACTGCGGCCACGTGGCTGCACCGATCTCTGCAATCTGCTCATCGCGCGCATGCCAACGCAGTGCACTCGGCAATGCAGCTTCGGGGGCGGGCGCATCGCGGTAGGCCGGCTGCAGCGGATTGCTCCACAACGCGTGCTTGATGTCGGTCAGCAACAATTCCTGATGCTGCTGCTCGTGCTGGATGCCCAGTTGCACGATGGTGCAGGCCTGCGCGTCGAGCGCGCCATCTTGCAAGCGCTGCTGCATGTGGGTGTCGACGGCCGCGCGATAGTCGCGCACCTGCTGCAACGATGGCCGCGACAACACGCCGCGACGTGTACGCGCATGCATCGGGCCCACACTTTGATAGTAACTATTGAACAAGAAATCCCACGCCGGGTCGAAAACGCGGTACGCAGGGTCGGCCTGCAGCACGAAGCGTTCAAAAAACCAGGTGGTGTGCGCCAGATGCCATTTGCTGGGGCTGGCATCGGGCATGCTCTGCACCATCGCGTCTTCCGCGCTCAGAGGTGCGGCAAGACGGTCGCTCAGCGCGCGGGTCTGCGCGTAGCGTTGCAGCAGCGTCAACTGCTGTTGCTGGCGGTCGACCACCAGGGGGGAGAGTGCAGACATCACCATATGCTTGAGGAGCGTCCGTGAACGCGCCGTGTCGGCGGTATGGCGGCCAGCGGTAAGCTATTGGCATGCCATCGTCTTCGCTGCCCAGTTCGCTCCCCACCCCTGTCGCCTGGGAACACCGGCACCGCGCATTTGCGCTACCCGATGAGGTCATCTATCTGGACGCTGCCTCGCGCGGGCCGTTGCTGACTGCGGTGCAGGCCGTAGCGCATCAGGCGGTCGATGCGATGGCCATGCCGTGGCGGTTGCCGTTCGATGCATGGCTGCACGACATCGAACAGCTGCGCCGCTTGGCCGCCGGTCTGTTCGACAACGATGTCGATGCGGTGGCGATGTTGCCGTCGGCCGCGCATGGGCTGGCCACGGCTGCACGCAATCTGCCACTGCATCGCGGCGACGCGGTGCTGCTGTTGGACGGGCAATTCCCGTCCAACCTGCTGATCTGGCAACGGCGCTGCGCCGAGGTCGGTGCACACATTGTGGCGGTACCGACCACTGCCGGCACGGTGCTGACCGACGCGGTGCTGGAGGCGGTTGAACAGACGCCTGCGCTGCGCATCGTCAGCCTGCCACATGCGTACTGGCTGGACGGGCGGCAGCTGGACCTTGACCGGATCAGCGCGGCGGTACATGCGCGCGGTGCGGCGCTGGTGCTGGATCTGAGCCAAAGCCTGGGCGTCATGCCGACCGACCTGCCGCGCTGGAAGCCGGAGTTCGTGGTCAGTGTCGGCCATAAATGGTTGCTGGGGCCGATGGGCCTGGCGTGGCTGTGGGTGGCGCCGCAGTGGCGCACGCAGGGCGTGCCGATCGAAGAACACTGGATCGGCCGGGATGCCGGCAGCAGCTGGGAATTTCCGGTGGCGCAGGCGCCGGAGTATCGCGAAGGGGCACGGCGGTTCGATGCCGGCGGCGTTGCCGACCCGTTGCGGATTGCGATGGCAACGGCCGCCCTGCAGCAGGTGACGGCCTGGCAACCTGTGCGTATCGCTGCGGCGCTCGGCGCACTGACCGCGCAGTGGGATGCGGCGTTATCCGCGCGCGGGCTCGGCAGCTGGTGCACCCCCGGCCATGCGCCGCATCTGACCGCGTTGCAGCCGCCGGCCACCCAATTGGATGCGGTGGCAAAGACGCTCGGCGAGCAGGGGGCGATCTGCACGCGACGGCATGGACGTTTACGTATCGCACCGCACCTGAGTGTTGCCGACGATGCCCTTCTACGCTTGATTGCTGCGCTGCCAGGGCAGTGACGCGGTACGCCAGCGCATGTAGGAGCGGACCTGGCCGCGACGGAGCGTTGTCCGAGTAAGGCGGTGTCGCGGCCGTGTCCGCTCCTACGGGTTCATTGGGGGATTATTTGTCCGCTGCACCACCGCGCTGGCTGAGTCGCAAGTAGTGCGTGCGTGTCGCCAAAGATTCGCTATGACGCTTGATTGCTGCGCCGCCAGGGCAGTGAAGCGTTACGTCAGCGCAGTAGGAGCGGACCTGGCCGCGACGGGGCGTTGTCCGAGGAAGGCGGTGTCGCGGCCGGGTCCGCTCCTACGGGTTCATTGGGGGATTGTTTGTTCGCTGCTCAACCGCGCTGGCTGAGCCGCAGGCCGCGTGGGGTTGCCCAACGCTCCAGCCCTTCGAATGCCGCCTGTACCAGCAGGGCGAGGATGGCAGCGGGGATCGCGCCTTCCAGAATCAAGCCGATGTCGTCGAGACGGATGCCGGTGAGAATTGGCTGGCCATACCCACCAGCACCGATCAGCGCACCCAAGGTGGCGGTGCCCACGTTGATGACCGCAGCGGTCTGGATACCGGCCACGATGGTGCGGCGGGCCAGCGGCAATTCCACGCGCCACAATCGCGTCCAGGCCGGCAACCCGATCGCTTCGGCGGTCTGGCGTAGCTCGCGCGGAATCGAGGTGAGCCCGGCATGGGTATTGCGCACGATCGGCAGCAGGCTATACAGGAACAACGCGGCAATCGCCGGCTTTGCGCCGATGCCGAACAACGGAATCATGAAGACGAACACGGCCAACGAGGGCAGCGTCTGCAACACAGCGGTCAACGACAACACCACCTGGCCTAGCCGCGGCCGCCGCGCTGCGAGCACACCCAAGGGCAGCGCGATCAGCAACGCGAAGCCCAGCGAGATGCCGACCAGCGCCAGATGCTCGCGGGTGTGGCGCAGCAACCGGCCGATGCGCGAATCCGCTTGTGCCGTGGCCGCAACGCCCAGCCATTGCGCGGCCACCGCCGCCTCGGACTGCCGCTCCAATTTCACCTGCGCATTGAGCCGCTGCATGGTGGCTTCGTCGATCCGTCCCTGCAGACCTTGCAAAGCCTTGAGCATCGCCGGTGCGCGCTGCGCCAGGTCCTTGCGATACAAAAACACCGCTTGATACTCGGGGAAATACTGGCGGTCGTCGCGCAGCACTTGCAGCTGGTAATACGGAATCTCCGCATCGGTGCTGTATAGATCGGTGACCTCGATCGCCCCGCTTTGCAGCGCGCGATAAGCCAGATCGTGATCCAGCCCGGTAGCGGTTTGCGTCAAGCCGTAGGCCGCACGCACGCCGGGCCAGCCGTCGGCGCGTTGCATGAATTCATTGCTCAAACCGATCTTCAGTGCCGGGTGGCGGGCCAGATCCGAGAGCGACGCGATGCCCAGCGCCTGCGCACGCGCGCGGCGCATGCCAAACGCATAGGTGTCCTGAAACCCCAGCGACTCGGTCATCGCCAGACCGCGCGCGTCCAGCGCGGCGCGCAGCTCGGCGTGGCTGGCCTTGGGCAACTGCAGCAGTTCCTGCGCCAGGGTGCCGGTGTATTCGGCGTAGGCATCGATCTGGCCGGTTTCCAGCGCGCGCCACAGGATGCGCGTGCCGCCGAGCTGGGCACGGTGTTGCACGTCCACGCCATCGCGCCGACCGGCCGCAGTGGCGATTTCGCCCAGGATCACTGCCTCGGTGAAGTTCTTCGAGCCGATGGTCACCGGCGCAGCCTGCGCGCCGAGGCTGCAGATCAGCAGCAGCATTGCCGCAAAGAGGCGCGCCATCATGCGGCGTCGCCGATGCTGCGTTGTGCGGTGAGAAAACGCTGCACGAACGCGTCGGCCGGCTGCGCGAGCAGCTCGCGCGCATTGCCCTGCTGCACTAGGCGGCCGGCGCGCATCAGCACCAGGGTGTCGGCCAGATATGCCGCTTCGGCGACATCATGGGTGACCAGCACCACGGTCTTGCCAAGCTGCGCAAACAGCGCGCGCATCTGTGCCTGCAGGTCGTAGCGCACGATCGGGTCGAGCGCCCCCAGCGGTTCGTCCAGCAGCAGCGCAGGCGGGTCCAGCATCAAGGCGCGGATCAGCCCCACGCGTTGGCGCTGCCCACCGGAGAGTTCGGCCGGATAGCGCGCCAACAACTCCGGCGGCAGCTGGCACAGCGTGCACAAACTCTCCAAGCGCGCATCGATGCGTTGCTTCGTCCAGCCCAGGGTCTGCGCCAGCAGCACCACATTGCTGCGCGCGTCCAGGTGGGGAAACAGCCCACCTTCCTGGATGACATAGCCGATGCGCTGGCGTTGCGCCTGCAGACTGGCGCGCGCCAATGGCACACCATCGACAGCGACCGTGCCGCTGTCAGGCCATTCCAGCCCCACCAGCATGCGCAACACGGTGGACTTGCCTGCGCCGCTGGGGCCGATCAACGCCGTCGTGACGCCGCTGGCAAAGCCCAGCGTGACCGTGTCGAGTGCGATGGCCTGGCCGTAGCGGCGGCTGACCTGGTCGAGAGTGAACATGCGCGCGAGCTTGCCGAACGCGACGTCAGGCACGCGCGAAGGTGCGCATCAGCGCGGCGGCGCCAGCAGTTCGCGCGCGCTCAGATAATCATCGCCGTTGGCATCCTGGCGTGCGAAGCGCTCGATCAAGGTGGCGCGATGCGCAGCGCGGGTGATCGGCTTGCCGCGCCGGCCCGGCAGTTCGTCGCCTTGCAGCACACCGTCGTGATCGACATCGCGCTGATCAAAGGCGTAGCTCATCCAGACCAGATATTCATCGCGACTGACACGGCCATCGCCATCGGTGTCCATGCGCTTGAGATAGTCCTGGCTGTCCTGCACCTGGGCATGCGCTGCAGACGCGCAAGCACAGACGATGCAGGCCATCAGCAGCGCGCGCGTCACCGAACGTTTCCAGCCGCGTGCGCCCACCGCAGCACGCGTCCCCCTGCGCTTACGTGCCACTCAGCGCATAGCCCTTGAGCCGCGCCGCGTATGCCTGCAGCGCGGCGTTGCCACTGGCTTCGGCCTCATGGCACCACTGCTGCAACTGCTTGAGACGCTCGGACGCATCATGGCTACGCGCTTCCAGCACCGCGGTCAGGCGCGCGCGGTACTCGACCAACGTGCGCATGCGCGGACGTTGCGCCACCCAGGCCTGCAACTGCGCGCGCGCATCCGGCTTGAGCCAGCGCCCGTCATCGACCAGGCCCTTGCGCAAGCGCCGCGGCAACAACTCGCGCAGCTTGGCGCCGGTGGCGGCGGCTTCCTCGCGCAAGGCCGGCTTGAGCACGTTGCGCTGGTAATCGGTCATGGCCTGAAAGCGGTGCGATAACAGCGCTTTCAGCGTATCTGCATCGGGCACGGCGATATTGGGGCGGATATCCAGCGACGGCGCAACACGCAGCACCTTGGCCAGACCCATGGCCTGCAACCCGCGAATCGCGATCCAGCCGATATCCAGTTCCCAACGCCGCATCGAAAACCGTGCCGAACTCGGGAACGCGTGGTGGTTGTTGTGCAGTTCTTCGCCACCGATCCACAGCGCCCACGGGGTGAGGTTGGTGGAGGTGTCGGCGGATTCGAAATTGCGATACCCCCACCAATGGCCCAGGCCATTGACCACACCGGCAGCCCAGAACGGAATCCACGCCATCTGGATCGCCCATAGCGCAATGCCGGGCAAGCCAAACAACACGCCGTTGAGCACCAGCAGCGCGATCGGCCCGGCATTGGCGTGCGGGGTGTACAGATGCCGCTCGATCCAGTCGCTGGGCGCGCCCTTGCCGTACTGCTCGATGTCGGCACGTTGCGCGCGCGCTTCGCGATACAGCTCCACGCCGCGCCAGAACACCTGCTTGATGCCCTTGGTCTGCGGGCTGTGCGGGTCTTCGTCGGTTTCGACCTTGGCGTGATGCTTGCGATGGATAGCCACCCATTCGCGGGTGATCATCGAGGTGGTGAGCCAGGTCCAGAAGCGGAAGAAGTGCGCTACCACCGGATGAAAATCCACACCGCGGTGCGCCTGGCTACGATGCAGGTACAAGGTCACCGCAAAGATGGTGAGCTGGGTGAACACCAGCAGCACCGCGAGCATGCCCCACACACCCAGCCCGGCCACGCCGGCGGTCAGGAAGTCGATGATCGGATCGGACAGCATCGGCAGTTCCACGGCGGCGGTTTCTCGTTGGTCGATGCAGACATGATGGGGGCGATCGCGGCAAACTTCACCCTTCGGATGCGTAGGGTGACGCCTGCCTTGCTAAAGCGGTTCACACGTGTCTTCTCCCTTACTGCCTGATGTCTTGCGTATGACTGTTTCCACCGATGTTGCCGATACGTTTGCCGATGCGCCTGCGCTGATCGAACTCGACCAGGCAAGTGTGATGCGCGGCCAGATCCGTGTGCTGCATGCGTTGCGTTTGCGGATCGCGCTTGGCCAGCACACTGCCATCCTCGGCCCCAACGGCTGCGGCAAATCCTCGTTCATCAAGCTCATCACGCGCGAGCTGTATCCACTGGCGCGTGGCGATGGCCAGCCTGCTGTGAAAGTGCTGGGGCAGGCGCGCTGGCAGGTGGAGCGGTTGCGCTCGCAGCTGGGGATCGTCAGCGGCGATCTGAGCGTCAACCTGGCGGACATGCCGGGGCTGGATGTCGAAAGCGCGGTGCTGTCCGGCTTCTTCGCCAGCTACGTGGTGCCGCCGCATCACGAGGTCAGCGACGACATGCGCGCGCGGGCACGTGAGGCCTTGGCGCTGGCACGTGCCTTGCCGTTGCTGGATCGACCGTTTGCCGAGTTGTCGGCCGGCGAGACCCGCCGCGTGCTGATCGCGCGCGCCCTGGTCAACCGCCCGCAGGCGCTGTTGCTGGACGAGCCGTCCACCGGCCTGGACCTGGTGGCGCGCCAATACATGCTCGACACCTTGCGCGGCCTTGCCCGGCAAGGCATCACGCTGGTGCTGGTGACTCATCACATCGAAGAGATCGTGCCGGAAATCGCGCGGGTGATTCTGCTGCGCGCCGGCACGGTGATCGCCGATGGTCCGCGCGATGCGCTGCTGACCGATGCCAGCCTGTCGGCAGCGTTCGACGGCCCGGTGCGCGTGCACCGCGACGGCGAGCGCTATTGGGCGACGGTGGGGGAATAAGCGCAGCTCACAAGACATGGCGAGCCGTCGTCAGGTAGGTGCGGACGGCACGCTCAGAGCCGGAGTGGACGCGTGGACCCTGCCGCACTCAGCACCGGCCGCGCCCGCTTGGCGGTGAGTGAGCACAGTCGTTTTGGGAGCTGCTCTAAGCCGGCGGCGCCAATGCTGCAGTCAGTTGCCCGACGCAGGCGCTCGCCACGCTGCGGCCTACTTCAGCGCATCCGCCTGACTGCGACCGCCTTGGCGGCGTGCAGGTCTGGCTGGCCCGCGTGCGGCGTCTAGCGTCGCAACCACGCCTAACCGCCTTGTACGGCATGACCTTGGACACGGGACGCGGTGCCGGCTGCTGCGGCTAGACTCGCCGCACACACCGACAGGAGTCTTCCCGATGGCCCAGTGGTATTTCCATATTCCCGGACAGGCCGACCGTATCGGCCCGCTCGACGATGCCAGCGCCCGCGCGCATGCCCAGCGCCAACCCGATGCGCTGGCCTGGCGCGATGGACTCGATGGCTGGACGCCGGCCCGTCAGCTGGCCGAGCTGCAGGGCGCCGGCAGCGCACCGCCACCGCTTGGCAGCATTGCCAGCGCCGGGCGCGCCGATGAAATCGACTACCGCATCGTCGGCAACGACATGCAGTTTGTCGAAGTGGAACTGGACCCGGGCGAGAGCGCCATCGCCGAGGCCGGCGCGCTGATGTACAAGGATTCGGCGGTACAGATGGACACCGTGTTCGGCGACGGCTCGCATGATGGTCAGGGCGGCAGCAGCGGCGGGCTGATGGGCAAATTGCTCTCGGCCGGCAAACGCGTTGTCACCGGCGAAAGCATGTTCACCACCGTGTTCACCCACGCCGGCAGCGGCAAGGCCAAGGTGGCGTTCGCCGCGCCCTACCCCGGTACGGTGCTGGCGCTGCGGCTGTCCGAGCACGGCGGGCGCCTGATCTGCCAGAAAGACAGCTTCCTGGCCGGTGCGCGCGGGGTGTCGTTGGGCATCGCCTTCCAGAAGAAAATCCTCACCGGCCTGTTCGGCGGCGAGGGCTTCATCATGCAGAAACTCGAAGGCGACGGCTGGGTGTTCGTGCACGCCGGCGGCACCGTGGTGGAACGCGACCTCGGCCCTGGCGAGCGCATCGACGTGGACACCGGCTGCGTGGTCGCCTATCACGCCGGCGTGGACATGGACGTGCGTCGCGTGGCCGGATTGAAGAGCATGTTCTTCGGCGGCGAAGGCGTATTCCTGGCCACCCTCACCGGCCCCGGCAAGGTCTGGCTGCAATCGCTGCCGTTCTCGCGCATGGCCGGTCGCATGCTGCAGGCCGCCCCGCAAGCCGGCGGTCAGCAACGCGGCGAAGGCTCGGTGCTCGGCGGGCTGGGACGGCTGCTGGATGGCGATAACCGGTTTTGATTGGGTGACGCGGCAGCTGAGTGCGATGGTCAGGTGCAAGCACACCTCGGTTCGACTGCGCTTGGTGCGGGCTGAGTGATTCGGCGGTCGCTTTCGAGCGCACCCTCATCCTCCGTGTGCGTGTCTCTTCTCCCGGTGGGAGAAGGGACACGCACCGGCCGATTGGTGTCATGACAACGGTCCGAGCGCAGCCGGCGACTGTCCTTGCGGAGCCAACGCGCCTGTTAGCGTGAGCGATGGGGCCTACGCCCGCAGCGGTCGTCTCGGCGCGCGTGTATTCTCCCTCGCCTTTCCCATCGACGTTTTCGCCATGACCGCGCTCCGCCGCTCCCGCTCGCTTGCCCTGTTGTCCATGCTCGGTCTGCTCTCGGCCTGCGGTGGCGAGCCACGCCCGGCAACGCCTGCGCCGGTGGTCCAGGCGCCTTCGGCCGCTGCGGCCAAACCGGTGAAGATCGGCATCGCGCTTGGCGGCGGCGCAGTCAAAGGCTTTGCGCATATTGGCGTGATCAAGATGCTCGAAGCCAACGGGTTTGCGCCTGTGGTGGTGTCCGGCACCAGCGCCGGCAGCGTGGTCGGCGCGCTGTATGCCAGCGGCATGGACGCGTTCGAAATGCAGGAAAAAGCGGTGGCGCTCGACCAGACCAGCATCCGCGATGTGCGACTGTTCTCCGGTGGCCTGGTGCAGGGCCAGAAGCTGCAGGACTACGTCAACGAGCAACTCGGCGGCAAGCCTATCGAGAAGTTGCGCAAGCCGTTTGCGGTGGTGGCCACGCGCCTGGAAGACGGCGAGCGCACCGTGTTCGTGCGCGGTAACGCCGGCCAGGCGGTGCGTGCGTCCAGCAGCATTCCCGGCGTGTTCGAGCCGGTGACCATCGGCAAATACCATTTCGTCGACGGCGGCGTGGTCAGCCCGGTGCCCGTGGATGCCGCGCGTCAGCTCGGCGCCGAATTCGTGGTGGCGGTGGATATTTCCAGCAAGGCCAGCGGCAAGAATCCGGGCGATCTGCTGGGCACGGTGAACCAGTCGATCTCGATCATGGGGCAGCGTCTGGGCGAAGCCGAGCTAAAGCGCGCAGACGTGGTGGTGCGCCCCAAGGTCAACGATATCGGCTCGGCCGATTTCAATCAGCGCAGTGTCGCCATCCTGGAAGGCGAACGCGCCGCGATGGCCGTGATGCCGCAGATCCGCGCCAAGATCGCGCAGCTACAGGCCGCGCGTAGCAGTGCCACGCGTAACGCCGCCGACCAGGCTGCAGCGGCAAAACAACAGGCTTACCAGCGCTGCCTGGAACAACGGTCGCGCTGGCAGAAACTGCGCGGCAAGGACGAGGAATGCGTGGCGCCGTAAAGCGGTTGTGGTGCGACGGGATGTCCGCTGCGCTCGATGCGTTGCTGGATCGGCGGTACAGGGTGATCGCGGGGCTTGCTGGTGGCAGGCAGGTGCTGCGGTTTTACCGCTCACTGTAAGCCGCGGTCCGCGAGGTCAAGGAAGAAACCGCGCGTCTGCATGTCGCGGGGTGCGTGCGACGGTGAGTTGCATGTGCTCGCTTGGGCGCGGATGAGCGGGTTCTTCGCTGTTGTGTAAAACGTTTTTGCGCGTCGGTGGTATCGGGACGGCGTCGCGGCCAGGTCCGCTCCTACGAAGTGCCGCATCTCGCTTGCTTGATGTAACGCGTTCTGCGCGTTTTCTGCTCGCATGGTTTACGGCGTTATCTGCCTGCCATTTGCACGCTGTTGCGCGAGGTGTTGATCCAGGCGGGCGAGCTTTTTCGCCTTGGTCGATGCCTGCTGCGTAAGCACTGGCGCTGTGTCGGGACGGCATCGCGGCCGGGGCCGCTCCTACGAAGTGCCGCAGCTTGCTTGATGTAACGCGTTCGGTGCGTTTTTCGCTCGTATGGTTTACGGCGTTATCTGCCTGCCATTGCATGCTGTTGCGCGAGAGGTGTTGATTCAGGCGAACTAGATTTTTCGCCTTGGTCGATACCTGTTGCGTAAGCGCTGATGCTGTCTCGGGACGGCGTCGCGGCCGGGGCCGCTCCTACGCAACGGCAGATGCGTTGGACTCCGCTTTAGGACGTTGGTTGCGATGCCGAGCCGATCATCGTGGTGCATGCACCGCGCGGTGATCGGCCGGTATCGCCGTTTCCTCAGTACCGCCAGCGCAGGGACACGCTGACAAAGCGCGGTTCGCCGTAGTTCTGGTAATCCAGGTTGGCCCAGTAGGTCTTGTCGAACGCGTTGCGTACCGCCAGCGTGGCGGTCCACTGGTCGCTGATGCGGTAGTTGGCGTTGAAGTGCACCAACGCATACGGATTCTGCACCACGGTGACCGGGGTGGTGGCGCCGCTGCCATCGCCGGTGGGGCGCGCGATGTTGAAGCCGCGCACCGCGCTTTGCCAACTCACGCCACCACCGATGCTCAGACGATCCCACGCGCCGGGCAGGCGTACCTGGGTGGACAGCTGCAGATAGTCTTCCGGCAGGTTGGCGTAGATCGCATCGGTGGGTGCGCGCGTGACCTTGACGTGGGTGTAGCCGGCATTGACCGTCCAACCCGGCAGCATCTCGCCGTTGATATCCATCTCCCAACCGCGACTCTTGGTACCGTCCACGCCGATAAACGCGGAGGTTCCATCGGGCAACGACGATTCGGGCTGGGTCATGTCGCGCACCGCGTAGTTGTCCTGCTTTGCTTCGAACACGGCGGCGGTGGCCATGGCGCGGCCGTCGAGTAATTGCGCCTTGATGCCGGCCTCCAGGTTGGAGCCTTCCACCGGCGCGAGCAGGTTGTTGTCCTTGTCGCGGTAGTTTTGCGGATTGAAGATTTCGGTGTAGCTGGCGTACACCGACACGTCCGGCACGATGTCGTACACCAGGCCCACGTACGGGGTGACTTCATCGCTCACTTTGTAGCGGCCGGTGGTACCGGTGTAGCCGCCGCTGACGTTGAAGGCCTGGGTGCGCGTTTGCCAGGTGCTCAGGCGCGCGCCGGCAATCAGCGACAACGGGTCGGCCAGGCGCAGGCGTGTGGAGGCGTACACGCCGCGCTGCGTGGTGCGTGCCTCACGGCGCGCGCCGGTGCGGCTGTAGCTCACCTCGGGTGCATCGCCATCCCAGTTGCGGATGTTGGGAATCCGATAGCAGCGCTCAGACCCACCGCTTTCGTTGATGCACGATCCCCAGCCGCTGGGGTACTGCTGCGCGATGCCGTAGGTGGTCGATTGCAGATCCTGCCAGCTGCCACCCAGCACCACGTCGTGCCGGCGGCCGAACAACGAGAACCCGCCCGACAGATACACATCCACGCCATCGCGGGCGTCGCTGGTTTCGCCAACGCCGGTGCGCAAGAACACGCCGCTGCCATCGGCGGCCGGATAGCCGGTGCCGTACACGCGAATGCTCTGCACATCGCCCTTGGTGTGCGCGTAGTTGACGCGCAGCAGCCAATCTTCGCCGAAGCGTTGTTCCAGATTGGCGAAGGCGGTGCTGGTTTCGCGCTGCCAGCGCGTCCATTCCGGTGCCATGTTGGTCGAGCGCGACAGGTTGGCCAGCGTGCCATCGGCCGCAAAGAACGGCACTGTGCCCCAGGTCGAACCGACCGGGCTGTTGTCCTGACGTTGATACCCAACGGTGAGCGTGGTGCTGTCGGTCAGATCGCCTTCCAGCACCGCCATGCCGGACATTTTGTTGTCGTGGTAGCGGTCGTAGTAGTAGTCACGGTCCTGCCAGGCCGCGACCACGCGGCTGCGGAAGCGGCCGTCGTCGGTGAGCGGTGCATTGACGTCGGCCTGGGTGCGGCGGAAATCCCAGGTGCCGGCGCTTGCGGCAACCGAGGCGTCGAACGTCTTGCCTGGGCGCTTGCGCAACAGGTTTACCGTAGCCGAGGGAATGCCCGCACCGGTCAGCAGGCCGTTGGCGCCGCGGATCACTTCGATGCGGTCGTAAAACACCGTGTCGTATTCCTGATTGGTCGCACCGCTATAGGTGGGCAAGCCATCGACCTGGAAGTCGGTGATCTGGAAACCGCGCGCAAAATACAGCGGGCGCTGGGTGTCGTAGAACGACACGTTGACGCCGGTGACGTTGCGCATCACGTCATCGATGCTGAAAAGCGACTCGTCCTCCAGGCGCTGCAATCCGATCACGCTTACCGACTGCGGCGTCTCCTGCAGGGTCAGTGGCAGGCGCGTGGTGGTGGCCGGCTGCGCGCGGCTCACCGTGCCGTTGACGGTGACCTGGTCGAGCGTCTTGGCATCGGCCAGGTCGGCTGCGTGCGCAGCGGCGGGCCAGGTCAACGCGCACAGCAGGGCAACAGACAGGGAGGTCAGTGGGTGGGTCAGTGCAGGCATCGGTCTCTCATCGATCGTGGGCGCACGCTAGGGCGTGGCGACAGGAAGCAGGCAGGCGTCGGCGTACTGCTCGGGCGACGAGCTGGCTGGCCTGGCGAGGCTGGCGGATCGACGAACAGGACATGGCCGGAGCCGGCCAGACGTTATGTAAATGTAAATCGTTATCGTTTGCAGAGCAAGTGCGGTCTGCCCTGGATTGCCTGTTCCTGCCGGCGCCATCTGCGCGACGGTGCCCGCTGTCGGACATCGCAGGTCAGCCAGATTCGTTGATCGCAACAGATTGTCCGCGCGATCGGGGCGCCCTATTCCGCCGGCACAACGCGTTTCGCACCCGGGCCCAGGCGACTAATGCATCACGCCAGATGCGACAGCGGCAGGCCTTCGGGCGCCTTGACCGTGCGCAGGACGAAGCTGGAATTGACGTCAGACACGCCGGTGGCATTGAGTAGCCGATCCAGCAGAAATCGCGAAAAATGCTCTAGGTCGCGCACCTGTACCTGCAACAGATAATCCATGTCGCCGGTCAGCGCCCAGCACGCCACCACTTCGTCCCAACCGCGCACGCCGTCGGCGAACAGCTCGATATCGGCCTGACCGTGCTGCTCCAACTGCACCCGCACAAAAGCCTGCAGACCCAGCCCCAGCGCGCGCGCATCCAGGCGCGCACCGTAGCCGGCGATGATGCCGGCGGCCTCCAGCCGTTGCGTGCGCCGCAGGCAGGCCGACGCGGACAGATTCACCTGCACGGCGAGCTCGGCGTTGCTGGTACGTCCCTGCGTCTGCAGCAAGGCGAGCAACCGCAGATCGGTGCGGTCCAAGGCGATTGGTTGGTCCATATGTTGCGCAGCAGCAGATCGAGACGCATGAATCTTGCGCGTAAGTCCCGGCGCTGCGCAAGATTCGCAATCCTGTTGCGCAGCGATCCGGCTAAGGTGAATCCTTAGTCGCTACGGAAGTCCTGCCGCATGAACACTGCCCCGCGCCGCGTCGAAAACCAGCTTACCGACAAGGGTTATGTGCCGGTCTACACCACGGCCGTGGTCGATCAGCCGTGGGACGGCTATAGCAGCGACGACCATGCCACCTGGGGCACGCTGTATCGCCGCCAGCGTGCGTTGCTGGTGGGCCGCGCCTGCGATGAGTTCCTGCAGGCGCAGGACGCCATGGGCATGGACGATAGCCAGATCCCGCGCTTCGATGCGCTCAACGCGGTGCTGCAGGCGGCCACCGGCTGGACGTTGGTCGGCGTGGAAGGCCTGCTGCCGGAACTGGATTTTTTCGATCACCTGGCCAACAAGCGTTTTCCGGTGACCTGGTGGATCCGCCGCCCCGATCAGATCGATTACATCGCCGAGCCGGACCTGTTTCATGACCTGTTCGGGCATGTGCCGCTGCTGATGAATCCGTTGTTTGCCGACTTCATGCAGGCCTATGGCCGTGGCGGGGTCAAGGCGCACGGCATTGGCCCGGACGCGCTGCAGAACCTCACCCGGCTGTATTGGTATACGGTGGAATTCGGCCTGATCAACACGCCGCAAGGCTTGCGCATCTATGGCGCCGGCATCGTGTCGTCGAAAGGCGAATCGCTGTATTCGCTGGACTCGCCCGCGCCCAATCGCATCGGCTTCGATCTGCAGCGCATCATGCGCACGCGCTACCGCATCGACAGTTTTCAGAAGACCTATTTCGTCATCGACAGCTTTGCGCAGTTGATGGACGCGACCAGCCCGGACTTCACGCCGATCTACGCGGCACTGGCGCAACAGGCGCAGGTGCCGGCCGGCGATGTGCTGAGCAGCGATCAGGTGATTCAGCGCGGCAGTGGCGAAGGCTGGAGCCGCGACGGCGACGTCTAAAGCAGCCACCTTGCGCTGCCCGCCGCGGCGCAACGCAGCGGTGCAACGCGGTTAACGCCGCGAAGGACTGCGCGTCCGTGTACCGGCGCTGCGTGTTTGACACGGTGAGATGCGAGGCTGAAAGCCGCGCGCCGTGGTGCGTCGCTGCATTGTGCTGCCCTGTCGCGCCTTCGCCAGACGGCGGCGTCACCCTGGCAAGGTGATGCGACGCACGTGCAGTTCGCGCTGCGGGACAACGCAGTGCGCAGCGACTCGACACCGTCGCCAGCGCGGACTATGGTCGAGACTCCCCACATCGCATTCGCTCAATGGACCTGACGCATCTGCGCATCCGGCGCTTGGAGCTGGACGACACCCGCCTGCTGTTCACCCTGGCCAACGGCATCCGCATCGACGAGCCCATCCAGGCGCATCGGTTGTTGCTCAAGGCCACGCCACCACAGCGCGCGCACTGGCAGATCACCGAGGACGGCCATGGCGTGAATTGGCCTGCGGTGGCGCCGCCCACAGCGGAAGGGCTGATCAACATGCCCGAACTGCTGTGGCGCCGTCGCGCCGCACGCGCGCAGGCAAAACTGGCAACGTTACGCGGACGCCTGGACGCGCTATCGCCGGGCGAACGCGAGCTGGTCGCGCTTGCCCGGCTGGATGCGGACATGACAGAAAGCGGCTACGCCCGCTACTTCGACCGCTGGGATGCGGCCACCCGCAGCGACGCAGTGCGCGGTCTGGCAGCAATGGGCGCAGCGCAAACCCGGCAGGCCATCGAGGGCCTGGGCGCGGTGTTTGAACGGCTGGAAGAAGACCCCGAACTGCTCAGCATCGAAGACATCCTGGACGCCATGAACGAGGCCGACCGCCAACGCGTGCAGGGCTGGGAAGAGGTCTATTACCGCCGCTCCGGCGACCTGGCGCGGCTGGGCCTGGTGCATTACGGGGTGGATAAGGCCTGAGCCTTGATCCATGCGCCGCGCGCCGTGTGCGACGAGCATGCAGGGTGACGCAGACGGACACGCCGCGATCGCTGCGTGCGAGGGCAATCCCCGTCGCGCATGCGGGCACCTCAGCGACGCAGTGATCCGGCAGCGGCACGTGCGCAACGGCGCACCGGATGGCTGGGTGCCTATCCGCAGACAGGCACGCCTGCGCGCATCAGCGCCCGCTCACAGCCGGCATTGCGCATCGTCCACCCCAGGCACGCGCTCCCATTGCCAGGCGTCTACCTGCTCGCCGCGTGGCAGATAGTCCACATCGAACTCCTTGCCGTCGCGACGCAAGCGCAACTGCAGATGCTCGGTCTGATTGCCCTGGATGCCGTCCTGCGGCACCGGACGCACGATCTCATCGCCATTGCGCACTCCTGCCTGCGCGGCCGCCGACGCTGCCATCAGCCCGCGCACGATACGCTTGGGTTCGGCCAGCACCGCCGGCTCGAATCCCAACACATATCGCCGCAGTGGCTTGCTGGTCCTGCGAAAGCACGGCCCGAACGCGTCCGACGCCGGCAACGGCGGCGTGCCGGCCAGGAAGGCATGAAAGTCCTGCACCGCCGCCTCGCCCAACTCCGCCTTCAGCAAGGCCTCCCAATCGGCCTGCGTTGCCTCGCGCTGCTGCCCGATCGCCAGCAGCTCACGCAGCAGGTCATCCAGCGAACGCTGGCCCTGCGATCGCTTGCGTAGCGCATCGTTCACCGTGGCCAGATACAACATGCCGCGGTCGTAGGCGAGCATGCGGATGCGGGTGTCCTTCCAGAATCCCTCATCGATGCGTGCGTTGGGCAGATTTCCCAGCGCATTGGTGTAGTAACGCGCTGCGGTCGTGTTGAGCGAATCCAGAAACTGCTGCGGGGTGAGCAAACCGAATCGCAGCGGCAGCAGCGCCTGGTAGAACACCGCCGAGCCTTCGGTGAACCAGGTCGTGGACTCGGGCCCGTGCTCGGAAAGGCGCGGCTGATAGGTATGGAACATTTCGTGCGACAAGGTGATCTTGATCAGGTCCACATCGGCACCGTCCCCTGCGCCATAGGTGGTGACGAAGGACTGGTTCAATGCGGTCCCGCCGCCCGCGTTGACCGGGTTGTAGCGCAGGAAGATCGTGTAGGGCCTGGACTCGGGGTGCGGAAACGCCAGCTCGAACTGCTCGTGCAGCTTGCCCACCCACGCGGATAACGCATTCGCATCGAAGGGCGGTTGCCCCTGCCAGGCGACCGAAAACCCGTCCGCACGCGGCACGCTCGGCCAGCGTCCGACCTGCCCGGCCATGAAGAACACGAAAGGCAAACTGTCGTTGTCGATCTGCGCGACCTGCACCGTCCCTTCGCCGAACGAGCTCACCCCCTTGGCGCCATCGGGCAGCTGCGACAGATCCCAGCGAATGGTCAACGCGTACGTTTGTGTCTGCGGCGGCAGCACCAGAAACATGCTCGACACTGCAGAAAACGCATGCGCATCGTTACGGAACGAAATGGGCGGCGCCGGGCCGCGTGGCGGCCGGGTCGCATTGGCCGGGACACGGTAGTGCAGGCTGAGCGGGCCGCCGAGCGCGCGTGGCGCAGTCCAGACGCGCAACGGGCCTTGATCGCCGCGCTCCTGCGCGGTGGCCGCGCGCCCGGCGAGCTGCACCGTCCCTTGCGCATCGGTGGCTTCGATCGAGACGATGTGCTCGGCAGCGCTATCCACGTTTCCCTCTTGCATCGGCAGCTGCGCCACGATGCCGCCGCGAGCCACGGTCAGCGTGGCCAGGCGCAGACGCACCTCTAGCGTGTCCACCTCGCCCTTGGTTGCATGCGGTGCAAGCTCCAGGTCCAGCGCAATCGGAGCAGGGACGGCCAATGCCGGGCTGGCCAGTGCGCCAGGTGCCAGCGCGATGAGCACACACAGAAGCAACCAGGGAGTTTTCATGCGCGCCGAGCAGTGTGGGATCGCCAATCATGCCGCCGGTCGAGGCCGCCTGCCAGCATGCCGAAGGTCATGCGGCGCAACGCACGGCGATGGCTGCAGGACTGGATCGAATGCCAGCGGGGTTGTAGCGCTGGGTCGGCGGGGCATTGCTTGGGTGGCGCGTCTGCGGCGCCCATACCTGCGCTGCATCGCGCCGACGGTTCACCCTGCCGGCGCTGGCAGGTAGGCCAACAACAGCACCAATGGTGCATCACCGGTCTGCTGCAATGCATGGGTGCTGCCCGGGCGCGTCAGCAGTGCATCGCCTGCTGCGACGTCGTATTGCTTGCCATCCAGCGCGTATAGGCCACGCCCGCTGACGATGTAGTAGACCTCGTCCTTGTCGTGCAGGTGCAGGCCGATGCCGGCACCTTTGTGCAGCACGCGTTTGCGCAGCACGAACTTCAACTCTGGCGCGTCTGCGAAGAACGGATACGCCGTGGTGGGGCCGGCGCCGCCGTGCGGGCCGGGTTGTTCGCGGGCGAGATCGCGCTCGTGCACGACCAGCGACGGATGCGCCTGTGCGGCGCGTTGCGCGGCGGTATCGGGGGCTGCGCCGCAATCGGCGTCGCGACGCAGCTGGGGTTTTAACTCCGGCTGTAGCTGCACCCAGCCGTGCACGACCAGGCAAGCCACTGCGGTAGCGCCGGCGCGGCTGAAATGAGTGCCATCTGCTTTGCCCTGTTCGGGGACGAACAGAAAGTACGGCTTGGCGGCTTGCTCGCCGAGTGCGCGAATCCAGTCGCTGGAACTGGCGTTGAGATCGATCAGGCCGACGCGTTCGTCGGCCGCCAGTTGCTGCATGGCCAGGGTGTAGCGGCCATGCGTATCGAGCAATGCGCCGAAGTCGTAGAGCAGGCGTGCGGCCGGGGTGATCAGGATCGGCGTGGCGCCCTTCTCGCGCGCGGTGGCGATGTATTGGCGCAGGAACCGCACGTAGTCGCCTTGCGGGTCGGTATAGCGTGTGGGGTCTTCGCGTTTGGCATCGTTGTGCCCGAACTGGATCAGCAGGATGTCGCCCCGTTGCAACTCCTTGGCGATGGCGTCCAGGCGCCCTTCGGCGATGAAACTGCGGGTGCTGCGGCCACCTTTGGCGTGGTTGTGCACCTGCCACTGCGCGGGGTCGAACCACGCTTGCAGCATCTGGCCCCAGCCGGCTTGCGGTGCGCGATCGGCGCCGTACTCGGCCGCGGTGGAATCGCCGGCGATAAAGATGCGATGGGGCGCAGCATGGGCATGGGCGATGCCAGTGCAGAGCAGCAGCATGGCGATGAGCAGTCGACGCATGAGGGGCTCCAGGTGAGTGCGGTGTTTGTTGCTGTTGCTGTTGCTGTTGCTGTTGTTGCTGTTGCTGTTGTTGCTGTTGTTGCTGTTGCTGTTGCTGTTGCTGTTGTTGCTGTTGCTGTTGCTGTTGCTGTTGTTGTTGCTGTTGTTGCTGTTGTTGTTGCTGTTGTTGCTGTTGTTGCTGTTGTTGCTGTTGTTGCTGTTGTTGCTGTTGTTGTTGTTGCTTTTGTTGCTTTTGGATCTGGCTTTGCTGCTATCCGCAGTGCGGTACCGACGTATGGCTGCACGCTTGATGCGTGATTTCGACGCGACTTGCATCCGTACTTCGCGCGTTGGCTGGATCCAGCTCGGGCGACGTGATGCTTCGGTGGGTCATCGTCAACATCGGCATTGCTGGTTATTGAGCGAGTCCGATGCCTGCGCTTGAGTGCCGGTTGACTGTCTTCCGCCGTACCCGCGCCCCGAGCCGCGCTTGCGGCACGCGCGCCCATGGCGCGTAAGCCGTGCCTTCTCGCTTCGATGGGAGAAGGGCTCGATGCACGCGCGCTTTCGGTCAAATACACGAGTGCTTCTGGACGAATGCACATGTGTTTCTGCTCGCATCCACGCACGCTCTCTGTTCACAACGGATGCACTCACGCTTTTGGGCACCGGCATCGGAGTCAGTCACAGCAGGGCGTGCAGTGACTGTCACCCACTGCTTGTCTCAACAGTGGGTGACGCCATGCGATGAATGACGCGTCAGCGACGTCTCAAGCACTCACCTTGCGGCGCAGGCCTGCTCCCGGTGCAGGAACACAGGCACGCGCATGCCGCTACACTCAGGCAGCGGCGGCTTCGCTCTTGCCCAGCAGGCCGGCGACGAAGTTGCGGATCTCCGCATCCTGCGCATTGTCGAAGAAGCACTGCTGGAAGCGCTCGCCGCCGATGGCCTGCTTGATCAGTTCCGGGTCGATGGCGCGCAGGCCGTCGAGGTAGGACTTGGCGGTGGCCTGCTTGACCTGGGTCAGGATGCCGGCATTGGCAGCCTGCGATTCGCGACGCTCGGCCGGGTAGCCCAGACCGCGCTCGCCGCTGAAGGCCTTTTCGAAGATGTAGCGCACGTTGATTTCCGCGCCCCAGCCGTAGCCCTTGGCGAATGCCAGCGACAGTGCGTTGCCGTTGTTGACCTGCGCAAACAGGTAGGCGTCGGTCGGCTCGATGCAGTAGCCGCAGAACACGCCCGGGTGGGCGTTGAGCGACATCATCGCGCCCTGGCCGGTGCCGCAGCCGGCGACGACAAAGTCGACCGCCTTCGAGTTCAGCAGCAGGCTGGCGACGATACCCAGATGGATGTAGGTCAGGCGGTGGTCGTTGTCGCCGTCCATGCCGACGTTGAACACGTTGTGGCCTTGTTCGCCGGCGATGTCGTTGAGCTGCTGCAGGATCACCGGGTTCTTGGCGGCCTGACTAAACTCATTCATGAGTGCAATTTTCATGGGAATGCTCCGATTGGTTGGGGAAGAGTGGTTCGGAAAAGGATGGAGGCTAGGGACTGCCGCGAGGTGCTTTCGATTGCGGTCCCATCTGGGGCTTTCGGCGCGAAACGAACAAGCAGTGACCAAGACTCCGCGCACCCTTTGATGACGGTCCCGGACGAGTTGCTGCCCTCATCCGCCCTGCGGGCACCTTCTCCCGCTCGCGGGAGAAGGACGTGGCATCGCGGGACACCAGGGGCGGCTGCGCGCGTCTGACAGTGCGCGCCATGGCCATGCGATCTGGATCAGCGCGCCAGCCAGCCGCCATCGACCGGGATGATGGCGCCGTTGACGTAGTCCGAGGCGCTACTGGCCAGGAACACCGCGGTGCCGCCGAGATCGGCCGGCACGCCCCAGCGCGCGGCCGGGATGCGATCCAGGATCGACTTGTTGCGGTCTTCATCGGCACGCAGCTGCGCGGTGTTGTCGGTGGCCATGTAGCCCGGCGCGATGGCGTTGGTGGTCACGCCCTTGCTGGCCCATTCGTTGGCGAGCAGGCGGGTGATGCCGGCGATGCCCGACTTGCTGGCGGTGTACGAGGGCACGCGGATGCCGCCCTGGAACGACAGCATAGAGGCGATGTTGATGATCTTGCCGCGGCCCTGGGCGATGAAATGACGGCCGGCCGCCTGCGCCATGAAGAACGCCGACTTCAGGTTGACGTTGAGCACGTCGTCCCAATCCTGCTCGCTGAAATCGACCGCGTCGGTGCGACGGATCAGGCCGGCGTTGTTGACCAGGATGTCCAACCCGCCCAGGCCGGCGATGGTGGCGTCGACGATGCGCTGCACCGGCTCGATGCTGATCAGGTTGGCTTCGATGGCGATAAAACGGCGGCCCAGCGCCTTGACCTTTTCTTCGGTCTCGGTGGGCGCCTGGATGCCGGCGGCGGCGATGTCCGCGCCCGCTTCGGCCAATGCCAGCGCGATGCCCTGGCCCAAGCCGGTGTTGGCACCGGTGACCAATGCAACCTTGCCTTCGAGACTGAACGGATTGCTCATTACCTTATCGCTCCTGCTGGGTGTGCCACGTTGTGATGAGTGAGCCGCGCAGTGCGCGGCAGAGTGCGTGTGTCGTTTGAAATGCTGCGTCACCAACGCCTGAGGTGGAGCGCGCTGATGTTGCTAGTGCGCACCTGGATCGCAGGCGTCACCGAAGCGAACAATGGATCGAGACCGGGCTTACTTGAGCTGGCAGATGTCCAGCACATGCATGTCGGTGTAGTCCAGGTTTTCGCCGCCCATCGCCCAGATGAAGGCGTAGTTGCTGGTGCCGGCGCCCATGTGGATGGACCACGGCGGCGACACCACCGCTTCGTTGTTCTGGATCACGATGTGACGCTGCGCTTCGGGCTCGCCCATGAAGTGATACACGCGGTCGTTGGCGCCGAGGTCGAAATAGAAATACACCTCGCTGCGACGGTCGTGCAGATGCGGCGGCATGGTGTTCCAGACGCTGCCCGGCTTGAGTACGGTCAGGCCCAGCAGCAGCTGCGAGGACTGGCAGGTGGCCGGCACGATGTACTGGTAGATGGTGCGCTCGTTGCTGGTTTCCAGCGCGCCACGGTCCAGCGCCACCGCATCCTTGATCGACAGCTGCTTGGTCTCGAAGCGCGCATGCGCCGGTGTCGAGGCCAGATAGAACTTGGCCGGGTTGGCGGCATCGTCCGAGGCGAAGCTGACATCGGTGCTGCCCATCGCCACGTACAGGCCGTCCTTGGGACCGAGCGTGTAGGCGGTGCCATCCACGGTCACGGTGCCGCTACCGGCGCCGACGTTTATGACGCCCAGTTCGCGGCGCTCCAGGAACGGGTGACCGGCGGCCGAGGCCGGCTCGGTCTGCTTGGGCAGTTCCAGCGCGGTACCCAGCGGTGCGGCGCCACCGAGCACGAAGCGCTCGTAATGGGTGTATTTGAGCGTCACCGCACCATCGACGAACAGGCCGTCGAGCAGATACAGCTCGCGCAGGTCGTCGTTGCTGGCGCCCTTGATGGCATCCGGGTGGGTGGCGTAGTGGGTCTTGCAGTACAGGGACATGCGCGATCTCCGTGGCAAGCGGGGGGAAGAGGGCTTGCTCCGTAGGTAGTCTACCGGCTCTGGTTAACCGGTGTCATTGCGCAGTGCACGATAGTGGGATGGGTGGGTCTGAGGGACTGCCTGCTTCCTTCTCCCACCGGGAGAAGGTGGCGCGCAGCGCCGGATGAGGGTGCGAGGCGACGCGCAGTCTTGGGGGCCGCGGCTTGAGCGGTGAGTGTGCTTACCGTGTTTTCGGCGCGGGCGCTCCAAGACACTCAGGCGGGAGAGGGGCTTTGATCCCTTCTCCCACCGGGAGAAGGTGGCGCGCAGCGCCGGATGAGGGTGCGAGGCGGCGCGCAGTATTGGGGCGAGGCTTGAGGCCTACCGCGTTTTCAGCGCATGCCTAAGTTGTTCTCAGATGCCTGCCTGCCGCCGTGCCCTCACCCCAACCCCCGCTCCGCTCCCTGGCCCGCGCGTGCGGCGCGAGCGCTCCAAGGCACGCGCGCCCGTGGCGCGCAAGCCATGCCTTCTCGCCCCCGCAAGCAGGAGAGGGGCGTCGGGAGAGGGGCGTCACCGCAGCGATCGGCGCACTGCCTTCCCCCGCCTGCGAGGGAAGGTGCCCGAAGGGCGGATGGGGGCCAGCCGTTGGCCGATCGAGACAGCTGTTCTCACCTTGACCGGCACAACGTCCTGCAAGGTGCAGCGGTAGGCCCGCGCCGCGTGGGATCGCGGCGCGCAGTGCTCAATCTTCCGGCGGTTGGCAGGAGTCGCGCACGATCAGATGCGGGCGCACGCTGGCGGTGGGCAGTTGCGGGGCGTTGTCGGGCTGGATCAGCATGGCCGCGGCGGTGCGGCCGGTGTCGCGGGTGTGGCGGCGCACCGAGGTCAGCGGTGGCCACAGGCGCGAAGCCAGCGAGCTGTCGTCGTAGCCGATCACCGAGAGCTGGCGCGGGATGTTGATGCCGGCGCGCAGCGCGACCTTGTAGATACCGGCAGCCATTTCGTCGTTACCGGTGAAGATGGCGGTGGGGCGCTTTTTCCCCAGCAGCAGCTTTTCGGCGGCGGCCACGCCCGATTCGAAGGTGTAGCCGGCTTCGACGATACGCTCGGACGGCAGTTCGATGCCGCGCCGGGTGAGCGCGTCGGCAAAGCCGGAGGTGCGTTCGATCGAGGAACGGTAGGCGCTGGGGCCGGTGACCAGGGCGATGTCGCGGTGGCCGAGCGAGAGCAGGTAGTCGGCCGCCTCGGCGGCGCCGTCGCGGTCGTGGGTGATCACCGTTTGCGAGGTGGTATCCAGCGCGACCGAGGCGATGCGGGTGTAGCGGCAGCCGATCTCGGCCAGCATATCGGCCAGCGCCTGATCTTCGGACGCGCGCGGCACCAGGATCACCCCGTGCAGCTTCTGCGCCTGGGCGAAACGGCGCACGCCTTCGATGTAGCCGGGGCTACGGCTGTCGCAAGGGTGCACCACCAGCTCGAAACTGGAGCCGCGCAGCGCGTCCAGCGCGCCGTACTGCATGTCCACGATGTATTGCGCGGTGGGATTGTCGTAGACCATGCCGATCAGGAACGAGCGCCGGAACGCCAGCCCGCGCGCGAGCGGGTCGGGCGAGTAGCCAACCTCGCGCATCAACGCCTCGACCTTCTCGCGGGTGTCTTGCCGCACCAGCGGCGAGTTGTTGATGATCCGCGACACGGTCTTCTTGGACACGCCCGACATCCGTGCGATGTCGTTGATCGTGGCTACCTTGCCCTTCGGCAGGCCGGGCATTCCCTCTTCAGGCATCTTGCGGGCGGGCATAGCGGTCAACCAGTGAAGTTGATTGGATTCTACCGGCCAGACGGCCGGCAGACCTGAGCGAAGCCTGCCGCCACCCCGGACCCGCCGCGCCAGGCACACCGCAGCGACCATCGCGGCGGCATGCCCGGCGATGCAGAACGGTCAGTCCAGGGCGCGGTAGCGGAAGTTGCGGAACTCCACCTGGCCCGGGCCGGCGGCATACAGCGCCGGCTTCAATGCCAGGAACTTGCCGGCCACGTTGTGGTGGTAGCCGGACACTTCCATCTGCACCGGGTACTTGGTCCACGTCTTGCCGTCGGTGCTGCTGTGGATGGTGACGATGTGGCGGTTGTTGGTGACCCGCAGCCACAAGGTGCCACCGGTAGCACTGGGGGCCAGCGTGCCGGGGCGTTCTTCGCCGTAGCGGTGCATGACGAAGTTTTCGCCATTGCTGCCCACGCCGGCGTAGAGCTTGTCGCTGTAGAACAGCAGCGCCCCGCCCTGCCCGCCCGGTGCCACGGTCATCTGCACTTCGAACTGGTAGGCCTGGTCGGTGGCGATCACCGTCAGCGGCGAGGCGTTGCGCGGAGCGGTGCCCTTGCCCTGCAGACGCAACACGCCATCGCCCACCTGCAGGCGCTTGGCTTCGTCGGCCGCCGGGTTGAAGAACGCCCACTGCGGGCCGAGCGTCTTGGCGCGGAAATCGTCCGACAGCGCCAGGCCGTGGGTCAGCGCCTGGCCGCTGGGTTTCTTCATCGGGGTGCCCAGATCGCCGCCCTTGGCGACGAACCAGCCGTCCGGGGTCCATTCGATCGGGTCCAGCAAGGCCTGCCGGCCCAACGTCCAGAAGCCGTGTTCGTAGCCGTGGTAGAGCATCCACCAACGCTTGTCGGTGCCTTCCACCAGGGTGGCGTGGCCACGCGACCACCACGGCTCGTCGGCGCTCTTGGTGCGGGTGATCGGGTTGTTGGGCGCGTTCTGCCAGGGACCGTGGATCGAACGCGAGCGCGCGGTGATCACCATGTGCCCGGTCGGCGGGCCAGCGGTGCCGCCTACGGCGGTGGTCATGTAGTACCAGCCGTTGTGGCGGGTGATCTTGGGGCCTTCCTGCGCGTAGCCTTCCACGTCCCAGCTTTCCGGGTACTTCCAGCCGTCGTAGACGTGCTTGGGCGTGCCGACCACGGTCAGGCCGTCGTCGGACAGCTGCACGTAATCGCCGCCGCTGAGGAACAGATACCGCTTGCCGTCTTCGCCCACCGCATGACCCGGGTCGATGTACTTGCCCAGGCCGATGTCGATCGGCTTGCTCCACGGGCCCTTGATGTCATCGGCCCACACCACGAAGTTGCTGCGCTCGGCCTGGTCGCCACGACGGGCCGGGAAATAGATGTAATAGCGCTTGCCGTGCTTGATCAGGTCCGGCGCCCAGATCGCACCGACGTTCTGGGTGATGGCGTGGCCCAGCGGCTGCCAGTTGACCAGATCGCGCGAATGCCAGATCGGCAGACCGGGATACGCGTCGAACGAGGACAGCGTGAGGTAGTAATCGTCGCCGTCCTTGAGCACCGACGGATCGGGGTGATCGCCGGCCAGCACCGGGTTGAGGAAGGTGCCATTGCCTTGGTCGGCAATGCGCTGATGTTCGATACCACGCTTCCAGTCGGCGGCCATGCTCAGGCCGGTGCACAGCACCAGCCCGGCGGCCAGCAGCCAACGCAAGCGCGCGGATGTCATACGGTGACGCATGCTTTCTCCTTGTCCCCGTCGCGCGGGGCGATGCAGGGCCGGCGCCTAGATCGCCGGCTGCTGGATGAAGGCGGGAGACTCCCGCCAGCACCGACGCGCTTACGCGCGCAGTGCCCTCGGCAACCAGAGCGACAGCTCCGGGAAAAACGCCACGATCAACAGCACGCACAGCGCCGCAAGCCAGAATGGCCAGATGGTGCGCATGCTTTGGGCGATGGTGATCTGCCCGATGGAGGTGCCGATAAACAGCACCGATCCGATCGGCGGGGTGATCAGGCCGATACCGCCGGCCAGCACCATCACCAGACCGAAATGGATCGGGTCGATGCCGTAGGCCTTGACCACCGGCAGGAAGATCGGCGTGCAGATCAGGATCTTCGGCGCCAGGTCCATGAACATACCCAGCAGCAGCAGCATCACCACGATCATCAGCAGCACGGTGTTCTTGCCGTCGGCCACCGACTGCAGCAGTTTCACCGCCGCTGCCGGCACCTGCAGATACGCCAGCAACCAGCCGAACACCGCCGCTGTGGCGATCACGAACAGGATCACGCCAGTGGTGCGGGCGGCATGCGTGACGGCGGCGAAGAACTCGGCCCAGCGCAGCTGGCGATACAGCAATGCCGTGACGATCAACGCGTAGACCACGGCGATCGCGGCGCTTTCCACCGCGGTAAAGATGCCGGCGCGGATTCCGATGAAGATCAACGCCACCAGGCCCAGACCCGGCAATGCACCGAACAGGCGCAAGGCCACCGCACGCCAGCCGGGGAACGGCTCGGTGCCGTAGCCGCGATGGCGCGCCACCACATAGCCGGTGACCATCATTGCCGCGGTCATCAGCAGCGCGGGGAAGATGCCGGCTGCAAACAGATCGGCAATCGACAGGCCGCCACCGGCCGCCGCCGAGAACAGGATCAGGTTGTGCGAGGGCGGCACCAACAGCGCCACCAACGCGGCGGTCATGCTCACGTTCACCGCGTAATCGCGGTCGTAACCGCGTTTGATCATCTGCGGAATCATGGTGCCGCCCACCGCCGACACGTCGGCGATGGCAGAGCCGGACACACCACCGAAGAACAGCGACGACAGCACGCTGACCTGACCCAGGCCGCCGCGCACGCGCCCGACCAACGAGGACGCCAGCGCGATCAAACGTTCGGAAATCCCGCCGCGCAGCATCAGCTCGCCGGCAAAGATAAACAGCGGAATCGCGATCAGCGATGCCGAGCCGCTGCCTGCAGAAATCTGCTGCACCAGCACCACCGTGGGCAGGTCCAGATACAGCAACGTGGCCAGTGCGGCCGCACCCAGTGCATAGGCGACCGGCACGCCGATCAGCAGCAGCACCACGAAGGTTCCCAACAACATGGCGATGCCCATCAGCGCACTCCTCCGGTGTGGATCGGGCGCAGCACACGCCACAACTTGTACAAGGCAAACACCACCATCAGCGCACCGCCAATGGACAACGGCAGGTAGTTGATGCTCTGCGGCATCTGCGCGCCGGCCATCTTGATGTCCAGGCCATCGATCAGCAGCGCCGCACTCCACCACGCCAGCACGGCGCCGATGGCCATGATCATCAACGGGCGAATCAGATCGAACAGTTTGCGCACCAGCGGTGGCACATGGTCGCCCAGCAGATAGAAGCCGAAATGGCGATTGGTGTGCACACCGGCGGCGGCCGCCAGGCTCAGCGCGGTGCTCAGCAGCAACAGCGTCACCGGCTCGGTCCAGCTCGGGGAATTGTTGAGCACATAGCGGGTGAATACCTGCCAGCCCTGCACAACCACCAGGCCAAGCAGCGCCAGCGACGCCACGCCAATGGCAATATCGGAAACGCGGTCCAGCGCGCGCTGCAACGGCGCGGCCGGGACGGCGACGGTCTCGGGTACGGTCATCGGGATACCTCTATGCGAAATCGCGGATGCGGCGGTACAGCGCTTCGATCTCCGGCTGCTTGCGGTATTCGGCCAGCAGTGGGGCGGCGGCGGCGCGGAACGCCGGCATGTCAACCTGGTTGAGCTTTACGCCGTAATCGATCACCTGCTTGCGTGCGACCACCTCCGACGCATCCCAGAGGTTGCGCATCACCGGCACCGACGCACGCGCCAGTTCCACCACCAGGCCACGATCGGCCGGGCTGAGCGATTCGAAGCTCTTGCGCGACATCACCAGAATGTCCGGCGCGTAGGAATGCTCGCTCTGCGACCAGTAGTGCGCCGCTTCGAAATGACGGCTGGACTGGAAGCTGCGCATGTTGTTTTCCGCACCGTCGATCATGTGCGTTTCCATCGCCGAAAACGTCTCGCCCAACGACATCGGCGTGGGGTTGGCGCCCAGCATGCGCATCAGCTTGAGAAAGATATCCGACGAGGCCACACGCAATTTCAGGCCCTTGAGATCTTCCGGGCGATGCAGCGGATGCTTGGTGTTGTAGAAGCAGCGCGCGCCCGAATCGTAGATCGCAAGACCCACCAGATCGCGCTGTTCGAAGCTGCGCAGAACGCTGTCGCCGACATGGCCGTCGATGGCGCGGCGCAGATGCGGCACCGAGTCGAACACGTACGGCAGGCACAGCGCCTGGGTCAGCGGAAAGGCGTTGTTCAACGCACCCGAATACACGCGGGTGATGTCGATGGCGCCGAAGCGCGCCATGTCGATCGCCTCCGACTCGCGGCCCAGCTGGCCGGAGTGGTACTGGCGCAGCTTGAGCCGGCCATTGGTGCGCGCTTCGAGCTGTTTGCCGAACCACCGCACCGCCTCCACGGTGGGGTAATCGCCGACGTGGACGTCGGTGGCGGTGAGCAACTGCCCACCGGGAATCGGTGTGGTGGCACCAGCGCCCAGCCAAGGAGCGGCTGCGGCGGCGCCAAACCCGGCACCGAGGAAATGTCTGCGTGTGATCATTGGCGCCCTCCCAAGCGTCTGGTCACGGGGTCCACCGTTATTTGGCGGACACAGCCGTACAGGAAATGTCGCCGATGCCGGCGAAGCGAATCAGGGCACGCTGTCCCACTTCGATGTCATGGATACCGGTGGCATTGCCCGTGGCAATGAGATCACCGCGCTTGAGCGGGCGTCCGCGCTGAGCCGAACGGCTGAGCGCAAATGCGTAGGCCGCGCGCAATCCGCCGGGCAGCGTGGTGGCGCCGCCGGTGCCGACGACCTGGTCGTCGATCAGGGTTTCGGCGCTCAGCGTGGCTTCGTCGCGGGCCAGCCAATCGGTCACTTCCGGGCCCAGAATCAGCCCGTTGTTGTTGCCGAAATCGGAAATCACCACACGCGGGCCCAGTTTGTTGATGGTCGCCAGCGGGCTGCTGGCGATTTCCACACCGATGAACAGCGTGGCCGGCAGCTGTGCAGCCTGCTCCGGAGTGAAGTGGCTCTGCTCGGCCGGCGCGTCGGCGTCCAGACGCAGCACGTACTCGGCCTCGACCGCACCGAAGCCGCCTTCGTAGATCGGAAACTCGGTTGTTCCACCGGTAGCATTCCAGAGCTTCTTCGAGAAGATCGGGCCGAGCAGACGCTCATCGCCGGAGGCATCGCGGCGTTCGGCAGCGATATAGCCCACTTTCCAGCCGACCACATGGTCGTGCCACTGGCTGATGGCGATGTCCTGCACCTGGTAGGCGGTGACCAGATCGTCGGGGATTTGCCCCGGAAAGTCAGGAAGCGAGGCCCCTGCACGGCGTGCCTCCACAAAGCGCTGGGCGATGTCGGACAGCGTGGATGTGGACGTTGGCGGGGTGGCGGCGTCGTTGCTCAAGGGTGACTCCCTGATAGGTGTTTTGTTGCACTGCCAATCGACAGCGGCACGGTGTGCTGTATATGGTAAACCGGTGTCATTGGCAATGTGCAGTGCGACATTGTGACCGCGATACCGAAGTGGCCCTGGGAGGGGTAGATGCAGCAGACACGCCAAAAACCTAGTGAAAACCTGGCATTGCAGGCCCTGCGCCGCTGCCTGGCAGTGACCGTCGCCACCTTTGCATTGGCCAGTGTGCCGGCCTGGTCGGCAGAACGCGCCAGCGCCGATACCGCCGCCGAACAGGCCAGCCGGATCGCCCTATGGCCGAAGCCAATGGCACCGGGAGACACGCCGTTGCCGCAGCCGCAGCGCATCGTGGACCGCAGCAGCGATGCCGCCCTGCCCGACCGCTATATCCAGAACATCGGCCAGCCCTATCTGGTGGTCTACCGCCCCAAGCAACCCAACGGCACCGCGCTGCTGGTCACGCCCGGCGGCGGCTATCAGCGCATCGTTCTGGACAACGAAGGTAGCGCGCTGGTGCCAAGCTTCGTCGACCAGGCCGGCATCACCTTGTTCGTGCTGCGCTACCGACTGCCCGGCGAAGGCCACCCGAATGGCGCAGACGTGCCGCTGGCCGATGCGCAACGTGCGCTGCGGCTGATCCGCGCCAATGCGGGCCGCTATGGCATCGATGCGCAGCGGGTCGGGGTGATGGGGTTTTCGGCCGGCGGCCACGTCGCCGCCAGCCTGGACACGCGTTACGCCGCGCAGGTGTACCCGGCGCAGGACGCCGCCGATGCGCTGAGCGCGCGGCCGGACTTCGCGTTGCTGATCTACCCGGTGATCGACATGGACAGCGCCAATGCGCACATGGGCTCGCGCGAGCGCCTGCTCGGCAAGACGCCCAGCGCTGCGCAGGTGAGTGCGTATTCGCCGCAGTTGCACGTGGACGCGCACACCCCGCCGACATTTTTGCTGCACGCGCAGGACGATACCGTGGTGTCGGTGCGTAACAGCCTGCTGATGCATGACGCGTTGCTGCGCGCCGGCGTGCCCAGCGAGCTGCATGTCTTTCCGCAGGGCGGGCATGGCTTCGGCACCGCGGCCACCACCGGGTTGACGGTGGCGGCGTGGCCGCAGCTGGCGCAGGCGTGGATTGCGCACGTCAGCAAGCCACCGGCTGCCGCGCAGGACGCGGCGCGATGACGGCGCCATCCACTCCCGACGTGCGCCGACGCACGCTGCTGCGCAGTGGATTGCTCGTCAGTGCTGCCGTCGCGTTACCCGGTGTCGCCAGTGCCGTAGCGCCACCGCCGCGCGATGACAGCGCACCGCTGGCACAGGTGCGTAGCGGTGCACTGCGCGGGTATCGCGAGCAGGGCATCTGCGTGTTCAAGGGCATCCCGTACGGCGGCGACACCGCCGCGCGGCGCTTCCAGGCGCCCGTGGCGGAGACAGCGTGGAGCGGCGTGCGCGATGCCACCGGCTTCGGCGCCGCCGCCCCGCAACCCAAGGCCAGCGAACCCACCAGCGAGGACTGCTTGTTCCTCAATGTCTGGACGCCCGGCCTGCGCGATGGCGGCAGGCGGCCGATCCTGTTCTATATCCATGGCGGCGGCTACACCACCGGCTCCGGCAGCGACCCGCTGTACGACGGCGTGCGCCTGTGCCGGCGCGGCGATGTGGTGGTGGTCACCGTCAATCACCGGCTCAACCTGTTCGGCTATCTGTCGCTGGCGCAGCTGGGCGATGCCAGCGTTGCCGATTCCGGGAATGCCGGGCAGCTGGATCTGATCCAGGCGCTGCAGTGGGTGCGCCAGCACGCAGCCGAATTCGGCGGCGATGCCGGCAATGTCACCGTGTTCGGTCAATCCGGCGGTGGCGCCAAGATCGCCACGCTGATGGCCATGCCCGCCGCGCGCGGCCTGTTCCACCGCGCCTGGACCATGAGCGGGCAGCAGGTCACTGCGGCCGGGCCGCGCGCGGCCACACAGCGCGCGCAATTGCTGCTGGAGGCGCTGAAGATTGCGCCAGGCGATCTCGCGCGCCTGCGCAGCGTGCCGGTGGCGCAGCTGCTGGCCGCCGCGCAGGTGCGCGACCCGTCGCGGGTGGAAAACAGCGCGTTGTATTTCGGCCCGGTGCTGGATGCGCGCAACCTGCCGGTGCATCCGTTCTGGCCGACCGCACCGCTGCAGTCGGCGACGATTCCGATGGTGATCGGCAATACTCGCGACGAGACGCGCGCGTTTCTCGGCAACGATGCGGCCAACTTCGCACTCACCTGGGACACGCTGCCGGCCAAGCTGGAAGCGCAGCAATACGTGGACGTGTTGCCGCAGGTGGTGATCGCCGAATACCGCCGCCTGTATCCGCACTACTCGCCATCGGAGGTGTTCTTTGCCGCCACCACCGCCGGGCGCTCGTGGCGCGGCGCAGTAGAAGAAGCCGAAGCGCGCGCACGCCAGGGCGCACCGACCTGGGTGTATCAACTGGACTGGGGCTCGCCGCTGGACGGCGGCAAGTTCGGCGCCTTCCACACGCTGGATATTCCGCTGGTGTTCGACACCATCGGCCAGCCCGGTTCGCGCACCGGCGACAGCGCCGATGCGCAGCGCATGGCCGACCAGATGAGCGCTGCGTTGATCGCGTTTGCGCGGCATGGCGACCCCACGCATCGCGGCGCCCCCCGCTGGCGGCAGTATTCGTTGCAGCGCCGCGAGACGTTGCTGTTCGATGTGCCGAGCCGGATGGAAAACGACCCGCGCGGTGGCGAACGTCGGCTGTATCAGCAAGCGCCGTTTATTCAACGTGGCACGTTCTGAGCGCTTGTTTTATTGAGCGACGAACAGCACGTGCCAGGCAGTCGCCATTCGGATTCTTATGGCGCGCGCTGAACCGCTGGGTCCGAGCGATACAGACCGACGCGGGCACCGGCCGCACGCTTGCTGCGATCGCGCAGCGGTATTTAGAGCGACCAATCAATCGGAGCGAGCAGGTGTCAGCTGGGTGTGGACGTCGCGGAGGAACCGGAGTGTCCGCGTGGTAATGCGCACCGCGCACCAGCTGCGCCTATCTGGCGGTGAGCACAGTCGGTTGGTTAGCCGCACTTATTCGATCTTGAGGTGATCCATGCGCAGGTATTCCGTTGCCCCATCCATGCTGCTGACTGCGCTGGCAGTTGCCTGCCTTCCGTTCGGCGATGCCACCGCTGCCGCCATGGTCGACACGCCACTCGCCTCCACGGCATCGGCCACCAACAGCGCAAACAGCAACGCGCCGGCCGCGACACGGCCGCTTGCCGCCAGCAAGATCGTGCTGGTGGGCGATTCCACCACCGCCGTGCAAGGCGGCTGGGGCCCGAGTTTCTGCGCGCAGCATGTGACCTCGTTCCTGAGCTGCGTCAACCTGGCACGCGGGGGACGCAGTACCTCCAACTATCGCGCCGAAGGCTCGTGGGACATTGCGCTCAAGGAGCTACGCAGCGGCGGCTATCAGCACGTGGTTGTGTTGATCCAGTTCGGTCACAACGATCAACCCGGCAAGCCGGGGCGGTCCACCGACCTGGCCAGCGAATTCCCGGCCAACCTGCGCCGCTACGTGGCCGAAGCGCGCGCCGCCGGCGCGGTGCCAGTGCTGGTGACGCCGTTGACGCGGCGGCAGTTCGAGGCCGCCCAGTTGGTGGATGATCTGGGCCCCTGGGCGCAGGCCACGCGTGCGGTCGCGCGCGAGCTGCAGGTGCCATTGGTGGATCTGCATGCGCGCAGCCGCGCTCTGGTGCAGGGCATGGGGCCGGTGCTGGCGATGCGGCTGGCGCAGCGCCCCGCCGAGCCGGCACAGATCGTCGCCGCGCAATCGGGCACCACCATCGGCAAAACACCGGCGCAGACGGTTGCGCCATCTCCGGCGTCTGCTTCAGCGTCAGCGTCAGCGTCGAAGAACACAGCCACGACCAACCCCGCTGCCACAGCGCAGGACAACGCCAGCGCCGAGCCGATGGGCCAGGCCAAACTCGCGTTTGACTACACGCATCTCGGCCCGGACGGCGCGGATTTGTTCGCCGCCATCGTGGCCGACGAGTTGGCGCAGCAGTTGCCTGCGCTGCGGCCGTTGTTGATTCCCTAGAGCGTGTCACGCAGTTGCCGACCGAGCGGCAACGCGGTAGTTGCAGACGAAATGGATAATTCGCATGCGATTGTCATGCGAATGTAAGGAAGTGTGATGGTGGTTCGTCGGGTCTAGTACGACTGCAACCGCACCTAGGTCAGCGGATGGTCCACGCGCGGCAAGGTTCCACTTCTCACTCGGGGCAAGACTCATGCGATCAGGTGTTCCCGTCGTACCTTACGTGGCCTGTGCCACGTGTGTGGCCGTCATGGTGGTGTCGGGCGCCGCAGCGGCCCAGTCGCACACCTTCGAGGTGGCGGCCCAGCCGGCGCAAAGCGGCATCCGCGCCTTCGGCCAACAAGCCGATGCACAGATCCTGATCAGCGAAAAAACCGCCGCAGCGGTCGACACCGCAGAAGTGAAAGGCACTTACGAGGTCGAGCATGGCCTGGACGTACTGCTGAGCGGCACCCGTCTCAGCTGGCAGCGCACCGGCCCCAACAGCTTCTCGATCGTGGAAAGGAAGTTCCGCGAAGACACCGTCGCCCTGCCCGAAATTACGGTGCAAGGACGCCGGGAGTGGACGCTCAACACGGGCATCAGCCGCTCCGAGGATGACAGTCAGCCCTTCGTGGTGATCGATGGCGAGACCATCCGACGCTCCGGTGCGCCCAATCTCGAAACGTTTCTGCGTAACCAGCTCAGCGTCAATGCATCGCCAGGCACCTCCGACCAGGGAGGCGCATTTGAGACCCGTAACGTCAGCTCTATCAATCTGCGTGGACTGGGCGAACGCGAAACGCTGATCCTGGTCGACGGGCGCCGCATCGCCGGCACCACCAACAGCGACGGCAGCCTGGGTCAGCCGTCGCTGTCCGGCATTCCGATGGCGGCGATCGAGCGAATCGAGGTCCTGGCGTCCTCTGCTTCCGGCATCTACGGCAACGGCGCCACCGGCGGGGCGATCAACATCATCATGCGCCGCGATTACGCCGGCAGCGAACTGTCCAGCACCTACAACAACACGTTCGACGGCGGCGGATCAGGCCGGCGCTTCGATCTGACCGGCGGCCGCTCGCTGCAGGACGGGCGCACCAACATCACCTTCAATGCAAGCTGGTCCACCGCCAGCCCGATCATGAATCGCGACCGCTCTGCGCTATTGCTGGACAGCAAACGCCGCGGACTTGCCAACAATCCCAACTACTACAGGTTCGCTTCGCCGCTGGGCAACACACCCAATATCCGCTCAACCGACACGCGCAACCCGCTGCAGCTGGATCCGGAATACGGCGGCGCCACCCTCCCCTCGTTCTATACCCACGTGCCAGATGGCTATCGCGGTTTGGCCCAGGACGGGGTGAACCCGCTGATTGCCAACGCTGGCACCTATCAACTCGACTTGTCCACGACCGACGCACGCGACGGTGGCCAGCGCGAACTCATCTTCGGCACCGAACAACAGGCCGCCTCGATTGCGCTGCGTCATGACGTCACCGATTGGTTGAAGCTCTACGCAGAGGCCAGCATGACCCGTTCGGTCAGCAAGGCACGCCGCAACTCGATTCCCAACGATCTGGTACTGGCCGCCGATGCGCCAAACAATCCGTTCGCGCAGGATGTCACGGTCACGGTGCCGTTTTCCGGGGGAAACTCCGTGGTCAACGAGAACATCGCGCAGACCTACCGCGGTGTGTTCGGCGCCATCATGCAGCTGCCCGCCAGCTGGCAGGCGGTGATCGATGTCTCGCGCAGCCAGAGCCGCTTGCGTAACGACGACTTCCCTACCGAGGTCGCCCAGGACACCCTCGATACGTTCCGCAATGGCGAACAGGACATCCTGCGCGACGTGCGGCTTGCGCCCAATTTCAACTATGCCTACGAAAACGTACCTTACGGATCCAGGCAGACGCCCACGCGCAACGACCTGACGGTCGCCTCGTTACGCCTGGCAGGCCCGATCCCGTTCAAGTTGCCGGGCGGCGAACCGACCGCCACGTTCAGCCTGGAGCGCACGCTGCAGAAGCAGGCCGAAAGCATGAACGCACAAAACAGTGCCACCCAGTCGTTGGTCAATATCTCGGCGCCCGGCCGCGAGCAGGTCGACTCGGCCTATGCAGAAATCAACCTGCCGCTGATTGGCAGCGACAACAAGATCCCGCTGGTACGCGAGCTGTTGTTGACCATCGCCGGCAGGTACGAGCGCTCCGAAGAGACCGGCTCACCCAATGCCAACTGCCTGTTCATAGACGGGCCGCTGCCGAGCCTGGACATTCGCTCGCTGTGTCCGCCGTCGCAGCCAGCCTCCAGTGCACGCAATGCCCATTTCAACCCAACCTACAGCGCGCGCTGGCGGGTCATCGACAGCATCACCCTGCGCGGCTCCTATGCAACCGGCTATCTGACTCCCAAGCTCAACGAACTGCTCAAGATCAGCAATCCGTTGCTGGTCGTCAGTGCCACCGATCCGCAGCGTGGCAATGAGCAGATCGGATTGCCGAGCCCGCTCTTTCCTGGTTCCTACTACCTCACCGGCTTCAGTGGCGGCAATCCCGATGCCCGGCCGGAAACATCCAAGACCTTCACTGCGGGCATCATCGTGGAGCCCACGTTTGCAGACGGGCTGCGCATGTCGCTGGACTGGACCCGGATCACCAAACGCGACAACTACTACGACCCGCTCGAACTGCTGACCCCGGATGGCAACCCGCAGGTGCAGCGTTCCTTCGAAAGCTTCCTAGGCCGCTACCCTGGTCGGGTCACCCGTGGGCCAGCATCGGACGGCTACGCAGTCGGGCCGATCGAGACCATCGACGCTTCGCTGGCCAATCTGGTTGGCTCGGCCAGCGAGTCCTACGATCTTGCGGCCAGTTATTCGCATGATCTGTTCGGCGGCCAGATCGGTGTCGGCCTCAACGCGACCTATGTGGATAGCTTGACCCAACAGAAGGTGCCCGGCGGTGCCAATACCAACTATGCCGGCGTCATCGGGGCCGACTTCTTGTCGCGCCTGAGCGGCATTGGTGGGCTCAGGTGGAAAGGATCCGGCCGAGTGGAATGGACCGGTACGCATCTGGGACTGTCCTGGCAAGCCAGATACTTCGACTCCTACCATCTCAACGAAACCAGGACGGTTGAATTCAGCCAGGGGGCGGCCAAGATCCCCAAACAGATCTACCACGACGTCTCCGGATCCTATGCATTTGCTGACGGCACCACGCTGCGTCTGGGCATCAACAATGTCCTCAACAAGCGCCCGCCGGTCGATTCGGTTTCGCCGGCACGGTACTACAGCACCTTCGGCGACCCGCGGTTGGCAAGCTATTATCTGACGCTGATCAAGAGTTTCTGACGCGGCAAGATTCATCAGGGGACGGGCCGCGCAGGATTCGACCTGGGGCCATTCGAGCGTATCGGCAGGTCATGCAGTGCGGAGAGTGTCGTAGACGAAACCCGTCCAATGAACGAACGCCGGTCGACCAGCGAGATCGAACGCACGCGGTTAACGCGCTGGGTGGCGAGGGAGATCGTGCCCCACGAGGCGGCGATCCGCAGCTGGCTGCGCCAGCGTGGTCTGAGCCCGGAGGATGTCGACGATCTCGTGCAGGAGGCATATGCCAAACTGGCCGGTCTGCGTCATGCCGAGCAGATCGACAGTCCGGGGGCTTATTTCTTTCAGACGGTGCGTTACCTGATGATCGATCAGATTCGGCGCGCGCGCGTCGTGCGCATCGATGCGGTAGGACAGATTGCCGACCTGCCATGCCATGTCGACGAACTGGATCCCGAGCGCGTCACCAACGACAGACATGAGCTTGATCGCGTGCTTCGATTGATCGAAGCCCTGCCCGAACGTTGCCGGGCAATCATCAAGATGCGCAAGATTCAGGGCTTGTCACAGCGCGACATCGCCGCCCAGTTGGGAGTCAGCGAAAGCATCGTGGAAAATGACGCGGTCAAGGGCATGTTGCTGCTGACGCGGGCGCTGCAGAGCGACCCCGAACAGACGCAGCCGGTACGAAGGTGGCGAAAATGAGCACCCGTCAAAACGCGCAGGAGATCGAACAGGAGGCCATGCATTGGGTGCTGCGCCTGGATCGTGAGGGGCGTACGCCCGCAGTGTCCGAGGAACTGGAGCAATGGCTGGGGGGGGATGTCCGCCGCCGCGGCGCCTTGCTCAAGGCCGAGGCAACCTGGTGCTCGCTGGACGCACTGGCAGAAACCAGCGATGCCGCTTTCCGCCACGTGCCATCGCCTGCACCGAAGTCCGCTCCGTCGCGGGCGCCGCGCCGTGCGCGCTGGCCCATGGTCGTCGGTGCATGCGCGGCAGTCGCCATCGCCGTTGTTGGTCTGTCGGTCCTGCTACCGCGCGGCGAGCAGTACCAGACGGCCATTGGCGAAGTCCGCCGGGTGCCGCTGGCCGACCGCTCGACCATGGCCATCAACACCGCCAGCAAGGTCAGGGTCGCCTATATCCAGGAACTGCGCGCCATCTCGCTAGAGCAGGGCGAAGCGTGGTTTCGGGTCGCAAAGAACAAGCAACGTCCGTTCGTGGTGTCGGCGGGGCCGGTCCGGGTCGAAGCAGTCGGCACCGCGTTTTCGGTGCGGCGGCACAGCGACGGTGCCGATGTCATGGTGACCGAGGGCGTCGTGCGCGTGTGGGTGGTGGGCGCCGAACCGCGCGCGGTGGCATTGTCCGCCGGCTCGGCGTTGTTCATTGCCGATACCGCCGATATTCGACAGGAGCCAGAGATCGCCGCGCCGGTCATCGAGCGCAAGCTGGCATGGCGTGCAGGCAGGCTGGATCTATCGGGTGAGACGCTGGCCGAAGCGGTTGCCGAGTTCAATCGTTACAGTCCGACCCCGATTGTCGTCGCGCAACCGCAGGTCGCGCAAAAACGTCTGTTCGGCGTGTTTCGTCTGGACGATCCGGAAGGCTTCGCCCGCACGGCAGCCATCACGCTGGGCGCGTCGATCAAGCGCCGCGACCACACCATCGTCATCACCGACGGCCGCGAAGTCGACCACCCGAACGCCCAGTAGTGAACCGGCTTGGCGTGAGAGACGGCACTGTCGCAGAGCCCGGATCGCGCTGATGCATTGGTGCGATCGCCCCACGCTGGCGCAACGGCCAACTCATGCGCGCATCGCACAGCCCGCCTCGGCGGCCATCCACTGTCTCGCATTGCCATGCAATGACGGTGACGTTGATCGCAACAGGCAACAGGACGCTCGCCGACGTGTCGTGGTGAATGGTGAGCACAGGTCGGCGCCGTCGATTCGACCTGCCAACTGTGGTCGGTTCGCATGCACACCAACACCGCCACCCACCCATCGCTGCCCTGCGTGGGATGCCATGGCCTCGCCGTTCGGGGCATGCATCGACTGCTGCGGTGATCGCCGGCCGAGTCGGGCGGCGATCACCGGCGTGCGCATCAAGGTTGCGCAGCGACGTCCGAATCGGCAGGCACCAGTTTGATCGGCAGGCCGAGCGTTTCCAACTGCGGCCTGACCTTGGTCGCGTCGGCGACCACGACCCAGACCAGCTTGGACGGATCGACCACCGCCCCGATTGCCCCACGGGCATCGGCGAGTGTGAGCGCGCGGTAGCGGCTGGTCTGACGGTTGTCGTAATCGTCGGGGCGCTGGAAGATATCGTTGGAGCGCATCGCATCGAGAATCGACTTGGAGGTGGCGAACTCGCCCGGTAGCGCATGCACGCGGCTGTCCACTGCCAACTCGAACTCGGCCTGGGTCATCGGCTGGCTGCCCACATACGCCTGGATGATCTCGCGGATGGTGCTGATCGAGGCGCCGGTCTTGTCCGACTGCACAGGAGCGACGACGGAATAGCTGATCGAATGCGCTGGCGTGCGAAAGCCTGCACGGACGCCGTATGTCCAGTTCTTGCGCTCGCGCAGGTCTGCATTGAGGCGGCTGAGGATGCCGCCACCCAGAGCATCGTTGGCCACTTCCAATGCGGTGAGCTCGTCGGTCCCCTTCAAGGCGGTGTACTGCCCGGCCAGAATCATCGCTTGCGCCGAGTCCGGGCGATCGATCAGCACAATCTGCGGCGCGGCAGGGCGTGGCGCTGCCGAGAAATCCTTCACTCCAGCCGTCCCGGTCGACCGCCAGTCGCCGAGGCTACGCTCGAGCATCGGCTGGATCTCGGCAAGCGGGCGGGCGCTGACCACAAACACCTTGGCTTTGTCAGGCCGGAACCAGGCACGCTGAAATGCAAGCAGATCGCTGCGGCGCAATGCGGCAAGTACCTTTGCATCTCCGGTTCCCTTGTCTTTGGCGTAGGGCGATGCCGGGTTGATCAGTTGCAGCATGGCGGCGCTGCCAAGCGACTGTGGGTCGGTGGCCTCCTGCGCGATGCCAGCCAGCAAGGTTCTGCGCTGCAGTTCGATTTCGGCCGGGACAAGCGCGGGATTGCGGGTCATGTCCGACAGCAGGTTGATCGCCGGTGCCAAATTGCCGCCAGGCGCAACCACCGTCAGACTGGTCCGGTCTCTGGAGCTGCCGGTTGCGATTTGCGCACCCAACCGTTCCAGAGCGCTGGCAAATTCTTTCTGGCTGCGCGTACCGGTCCCCTGCTGCAACAGCGACAGCAGCAGATTCTGGGTACCGATTGCATCCTGCGGGTCGGCCGCAATGCCTGCATCCAGTTCGATGGAGGCATAGCTCATCGGGCTGGAGCTGCGTTGCGCGTAGATCACTTCGATCCCGTTGGACAGTCGCGCGTGTTCGACCTTGGGAAAGGCCAGGTCGGTGAAGGTGCCGATCGCCGGTAACGGACCGCGCGTGCCGACCACCGCTGCAGCATCTGCGGTCTTTTTCGGTGCAGGCACGCGCTCGCTGGCCTGCGACTCTTCGTAGCCCACGCGTGGACCCGGTGCCAACGTCAATGCGTAGACCGGGCGAGCCAGCCATTGCGCTGCCGCAGCGCGTACCTGCGCTGGCGTCTGCGCGGCAAGCGCATCGGCGCGCTCTTTCAGATAGCCCGGCCCCTGATCCAGCAGGCTGCCGTCGGCCAGCGCGTAGCCACGACTGGAGACCGAATCAAGCCCACTGATGGCGCTGGTGAGATCCATCGTGACGTAGCGCTGCAGCGCATCGACGCTGGGCCCATCGCGCAGGAACGCAGCAACCACCTCATCCAGGCGTCGGCCTGCGCGTACCGGATCGACACCGTCAGCCACTTCGCCGGAGACGACGAACATGCCGGCTTGATCGTACAAATTGACGCTGGCAGCGGCACCGGTGAACAATTTTTCGCCACGGACCAGAACCTCCTGCAGCGGCGATGTCGCGAGCGCTCCCATCACGCCAGCCGCGGCTTCTAACGGGATCGAACGTGGATCGTTGCGTCCCGGAATCGTCCACACGCGGATGATCGATGTGGCCGAGACCCGATCTGTCATGGTCTCGTCCAGACGTTTGGGCAACGATGGAATCGGTGCGACCGGCCGCTGCGCGCGCGGGCCGGAGGGAATGTCGCCGAAGTACTTGACCATCAACTGGCGCGCGGTGGCCGTATCGATATCGCCGGCCAGCGTGACCGTGGCGTTGTTGGGGCCGTAGTGGTTGCGAAACCATGCCTTGACGTCGTCGAGGGTGGCCGCATCCAGATCGGCCATCGAGCCGATGACGCTGTGACCATAGGGATGCCCGCTCGGAAACAGCCGCTCGGTCAGGCGATACTCGACCAAGCCACCGGGTTCGTTGTCGCCCTGGCGCTTCTCGTTCTTGACCACGCCACGCTGTTCATCGAGCCTGACCTGGGAGATCGCGCCGAGCAGATGCCCCATGCGATCGCTCTCCATGAACAACGCCCGCTCCAGCGCGGGCGTGGGCACGGTTTCGTAATAGCTGGTTTTGTCGCTCTGGGTCATGCCGTTCTGGGCGGTGGCACCGGCGACCTTGAGCGGAGCGAAGAAATCGCCAGGCGCGTTTTCGCTGCCGCTGAACATCAGGTGCTCGAACAAGTGCGCAAAGCCGCTGCGCCCAGCCGGCTCATGCTTGGCGCCAACGTCGTAGATGACGTTGACCGAGACCAGCTTGACGCTACGGTCGGTGTGCACGATCACCCGCAAGCCGTTGTCCAGGGTGAACGTTTCGAAGGGAATCTCCGCCGAGCGCACCAGCGCTGCGAGCGACGTCGGCGTAGGTGGCGCAGCAACCGCGCGTTGGGCGATACCGAACGCAATCACCGCAATGCCGGCGACGACGCAGGTTGTGACGTTTCTTGGGTTCATTGTGCAAGGATTCCCATGGCAAAAAGCGACGCTGCGTCGGACGACGCAGACGGCAACATTGCTTGTTAGACGAACCGTCGGGCCGCTTCCTTATCCGGCACGCAGGCAACACACAGCGTCCCGTCTCGCCAGGATCGCCGCAGGCCGACGTCGTGACAGCGCACCGGCGCAGTGCAGGCCCGGCGTGCCTTCTCACCCGGGCCTGCACGCATCACGGCGCTGTTGCGGCGGCAGCGGGGATGACCGTCACCGGAAGCCCAAGTTGGGCAAGCTGCGGCTCGACCTTGGCCGCGTCGCCGAGCACGACCCAGACGAACCTGTCCGGATCAATGGACTGCTGCAGCGCCGCCTGCGCCGTCTCGCGGTCGAGGCGGCGATAGCGCTCGACCAGCGACGCTTGATATGCGTCGGCGCGGCCGAGCAAGCGATTCTCACGAATGGCATCCAGATAACTTTGTGCATCGCCATAGGCCACCGACAACTTCCTGATCTGGCCCTCGATGACAAAGTCGAATTCTTCGCGCGTCATTGGGCGTTTGCCCAGAAACTCGGACATCTCCCGGCGGATCGTGGCGATCGTCTCGCCGGTCTTGTCCTGTTGCACCGGCGCATTGACCAGGTAGCGGGTCGCCATCTTGAGGGTATCGAAGCGGCCATCGACGCCATAGCTCCACCCTTTGGTTTCGCGCAGCTCGGTATTCAAGCGGCTCGAGAAACTCGCTCCGAGCGCGATGTTGGCCAGCGTGGCGTCGGACACACGCCCGCGATTGCGCGTCTCCACCGCCTGCCCGGCCAGGATCATCGACTGATCCGAATTCGGATTGTCGATCAGCACGATGCGCGGCGACGCCGCCTTGGCCGGTCCGGGCAGGTCCTTGCGCCCCGGTGCGCCCTGCGACCGCCAATCGCCGAAGCTGCGCTCAAGTAGCTGCTGCACGACCTCCGCTGGCAGATCGCTGCTGACGAAGATGCTGGTCTTGTCTGGCCGGAACCAGGCGTGGTGGAAGGCGATCAGATCCTCGCGGCTGATCGCGTTCACCGCGTCCGCATCTTGCGGCCCCTGGTGACGGGTATAAGGCGAGTCGGCATCGATCAGCTGCAGCAAGGTGCGTCCCACTTGCATGGAGCCGTCCGTGTCGGCGGCAGCGATGCCGGCAATCATCTCGTCGCGCTGCTCCTGGATCCGGTTCGGGTCGAACGCGGGGAAGCGCAGCATGTCCGCCAGCAGCGTCAGCGCCGGCCGCAGGTTGGCGCTGGGGACCGACAGCTTGGCGGTGGTGCGGTCAGGGTCGGATTCCAGACTGGTAGATGCGCCAAGTCGGTCGCGCTGGATCGCAAGCGCATCGGCATTGCGCTTGGTGGTGCCCTTGTCCAACAAACCCAGCACCATGGCGTGAGTGCCAGGCCGCTGCAGCGGATCGGCCACAACGCCGGCATCGACATCGATGGTGATCTGGGTGAACGGCACATCGCCGCTGCGCAGATACATCACCTCGATGCCGTTGCTCAGGCGCAGCTGCTGCGCCTGCGGAAAAGCGATGGCGCCGAACACACCTACTGGCGGCAGGCCACCGCGGGTTCCAGCAACCACCGGGTCGACAGGGGCGGCCACACTGCGTGCGGAAGGCACGGCGGCAGCCGCGAATGCCGCTGGCGCCCCTGGCAGGACCGTCAACGCGTACGCGGGCCGGCTGAGCCAGGTGGTTGCCGCTGCCTGCACGCGCTCTGGCGTTTGTGCGGCCAACGTCTGCAACTCGGTCTTGTAGAAGTCCGGCCCCTTGCCCAACCGCAGCCCTTCGTTCACCACAGCGAGCTTGCTGGAGGGCGTCTGCAGCGCGGCGAGCTGCTGTGCGAGCTGGCGGGTGACATAGAGGTCTATGTCGTCGGCCGACACAGGGGTGGTCAGCATGCTGGCGATGGCGGCATCCAGCTGGCGGCTTGCCAGCACCGGATCCACCCCGGCCGCCACGCTGCCATCGATCATGACGATCCCCGAATGCACCGAGGTGTCCAGCGTGACCGCAAGCGCGCTGAAACTCTTTTCCTGCTGCACCAGCCGTTGCTTGAGGTAGGACGATCCCATTTGCGCCATCGTGGCCACCGCCACCTTGAGTGATGCAGCCACCGGATCGGCCTCGCCGGGAACGGCCCAGGCGCGGTAGAGGTGCGGTGTGGACACTCGGTCCGTCAAGGTGTCTTCCAGCCGCCTGGGCAAGGTCGGTACCGGAGCGACCGGTGGCAGATTGGACGGGCCGGCCGGGATCGCGCCGAAATATTTCTCGACCAACCGCTTGGCGGTGTCAATGTCGATATCGCCGTCCATCGACAGGACCGCGTTATTGGGCCCGTAGTGGGCACGGAACCAGGCCTTGACGTCATCCAGTGTTGCCGCGTCCAGGTCAGCCATCGAGCCGAAGACCTCGTGCGCAGCGGGATGTCCCGGCGGATACAACCGCTCGCGCACGCGGTAGCGCACGATCGCCAGCGGCTTGCTGTCGGCCTGCCGCTTTTCGTTTTGCACCACGCCGCGCTGCTCATCGAGCTTGGTTTGGGTGAGTGCACCGAGCAGATACCCCATGCGGTCGCTTTCCAGAAATAGCGCCTGCTCCAACCCGGGCGTGGGCAGGCTTTCGTAATAGCTGGTGCGATCAGGCATCGTGACGCCATTGAGTTCGGCACCCAGCCGCTGCAATGGCAGTGCGTAGTCACCCGGCGCATTCTCGCTGCCGTTGAACATCAGATGCTCGAACAGGTGCGCGAATCCGGTTCGACCCGCAGGCTCGGACGTAGAGCCGACGTTGTAGTCGACGGTCAGCGTGACCATCTTGGCGCGGTGATCGGAATGCACGAAGACGCGCAGCCCGTTCTGCAGCGTGAAACTCTGGTACGGAATATGGATCGCGCGTACGAGATCCGCCAACGGCGCAGGTTCCTCCGAAGCCACACGTTCCGCATTGGTCGCCGTGGTCGCCGCTGGCAATGCGCTCGCTACTGCGCTGACGACGCTTGATACCAATGCCAGCCCAAGCAGGCCAGCGTACAAGCGAGCGGAAAAAGTCCTTTTTGTCGCAGACGTTCTCATAGCGATGCCCCTGGTCGTGCCACTTGATGGACCGGTGCCGAAGCTCCTGCAGGCTGCATGGAATGCGATTGAGCGGCACCGGACGCCTGCTCGGCAAGCACGATCGAGTAGGTCCCTGGCCCGGTCTTGAGCCAGCGCAACCCGCTGTGGCGCAACAGGACCGTCAATGCCGACTCGATCGGGTAGGCCCCTTTCAGGCTGTTGGTACGGCGTGCGGCAACCGCGTCCTGCGAAACCAGAATTTGCACTGTCGTGGCCTGCCGTGAGAAAGCAGCGATCCCGCTGGCGGCAGTTTGCGCGGGAACATCGAAGCGCCAGATCTCTGCCGGCCCAGTCGCTGCCGCCGTCAGCAGCAATGACAGCAGCGGCATAGCGCACACTTTCTTCCAGCACATGTCGTTCCCTTGCAAAGCGGCCCGCGCGGCATGCCTGGACCTCATACCTCAAGGACGAAGCACAGCGACGCTTCCTTATGTGCGCATCCTGCAGGCAACCGGTGCGGCTGCACACGCGAGGGTGCAGCCGCTGCTGAGGTGCCCTGAGCGGTGCGGTGCCGTGTCGATTGGCTCCGCGCCCGCGCCTGCTCGGCGGTGCGTGCGCCAGGAATCACTGCCGACACCACCTGCGGTGCGGCGGCGGCTATCGACAGGTGCTTGTGTTGATCCAGTAACGCCACTGCCACAGCGCAGGACAACGCCAGCGCCGAGCCGATGGGCCAGGCCAAACGCGCGTTCGACTACACCCATCTCGGCCCGGACGGCGCGGAGTTGTTCGCCGCCATCGTGGCCGACGAGTTGTCGCAGCAGTTGCCTGCGCTGCGGCCGCTGTTGATTCCCTAGGACCACAAACCAGCGGGGGCGACCCGGCATCTGCACACCGATGCTCTACCCGGCATGGCGCTCAGCCGGTACGCCGTTCGCGAAACCAGTACAGCGCCAAGCCGAGCCCCCCGCCGATCAGACCTCCCACCACGATGCCATGGGCAAACCCCTGGCCGTTGAAGTGAGCCACCAGCGCCCCGATCGCCATACACGGCAGCGAGATTCCCGCCACCCCGCGGCGCCGCGCAAGGCGGCGTGCCTGCGCGGCACGTTTGCGTTCGCGCTGCAGCCGCGCGCGTGTCTCCGGCAGCATGATGGCTTCGGCGATGGCATCGGCTTGCGTGCGATCCATGTGGCGCGTGTCCTAAGAGTCGATCATGACGCCCGCCGCGTTGGCGGACTCTTCCGTGGAAGTATCGATGGCTCCGAATGGCTGCACAAGCAAAAATGAAGAGCAAGGTGCACATGGCGATCGATACCCTGGCGCAGCGATCAAGATTGCTTTTGTAGATCAGGGCTATACCGGCCAGGAGCGGGCACAGAAAGCAGCAACGCTCTCTCAACAGTCATAACACGCTCCAGGAAAGATCTGAGCAATGCTCCCGTGAGCTTTCAGCCGACAACCGAGATAATATGCATCAAGCACAGTGTTGGCTTGTCAGCAAGTCGATGGCAGAGGCTTCTGATCGCGGTACCTGCTAGGGTTTCACGTGGAAAACCGATGATTCTTCTTCGGAAAAACCATCTTCGCCGTCAATCCTCTCCGGCCAGGGGATGGATCCCACACATACGGCGCTACGGAAAACCGGATAAACGGTGGTACACCCAGTAAAGCCTTGATGTCTCGGTGTCGTAGGCCATGACGTTAATTACATCCAAAGAGGATGGCAAGTTCGGACCAGCATAATCCGCTGGGTTCGATACCCGGGCAAAGAAAAAGCGTGAGGAATTCATTTCAGGGGGTTTCGGACATCCCTGCAAGTTGTCGAACGGAATTTCAAATTTAAACAGATAAAATTCGTCATACTTGTCAGGGCCTCGGTACCAAATTCCGCGCGCCGCGTGACTTTCCCAGAACGTGTCTGGAATACTCGCCACATCGACAGCGTAGAAGTAGTACGTGTCTCCGAAAAAGTAATCGGTTTTCCCGCAGACTTGCGGTATCCCGCGCAAAGACGTGACCTGCCCGAGTCCACTGCGCTGCAACTGTTCGTGCATGCTGACGATGGCATCAAGGCTTTGCTGTAGTCCTAATACCATCCACAGATGCACGCCCGCTGCTGCGACGATCCCACATGCCAGCACAAGACGCTTCAATAGCTTGATCAGAATGCGCATCGATCATCCCGAGAGCCGATGGTATTACCATCGCATGGCGGCGCCCGCCACGCTAGCAGCCGCGCTTTTGAGCGGCGTCGAATTGGCTGGGCGGTTGCACTTGCGCCGCAGACCATTGTTTGCGCCTGCGCAAGCTCATCATCTTCGGATAGCACAGCAGCAGACCGGTTGGGCATGCGCGTGCTGCCATAGCTCGCCAATCCGCCACTCGTTGCAGTCGCCCATGAAATCAATGCGGCTCGAACACCTGCAATGCCGCGCGCGGCGGTCCATTACCCAACCACAACGTTGCCACACTGATCGGCAACCTGAAACGACGCGGACCGGCACTGCCCGGATTGATATACAGCACGCCATCGCGCGTCTGGATCGAGGGTTTGTGCGAATGCCCGCTGATGACGATATCTGCCGCCACGCCCGGTGCCAGCGTTTTCAGATTATGCAGCACATGGAGGCGCACGCCATCGATCAGCAGATCCAGTGTCTGCGGCAAACCCGCGGCCCACGGCTTTTCGTCGATATTGCCGGCGATTGCATGCAACGGTGCCAGTGCCTGCAGCGCAGCAAGAATCTCCGGCTTGCCCACATCACCGGCATGGATGATCGCCGCGGAGCCCTGCAGCGCAGCCACGGCTTCGGGCCGCAGTACGCCATGCGTGTCGGAAATCAGGCCAATGCGTAAGGCGGTAGCCATCATCGGCTGGGTGTGAAGGTGGGGGGCGATGAGGATGCACTGCTGGATGATGCCGTCGCGTCAACATGCCAGTTTGTCTAGCCAGCAGCATGGTCACCAACCAAACGTTCCGCCGCAGATGTCCGCCGGCAGACCGTGGCGGCCGGGCATCAATCGGCGCGGTGTATTGCGCGCGCTTTCCAGGCCCAGACGCTGCTGGGATCGCCCTGCAGTCCGCGCCGCTTGCTCGCACGCGCAAGTTGCCAGTACGCCCATGCCAACACCAATGCAATCAGGTCCGCGACCAGTGCCGTCGCATCCTGCCACGGCAGCATCACACCGTGCGCCGATAAGCAGCTGGCCAATGGAATCAGCGCCGTCAATCCAGCGCAAGCCAGCAACACCTCGTACGCACCACGTGCAGTGGGGCGGATCAGCGCCCACACCAGCACGGCGGCAAAGACCGCGTAATACACGATGCGTTCCTGACCCTGCGGCAACACGCGCGCGGCGATAAACAACGCAGAGATGCCGGCGACACTGCCCAGGCAGATGCCTACGGTGAGGCGCGCCATTGCATGGGTACGACGCGGTTGCGCAAGTTGGCGGCGCTTGCGGCGGGTTTCGATCCACAACAGGTTGCCGCTGTAGAACAGGAATGCGCCGCCCAGGCCCAGCAGGAAATACAGCCAGCGCACCGCGGCATGCCCGAAGTTGCCGAAGTGCAACGCCTGCAGCCCACGTAACGCGGCAGTGCCGGGCGACATGGTGGCGGGTGCCAGCACGCGCAGCACCTGGCCGGTGGTAGCGTCCAGCGCCACACCGCCCAGCGTGTTGAGCCGGCGTTGGTCGTGATGGCCATAGACCTCCACCCGCGCGTTGGCATCGCCGGCATCGTGGAAGGCCAGGCTCTCCGGCACAAAGCCCGGGCTGGCCGCACGCGCGGCGTCCAGCAGCGTCGCAATCGGCAGCAGTGGTGCGGTGCGCTTGGCTGGCGCCACATGCGGTGCGAGCTCGAAATCCGGCTCCAGGATCTGCATCAACTTGCCGTCGAACACCAGAAACTGAAATGGCGCCAGCAGCAACACACCCAGACACAACACTGCGCCGGACCAGGCAAAGATCACATGGAACGGCAGCGACAACATGCCAACCAGGTTGTGTGCGTCCTGCCACAGGCGCTTGAGGTTGGCACCGATCCGCAGCGCAAACAGATCCTTGAAGAACACTGGGGCATACAGCACCACGCCACTGACCAACGCCAGCCCGTACAACACGCTCACCACGCCGAACAGATAGGTCCCGGCCACCCGCGGCAGGCCAGCGGTGAAGTGCAGGTCGTAGAGGAAATCGGCAAAGCCCACGCGCTGCGGCAGCTCCAGCAGGCCGCCATCCGGTGCTGCCTGGTATTGGCGCATGCCGCCGCTGGCATCGGCCTGCGCGCCATACCAGTACAGCCGTGGAATCGGCCCGTGCTCGCCCGGCAACAGCAGCAGGAATGATTCGGCCACCTGCGGATGCGCGGCGATGACGGTGTCCAGCAAGGACTGCGCGGCGGCAACCGGGTCGGCAGGCGCCGTCTCCTCGACTACCGGCGCAGGCTGCCAGGCGCTGAGCTCATGCGTAAACACGGTGATCGCACCGGCATAAAACGCAATGAACAGGGCCATGCCGGCCAGCAGACCCATCCAGCTGTGTACCGACAAAAACAGACGTAGCGTCGCTGCCTTCATGCCTGCAGCTCCGTCCAGCCCAGCGCCTTGACGGCGGCCAGCGCGAGGTAGCACAGCACCGTCAGCCCACCCAGCCACAGCCAGGCACGCGCAGCGCTACGAAACGCGAATGGCCAGGCCATTGCGCCGATCCACACCGGAAACATCAGCAGCAACCATGCCAGCGTGTAGGACTGGCGCGGCCCCGGTAGCAACAACGCGCATAGCCCCACCGCCGCAACTGCCAACGGCAACCCCAGCACCACCGACGCCAGCCATCTAGCCCACATGCCGCACCTGCCTGCGTTGCGCACGCGCGTACTGCCACATGTCCACACACGGCAGCACGATGGCTGCCAGCATCAGGGTGGTGAGCGCGGCAAAGATGCCAGCCCAAAGTCCCAGGGCCGTGCTGGCGCACACCAGCGAGAGTGCGAACAAACCGCAACCGCCAAGACGCAGCGCACGCACCAAGGGTGCACGTGATTGCCACACGCGTTGATGGCTGGTTGCCAGATAAAACGCGGTCGCCGCGCCTGCAGCGGCAAGCAAATACGCGCAGGTCATCAGCCAGATCATGCGACCACCCGCTTGCACACAGCTGCGCATGCGCCTGGCTTGGCGATCGCGGCAATGCGCAGCCAGTCAGCTTGCCCAACCGGGCGCCACTGCGCGCCGCGCAGCACGCTGGCGGACGTGCGCGCACGCACGGCAGGTCTGGGTACAACAACATCGTTCAACACACGCACGCGCGACTCCCGTAAAGACGGTCCACGGAAGGCATGGCGGCGGCTGTGCCCAGCCACCCTCCCCGGGCGGCATGAGGCGCGAATTTAGCAGGTGCTCCATCGCCGGACCAGTCGTCCGGCGATGGGCGGGTGCATCACCCGTGCGGCGTGAGCACGATGACGCCCAGCGGCGGCAACAGCAGCGGCAACGACTGGGCGTGGCCGTGCATGGATTGCTGCTCGGCGGTCACGCTGCCACCGTTGCCCAGGTTGGCACCGCCATAGATGCCGGCATCGCTGTTGAACACTTCGCGCCATTGGCCGCCCTGCGGTACGCCGATGCGATACCCGTGCTGCACCACCGGGGTGAAGTTGATCACCACCAAGACCGGCGCATCGCCGCGTTTGCCCTTGCGCAGGAACGCGAGCACGCTGTTGGCCGCGTCATCGCCGACGACCCAGGCAAACCCGGATGGATCGTCGTCGTATGCGTGCAATGCCGGGTATTGCACATACAGCCGATTCAAATCGCGCACCAGTGTTTGCACACCGCGATGGCGCGGGTCGTCGAGCAAGTGCCACGGAATGCCGCCGTCGTGATTCCATTCGGTGGGCTGGCCGAACTCGCAGCCCATGAACAGCAACTTGCGCCCGGGGTGGGTGAACATGAAACCCAGATACGCACGCAGATTGGCAAACCGCTGCCAGTCGTCGCCCGGCATGCGGCCCAGCAACGAGCCCTTGCCGTGCACCACTTCGTCGTGCGAGATCGGCAGCACGAAGCGCTCCGAATACGCATAGACCATGCTGAAAGTCAGCTCGCCGTGGTGGTAGCGGCGGTAGATCGGGTCCAGCCCCGCGTAATGCAGGGTGTCGTGCATCCAGCCCATGTTCCACTTGTAGTGAAAGCCCAGGCCGCCATGCGCGACATCGGCGGTGACGCCGGGAAACGCGGTGGATTCTTCGGCAATCATCACCGCACCCGGGGTGTGCTCGCGCACCACGTCGTTGAGCCGGCGCAGGAACGCGATGGTTTCGTAATTCTCGCGTCCACCATGGATGTTGGGCACCCACTCGCCGGCATTGCGGCTGTAGTCGCGATACAGCATCGATGCCACCGCGTCCACGCGCAGGCCGTCGACGTGGAAGCGCTGCAGGAACTCCAGCGCGCTGGCGATCAAAAACCCGGACACCTCGCGGCGGCCGTGGTTGTAAATCAGCGTATTCCAGTCGCGATGGAAGCCTTCGCGCGGGTCGGCGTGTTCGTACAGCGCGGTGCCGTCGAAATGCGCCAGGCCGTGCGCGTCGGTGGGAAAGTGCGCCGGCACCCAATCGACGATGACGCCGATCCCTTCGCGGTGGCAGCGATCGACAAAGCGCGCAAAGCCATCGGGCGAGCCAAAGCGCGCGGTCGGTGCGAACAAGCCCAAGGGTTGATAGCCCCACGAGCCGCCGAACGGATGCTCAGTCACCGGCATCAGTTCGACGTGGGTGAAACCCATGTCGGCCACATACGGGATCAGCCGGTCGGCCAGACCATCCCAGTCCAGATCCACGCCCTCTTCGCGCAGCCAGGAACCGGCATGGATCTCGTAGACGCTCATCGGCGCGTCGTGCGCCTGGCGGCGCGCACGCGTGGCCATCCAGCCGTCGTCGCTCCACTGGTGCGGCGTAGGATCGGCCACGATCGAGGCGGTGCCGGGTGCAAGCTCGGCGCGTCGCGCGACCGGGTCGGCCTTGGCCGGCAACTCGTGCCCATGCGGGCCGCGCAGCTGATATTTGTAATGCGCCCCAGGGCCGACATCGGGCACGAACAGCTCCCACACGCCGGACTGGTGACGCAGCCGCATCGGGTGACGGCGCGCGTCCCAACTATTGAAATCGCCCACCACCGCCACGCGCGAGGCATTGGGCGCCCACACCGCAAAGCGCGTGCCGCGTACGCCGTCTACCTCGACCACGTTGGCGCCCAGCGCATCGGCCAATTGCAGGTGGTGGCCTTCGCTGATCAGGTGCAGGTCGAAGTCGCTGAGCTGCGGCCCAAACGCGTACGGGTCGGCCGTCTCCTGCTCGCCGCCGGGCCAGCCGATACGCAGCCGATACGCACCTTGTGCGGGCAACTCACCGGCAAACAGGCCGGCTTCCGGGCCTGCCTCCAGGGCAATCGTCTGCCCGTCGTCGAGCACGGCGCTGACATGGCTGGCGCCCGGCAGGTAGGTGCGCAGCAAGCGCCCTGCGTCGGTCGGGTGCGCGCCCAACACGGCGAAGGCATCGCCGTGGCGCGCTTCGGCCAGGGCGCGTACCACGCCGGGGTCCCATCGATTGGTCACTGCTGTCATCACTCCACTCATCATGTGTCTCCTGCACCGGCGCGTGCGCGTTGCAGGATGCGTCGCAAGCCTTCAATCGGCACCATCAACCAGCCCGGGCGATTGGCCGCTTCGTAACGCACTTCGTAACAGGCCTTCTCCACCAGGAACAGCAAGGTGGCTGCGTTGAACGCCGCCGGCGCAATCCACGGATGGGCGCTGGCGTCGAGCACGGCATGGTAAGCGTCCAGGAAGGCTTGCGTGGAGCGGCGGCGGAACTGCGCCAGAAATTCATCCAGGTGCGTGTCCACACCGACGCCTGCGCGTGCGGCGGTGCCTTCTTCGCCGCGTGCCGAAACCTCGCTGGCGTAATCGAGCGAGCGCAGGAAACCCGCCACATCGCGCAACGGGCTGGCCTTGGCGCGACGCTCGGCCAGCGGCTTGGCCGGCTCGCCTTCGAAGTCGATCAACACCACATCGTCGAAGGCCACCAGGATCTGGCCCAGGTGGAAATCGCCGTGCACGCGGGTCAGCAGCGAATCGGCCAGCACGCTCGGCGCCTTGGCCAGCAAGCTGTCAAGCTGCGGGCGCTCGGCGAGTACCGCTTCCAGTGCTTCGCGCTCGGCTGCATCTTCGCTGCCGGACAAGCGTGCGTTGACCATCTCCCACATCTCTTCGACCTGCCGCGCCACACCGGCCACCACATCATTGGCCGTCGGCAGATCGATCCGCTGCGGTGCGAAGTCCGCATCGTCGGTGGCACGCGACAAGGCCTCGTGCAACTCGGCCAGGCGCTTGCCAACCACGGCCGCGAACGCGTCGTAGCCAGCAATGGCTTCGGCGCGCGACTCGTCGGTTTGCGCGGTGGCGTATTCATCGAAGCTGCGCGCCAGATGGTCCAGCGTCCAGCGCCAGGCATCGCCCTGATTGCGGATAAAGCCCTGCAGCAGCGCGATGGTGGTGATGGTGCCCTGCCCGTCGACGCGGCTGACGCTGCCCAGCAGCGGCGCTGCATTGGCGTAGCCCAGCTCGGTCAGGCGGCGGCCGATTTCGATTTCTGGGTTCGCACCGATTGCTACATGCCGCAGCAGCTTGAACACCGCCTTGTCGGCGACCACCAGCGAGCTGTTGCTCTGTTCGGCCGATAACCAACGGATGTCCGGATCGGCGGGGATCTCCAGCTTGGCCAGCGCCGGCGTCGCTTCAAAGCGCACCTGGCCTTGCTGCGAAGGATCATCGCCATCGCAGAAGTCCAGCGTCGCATTGGTCCGCAGGGCATCGATCACCCCGCGCACCATCGGCTTGAGCGCAAACGCATCGGTGAGATAGCCCACCTCGCGCCCTTGGCGCACGCGCGCCAGGGCCAGCTGTTCGGCCAGGGTGCTGGGTTGGTCGCGCTCCCACACGATGCCGATCGGCAGCATGTAGGACGCGTGGTGGCCGTCTTCCAGCTCCACATCCAGCTCCAGCAAACTCATTGGCTCATCGCCCGGCAATGGCGTGCGGCGCGAGATGCGCACGCTGCGCAGCGCCTGATCCTTGGCCGAGAACCAGCGCCGCGCCGACAGCCACGCCGGCAGGATTTCGCCTTCCAGGGTGGGCAGATGCGGCAGCAGCGCGTTGCTTTCGTCGGTGTCGCTGCGCAGCACCAGCGTGCGGTAGTCCGGCAACGGCACCGGGCTGGGCACATGCCAGTCCGGCAAGGTGCCTTCGCTGACCAGCTGAAACGCGTAGAAGCCGAACGGCGGCACCGTGAGCAGATAGGTCAGCCGGCCGATCGGCGGGAAGCTGCCGCCGCCGATGATGTCCACCGGCACGCGGCCTTCGAACTCGGACAGATCCAGTTCCACCGCCTGTAGTGTGTGCGACAGGTTGGCCACGCACAGCACGGTTTCGTCCTGATAGCAGCGCAGATACGCCAGCATGCGGCGGTTGCCCGGATACAAAAAGCGCAGCACGCCGCGGCCAAACGCCTGGTAGCGCTTGCGCACGCTGAGGATGCGGCGGGTCCAGGTCAGCAGCGAATGCTGGTCGCGGATCTGCGCTTCCACATTCACCGCCTGAAAGCCGTACAGCGGGTCCATCACCGGCGGCAGCACCAGCTGTGCCGGGTCGGCGCGCGAGAAACCGCCATTGCGGTCGACCGACCACTGCATCGGGGTGCGCACGCCATCGCGGTCGCCCAGATGGATGTTGTCGCCCATACCGATCTCATCGCCGTAATACAGCACCGGCGTGCCCGGCATGGTCAGCAACAAGGAGGTCATCAATTCGATACGGCGGCGGTCGCGCTCCAGCAGCGGTGCCAGGCGGCGACGGATGCCCAGATTGATGCGTGCGCGACGGTCCGAGGCGTAGGTCTGCCACAGATAATCGCGCTCCGAATCGGTGACCATTTCCAGCGTCAACTCATCGTGGTTGCGCAGGAAGATCGCCCACTGGCAGCTCTCCGGAATCTCCGGGGTTTGCCGCATGATGTCGGTGATGGGAAAGCGGTCTTCGCGCGCGATCGCCATGTACATGCGCGGCATCAGCGGGAAGTGGAACGCCATATGGCATTCGTCGGCGTTCTGGCCGAAATACTGCTGGGTATCTTCCGGCCACATATTGGCTTCGGCCAGCAGCATGCGGTCAGGGTATTCGGCATCCAGGGTGGCGCGGATCTTGCGCAGGATGGCGTGGGTCTCGGGGAGATTTTCGTTGGAGGTACCGGAGCGCTCGATCAGGTACGGCACCGCGTCCAGACGCAGGCCATCCACACCGCGGTCCAGCCAGAAGCGCATCACTTCCAGCACCGCCTCAAGTACCGCAGGGTTGTCGAAATTCAAGTCCGGCTGATGCGAATAGAACCGATGCCAGAAGTACTGGCCGGCCACCGGGTCCCAGGTCCAGTTGGACTTTTCGGTATCGCAAAAAATGATGCGTGTGCCTTCGTATTCCTGATCGGTGTCCGACCACACGTAGAAGTCGCGCTCCGGCGAGCCGGCCGGCGCGTTGCGCGCACGCTGGAACCACGCATGCTGATCGGAGGTGTGGTTGATCACCAACTCGGTAACCACGCGGATGCCGCGCGCATGCGCCTGCGCCACCAGGTGTTCGAAGTCGGCGATGGTGCCATAGTCCGGATGCACCGCCATGTACTCGGCGATGTCGTAACCGTCGTCGCGGCGCGGGCTGGGGTAGAACGGCAGCAACCAGATGGTGTCCACGCCAAGTTCGGCGATGTAATCCAGCTTGGAAATCAGTCCCGGAAAATCGCCGATGCCATCGTCGTTGGAGTCGAAAAACGACTTGACGTGCACCTGGTAGATGATCGCGTCCTTGTACCAAAGCTGATCTGCGATCACCGCCGATTGTTCTGCGTCGGCCTGTAAAGCGGGAACTGCATTCATGCGACCTCTCCTGCGCGGATGCGCCATAACGCGAACGGTCGCGCTGCCTCTACACGGATGTGCTGGTGTTTGCCTTGCCACTCGAACCGATGCCCTTCCCACAGATCTTCCACCGCAACGGTGGCGTGATCGGGCAAGCCCAGTTCCCACAACGGGATTTCGATATCCGCCTCCTGGCCGGCATGCGGGTCCAGGTTGATCGCCACCAGCACCATGCTGCGGCTGCGCGACAGATATCCGGCATCCAGGAACTTGCCGAAATACAGCACCTGGTCGTTATGCGCCTGATAGAAGCGCGTCCCCAGATGCGATTGCAGTTCCGGGTGCATGCGGCGCAGCTGATTGAAGCGGGTGATCTCATCGACGATGTCGCCGGGCGCGCGCTCGGGCCACGCACGCAACTGGAATTTCTCCGAGTCCAGATACTCTTCCTTGCCCGGTGCCAGCGGTGTGGCCTCGCACAGTTCAAAGCCCTGGTACATGCCCCACAGGCCCGACAAGGTGGTCGCCAATGCAGCGCGGATCAAATGCCCGTTGCGCCCGCTGGTTTGCAGGAACAAGGGATTGATGTCCGGCGTATTGACGAAGAAGTGCGGGCGGAAGCACTCGCGCGGCACGCCTTCGTTCAACTCTTCCACATAGTCCTGCAGCTCGTGCTTGTGGTTGCGCCAGGTGAAATAGGTATACGACTGCGAGAAGCCGCACTTGGCCAAGCGGTACATCATCTTCGGCCGGGTAAAGGCTTCGGACAGGAACACCACGTCGGGGCGACGCCCGCGCACATCGGCAATCAACCACTCCCAAAACGGGAACGGCTTGGTGTGCGGGTTGTCCACCCGAAATAGCGTGACGCCTTCATTGACCCAGAACAGCACTGCGTCGCGCAGCGTGTTCCACAAGTCCGGCACCGCGCCGCTGGCGTAGAAATCGACGTTGACGATGTCCTGGTATTTCTTCGGCGGATTTTCTGCATACGGGATGGAACCGTCCGCGCGCCAGGTGAACCAATCCTTGTGGTCGCGCAGCCACGGATGGTCCGGCGCACACTGGATCGCAAAATCCAGCGCCACTTCCAGACCATGCGCACGCGCAGCCTGGATCAAGCGACGGAAGCCCTCCAGCCCACCGAGCTCGGCATGCACCTCGGTGTGGCCGCCATCGGTGGCACCGATCGCGTACGGGCTGCCCGGCTCGCCATCGACGGCGGTGACCGAGTTGTTGCGCCCCTTGCGGTTCTTCGCACCAATCGGGTGGATCGGCGGCATGTACAGCACATCGAAGTGCATCGCGCGGATATGCGCCAGGCGTTCGATCACATCGTCAAAGGTGCCGTGCCGCGCCACATCGCCGCTTTGCGAGCGCGGGAACAGCTCGTACCAGCTGGCAAAGTGCGCCGCGCGACGTTCCGATTCCACCCGGTAGGTCACCGGCGTCTCGGAGCGGAACGGCTTGTCGTCGGCCAGCGCCATCGCCTGCGCGGTGTCCGGCTCCAGCACGATGGCCAGCTGTTGCAGCGGCTCGCTCTGCGCACCGATGCGGGTGAGCAGGGCCTGCAAACGCTCGGCCAACGCACCGGTGCTGCGTGCATGCGCGGCCTGCACCACGGCCACCGCCTCCTGCACGTCTACCGGCAACACCGTGTTGGCCGCGCGCTTCTTTTCCAGATCCGCATGCAAGGTGGCGAAGACATCGCGCCAGCCCTCCACACGGAATTCATAGGTACCGATGCGCTCCAGCGGAAACTCCGCGCGCCACCGGTCGTTGCCCAGCGCACGCATCGGCGCGCTGGACCAGGTCTTGGCATCGGCCGGCCGCCACAGCACCGCCACCGCGATGCGGTCGTGCCCGTCGCAGAAGGCATCGGCTTCCACGCAGATGCGGTCGCCCACCGTGCGCTTGACCGGGAAGCGGCCGTTATCGACCGAGGGCGTCACCGATTCGATGCACACCCGCGGCCAGGCAGCCGCGGTCTGCGCACGCGGCCGCATGCGCGGCACTGCCAGCACATGGCGTGCCGGCACGCTGCGGTACACGCGCACTTCGCTAGGTTCCAGTGCGTCGAGCGTTGCGCCGGACAAGGTGCGGCCATCTTCGGCCACCAACGCCTCGGCATCGCCAAGCAGCCGCAACAGATCCGATGCCGGCACCGGCACCACATGTCGCGTATCGCCATTGATCAATAACAAGGCGGGTAAAGCGCCCAACGGCTCGACCGCAACCGCTGTCAGGCCGGTGGTTTCGCGTAGCAGCGGGCGCAGCCGCATGCCGGCATTGCTGGTCGGCAACCCATCGGCCGCGCGAATCGACTGTGGCAAAGCATCCAGCTGCGCATCGTCCAGCAACCAGGCGCCACCCAGGGCCAGCGCCAGCTGCCAGTGCTGTTCGGGCGATGCCGCACGCTTGCCATCGGGCGCATCGAGCACAGCAATGACCTGCGATGCCAGCGCACGCAGCGCAGTGTCTTCATCGAAGAACCAACTGCCGCGCCCGTCCCACCACGCCAGCGACGAAAACGCCGCATCGAAGCCGGCACCAGACAACTGCTGCAAGGCTTCCAGACCCAACCCAGGCGTCCACGCCGCAAACACCACCTCCGGCGCCTGCGCATGCACGCGCGCGATCAACTCGCGCCAGCGCTGCACCGGCACCTGTTGCGGCTGCAATAGCCGGAAACCGCCAACTCCCTGCCCGGCCCACTCCAGCAGGCGCACACTCCACCACTCCACCAGCGCCGCGCCTTCCTGCGCATAAGCAAAGCGCGCCTCGGCCACCTCCGGCGTGCCCCGCGGCTGGCGCGGGTCCGGCACCGCCGTGCTGCGTGCACGAAACCACTGCGGGTTATCGCGCACCACCGCGCTGGCGCCACCGATTTCATCCAGGCGCACATCGATCAACAGCTTCACGCCCGCGCGGTGCGCCGCCTGCGCCGCCTCGCGCAGGTGGCCGTCGTGCGTATCGGCACCAGCCGCCGGCTCGATCAACCGATCTTCCGCATCGCGCGCGAACGGCGCCGCCATCACCACGTAGTCGCAGCCCGCCTCGCGGGCCGCACTGCAGCGCTGCTCCAGCCCGGCAGACGACGACGCCTCATTGAGAACACAGATCCGCATGGCGCCTCCTCAGCAGATCACGGCGCGCGAACGCACCGTGACGATGGGAGACATATCGCACGCGTCATGTCGCCACGCCGCAGCGACTCGCGGAGGAAGCGCCGGTCCAACACCCGCCTGGATCACGCCTTGCCGCCCCGACCCCTGCCAGCGCGACGCTCGACCGACCCTGCTACCTGTGACTGCACTCATGCGCAACTCCGCAACGATTCTTGACCCATGCAGTCAAACACCCCCACTGCGAATTTCATGTGTCGGTCGAATTGACGAAAATCAAACAAGCGCGGCGGTGAAAGATGCCGGCCATGCATGGAATCCGGTACATGGGTTGAACGTCGGCCACACCCTTCACGCTGCTGCAGTAAGCTGGATGCCCACCCTGCAAGGAGAGCGAGGATGCGGATCTATTTTGCGATGGCACTGCTGATTGTCGCCCTGGTTGCACACGCGACAGAGCCGAAGCTGGAGTTAAAGCACGCTCAGGAGATCGCCACACGTTGGCAGGACTTCAGTGTTAACGATGACATCGTGAAGGAAGACTACGTAGGTTTCCTTCAGGTGATCGATCCGGATCAGGACGGTGTCGATGAGATCGTCTATCTCAGCGCGTCGTATTGCTCCGGGTCCACGGCAGACTGCCCGAATGGCATTACCGTTCTCAGCAAACTCGTTCCCAGGAAGACACAGACGCTCAGCGTTCCCATGGATGAATGGGAAACCAGGGCGCGCAAGACCGGCTATACGCCGGATGCGAATGAGCAGATTCCCGGCGAAGTGATGAGCCTCAGCATCAAGGACAAACGCATTGAGGTTGTCTTTGTCGTGCAGAAGCAATCGCCCATCTGCAAACGGGAACAGCGGAATCCCGACGGATCCGAGCGCTGCCCGGCGCCAGGGCGCTACACCTGGGCCTATACCTGGAAGCGCGGTACGTTGACGCGTGTCGCCCAGGGCGAGCGTTACGAACGAAACACATCGACGGCCAACTTTCCGGTCCCTGTTCTGGGCACATGGGTCACTGCGGGCTGATACGCCCAGGGTTTCCTAGACATCTCAAGGCCATGGAAAATGGCTGATTCGGAGGTGTCCATGAGCAGTGTTGATCGGCAGTTCGACGTGACCGAGCCGGACGCGGCCTGGGCGAGCGATTTCACCTTCATCCGCACGCATGAAGGCTGGATGTACCTGGCTGTTGTGATCGATCTGTTTTCCAGGCAGGTCGTCGGCTGGGCAATGCGCGACCGGGCCGATACCGAGTTGGTCGTGCAGGCGGTGTTGTCTGCGGTCTGGCGGCGCAAACCCAACGCGGGTTGCCTGGTTCACTCGGACCAAGGGTCGGTCTATACCAGCGATGACTGGCAGCGTTTCCTGGCGTCCCATGGCTTGGTGTGGAGCATGAGTCGGCGTGGCAACTGCCACGACAACGCACCCGTGGAGAGCTTCTTCGGCCTGTTCAAACGCGAGCGGATCAGGCGGCGGACCTATCCCACCAAGGACGCCGCACGCGCCGAGGTATTTGACTGCATCGAGATGTTCTACAACCCCAACCGCCGCCATGGTTCAACTGGCGACCTGTCCGCTGTAGAGTTTGAACGGCGCTACGCGCAACGAGGTTCTTGAGTGTCTACGGAACACCGGGCGTATCAAAGTTCACAGCTTCCCTACTCCTGGAACATCACCCCATGCAGTGTCCCCGGCAGGTGATCCTCCGCCGCCTGGCGACGGAACTCCGAGTGCCCCGCACCACCAAGGAAGTCGGCAAATCTATACGGATACTTCCTGAAGTCCCGCTCCGTGTAATCGGGGCTCCTCTCCAGAAACAATCCCACCAGCGCTGACAACACCGGAAGCTCCGGGCAGTCCTCCTCCAGCCACAGACACTGGCCTGACTCGTTGACCTCCAGGAAGACGAACTGACCGTCGGGTTTGACGATGAAGTCAAACGAACCATGCACCAGCCCCAACGCGTCCATCATACGGAAGCAGCAGTCACGTAAGCCATCAGGCAGATTGTAGGGTTCGATTACTGGATGCTTGCTTGGATGCCGCCAGTCAACCAGCAGATCCGGATCGTCCGCGCTATGTAGCTTTGCCGCTATGCATGCGCGACCAAACACAGCCACGCGCAGCTCGTAGGCTTTCTCCACGAAGCGCTGATAGATGAGCGGAGACGCCTGCAGCATGCCGTCGTTTTCGAGGTCCTGCGCGCTGATCATCGACGACATGTACTCATGGGAGCTGCCGTCGCGCCCGTTCCAGAGATGCGGGAAGAACGGCTTGGAGATGATACGGCCAGCGTGCATGGCAAAGAATGCGCGAACATGCGATGGATTATTGCTGGCGAGGGTCTCAGGCACGGTAAACCCGCATGCACGCGCAACCTGAAGTTGTTTGAGCTTGTTGTTCCGGCTCGTCAGGTAGCTGTCCAGCGGATTGACCCACCATGCATCGGGCGCCATCGCCTGCAGCAGGCCCCAGAAGAATCGCTCGCTCTCTCGTTGGCATAGCGCGTGATCTCGTGGATCAAGGCCCTCCGGAACAGCGGGTGATCGCCCAACCCTGCGGATCCACACATAGTCGCAGGAGGTATCGGGAAGGGCATCGTAGATGCCGGCATCGCGGGCCGAGTCGCCTGCTACGAAAGAGTGCTGCCGGGCGGCCGGGAAATCGGTGAGGCTCATCCACTCGGTGGCGATGCCGCGATCCGCCAATGCCCATTCCACTGCACCGGCATGCACATCGCCCGGCAGTGTCACTACGCTCATCCGACCTGCCATGGCTTTCCTCTTCCGTGACCTGGATGATTCCGGTCAAATCTAAATCGAAACCAATCATCGCGTCGAGTTGTAACGGACGTCAATATATTGATTTGGCGCAGTTGCAGCAAAAATGACAGTCGAATTCGTTGCGATCATCAACGTGTGTCTTGCCTTTCGCGGGCTCACGCGCATGGGATCCATATTATGCCACCAAATCACTTGACGCCGTTCCGATGAGGGTGATAAAGCAGTCTGGCGCCAGTTTTCGTGGATGGCGCTCAACCCAAGGAGGTCCTCCCGATGTCCAAGCAAGAATCGAAGCAACATGGTACGACCGGGTCTTTCCGCCTGCTGAGCCGTAACCTGGCACGCGAACTGACCGATGCAGAGCTCAATGCCGTCTCTGGTGGCACCACATCGCGGACCCGCCTTGCGGCCGCGGAGGCAAGCTTAAGCAACAACATCATCGTCGTTGACGATGCGGATGCCTGACGCAGCACGCCCTCCCTTAGGGTTTGTGACATGAATGATGGAGCGTCGTTATTGTTCCGCATGGGTGTGGTCGCGATGCTGACCGGCAGCAGTTTGCCGGTCAGCGCTACCGCCGCTGCGCCCGTCCTGCTGGAGCAGGTCCCGTCGGATGCGGTGGTTGATCTTGCATCGCTGCAGTGGGTTGCTCCTCGGTTCTCCGCCGACGCGGCCGAGCGTGCGCGATGGGATTCGCTGCTCGCGTGGGCGCGAGGTCCGGCAAGCGAGGCGGAGACACAACGTCTGCGAGAAGCGTTTGCGGACCGTGGCGTGGATGCGTCGGCGCTGCCGCGCGGATGCTATGGCAACCATCGATGCGCGCTGGTAGTCAGCGCCGAGGCCACGGCAGCTGATGCTGCTTCATTGGACGCGTTTGTCACTGCCGCGCGGCAGGCGCAGCCCTATGTGGCTACGTATCGGCAAGTTGCAACCTCGGTCGATGCCGTTCACAAAGTCCGTGACGATGTGGATTCCGCCACCAAGGATGCCAAGGAGCTTGGGCGTCGATTCGCACAGGATCAAGTGTTGAGATACGCCTTTGATTCGCTACCGGGTCATGGTGAGGAAGCAATCGGCACTCCCACGTTTGCCTTATATGCATTTGCGCTCGAGGCGGACCTGCGCTTGCTGGACGACAGCAATATCCTGTACGCCCAGGAGCAGATTACCCGCTACGGAGGTTGGCCTGCGCCGCCGAGGATCAGCGAGGACATGCAGCAGCAACTGTGGGCGCTCGTGCAGCACGGCGACCATCGCCCTGAGCTGCAGTACGACGCGCTGCAGGCCCTGCAGCGTAGTTACGAGGGTCGTGCCCTGCCCCGTCAGTATGCTTTCCTACATGATCGGGTGATGCTTAAGTTGACCGGCAGGCAGCGTTACGGCACGCAGGTGACGTGCGTCGACGGAAAGCGTGTGGCGCAGCCGCTTGATGGCAGCGGTGATGTGGACGCGCTGCGCACGAGCGTGGGGATGGCTTCGCTCGCAGATTATCTCAAGGACTTTCCGAGTTGCACTGCGGCACCATGATGCGGGAGCTTGGGATGCACTGAGGCTGTAGCCCGGATAGAGCCAAGCGCAATCCGAGGCTATTGGTGCATGACATCGGCAAGTGCGTTGCATCGTTCGCGCGCACAGAGCCACGGAATGCGCTTCGCTCCATCCGGCCAAGGATTGTCGAGTGCTACGGTGAGTAACCCGACTCGTCAAGTTGCCCGTCTTTCATGGCCAGTATGCGGTCGGCGCTGCGGATAGTTTCCGGGCGGTGCGCCACGATGATGCAGGTCAGCGGCAGCTCGCCGATAGCGTCGCTCACTGCACGCTCCCTGCCCACATCCAGATGGCTCGTGGCTTCATCCAGGAACAGTAGCGCCGGGTCCCTGTAGAGCGCGCGCGCAAGGATGATGCGTTGCTTCTGGCCTCCGGACAACGAGCTTCCCATGTCGCCGATGAATCCGTTGTATCCCATCGGCATCGCCTGGATTTCCTCATGCATAGACGCAAGGCGCGCCGCTGCCTCCATGCGCGCCATGTCGTGGCTTGCATCGAAGAAGCTGATGTTGTCGGCAATGCTGCCGGCAAAGAGGTCATCGTCCTGCATGACGGCGCCGAAAAGTGCACGTAGCACGGCCCCCTCGCTGCCATGGATGTCCTTGCCATCGACCAGCACCTGGCCACGGGTGGGTGTCAGCAGTCCCAGCATGACTTTGACGAGGGTGGTCTTGCCGCAGCCAGACGCGCCCACGATGGCAACCGACTCCCCTGCGGCGATGGTGAAGGTCAGGTTGTCCAGCACCCAAGGCTCACCATGGGCGTATCGGAAGCAGAGGTTGCGCACTTCCACCTTCAGCGGGGCGCTGCCGGCGTCTGGCGTAGGACCTACGCTGGGTTCCGGCTCGGTCAGTGCGATGTCGGCCAGGCGTTCGCCATGCAGCCGCAGCATCCTCAACTCCATGGCCTTGTCGATGAGGGCCGAGATCCTCTGCGCAAACTGCTCTTTGTATGCAAGGTAGGCGATCAGCATGCCCACGGTGAACACACTGTCCAGTGAGAGCGACGCCCCGACGCAGATGACGATGATGCGCTCGGCGCCGAAGATCAGCATGTTTGCGTTGTCGAAGCCGAGGTTCATCCTAGCCAGGCGGACGTCCTGGTTCACGGTGTCGACCATCAGGTTCTCGTAGGTAGCTCGCCGCGCTGATTCCTGACCAGCAACTTTGATGCTCTGGATGCCGCGGATGGATTCCAGCAGGTACGTCTCCTGCCGTGCAGCCGCCATCAGTTGCCGTTCGGTGCCGTCACGCAACGGCCGGTACGCCACCAGTCGCAGCCCGAGGTAGAGCCCGACCGCCGCCAAGGTCACCAGCGCCAGTTTCCAACTATAGATCAGCATGATGGTCAGCGTCACCGCAGCCATCAGTCCATCAATGAGGGCTTCAACAAAGCTGTTGGTCAGTGTCTGCTGGATTGCGTGGACGGACGACATGCGCGAGGTGACATCGCCTACGTGCCGTTTCTGGAAGTATTCCAGCGGCAGACGGACGAGGTGGGCGAACACATTACCCATCCATTGCAGGCCGAGGCGGGTGGACAGCAGCATCACGGTCCAGCCGCGCAGCACGCTGATGCCGACCTGCAGCAGCAGCGCAAGCCCAAAGCCGATGCCCAGGATCGCGAGGAGACCTCGGTCGGCAGAGACCAGCACCTGATCGACCACCCATTGAATGAAGAACGGGGCGATCACCACGAACACCTGCAGCGAGGCGGACAGTGCCAGCAGCAGGGTCAGCGCCTTCCAGATCCCTGTGACACGCCCGGTCAGCTGTCTGAGCGTGACGGCCGGCGGCGTCAACCTGCGCTGGAATTCAGTGCCAGGCATCAGCTCCATCGCCACGCCGGTGAAACTACGGGACAGCTCATCAATGGTTACAGTGCGTCGACCGGAGGCTGGATCGATGATCGTTGCCTTGGACGTACCGACGTCTTCAAGCACGACGAAGTGGCTCAGGTTCCAGTGCAGGATGCAGGGCAACTGCAGTTGTCCCAGACCCTCCAGCTCCAGCCTGAGAGGCCGCGCACGCAGTCCCAGCGCCTGCGCGACCTGCATGAGCTGTCGCAGCGTGGCGCCCTTCAGCGAGGGTGGAAACCTGTGGCGAAGCTCCCGAAGTGATGCGCCATAGCCGTGATGGTCGGCGACCATGGTGATGCATGCGAGGCCGCACTCGGCCGCTTCTGACTGAATCGTCACCTTCATCCGGTGCGTCCCGTAGCGGTTTTCCCTGCCATGTCAGCTGCCTGCCCCGGCACTGCGCACGGACTGCAACGGCTCCAGCAGCCACTCATACAGGCGCCGCCGCTCGCCCATTATGTCCGCATCCACCTGCATGCCCGGAAGCAGGGGCTCATCGTTGCCGTACGCGCGCACGGACTGGTGCTGGAGCTGCACCGTTACCCTGTAGTAGTGCACGGGTGCATCGGCGTTGGTTGTCGCGGATCCCTCGGTGGTCGGGATTGCGCTACGACTCACGCGGGTCACGGCACCCATCTGGTGGCCGAACTTCTGATACGGGAATGCGTGGAAGCGCAGGCGCACAGTGTCGCCCGGCGTAACGAAGCCGATTGACCGGCTTGGCACGAGCAGCTCAGCTTCCAGTGGACTATCAACCGGCAGGACCACGAGCAGCGGCTGTCCCTGCGCGATGGATTGTCCAGGTTTGGATTGCTGCACGGACACGGTGCCCTCCACGGGTGCGCCGACACTCAGTGACCCATTGGACTGCACCTGCACCCTCTCCTGCGCAAGGGCGGCGACCGCGTTGCGATGCTCCGCCGCCACTACCTGCAGATGCTCGGGAAGCTCGTCCAGGCTTTGCTGCAGTTGCGCGATCAGTCGTTGATTGACCGTGGCCTGGCGTTGGAATGACTGCAGCTCACCTTTCCATCCCAACGCATTGGACTGCTCCTGCTTGATCTGCAGGATGCTCACATACTGCTCGTCCTCAAGGCGACGGAGGCGACCAAGAGTCTCCTCGGCCACCTGGATCTGCTCGCGGCGGTTCTGGATTTCACCGGCGATGTCGGCGCTCTCGCGCTGCGCACTCTGCAGTTGGCGCAGCAGGCCGTCGCGCTGCGCGGTCAACCGCCGCTGCTCAGCAGACCATGCATCGTCAAGACCCTGCTGGCGCTCTTCCAGCCGCCGCTGCAGGGCGATGGTGGTGTCGCCGTCATTCACGGTAGCGCGGGAGGAGCTGACGATGGCGACCGCCTGCCCCTGTTCGACCCGTCCCCCCTCTTCTACCATGATCTGCGATACCACCCCGCTCACGGGCGAGGTGACCACGGAGAGACCCTTGCCCGGAACTAGGGTGCCTTGCACCGTGGAACGCCAGGTGTACGTGCCGAATGCCAGGAAGGCCAGTACGCCGAGTGCGACGCACACAGCGGATGCCGCCAGTACCTGGATGCGGATGGGCTGGGCCAACTGGATATCGCCAAGCCACGCCGTGCGGCGCGCTGCGCTGACTTCGGGGCGGAATAGATCCTGCGACATCCGTTTGCTGCACCTCCTGGCAAGCCTCCATTGATACACACCGGCGTGGGTGAGACAACTGGGTGACTGGCATGGCTTGCGGGGGGAAAGGATGTAACGGCGTTGGCTTGTTCAGCCAAGAACCCCGGATTGCGCTTTACTCCATCCGGCAGGAGAGCCAAGTCCATTAAAGGCCGATTTCCTCGCGAAGGTAGCGCCCCATGGCTTAGAAATCGATCTTCTCCTCCATCAGGTCCAGGAACAGTTGCGCCGCCATCACGGCCTTCTTCTGCGGAGGAGTTGAAGCGTCCTCGTTAACTCGATCCACTTGGAAGTAGAGTTCCACCCCAAGGAGCTCTCTATGAAGAAGTCGAAGTTCACCGAAGAACAGATGGTTCGGATCCTCAAAGAAGTCGAGGCCGGTGCAAGGGTTGGCGAGACTTGCCGCAAGCACGGGATCAGCGAGCCGACCTATTACGTCTGGAAGTCCAAGTACGCCGGCATGGAGGTGTCGCAGTTGCGGCATCTGAAGGATGTGGAAGCCGAGTTGGCCCGGATGAAGCGCATGTATGCCGAGTTGGCATTGGATCACCACGCGCTCAAGGACGTGCTGTCGCGAAAAGGTTGAGCCAGGCTCGTCGACTGGAATTGAGTCTGGCCATGCAAACTACTTACGGCCTCAGTGCCCGTCGAGCTGATCGGGTGCTGCAGCTGTCCCGATCTGCACGGCATTACCGTCCGCGCCAGCGCGACGATGGCCCGCTCATCGCCGCAATCGAGGCGCACTTGAAGGACAACCCCGGCCACGGTTTTGGCATGCTGATGGATTGGGAGGACGTCGCACCTTCAACATCAACGATGACTTCAATCGCGAATCGATGAAGATCGAAATCGACACCAGCCTGCCCTCGGCACGGGTCATCCGCGCACTGGACGAATTGGTCGAGCTGCGTGGTGCTCCAAGGCGACTGCGCCTGGACACCGGCCCGGAGTTCATCAGCGCTGCGCTCAGGCAGTGGGCACAGCAGCACGGCGTCACCCTGATCCACATCCAGCCTGGCAAACCTATCCAGAACGCCTACATCGAACGCTTCAACCGCACCTTCCGCACCGAAGTGCTGGACCGCCTCGTGTTCACCACGCTCGACGAGGTTCTGCGCATGGCAGAGGACTGGCGTCATCGATACAACCACCAACGGCCACATCGATCACTCGGCGGCTTGCCGCACATCCGCTTCGCAATGGCACAATCAACAACCACCTCTACTTCTGAGTGACTCGAAGAATCGAGTACGCTTCACTCCCAATCTGGCGGCACCAAATGAGCCAAGCCGCACATTGACCCATGCAGAAACGGGGCATCCGGACCATGCCATGCATCAGCAGATCCGAAGCAAAGTGGAGCAGTTAGATGAAGCCAACGGCCGCACGTTTGACGCGACCAGTGAATGGATGACAGCGAGTCTGCTGACGCTAGCCAAAGAAAATTGACTAACCCCGGTAGACCACGTGTTGCTCAGCGAAAAGACCAAAGACTCGACCGCTGCCCAGACCTTGTTTGTAGTGCAAGGCGATCCAAAGAATCCAGCCATGTTGCGCGCTCATATGCCAACGGCCGACGCTGCGGCTCGGCCTGTTCAAGAGAGCTATACCCAACTGGAATCTGTCAACCAGCGACTAGCGCAGGAGCGCATGCAAGAGCTGGCAGTGGACCAGCAGCGCTTGCAGGAACAACAACAGCGCGGCCCTGTTCCATCGCTTTGAGGCGATGACGTACCCGCACTTATCATCATCAAACTGCTAGCAGCCATTGAGCGACAAGCAACGGGAGCTGATGCCTAAGTGAATCTGGCCCCGTTCTTCGCCATGATTATCTGAAGGACAATGCCGCAATCAAGAGAAGGCGCGGAATCCAGCCGAACGCCATCCACGCGAGAGCATCCATCCCTGCCCGCTTTTTCCCGATGGCGAAGTTGACAAGCGAGATGATGATTGCAAGAAGATCCGCAAAGATGAAGCAGACGGCTTTGCCAAGAACGCCAAGAGGAGCATTCGACACCTCAACTTCTACCGCATTTTCCTTTTGCAACTCAGCTGACTCCAGAGCCACAAGGGGATGCTCTCTGTCAGAGATCCCCCGGTTAGACAGCTCTTCCCGCGCTAGCTCAATAGCAGCAGGCACATAGCCCTCGGGACTAAGAAATGCAATGCGAATCAGGCTCTCAGAGTCTTGGATTTCATAGCGACGCCTAGCCGCCAAGGGATCAAAGTAATCGGTCACTACGGACTCCCCCCTAATTCCGAACTTCTATTGTACCGCTTAAGCGCGGAATAACGTAATCCTCGCCGACTCCCCAGCCAAGGTCAATCGCAGCAATCATTTGAATCTCGTCACTTTCAGCTGTGTAGAGGGAATTGGTTCTGAGAACTGGATCAGATTTACTTAAGTAAATCTGATCCAGTTCTCTGCAATTGTTCCAAGTAACGGATCAGGCTCTCCTGTAGTATTGAATCTTCGATCGAAAAAACATCAAAGAGCTGCGGCTCGCGCAGGCGAGCAGCGTTATAGATAAGCTGACCTAGCCGTAGCTCTGGGTCTCTGCGCCAAACCTCTTCAAGTAGCGCCAGTACTTGATCAATGCGCGCCGGATCTCTCATGACTGGCCGATATCTAAGTCAAGCCGCGCCGCGAAGCGCGTCGGGTTGGACGAATTGTTAGAGCTCAGGGTCATTGCAGGTATTTACCGGTTGCGAGATCCAAGTAGAAAGAATGTCACGGTCAATCAATGCGCCACGTTCCTCCCTTATGCTTATACCGAGGTAACTCGGACGTCCTGGAGGCCCTCCCATGCCGAGCGACGGCTTCGCCATTCAAAGCAGGACTGGCTGAAACGCGAGGGGGACAAGCCACTGGAGGAGACCTTGACCGGGAAACCGATAAGGTTGACTCCTTGATTGAACGTGACCCAGTTCTTTATGTGGCTACCAAAACTTCCACCATGGTTTATCGGGCTTCGAAGGAGCGGCCTGTTCCAGTAGGCGCACTATCGTGTCGTGTCCTTGCTGCGTAGCAAAATCAAGCGCGGTTTTGCCGGTCGCTGTCTTAATTGTGATATCTGCGCCGCAGGCAAGAAGCAGCTTAACGTTATCGACACATCCATTCTCGGCGGCTCCGTGAAGGGCTGTGTATCCATCGCCCCGGTGCTCGTTGACATCATTACCGGCAGCAATAGCTTGCTTCAAATGTGCGATTGCGTCAGGTTTTCGAATTACTGACCAATACTGAAGTGCGCTCATTGGGATGGAATCGGCAAATATGGATGCAAATGAGCTTTGTTGAGCTGATTTGACCTTTTTGACAAGACCCATAATGCGAGCATCTTGTTCCAACGAGGCCTTTTCCTCAGGTGTTAATTCTAGATTCGGATCGGTCATGATGGCTCATACTCCCAAAGGCCCAATGTCTAGTATTTTAGGCGGCCTGAGCCCGTAGCGCGTGATCGCGTGATCGGCCTCGCCCTGTGCAAGTTAGCTTCGGGAACGGAACCAGGTTGATCTTTAAGTGAGCCTGACGCCATCATTGTGGATCCATCAGGACGTCTGCCTTTCAGTATTGTGATAACAGCAAATATTGGATAGATGATGCAAGCGAGCAATACTACAGGCTTGGCGAAGCTAGCCAATAATCTAAGCCAGAAATCCAGTCTGTCAATTAACCGCGGCTCGAATGTCGTGGCGAATGCGCGACCAGTATAGTACGCGTGATACGTGATGTTAAGAAGAAGCAGGCATGATGCAGTTACGAGAAGTGCGCGGGAGAATAGCGAAGGCCTTGGCAGGCTGGTACGAAGCGGAAAATAAGCAATTACCCACGGCGCAATAGAGAGAAAAAGAATCGGAAGGTCGCGATAGCGATAACCAAAAAATTCGTTCGCGAATTGGGTTGACTGCCAAGAGTGGGTTAGCCAATAAGTCAGGAATCCATAGCAAATTGGGAGGAAAATCATTAGCTTCCTATCCATCATTGGATCGCTTTAGCGTGGTATGACGTGATCCTCATTGACTTCCTGCTCCATGTCAATCGTTACTAGCAGCAGCCCGCGCCGTCGGGTAGTCGCGGTGGATAAATTAGAAAACGCTTATCTTTAGGAGCCTATACTCGCTCCTGCCACGGGTGCCTTGCCGTGCTGACTTCGCGGACCCCGTTCGACAACTCATCTAAAAGCGCTTGAGGCACATCGCCATCCGAAGCCGGTAGAACATACACCCAATCAAAATTGTCTTCGTACGCTGCGAGACCGAACTTCTGCATTGCATAGAATACAAGTGCGCGAAATTGATAATTGATGAAAGCGCGATTGAACGCAATGCTAAAGAGCACCCCTCACTTCGTCGCCGACAACATGCGCTAGTTCTGCAATCTCATCTGGAGGAAAGGTTACATGACTTCTATAATCCCCGTTACCAAGGGTTCCATAGCCAGCTAGAAGTTCGATAGCTTCATCGAAGGGCATCGCTAGTTCACGACCCTGACGAAACTTGTAGAGAAATACGTTGGAACTCATCAATCCTCCAACTCATTAATCGGTACGACTTTCAAATTCCATCGTCAGTTCCATAGTTTCGCCCGGGGCCTTCAGCGTGCCGCTGTACTTCGACGTCGTCAATGGTCGATTTCACGGCAGAGCCATTGCTGCAACGATCAACGCTAGCATCAGCATGTCTTTTTTCCAGCCATGGCTACGCACCCAGTGCGCTTTCTTCCGGAGGAAGATTCAGTCTGTGGATACCACGCTAATGACCAACTCGCCGTTGCCTAGGCGGATGTGGAGTTTGCTGCCGATGGTGAAGCCGAGTTGTTCCAGCCAGCGGCCGCGTAGGCGTAGCGTGGGGATGCGTTGGTGGCTGTCGGGGTAGTAGCCGTAGCCGACGGTGCAGTGTTGCGGGGCACGCGGGTGCCCGGGGCGGCGCGGCTTGCTGGGATCAGGGCGCGGCTCGGGAATGGGGGGTGCGCTCGAGGTAGGGCCGCGGCGTGATCGAGGGGTCGAGCGAGTGCCAGCCAATCCCAGGCAACGGGGTCAGGTTGATTTCTTGAGTGAACCTGCCCCCTGTTCCTCGAATTGTTAGGCGCTTGCTGGTCAAGCCACATGGTGTAGAGGCAGCGCCCCTCCGATGCACGACAGAAGAACACCCACGTTTCTTGCTCCATCTGCAAGGACCAAACCGAGTAGCCAAGACGTGCTTGCGCCGGGATGTTAGCCGAGTACTCAGGGTACGGCACTGTGCCGGGAGGACCTCTGTGCACTTTTGGAAAAGATCGCCTGAGTCGTCCGGGCGGAACGAGAACTCGCCCTCCGATTGATTCAGGTCGAGGTTGTTACTGGTGCGGATATTGAAGGCTGAAGCGGGCAGCACGTCGGGCAGCCATCCGCGACCGAAGAGTTGGTCAGCGCGAGCTTCGGCGAGAGTGGCGTAGTTGCTCTCCACAACATCCGATGTGCACGCTGCCAGAAAGATCAGGCTCAAGAGTGCGAGTAATTTCTTCATGCGTCTAAGGATTAATGCACCGCCTAAGCACGGTATAAACCGATCCTCGCGAACTTCCTGACAGCAGTCAATCGCCACAGGCGTTTGAAGTTCACCGTTTTTCCAGATATGCACCTGCCGCTGCCAACAGGGTTTAGGCCGCATCCTTGCGGACCCATGCTGTTACGCCTAATCATATGCGGCCTAACGCCCGGCAAACGGAGCCAGATCGAAGTACAGAGTGAACCTGACTGCGTCCTTCCTTGGTCGTAGCCGACGGTGCAGTGTTGCGGGGCACGAGGGTAGCCGGGGCGGCGCGGCGTGCTGGATTCGGTGCGGGGCTTGGGTGTGCGCTTGCGGTAGGACCGCGGCTTGGTCGAGAAGTCGAGCGAGTGCCAGCCGATCTCGGCGTGCGTGGCACCGTGGCGCGCTTTCGCGTGGGCGTGGAGCGGGATGTGGATCGAAGCATGGCAAAGCCCTTCTTGACGAACAGGCCCCGTCGCCGGTTGGCGATGGGATGTCGGCAGGTTGGAGACCGCAAGTCGCCGACCAACGTATTTCTTGGAAGATGTTGTCACCAGCCTTCTCAAGGCAGGCATGTCTCGGTTTGACCGGCACAACTAAGCAGCAAACTTTTCAGAAATGGCGCTGTCTTCAGCATACAGACCTTACGAAGACACCTAGTTCCTTAAGATATTTTTCCTGTAGCCCGAATCGGCCATCAGACGTGGGTACTTTTCGAAATCAACCAGATCGCGTGCCCGGGATGAGAAGTGCGCCTCCTCATAGATAAATTTGCAAGATGCGTTATCGAAAAATTCTCGCAACTTCCCTCTTACCTTCGCGGCAATGCCGCTATCACATAAGATGGCCATCTGAACAATGTCTAGTTGATCAGTCAACTCTTTGTATAGATCTATAGCGAAAACGGTATGACCTTCTTCTTTTTGATAGGAGTAAACATCCCCAGTTCCGATCTTAGTGCGATCGAAATATTCTATGTAGAGGCCAGCGAGATCGACTTTGATCCCGAGTTCTTGTATTGCTTTTTTAAGTTGGCTGTTGACGGAAAAATCTCGTTCGCCGCTCCCAACCCAAGTGACAAGATCGACCATCGAAACAACAATATAGAAATCATACGTCGACAGCCTAGTTTCCATCCAAATTCCCCGATTAAGCCGTGTGTTATTGCGATCTTTGGCAATTAATTGCTAAACGCCGTCTGGACACGGCCTCAGGCAATCCTGGGATGGGCGCTCGCGATAGTCAATCATCGGGCGTCACTTGCGTCCATATCTTGCTCATCCTCATCGAACACGCTGACGACTAGCTCGCCGTTGCGCAGGCGGATGTGGAGTTTGCTGCCGATGGTGAAGCCGAGTTGTTCCAGCCAGCGGCCGCGTAGGCGCAGCGTGGGGATGCGTTGGTGGCTGGCGGGGTAATAGCCGTAGCCGACGGTGCAGTGGTGGGGGGCACGCGGGTGGCCGGGGCGGCGCGGCTTGCTGGGATCGGGGCGGGGCTCGGGGACGGGGCTGCGCTCGAGGTAGGGCCGCGGGGTGATCGAGGGATCGAGCGAGTGCCAGCCGATCTCGGTGGGCTGTGGCACCGTGGCGCGCTTGCGAGTGGGCGTGGAACGGGACGTGGATCGACGCATGGCAAAACCCTCCTTGACGAACAGGCCACGCCGCCGAGTGGCGACGGGATGTCGGGAGGTTAGAAACCGCACAGAGCCGGAGGGCGTATTTCCCCGAGGGGTGTTGTCAGCCGCCCTCCCGACGCAGGTGTTGCGTCGATTGCACCCGCAAGATGCTGCAGGCACAAAAAACCCACGGTTTGACGGAGGTGTGTACCGCTGATCGAGAAGTTTCTACGCTCCTTGCGGAAAAGATTGCAACGCGCTACGTGGTATGCCTAGCGGTCGAAGCTGGCAATCTGGAAGGCGTTGATGGAAGATCTTGCGTCAAGCTTTGAACCAGCGGAGTCAGAGTTGGATTGGACATTGAGGGGGTACCACTCAAAGCGCGTCCCCACCCGCTCATGAATTGCTTTTCGCTCCCCCTCATATCCATCACCAACGCGCCACTCAGGTTCGGACCCGGCAGTGCAGAACACCAGTGGCGCGGTTGACAATTGGTCAGCATCGTGATGTCGCGTGAGTAGCAGGAGCCCCATGACAAAAAATAGCTTCCGCAGCTTGCTTCCTTTGCTGCTATTTGAAGTAGCGCTGCCAAGTGCATGCGCTCGCACGCCTCATGAAGCAAGATGGGATGCAGGCACGCCACCTGCTGCGACAGTGAAGCCGCCCCGTCAAGAGAACAGCAAAAGTACCGATGGTGGCGCTGACGTCGTTTCTGCCAACACCACTTTGAAAGAACTAGAGCGCCGGCTGTTGCGCTTCATTGATGGACTGACAGTGCCAGCGGATCTGGACTACCCGCGGCTCGAGTCTGTCCTTGGCATCAAGCTTGGACCACCGTCTGATCCCGCATACCCGTGGCGTGACGTGAAGGACGTCGCTCTGGCTGATGGGTATGCACTCTACGCGACGCATCGCCCAACGAAAGATGGATTCTCCCGAATAGAGGTTGCAGTGACTCTGCCTGACCATAGCGATCCGACACGCGTGCCTACATCGATCTGCATCTTGCAGGCAGAAGCACTGTCCAAAAAGCTTGAAGGGATGGGATACACGCGCGGCGGCCAGCGGCCATTCCAGGGCGGATGGCTACGCCAGCATTGGCGCGCGATCAACGGCGGAAGTCAGATGTTCTCGGTCTCATTGCTTCTCTATCGAACCAATGAACAAAGCGGTCAACAAGAATGCGTCCATAGCATCAAGATCGATGGAGGCAAGCCATGAAATGGGTCCCTCGAAGAGTAGAGCCTATGAATATCAAGCAGAAAAGAACAGGAAGGAGATTTTTTGCCCTGTTGTTGCTGCTCCTTGCGGCTGGACTTCAGGGCGCGTGCGCCGATCCTAAAAGCGAATCCACTACGTCATCCGCATCAGCACCGGTCATTGCGCAGGATGCGATTGCAAGCGATCGCTCGGAGCCAAACAAGCCCGGCATTAGCTCTGAAGAGCTGGAAGCCAGGTTGCTGAGGTTTGTTGATGGATTCAAGTCACCAGCCGATATGAATTACATGCGGCTGGAGGCGGCGCTGGGCACAAAGTTCGGAGGTACCCAGGACTCTACGCATCCTTTTTACATCATGAAGAATGTTTCCCTAAGTGACGGGTACACTTTTTACGCAACCCACGTACTCGCAGAAAAAATCTTCTCGAGTGTGGAAGTCGCCGTCGGTCTACCCGAACGTATCGACCCAACGCGCACGCCTACCGCGCGTTGCGTTTGGGACGCAACGACGCTGTCACGCAAACTGGAGGAGATGGGTTACAAGCGTGGTGGGCAAAGACCTTTCCAGGGAGGATGGCTGCGCCAACATTGGCGTCCGCTCAACAACGGGACACAAGGCTTCTCCGTCGCGTTGCTGATCTACCGAACCAGTCAGGACAGCGGTTCGCGCGAATGCGCTTACGGCATGCAGATCGATGGGGGCAAGGCATGACTCGTGTCGATCCAAGAATCGAGCCACTGCTGGCACAGATGGCAAACGATCCGCGCCTTCCAAAAGAGGCCGAGTCCAGCATTCGTCAAGCGCTATCAGAATCTCCCTACCTCTCGAATTTGCTTGGTAATGCGATAGAGAAGGGGCATATCGGATCGATCGCGGTCTCGCATGGCCAGAACAATGGTGGCCATTTCCAGGATGGCAAAAATGGTAGCCCCGGCACGCTCAACATCAGCGCAGCAGCGTTCAGCGACTTCACTGGCGCGCAGCGGATTGACTACATCACCGAAGTACTCGGGCATGAAACGATGCATGGTGTGCTGGCAGAGCACCGGACTCAAGCACTGGCCGAGTTCGCAAAGACAATGGGCAACCGGCTGCAGGAGGCACACGAGAATCGCGAGGGTCAGGTCGACCTGACTGGGCCAACGCGCGTCTATCTGGATAGCACCCGGGAGGATGAGGCGCTCTCAGAGATTTCAGGCATGCGTGCGCTTCACGACCGCATCAAGCATCAAAACCCTGGAATGCCTGATGAAATGGTCGAACTTCGCCTACTCCAGCGCTCGACGACGCGGTGTGTGGAAAGAAACGTTAACCCACCGCAGTTTGCCAATGGATTGACATATGAAGAGCTGACGACGCGCCCGTTCTCACGCAATGATGCGCTGACAAAGTCAGTGGAACAATGCTTCTACGACAGTCGCGGCACGCTAGGCCCTCATGGCGACTCCGATTACCGGAACTACTATGGCGTCAATCCGATCAGCCATATCGCGCAGAGCTATGCGCATCTGGCGCATGATCGCCAGCCACCGGAAATCCGCGTCGACCTCAAATCGTTGGGTCTGGAGCCAAGACAGTTGGAGCGTAATGGCCTGGAGCTGGGATCTGCAAAGACCTTTAACATCGTTGACTTGAGCAAAGACGGCTATGGCATGGTCCAGCTCAAGAATACTGGTGCGCAAGACATCAATGCTCCCAACCTCGCAACACCGAATGAACCTGGCCGCGCAGTGACACCTGCAGATGCGTGGCACCCGGACCACGCCATGCATCAGCAGATCCGCAGCAAGGTAGAGCGATTGGATGCCGCCAATGGCCGCACGTTCGACGCTACCAGTGAGCGGATGACAGCCAGCCTGCTCGTCTTGGCAAAAGACAATGGACTGACACGCGTGGATCACGTACTGCTCAGCGAGAAGACCAAAGACTTGCCCACTGCGCAGACATTGTTCGTTGTGCAAGGAGACCTGAAAGATCCGGCCATGTTGCGCGCGCATATGCCAACGGCAGACGCCGCGCAGCGGCCTGTTCAAGAGAGCTTTACGCAACTGGAATCGGTCAACCAGCGACTAGACCAGGAGCGCATGCAGGAGCGGGCAATGGAACAACAGCGCTCGCAAGAACAACAGCAGCGCGGACCCGTTGCTTCACTTTGAAGTGACAGCATGCCCGCATCTATCTTCGGGATGTACGCACCGTGCAAAGGCACGCAGCGGGTTGGTCAGTCCCTGGGCACCACGCTGACGACCAGCTCGCCATCGCGCAGGCGGATGTGGAGTTTGCTGCCGATGGTGAAGCCGAGTTGTTCCAGCCAGCGGCCGCGTAGGCGCAGGGTGGGGATGCGTTGGTGGCTTGCGGGGTAATAGCCGTAGCCGACGGTGCAGTGTTGGGGGGCACGCGGGTGGCCGGGGCGGCGCGGCTTGCTGGGATCGGGGCGGGGCTCGGGGATGGGGGTGCGCTCGAGGTAGAGCGGTGGCTTGAGCGTGGGGTCGATCGAGTGCCAGCCGATCTCGGTGGGTGGCGGCACCGTGGCGCGCTTGCGTGCTGATGTGGGACGGGACGTGGATCGACGCATGGCAAAGCCCTCCTTGACGAACAAGCCCCGCCGCCGGTTGGCGACGGGATGTCGGGAGGTTAGAAACCGCAGAGAGCCGGCGGGCGTATTTCCCCGAAGGGTGTTGTATTAGCCGCCCTCCCGACGCAGGCATCGCGTCGGTTGCACCCGCAAGACGCTGCAGGCACAAAAAACCCACCGATTTGACGGAGGTGGGTACCGCTCTCTGAGGAGTTTCTACGCTCCTTGTGGTAGAGATTGCTGTGGGTTTGTTGGGATGTCAACTGTTTGGGGCTACAAGTGACGGTGATTTTTTGAGTGCGGCCACTACGGAGAACATGTTGATCGCTCCACCTTGTTTACTCGCCTCGCACCATGCAGCGGACTACCGTTTGGCCGAAGAATTGAGATTGTCCATATCCGAGAAGATCAACCACGGCTTGCCGGGAGCTCGATGCAGCGTGAGGGTGAACTTTCCTATGTCGCCGGGTGCATCTCCGTAGCCGTACGCACCTATGATGTAGGCGACATTACCTTCGGCGGAAAAACCGAGTGAGCGCAAACTTAGCGGGCCTCCGCTGCTACCTTCATAGGCCGCTTGAATAGCTGCCCTGCCCCGGATTGGAGGACGATCGCTCTGCAGCAAAAATCCATCTTCCGCAAATAGCGCAGCAAGCGCGCTCGCGTCGCCCTTACGCCATGCGCGCTCATAGTCGCGGAGGACTCGATCAAGTTCGGGCGGTAACGCAACGCTGGCAACTGCAGTTGGGTTGGCCTTTTCTGTGATGTTCTGACCGTGCAATGGCCCCGTGGCAAGCACGAGACTGAAGACAAAAAGGGCAATGATTGATCGGCTCATATATCTCAACCCTTCTAGAGCATCGTTGATTGACCACAGTAGTATCCCGCGCTCCGCGACTACAGGTACTAGGTTTACTTTTAAAGCTAACTTGACCCGTTATTTTCGGGTTTGTTGGGATGTCAACTGCTTCGGATATCAAATCGATGATAAGCATCAGAGAGTGCAGCCCTGCCGATGCGGCACTCGGAAGATATCTCTGAGCACTTATCGAGGCCAACTTGTCTCAATAAGTGAACCTGACACCATTCCTCTTCCATTGGCTTTGAGGGATTTTTTAGGTTCCCACTACTGGCGCGCTCCCAACAATAGATTTCTCGACAGAAGCAGCTTCAGCCAATGTTAGTAAACGCCATTGTGGGGCATCAATACCATAGGTCATTTGTGCTTCACACATTACCTTGCAGACTGGTTCGTGATGCAGATGGTCACTATCACTTTCGAGCATTTGGGAGTCTTTGTACCGAATCTCAAGGACGTACGTCCGTTGCTTGCTATCAACAAGCTGGAAAAGCACCAGCCCGCTGAGCTGGGGAAAGTTCTTCGATGTGACTGGCGCGAAGTAGTGCTCCATGGGGCCTAATACCTAAGTTAAGAATTGTTAGGCCTCACACTCCGATGCCAGGGCTTCAACAAGCGAGAAGAACAGAACATCAATATCTATGAACTCGTCGCCAGCATACGGAGCCGACGTTTTAAGCCTTTCGAAACGGTTGCCAGACGACGGGGCAGATTGACTTATGAACTCGGTCTGACACCATTCCTGGTAAATTACTAAACAGTGAGTTGCCGCATGGCTGCATCTGTAACTAAGCGCGCCAGCACTGCCGCCGCACCCGAGTGTGCCATAGCTTTCGGAAAGGCGTCAGGTTGAACCACCTTCAGAGCCCGTCCTCGAAGTAGTGGCGAGGTGCCTCATTGCTCCGCATCGGAATGCGTAGGCAACGAAATGTAAAGTGCAACGGCGATCGCGATCTGGAAGGGGAGCGACGCGATGATTTCGACCGAAAAAATTGCAATGAGACCTGCCGCCTCATCCGAGGCAGCCTTGACTGCAGGCAACAGCCACGAGAGATACAACCCAATGAGCGGCATACGCCTGACACGGACGCTCCCACTTGGCGCTCGTCGTCTTGATGCCAAAACCAGCAGATACACGATGCTTGGTACGCCCGCAATCGCCGACACGATCCACACCGATTCGCCCCCCGAAACAAATATGGCCTTCACCCCCCAGAAGATCCCCATGAACATGGGTACCGCACCGTGTCCCCAAAGATCAACGCAAGGGCATACGCGCCAAGCACGGCCGGAGTCCCACCGATCTTATGTTTCAGTGACGTCATCATTACCCTCCAGCCGAGCGCCTGACACTGTAAAGCCTATTCGATGCGTCCAGGCGCGTTACATCCCTGGCCCGACACACGCGGACCGAGTCAGGCAGGCAGTGACCATTGACCATTGGCACCAAAACAACTGCACAAGGCAGACAGCTTGCGCTCGACGCGGACACTGGCATCGGGCGAACCAGGATTACATCAACGGATGTAGTACCGCCTTGATGCTGTAGCCATGTCGATCCTGGCAACAACCCACCACAGGTTAGCTCCAATCAGCAAGGACGGGAAACCGGGGGGCAGTTTAGTTTTAAAGTGACCTGACTCGGTCATTGGAGAATAGACCAGGACCAACTGCTAAAGTGAACCTGACCCCTAATTTGTGGGCGGGCTGGGGTTCCGTAATGAGCGTCACCGAGGAGAGCTACACGGACGCCGCCAAGCCCACTCGTGTTGTAGTTTTCGCCTCTCCAAGGATCGAATAGCCTCATGCGGCACCTAACACTTGAATTATGCCGAGCCGCAAGGCAGCTTAGGCTTGAATGGGATGGGAACGGGGTCAGGTTGACTTCTTTAAGTGAACCTGACCCCGTTCTTCCAACCCCGTTCTTCCCCGTTATTTGTAAAGTAAACCTGACCCCGTTCTCCCAACCTGACCTCTTTTTCTGATTTAGAAACTCGTCACAATTGGCTTACCCCAGTCTCCTAGGTTGGGCGCAGCATCATCTGCCCTGGCCGCATCAATATGGTCAATTCCGTTATCGAACTTAATTACTCTTGAAAAAATGTAATCTTTCATTTTATTACTTAGTTGCTCGTACCAGCTGTGTGAGAATGCAACATTCTCAGCATGATCCAAAAGGGAATGAATGACTGCGGAGGTTAAGCTCTTTCCTCGGGTGATTGACTCATAGAATGCTCTCGGCGCCGAGTTCGCGGTGTCTAACCACGAAAATATTGCGGCGCCTCCAGTTTCCACGGGGATTACCGACATAAAGATATGACTCATGTCCGCGTCAAGATCCTCGAAATCTTGGATTTGGCGGCCATCCAGATCCACATACGGTTGAAAAGTTGTAGTACCTAAAACCGATGGGGTATGGGGGAATAGTATTGCGCGCGTGACTAGTCTTGACCATTGATTGGTCAGTAGAAATCCGTCCAGCACCTGTTTGAGGTTCTCGATTTCCTCAGCTCCCCGAACGACTCCGGCTTGGTAAACAAAAGCTGCTTCCGAAAGATGCAATTCTTCCTTGATGCCGTGGATCTCCGCGTACTGCTCGGGTGAGAGCAAAGACTCAACCTGCTTTCTTTTGAGATAGCTTTCCTTCGAAGCTGTCCTGAAGGCCAGCTTGAACAGCTGTTCTGGAGAAAATCGGAATGGCTCGGTCTCGAGGCAAGCGAACAAGTCCCGGTCGTGCATTGCGCAGAAACCATTAAACACGGACACGTCCCTTAAGCCCATCCGTTGGATCTTGATCGGGAAGACGTCTCTAGCTATTTTCTTGGGACTGCCAATCGCGTACACATGGCCGTCGATAGAAATCTTGCGCAGCATGCTCTCGACAGACAGCGTATGCGCGGACACGATTCTGCGATCGTGGTCAGTACCAGGCGCCATACACACTTTGGTTGTATAGCGTTTACGGAAATCTTGGATCAATTTCGCTGCGGCTTTCGGATTGGCGACGTCGGAAAGTGACATAGAGGAGCCTAACTAATATTGGGCCGCTTAAATACGGCATAACGTGATCTCACCACGGAACTGTGGGCAGTATGCCTTTATCAAGTGACCCTGACCCCATTATTTGGTCTTCCGATTGTGCTTCGGTAGATTGAAAGACCTCTCACTTGCTTGGGCATGCGCTAGTCCCTATGTGATAGTCAGGAGACTGGGTCAGATGGACTGTTTAAGTGAACCTGACCCCGTTCTTCGCACTATACGAACGCAATGAATTCACCATTAATTCATTCGATATTAATAAGTCCGCCTATGACAGCAAGCCCTTCCAATAGCAAGGCTTCACCATTTTCGAACTCGCTAATTAGTGCGTTGAGTGCAGCAACCTGTTTGCGTTTTGCAGTATTTAGCTCTTTCGTCATTTTGGGAAGAGACGCGGTTGAATCTTTAAAGCCGACCATCTGTTCACGTGCTTGGGCTAGATGCTGAAGAAGAAAGCTGGTTGCATTTTTTGTCTCGATCAGTTGTTCTGGATATAACTCCGCAGATATAGCAACGAGTTTTGTAAGAGCATTCATGCTTGAGTCGAAGGCCGCGTGCAACTGCGGAACTTCCGCATCAACGCATGCGCTGAACTTGAGCATCTCTGAAGCAACAGTGGCAATCGCCGCTCGGAACTTCTTGGCCGATGCGTTGGCTGAATTAGCTTGTAGTCGGTCAAGCTCTTCCTTGCCTTTTATCGTGCGATCAGTCAACCGCTCTTGAGCTTGTGCCAGCCGAAGTGCAATGCCTTCAATTTCTGACGTTTTCTCGCTGAAGCACTCAAGTAAGTCAAGATACCCGGCGTCGTCGTGCGCCTCACTAACGTTGAACTCAGTTGTCTGAGCGACATCTTTTTCTACAGCAATTTCAACCGTTTCCGGTTCGTTTGGTTTTTGTGCGGCCGCTGCGCGCTCTGATGATTGCTTCCAAGCTTGTACATGTCTTGTTAGGTGGAGGCTGATCAATTTTTCAAATTGATCAGCATCTGCAAAATCCCACGTAAGAAGGCCCTCCCCCTGGACTCGCTTCTTAAACTGTTGAACCTGTCCAAGCTGCCGAGGGTCAATTTTACTTGGTGAGATAGGACCGTCTTTAAAATAGAAAAGTAATCCAACTGTATCCCCACACGTGCGATAGCGTTCGAGAGCTCGGTCAAACTCTTCTTCAGTTCCAGATCCGGCTCTTCCTGTCGGAGTACCAAACCTCGACCACATTAGGCCTACAAACAAATCCCAATCTGAAGGAATTTGGTGATTTATTACGTCCTGGGCATCTTCCCCGATATCGGGGTATGCATCATCTTCCCATCTTAGAAGCTCAAGCCTAACTTCAAGACTTCTACTCCAAGCTTGGTTCCATTGGGTCACAGCGTCGGCCACGCGCGATCTCTCAGAGGACAGCTCGCCAGGTGAGGCGAGAAAAACTGATATGACTTGCTCGAATCTTGCCATGTTTCCCTGCTAAAAGTTATTGCTTAAGGTAAGGGGCGCCCATAGGCGTTGACGAAGCAATGGGTTCTCTCAAAAACTGCTAGCACATGAAAGCGCAACGCCTAAGGGGCTTAACGCTTGAATTAAGCCGACACGCCAGGCGTGTTCGGCTTGAATGAATTTCTAGGTTGATTTTTGAGGTGGTGCAGAAACACTGCTTGTTTTTAACTGAATGTCGCGCCCCTTCCGACTTATGGAGACACGCTTGTAGATTGCCATGCCGACAGCTAAAAGAAAAATTATAATTAGAACGACGCAAATCCATCCTGCAAAGGGCGCGCTCGCAGATTTAGCATCTACGGCCTGGAGGTATGCGACGAGAAATCCTACTACCCCGTTGGAACATACGGAGGCGATAAAAACCCATATCTCGTAGTCTGCTAAGGCCGATGCATCTACCATTTTTATCTTGATGGACTCTGGCACGCTGACAACGATATTGAAATGCTCTTGCGCTGGGTTTTCAGTTGGTGGCGCGTTATATGAGTCGCCATCAACGTGTTTCTGCCCGGCGGAAATCTTTTCGTCGGAGGCGCTCATTATTTAGTCCTCTGATCTATTCTTTCCCAGAGGTCGCGAGGTAGCCAGCCTGTGTAACCACCTCCTGCCATCGGGGGAGTAATTACAAGGTGAACTTTTTCTCCCGACTCTTTGATAGCAGCGATCAAGCTGTCCTTCAAGGCCCCACGCTCCTCCGCAGTGGCTACCTTTACGATATAAACATTTTTAATTGGCCTAACCCATGAGTAGCCATCTAGCGCTGCTTTCATCAGCTTCGCGGTTTCCAGCGACTTGGGGCCAGTCGACTTAACCTCCCAGCAAATCATTACGTGCATAAAATTCTCGGATAGAGACCAGAAAAGTGGGAGATCAACCTAACGCCTGAGTTGAGCCGCGCCGCGAAGCGGCGTCGGCTTGAATGAATCGTTAGGCGTCATCGCCGGCAATACCTCTGTGGAGAGGAAGCTCGGCGATGAACTGGGCCACGCGTGCGCCGCAGGAAGCCTCGGCTTCTTGCGCACATACCCTGATAAAGGCGTCTCTTTCCTCCTGTTAGGCAGATTGCAACTCTGCTGCCACCGCCTCCGAAGCGCCAACGGCAGCGTCCGGGCCAACGACATCGTCGCCGAAGAATTCCAGAAAGACGAACGCTGCGACAAGTGATTTGCAGAGCCTTTCCATAACGCCTAACTAGTATTGGACCGCCCAAGCGCGGCATAACACGATCCTCGCCGACTCCCTGACCGTGGTCAATTGCTACGAGCGTCGGAAGCTCACCGCTTTTCAGCTATGTCCCTCTGACGCCAGGTGTTATGCCGCATCAATAGTGCGGCCAAAGCCAGTGCCACGATGCTCCATGCCTTGCTCAACATTGTTTCTTCCCCCTGAAGAAATGTGTGGCTTTGCGGCTGCATTAAGTGCTGCGTGCCTTGATCCTCGCCGAGTTTTTGGGTTGCGTCAATGTGCTTGCGCGAGTGATCGCTGGCTTTATCGGCTTTGCCCTCATCCGCCCTTCGGGCACCTTCTCCCGCGTGCGGGAGAAGAGATTGGTGAGTTGGTTATGGGCTGTTTTTTGTCGTTGGTGCTGTGGTTGGGGTTGGTAGCGGCAGCGTATTGTTGAGGCTGGTAATTTCTGCGGCGTTGCCATCGGTGATGACGCGCAGTTGCGCGGCTTTTGTGTTTGCGGTGTTGGTTAGCGGCAGGCGCACCTGGGTGATGATTGGCTGCAGATTGCGTGGTGCGGCGAGTGCCGGGAACGCGGCTCTTGCCAGCTCCTTGCCACGCGCATCCTCCAGCACCACAAACCCGGCCGGTGCATCGGCATGGCCGAGGCTATGCACGGTCACTTCGATGGCGTCTGCAGTCATGCGTACGTCGCCGTGGCCGATGCCCAGGTCCGGGCGCAGTTCGACCGGGGTGGTGGCGGCGATGCGTTCGAGCTGCAGGACGGTGGTGCGGGCTGCGGGGAAGTCGATGTCGATGGAGGCGCTTTTTTCGAACGCCACCTCGCGCGTGGCACTTGCACCGTCGATCTTGCCGTCGCCATCGCGGTCCACGCCTTGGGTGATGCGCCATTGGCCCGGGGCGACGTTCCAGCCGGTCATGCTGGCGCGCTGAGGTTTACTGGAGGTGTTGTAGGCGATGACGGTGAAGCGGTCTTGCTGAGGTGCGGGGATGGCGATGGCCACTTGGGTGGCGGCTTCTGGATCGGCGAAGCGCCAGCTGACGGTGTGGCCGGGGTAGGTTTGATTGCGCTTGAGGGCCACTCCCCCTAAGCGGGCGCGTTGCAGATTGACGGTGGGAGATTCGACGCGGTCGCTCCACCAGTGGCCTTCGGTGTTCATGTAGAAGTTTTGCAGTTTCTCTCTGGCTTCGCTGCGGTAAATGGCGGCGAGATAATCGAGATTACCGGTTTGCTCCCAGGCAACAAAGTGCGGGAAGTCCGGGGCGCTGCCATCGTCTTTGTTGGCGGCATCGATGAGCTTGCCGCTCCAGTCGCTGCGCTTGCCCATGACGTCGAGGAAGTTTTCGTTGAGCAGGGAGAGGCCATTGGGGCCGCTGTTGGCGACGCGGTAGTCGATTGGCTTGAGATAACGCGCATCGCCAGTGAAGCGGTAGGCGGCCCAGAAGGTGTGCAAGGTGTCGGCGCCGCCGCTGCCTTCGAACAGTTCGCCGCCGCGGGTTTTGCCGGTTTGCCAGTTGATCTCGTTGGGCAGCGCCCAGTTGCCCTTGGCGTTGGTGTAGGCGTGGGCGAGATAGCCGTCTGCCAAGCCGGTGACGATGCGGCGGCTGTTGGGGTCGGCGTTATAGCCGCCCAGCAGGATGGCCGGGTGCACGATGGGGAAGGAATACGGTTTTTGCCATTGCCAGTTGGGCTCGCGGTAGACCTTGCGGCCGCCGAACCAGTTGCTGGCGAACAACAGGTGGCCTTGCGGGTTGACCTGGATGATGGTGTCGAAGGCTTTCACCGTTTCCATCAGGCGCTCGACGGTGCGCGGGTCGCCCCAGTTGAGGTACAGCAGGGCGCTGTTGAGGTTGATGCCCTCCTCGTAGGAATGCAGCTCATCGGTTTCGATGGTGGACAGGCCGTTGGTGAACATGCCGTTGCGGTAGTTGGCCTCCGACAGCGCCAGCATGGAGGCGTTGAGCATGTCCGGGTCCACGCCCATCAGGGCGACGCCGGGCCACTGCTGCACCAGGTCCGAGTCGTCGGAGATGCCGCCGCCGAAATCGCCGTAGGCCACCTGGCGCTGCTCGATCCACCAGCGGATGTAGCGGCGCGTGGCGCTGAGGTCTTGCAGCTGCCAGAACGCCCAGGCGGGCACGCCCTTGGGCACGCTGGGCATCTCGACAGGCAACGCGCCCTGGTTGGCGTAGCTGATGTCGTTCCAGTACTGGCGGCCGAGGGCGTGGTCCGGGTCCACGCGCAGCAGGTCGGTGATGTCGGCATCCAGGCGCTTGTAGAGCAACTGGCGCTTGGAGGTGGTGTGCTCTTCCACCAAAAAGCCCCAGTTGTCCTTGACCTGATTGAAGCGGTCGGCGACGTGCTCGGTGATGGCCTCGGCGCGCGGCTTGAACACCAGCTGCAGTTGGGTGCCGTCCAGCGTGTTGGCATCGAAGCCGGGCGCGGCGGCGGCGATGCTGAGCATCAGGCTGTCGTTGCTGAGGATTCTGTCGCGCAGATCCAGCCACAGGGTGCGGGCCTGGCCGGGGGTAACCGCGACCGAGACATCGATCATGTCGCGTGCGGGCCAGATGGGGTCCTTGATGCGGATGTTGAGCGGGATGCTGCCGTTGTGGGTGGCCGGCAGGTTCAGCGCCGGCAGGGTGATGGCGATGCCGTCCAAGCCGTCGTGCATGTTCTCCCAGCCGTAGGACCAGCTGCGCATCAGCGCCTGGTCCGGCGGCGGGTCGCCCAGGCTGGAGGGCACCAGGATGTGCACGATGGGCTGCTGCGCGCCTGCTGCGGCCTTGTCGCTGGGGCGCTTGCGTGCCGGTGCCTTGGTGGGCAGCGCGATGACGGTCTGGCGCTCGCCCGGTGGGTAGCGGCCGGCGATGACGTCACGCAGCGGGGCGAGGTTGTCGTAGTCCGGCTGGATGTCGCTGCGCACGGTGTAGCTGAGCTGCGCGCTGCCTTTGGGCACCTCGCCTGGTTGCACGTTGTAGGCCCAGATTTCCTGGATGGGGGTTTCCTGCGCGGTGTTGGCAAAGCGCAGCGTGCCGCCGCGGCGCTGGGCGAACTGGTCCACGCTGCGCACCACGCCTTGCTTGCGGTCGAACAGCGGCTGCGCTGGTGCGTTGGGCGCGGCATAGCTAGCCTGGCCGTAGGCGGCACCGCGCAGCTCGATGCGGTTGACCGGCTCGTCCGGGAGGGTGAGGTCCAGCACCTTGCCGCCTTCGACGTAGGTGTTCCAGTCCGGCAGCTGGAAGTAGTCGTTACGGCCGGGCAGACGCGAGCGGTTGTAGACGCCGGGCCAGGTGGTTTCGGCGATGCCGTCGGTGGCCTTCCACATCCATTGCTTGAGGTCGCGGGCGTCGGCGAATTCCACCTTGCGGATGCAGGTGACCGGTGCGTCCAGCAGTGGCGGTGCGTGGCCGTTGTCCCAGCCGTAGCGGTGCAGGAAGGCGGCGTGTTGCGCGTCGCTTGTGGATGCTTCAGCGGTGGCAGGCTCCTGCAGCCGTGCCAGCGCGGCGGCGCCGCTGGCGTCGAGCATGCGGTCGTAGATGCGGATCTCGTCGAAGTCGCTACCGCGCAAAAAGTTGTAGCGGCTCTGCACCTGGTGCGGCGACATCACGCGGCCGGCCAGGCCGAACTGATCCAGCGCGGCGTCGTAATCGAGCGCGCCACCGTTGGCGCAGGGCGCACCGCACTCCACGCGTGCGGCCTCTTTGCCGTCCACGTACAGGCGCACGCCGCGGGTTTCGTCCCAGGCAAAGGCGATATGGGTCCACGCGCTGGCGCTGGGGTTTTTATCCAGCTTGAAGGAGACGCGGGTGCGCGCGAGGTTGGCATCGGTGACGAAGGCGTCGAAGCCGTGGCCGTTCCAGTCGATGCGCAGCCAGGCCATGTCCCAGCTGGTGTGGTCGGCGTAGCCGACGCGGAAGATCACGAACGGCGCTTCGCCGACCGGGTAACGCGAACGCCAGAAAAAGCCGAGCGTGCCGCGCTGGGTGTAGAGGTTGCCGGGCGCATTCCACGACAGCACGCCGTCGTCGGCCCATTCGATGGCATTGCCGCGTTTGCCGGTGGGCACCAGCGCGATCTTGTCGCGGAAGTTGGGGACGCGATCGCCGCGGGCCACATCGGCCTCCAGACTGCGATCGGCCGAGACCCGGAACAGCAACTCCGGGGCCGTGGGGGTGGCCGCACTCAACGGCAGCGCGATCAGACACAACAAACCCATCCAAACCTTCAGCACACGCACCTCGTCTCTTTCAAAACCACTGCCGCACCGCATGGGCGACAGACACTGCAACGTGCCACCGCAACGCAGCACGCGGCGCACGCTTGGCGGCGAGCACGCGGGCCGGCACGTACGAGAGTACATGCCGTGCCTGGGTGCTGCGCGCGCCAGCATGCGCCGCGTGCGGTGGTGCGATCGCTGCGTCCACTACAGCCCGTTTGCGGCCTTCCACTTGGGAATCTCGTCCTTCAACAACTTGTCCGGCCAGGTGCCATGCCAGGCATAGCCCACGCGGCGTTCGTTGGGCACCTGCATGTAGTCGGTCAAGGCCTTGCCCTCGCGGTTGGCATACAAGGGGCGTTGATTTTGCAGGTCGTAGAAGCGTGCCCATAACGACGCACCGGGTTGCGCGACCAGGATCACGTCCTTGCCGGTTTCCTGGTTGGGGTCGTCGATTTTCTTGGTGGCCAAATCGCGCATGCGGTGGGTGTCGAACCAGACACCGGCCGATTGCACCGCGGTCTTGATCTTGGCCGACGGGTTGGGCTGGCGCATCAAGAACCGCACGATGCTCACCGACTCGCTGGACGACAACGAGGCCAGTTCATACGCGCGTGCCTTGGCCGGCTTGAGCGTGACTTCGTCGTACTGCGCGCCCCACACGGTGAGCGTGCTGCCGATCTTGACCTGGGTGGCGAGCACGCATTCCAGGCCCTTGGTGACGGCCTGCACTGCGCGTGCGCCGTGGCTGCTGCGCAGCTGCGCGCCGGTGTCGCCCTTGCCCTCACCGATGTCCTGCAGCAGGTTGAGCACGCGCACCATCGCATCGTCGTTGTAGGTGATCTGATGGTGATAGGACGACAGGTCCGGGTAGAACTGCGGCCAGCCACCGTTGGCGTACTGCGCCTTGAGCAGATAGTCCACGCCACGGCGTGCAGCAGCGATGTACTTGGCGTTCTTTTCGTTCTTGAAGGCGGTGGACAGGTACGTGATTTCGGACGTGGTCGCCTTGTTGTCGATGGTGGCGTCGTCCTTGCGCCCGGGCTGTTGCAGCTCAGCGATTTCGGCGGCGGTAAAGGTGCGCGTGTAGTCCACCGCCACGCCCTTGTACTGTTTGGACCAGCCACCGGAGGCGGTCTGCAGCAGCAACATGTTGTCGGCGATCTTGTCGGCCATGGCCGACAGTGGGGCCAGCAGCAACGCGGTGGTAAATGCGAGTGTCGATAAGCGGATCATCAGAACGGCCTCCAGCTGCCCAGGATGGTGTTACGGTCCAGCGCGGCGGCCTGCGCAGCGGTGAGCTGGCGCGACCACTTCACGCGGCGCGACGGGTTGGCGCCGTTGCCGCTGCTCTGGTATTCGCTGTAGCGGGCGGTCGCCTCGTTGGCGGTATTGCCCCAGTTGTTCCAGCCTTCGGGCAGGATGTGTGCGCCCAGCTGGCTGCTGATGAAGCTGACGCTGGCATACGGCCGCCACGGGCGCCCGAGGTGCACGCGCGACACACCGCTGGCGGCGGTGACGCGGGCATTGCGAAACACGAAACCGCGCGCACTTTCCTGCGGGGTGGAGGCGGCGGTGAGATAGCCATCGCCCAGCGAGTGCAGTTGCACGTTTTCGAACAGCGCGGTGCCGGCGCCGAACACGAAGTCCACCGTGCCTTCGACATAGCAATCCAAAAAGTACGACAGCTTGGCGCCGCGCAGGTACAGCGTGTCCTGGTAACCGAGGAAGCGCACTTTGCGGAACGCAGCGCGATCGCCATCTACACGCACCGCCACCGCCTGCCCCACCGGGCCTGCGTGATTGCCCAAGGCGAGTTTTTCGGCAGTGAAGTCGTTGCCGGCGATGATGACGCTGGACGAGCCGGAGGTGCCGTATTCCTTTCCGGTGGCCGGATTGATGCGCGAGGCGTAGTTGTCGTAGGTGATGATGGTCTGGGTGGGGCCGGCGCCGGTGAGCTTGAGCGCCGGTGCGTTGGACGGCACCACGATCAGTTCCTGGTAGGTGCCGGCGCCGATGTTGATCTGCGCGCGTTTACCGCCCTGTACGGCGGCGTCGATGGCGGCCTGTACGGTGCGGTAGCCGGCGCTGCCCTGCTTGGCCACGGTGTAGACCGGGTCGGCGGCCAGGGCCACCGTACTGCAGAGCGAGAACCCCGCCAGCATGGCGGTGGCAGCGAGGTTGCGTAACACGATCCTGCGATGCAATTGCATTGCTGTGCTCCTGTTAGAACTTGTAGCGCGCGCCGACGTAGTACTGGCGTCCGGTGACGGTGTATTTGTCCGGCAGTTCCAGCGTGGAATCGACGTAGCGACGGTCGGGGGTGTCGAGGAGGTTGATCGCCTCAAAGGTCAGCGACAGGTGGTCGTTGAGCTTGTAGGACATGTTGAAATCGACGTTTTCAACGCTGTATTTGCCGGTGACATCGGCGGTGACCAGACGCTTGCCGTCCAGGTCGTAGACGTCTTCCTGGGCGAGGATGTTGTTGATGTAGCCATCGCGATAACTGGTGGACACGCGCGCACTGAAGCGGCCGTCGTCGTAATAGACGGTGGCGTTGTAGGACTGCGGCGAGAGATTGAGCAGGTCGCGCTCGGTGGTGGTGGTGGTGATGCTGGTATTGCTGTTGCCGGCGGTACTGAACAGGTAATTGATCTTGGAATCGACCTGGGTGTAGTTGAGCTGCACGCCGAAGTTGCGCCAGAAGCCGGGCAGGAAATCGAAGGCCTGCTGATACGTCAGCTCGAAGCCCTTGAGCGGGCCGCCGGGTGTGTTGAAGTAGCTCTGCACATTGAAGATGGTGTCCGGGGTGAAGCCTGCGGGCAGCAGATCCAGCGAGTAGCCCATCGCTTCCCAGGTGGTGAGCACGCGGGTGCGCTGTACGTAACTCTGGATGTCCTTGTAGAACACCGCCGCCGACAGCAGCGAGCCTTCGCGGAAATACCATTCGGCGCTGAGGTCGTAGTTGGTGGAGCGGAACGGGTCGAGCTTGGGATTGCCCAGATTGATCGAGAAAAAGCGCCCATCGTCGAAGAACTGGGTGGGGCCGCCGCTGACGCTGGGCGACAGGTAGGCCAGCGTGGGGCGTGCCATGGTCTTGGCCGCACCGAAGCGCAGCACGACCTCATCGCTGACATCCCAGGACAGGTTCAACGAGGGCAACACATCGCGGTAGTTGTGATTGACGGTGGTGGGCACCAGCAGGCGCTCGCCGGGATTGGCGGTGGCGCTGGCCACGCCGAAGAACGACTCGCAGTTGGGCGAGATGGCGCCGGAAGCGGTGGCCGTGCACGGTGCATAGCCGCTGGCGGCGATCTGCGTCTGCACGTAGCGCACGCCCAGGTTGCCGCGCAGCGCGCGACCCCACAGGTCGGTATTGAAATCCAGCTGCAGATACGTGCCCAGGCTCTTTTCGTTGACCGCGAAATTATTGTTGGACGAGCCGAAATGGCCGACATCGGCCAGGCGGTAATCGCCACCGGGCACGCCGGTATCGCAGTTGCAATTGATGTTGAGCAGGTCGGCGACTTTCTGGAAATCCGGAATCACCCAGGTGGTGGGGAAGTTGCCGTTCAAGCTGCGGCCGAAGCCGTCCAGCGTGGTGTTCAGATCGCCCACGCCCACGCCGGCCGGCAACGCTTGCGCCAGGCGACCGTAGGAGACATGGCGCGACTCGGTCGTCTCCATGTCGTAGTCCTTGTAGGCCAGACCGGTGCGGAAGGTGAAGGTGGAATTGATGTTGAATTCCAGATCTAGCTTGGCGGTGTCGAAGGTATTGCTGACCGACTGCGGATTGAGCCGCACCTCGCTGATGTTGGTGCCGCGCGCGGTGCCATTGCTGTTGACCGGCACCGCGCCATAGCCCAGCCACTGCCAGTTGTTGGGGTCGGCGGCGTCGAACGGGAACGTCATGCTGGGGTAATCGCCACCGTTACGCCGGTCCAGCACGAAACCGTCGAGGTTGGTGTTGTCGAAGCTGACCAGCGAGAACACCGGGCGCTCGTAATCGGAGGTGGAATGGCCGACCAGTGCAGTCATGCGCACCTGGTCGTTGAAGCGGTGCGCCAGGTCCAGGTTGAACTGCTTGAACTCGGTGGATTCTTCGATGGTGCTGGATTCGGTGCGGTAGTCGACATTGTCGAACACGCCGTAGGTGAGGCGGTTTTGCTCGTCCACCTGCGCTTCGCGCACGGCGATCTGGGTCTTGCCGCCGAAGTTGGCGGTGCGGTGCAGGTTGGCGCCAACCGAGTCTTCGCGCTGGTCCTTGTCTAACTTGGAATACAGCAGGTCGACGTTGAGCAAGGTGTCGTCGCTGAACTTGAATTGCAGTGCGCCAGTAACACCGAGCCGCTTGATCTCGTGATCGGTGCGGATATAGCGCGGGTAGCGCGGAATCCAGGCATCGGTGGCGGTTTCGTAGGCCTGGATGTTCTCGGGCGTATTGGCCGGGCGCGCGATGCCGGTGCCGCAAGTAGTGGCACTGATGCCGTAGCTGCCCCAGCCGTTGTTGCGGTCCTGGTTGGCCTGCGAGCCCACGCCAGCGCGCGTTTCATTCGACAACGGGTTGCGCGGGGTTTGCGGGTTGTAGCCTACCGGCGAGCAGAACCCGTAGGTGCCATTGTTGGTGGCGGTGCTCTGGTTGGAGTTGCGGTAGTTGCCGTGCTCCCAGCGCACCGGGTTGTAGCCTTCTTCGCGCAGATGGCGCTCGCTGTAGGACACCGACATCAACGCGCCGACGCGACCATCGGCCCAGATATTGCTGATCAGGCCGGAGAAGCGCGGGTCTTTTTCGCGCGAGAGATCGTTGTAGCCGTACTGCGTGGACGCGGCAGCTTCAAAGCCGTCGAAGTCGAACGGGCGCGAGCCACGCAAGTCGACAGTGGCACCCAATGAGCCTTCGTCCATCTGCGCCGACTGGGTCTTGCTGATGGTGACGCGGCTGAACAACTCGGAGGCAAAGGTATTGAAGTCGAAGCCACGGCTGCGGTTGACGCCATCGCTGCCGCTACCGGCGGTGGCCAATGCTTCCAGCCCGTTGATGCGCACGCGGGTGAAATCCGACCCCAGGCCGCGCACCGAGATCTGCTTGCCCTCGCCGCCTTCGCGGTCGATGGAGACGCCGGCGATGCGCTGCATCGATTCGGCCAGATTCAGATCGGGAAACTTGCCGATGTCTTCGGCATAGATCGCATCCACCTGCTCCACGCTGTAACGCTTGGCGTCCAGCGATTGCTGCAGGCTTTCGCGGTAGGTGGCCTTGACCTGCACACGGTCCAGATCCACCGGGTCGGTGGGCGTGGTGGGCGGACCGACGGTTTGCGCGGCAGCGCCGACACCGTGCAAGGCCAGCACGATGGCCACCGACAGACGCGCGACGGACAGGCGGGCGCCTGCCGCGTGGGCAGGACGACACGAACGGGCTTGCATGATGCGGCTCTCTCCCTGGCACTGGCTGCAAAGACGCGCTCAGCCCCCCAAGGCCATCGGCGTCGCACGAAACATCTCGCCCACCGCGTTGCATGCGCGCCCGAAAAACCGGGCGCAGGACGTCATCGCGATCAGGCGTTGGAATCAGGCCCGCTGCGCGTGTGCGCAGCGGGCGGACACGCTTTTAGAACTTGTAGCGGGCGCCGAGCAGGAACTGGCGACCGGTTTCACCGTATTGCAGCGGCAACTGGCCGGTGCGCGGCGAGGACACCCACTCATCGGAGGCTTCGTTGGTGAGATTGATGCCTTCCAGGCTCAACTCCAGCTGCTTGCTGATCTTGTAGCGCAGCGAGGCGTCGATCATGGTGGTGCCGGTCATGCCGTGCACGCCATCGACGTTGAAGCCGGCTTCCGAGCCCGGTGCCTGGGTCAGGTAGTCGTCGCGGTTGGTGGCCGACACGCGCCCTGCGAAGGATTCGCCTTCGTAGAACAAGGTGGCATTCCACGACGAGCGCGACAGCCCGAGCAGATCGTTCTTCATCACCGGCGCGCCGCTGCTGGCCAGGTACTGGATCTGCGAATCGACCCAGGTGTAGTTGAGCTGCACGCCCAGGTTGGCCCACTTGCCCGGCAGGAAGGTGAAGGGCTGGGTGTAGTTGGCTTCCACGCCCTTCAATTCGCCGCCCGGAGTATTGAGCGGAATGCTGAAGGCGAAGTCGTCGTTGACGGTGGCACCGGTGCCGTCCAGCAACGAGGCCGGTAGGCCGCTGCTGGAATACGGGCGTACTTCGCGCGCGGTCTGGATGAAGCTTTCGATGTCCTTGTAGAACAGGCCAACACCGACCATGGCGCCTTCGTTGAAGTACCACTCCAGGCCGAGGTCGACGTTGGTGGCTTCGATCGGGTCCAGATCCGGGTTGCCGCCGGCCACGGTGCGCGATCCGCCGGCCACGGCCACGGTGACGCCGGGGGTGAGGCTGCCCAGGCCGGGACGGCTCATGACCTTGGCCGCACCCAGGCGCAGCAGCAGGTCGGGCATCAGCTCGGCGACCAGATTGAACGAGGGCAGCGTGTTGTTGTACTTGCGGCCCACGGTGGTCTGCGTCGGGATGTTGTTGATCAATGCGAAACCGGTGGACTCCTGCTCGGTGCGCACGTAACGCACGCCGAAGTTACCCGACAGCGGAATGGAGCCCAGGTCGGTGGAGAACTCGCCCATCAACCACACGCCGCGGTCTTTTTCTTCGACGCTGCGGCTGTTGTTGACGCGCGGAGCCACTGCAAAGGTGCCGCTGTTGCTGTAGATACCGAACTGATCGGCCACCGCATCCAGGTTGGGCACGACCCAGGCGTTGGGGCTGCCGTTGATGCCCTTGAGCCCGGCCTGTTCGGTCAGGTCTGCCGGCACGATGGTGGTGCCGTTGGCGAAGGTGGGCACGGCCAGCTCGTTGGCACGGCGCAGTTCGACGGTGCTGAAGGTGTAGTTCTTGGCCAGCACGCCGCCCTTGAGGCGGAAGCCGGGGCTGACGTTCCAGTTGAAGTCGATCTGCCCGGTGTCGAAGTCGTTATCCACCGACTGCGGACGCAAACGGATTTCGGCCAGCTCCCAGCCATTGGGATTGGTCGGGTCGATCCCGTAGTTCAGCACCGGCGCGCGGTTGTTGCCGCGGTAGTCGTAGCTGTACCCGTCGACGTCGTACTTGTCCATGATGATGGTGGTCTGGATCGGGTTCTCGTGCGCAGAGCGCGAGGTCCCCACCCGGGCATTGACGCTGAAGGCATCGTTGAAACGATGCTCCATGTCGAAGCTGATCTGCTTGAACTCGGTGTTCCACTCGTCGTGGCGGTTTTCGGTACGGATGTCGACGTTGTCGAATTCGCCGTAAACCAAGGCGTTGTTGCGGATTTCGCCGTTGCGCACGATGGTGGCCGGCTTGCCGTCACGCACTGCACGACGCGGGGTGAGCCCGTCGCGGTTGCGGCTGAAGGAGATCGCTTCGATGTAGTGCTCGTCGCGCTTGGCGTCGATCTTGGAATACAGCATGTCCAGCGACAGCGTGGTGCGGTCGGACGGCTTCCACTGCAGCGAGCCGGTGATGCCCAGGCGCTGCTGGTCGTGGATCTGCTGGGTGTAGCGCGGGAAGCGCGGGTGGTAGACATCGGCCGAGCGCGCGGCGGCGAACGGCGAGGTGGCGCTGAAGCCGCCGTTGCTGGGGCCATTGGCCCAGCGGCCGGTGTTGGAACCTTCTTCCAGCACTTCGCGCTCGGTGTAGGCCACCGACAGCAAGGCGCCGAAGGTGTTGTCGGCCCAGGTATTGGCGATCAAGCCGGCCACGCGCGGGTTGGCCTTTTCGGCCATCGCGTTGTAAGCGGCCTGGGTGCTGGCAGCGAAGGTGAAGCCGTTGTAGTCGAACGGACGCGCGGTGCGCAGGTCGACGGTGGCGCCAAGCGAGCCTTCTTCCACATCGGCCGAGGCGGTCTTGCGCGCGATCAGCTGCGAGAACAGGTCAGAGGCGAACACGTTGAAGTCGAAGCCGCGGCCGCGGTTGGTGCCACCGCTCTGGTCGCCGGCGCCCACGGTGGTGAGCGCTTCCATGCCGTTGATGCGCACGCGGGTGAACTCCGGGCCCAGACCACGCACCGAAATGGCGCGGCCTTCGCCGGCCTCACGGGTGATCACCACGCCAGGGATGCGCTGCAGCGATTCGGCCAGGTTGAGGTCGGGGAACTTGCCGATGTCCTCAGCGACAATCGCATCGACCACGCCGGCTTCGCCGCGCTTGATGTCCAGGGCCTTTTCCACCGAGGCGCGATAGCCGGTCACCGTGACGGTGTCCAGGTCCACGGCCGGTTCTGCAGGCGCTTGGGTGGTTTCTTGTGCTGCCAGGTGGCCGCTCAGCGCCAGGCCGATCGACAACGCCAGCAAGGTAACCGGTGTCTTCCGGTTGGTGGTCCGAAATTGCATGTCCTCCCCTCCCAAGGGTCCATGAACAATGTGAAATGCGGGGGTGTGAGCGGCAATGACACCGCTGGTCAAAACGACGTTACCAGCTGAATCGTCGTTCAACATCTTGCAGCGCAGCAGAAAACGTCACCATATTTGCCCTAAAGGGGTGCAAGCGGTCGCTTCAGGTCGCATCATGACGCTCGCCCGCCGGGTTTGCTGCCGGCTAGAATGACACCGATGGTCATCGTAACGCGTCACCGGTCCCCTACCCTGTGACGCACCACACAGCCGAGGTACTACCGCATGAGTCGAGCCCGCATCCTGTGTTTTGGAGAGTTGTTGCTGCGTCTGGGGGCGCCTGGTCATGAGCTGCTGTTGCAGCAGCCGCGACTGGACGTGCATTGCGGTGGTGCCGAAGCCAACGTCGGCGTGTCGCTGGCGCATTTCGGCCACGACGTGGCCATGGTCAGCACCGTGGCCGACAACCCGCTGGGCGCCTCGGTGCTGGGTGAGTTGCGTCGCCACGACGTGGACACGCGGCATGTGCGGCGGGTGGATGGCCGCATGGGCCTGTACTTTTTGACCACCGGCGCGATCCATCGCCCCAGCGAAGTGGTCTACGACCGCGCCGATTCGGCGTTTGCGCTGGCGTCCGCCGATGCCTACGACTGGCCGCGCCTGCTTGAGGGTGCGCAATGGCTGCATCTGTCCGGGGTGAGCCCGGCGCTGGGCGCCGACGTCGCGCAGGCCACGCTGGCGGCAGCGCGCGCCGCGCGGGCGGCCGGGGTCAAGGTGTCGTTCGACGGCAACTACCGGCCCAAGTTGTGGCAGCGCTGGCAGGGCGATGCGCGCGGCATCCTGCATCAGCTGTTCGACTGCGCCGATGTGGTGTTTGCCGACTACCGCGATATCGGTGTGGTGCTCGGTGGCGAGTTCCCGCAGGACACGCTGGAGGCGCGCGTGGAAGCGGCCGCGCAGCAGGCGTTTGCCGCATTCCCGCAGCTGCAGTTGATGGCCTGCACGCAACGCGTGGCGCATAACGTGGACCACCACAGCCTGGGCGCGATGCTGGTGCCGCGCGAGGGCGCGGTGGCGCGGGCGCCCAGCGAAGAACTCACCCCCATCATCGACCGCATCGGCGGTGGCGATGCGTTTGCCGCCGGCGTGCTGCACGGCCTGATCGAAGGCTGGTCACTGGACGACACGGTGCGCTTCGGCCTGGCCGCTGGTTGTTTGAAGCACTCGATTCCCGGCGATTTCAATCCGCTGTCGGTGGCCGATGTGCAGGCGTGCGTGGGCGATGCGCGATTCGATGTGAAGCGGTGAGGAGCGGGGAATCGGGAATCGGGATTGGGGAATCGTAAGAGCGCTTTCATGCCGCTGCTCTGACCGCGTTGGAACGATGAGGCATCTTGAGCTAGCCCCTGTGCGATCTAGCGAACCTCAGATCGACACGGGCTAGCGGCGCGCGCGGCGCTTGTTGATGACCCACGCCATTGCGGCACTCACCAGCACCACGCAGACCGATGCCGGGACGCTGAAAAACGCCGCAATCAACAGCGCGTTCTGCCAGGGTGGTGCTGAGCCATCCTGCATCACCGCGGCGCAGACTACCGCGGTGGTGATTGCGAGATTGGCCAGTGCCTTGAGCGCGCCATGCACCCGAACAAAGCGCAACAGCACAGCGCAGGCGGTGCTGACGAGCAAGGCCAGCACGAGATGGGCGATGAGTTTGTCCATTGGGTGCCAGGAGTGGGAGTGGTGATTGGGGATGGATGCCGCGTTATTGACGCAACGGTGCGTGCATCCAGGGTGCGATGAGGAACACACGCGCAGATCGCCTTTCCCTCGGGAAAAGCTGCCCGACGGGCGGAGGAGAGGAAGGCCGCTAGACGTTGCGCCATCCGCCTGGCTGGCAATGAAGGCGTTAGCGAGCGCGCCGGATGCGTCACCAGCAGCCGCGACGCAGCACTGCAGTAGCGCGCCGTATCAGCGCATCGATAGCGCATCGCGCCGCAGAACCACGCAACCACAGCAACACCACGGCCTGCCCCCATAAGAACGGCCGGGCATCACTGCCGGCCGTTTTCTGTAGCTCCGTGTGTGCGGAAATTGGGAGAGTAGGGAGCCACGCTCTTGCGATTCCCCATTCCCCATTCCCGATTCCTCACCCCAACTCGATGCAATCGAAGCTCACGTCCGTCGCCACATCGGCGTCGTAATCCACGTCGTCGCGCTCGAAGCCGAACAGTTTGAGAAACTCGTGCTTGTAGCCGGCGTAGTCGGTGAGCGCGAACAGGTTCTCGGTGGTGACCTGCGGCCACAACGCCTTGCAGGCATCCTGCACGTCGTCGCGCAGTTCCCAGTCGTCAAGGCGCAGGCGGTTTTCGTCATCCAGCTCGGCCGGCTGGCCGTCTTCGCGGTACAGACGCTCACGGAACAGGCGGTCGAGCTGGTCGATGGTGCCTTCGTGCAAGCCCTTTTCCTTCATGATCTTGTAGACCATGGAGATGTACAGCGGCATCACCGGAATCGCCGCGCTGGCCTGTGTCACCACCGACTTGAGTACCGCCACATTGGCGCTGCCGCCGCGGGCGGCCAGGCGCGCGTTCAAGCGTTGCGCGGTGTGGTCCAGGTCCACCTTGGCCTTGCCCAGCGCGCCGTGCCAGTAGATCGGCCAGGTGATTTCGGTGCCGATATAGCTGAAGGCCACGCTGCGTGCGCCATCGGCGAGCACGCCGGCGCCTTCCAGCGCGTCGATCCACAGTTCCCAATCCTGCCCACCCATCACGGTGATGGTGTCGTCGATCTCCTGCTCGGTCGCCGGCTCGATCGAGGCCTGGATGATGGCGTCCTTGTTGGTGTCGATGGCGGTGGCGGTATAGGTGTTGCCGATCGGCTTGAGCGCCGAGCGCTTCACTTCGCCGCTGCCCGGCAGCTTGCGCACCGGCGAGGCCAGCGAATACACCACCAGATCGACGCTGCCGCCCATCTCGGTCTTGATCAGCTCGATCACTTTTTCGCGCGCCGCATCCGAAAACGCATCGCCATTGATCGACTTGCTGTATCGGCCCGCGGCCTTGGCGTGTTTGTCGAAGGCCGCCGAGTTGTACCAGCCGGCGGTGCCGGCCTTGGTGGCGGTGCCGGGTTTTTCGAAGAACACGCCCAGCGTGTCCGCACCGAACCCGAACGCGGCAGTGATGCGCGAAGCCAGGCCGTAGCCGCTGGACGCGCCGATCACCAAGACCTTCTTCGGGCCGTCGTTGCGCACGCCGCGCGTGCGCGTTGCCGCGATCTGCTCGAGCACATTGCGCTCGCAGCCAAGCGGATGCGTGGTGGTGCAGATGAAGCCGCGCACTTTGGGATGGATGATCAACGTGGACTCCTGGTCAGCAAGATGCTGGCGGCATCTTAATCGGTGCACCGCATGCGAAACAGCCTGATGCGTAACACACGCTGCTGTATGGAGGGCGATGCGCCCGCGCGCGGCGACTGCCTGCCACGCGCGTCGCCCTGCCAGCCACCGGCCCGCCGCGCCCGACAGCACTGCCCTGCGCTCGCGCGTCACACCGTGTGAAGCGCGACGCCGGGCAATTGCCGCCGCAACAGCTGTGCTATTTTTCGGGGCTGCCGTGCCGTGCCTGTTGGCGATTGTCCAGGCCCCTTCCAGTTGTACGACCGGTATCCGAGCGATGTCTCTTCGTAGCGAGCGCGTCACGCAGCTGAGCTCCGTTCCGCGGTTCCGCCTCGGCCCGCTGCTGGTCGAGCCCGAGCGGCTGACGCTGATCGACGACGGCCAGACCATCACGCTGGAACCGCGCATGATGGAAGTGCTGATCGCACTGGCCGAGCGCGCCGGCGAAGTGATCAGCGCCGAGCAGCTGCTGATCGAGGTGTGGCACGGCAGCTTTTACGGCGATAACCCGGTGCACAAGACCATCGCGCAGCTGCGCCGCAAGCTGGGCGACGACAGCCGCCAGCCGCGCTTTATCGAAACCATCCGCAAACGCGGCTATCGGTTGCTGCCCAAGGTGGTGTTTCCGCAGGAGTATCGCGGCGCGGTGATCGGCACCGGGTCGTGGGCGCAGGGCAGCCCGTACGTGGGCCTGCAAGCGTTCGACCCGGCGCATGCAGAGGTGTTTTTCGGCCGCAGTCACGCAATTGCGCAAGTCGTTGCGGCGTTACGCGCGCAGCTGCACAGCCAGCGCGGGCTGGTGCTGGTGAGCGGGGCGAGCGGCTGCGGCAAGACCTCGTTGCTGCGGGCCGGCGTGGTGCCGTTGCTGTCGCACGCCGGCGGGCTGGATGGGCTGGAAGCGGTGGCGGTGACGTACTGCAATCTGGCGCAATGCCGTGGCGGCGATGTGCAAGACACGCTCGCGCGCGCACTCGGCGACTGGTCAATCGCCGAGCGCGCGGTGTTCTCGCCCGCGCAATTGGCACGGCTTGCCGAGTGGCTGCAACACCCTGCCCCGCTGCATGCCGCAATCGTCGAAGCGCTACGGTACAGCGCCCCGGTACGCGATAGCGCGCAGACTCAGCGTCATCTGCTGCTGGTGATCGACCATGCCGAGGCCATGGTGGCCGCACCCGGCATCACCGATGCCGACCGCAGCGCGCTGGCCGCTGTATTGCAGGCGCTGTGCAGCAGCTCGCATGTGGCGGTGTTACTGCTGACCCGCAGCGACTTTTATCCGCGGCTGATCGATGCCTTGCCGGACATCGTCGAACTCAAACGCGGCGACGGGCATGTGGATCTGCTGCCGCCGCGCGACGGCGAGATCGGCCAGATCATTCGCGTGCCCGCGGCGATGGCCGGGCTGCGCTTCGAAGAAGAGCACGACAGCGTCAGCCGCCTGGACGATGTGCTGCGCGACGCCACCGCGCGCCAGCCCGATGCGTTGCCGTTGTTGCAGCATTTGTTGCATGCGCTGCACGCGCAGCGCAGCGACGATGGCCTGCTGACGTTTGCGGCCTACCGCGCCTTGGGTGGATTGGAAGGCGCGTTGGCGCACCATGCCGAAGCGACCTTTCGTGCCTTGCCGGCCGCCGCGCAGGCAGCATTGGGCGAAGTGCTGACACAGCTGAGCGTGATCCACCCCGACAGCGCTGCGGTGACCGCACGCCGTGCACCCTGGTCGGCATTGCCGACCGACGGTGCGGCGCATGCGCTGGTCGATGCCTTCGTGCATGCGCGGCTGTTCGTCAGCGAACTGGTGGCCGGCGAGCCGGGGTTTGCGGTGGCGCACGAAGCCTTGCTGCGGCAATGGCCACGCGCGGCCGAGTGGATCCACGAAAACCGCCGATTGCTGCAGGCACGCAAGCGCCTGCAGCTGGCCGCGCAGCGCTGGGCAAGCGAGGGCCGGCGCACCGATCACCTGCTCAACAGCGGGCGCCCGTTGAGCGAAGCGCGCGAAGCCGCACGGCGCATGCCGCAGGATCTGGATGCGGTGGATGTGGCGTTCCTGCGTGCCTGCGAGCGCTCGCAGCAACGCCGCCGCGGCCTGTATGCAACAACCGCCACCTTGTTGGTGGTGCTGGCCAGCGCATCGCTCTTGCTCGGTTGGCAGGCGCGCCAGGCCCAGCAAGTGGCAGAAGAGCGCCGCGATCAGGCCCAGCAACTGGTGAGCTACATGCTGGGCGATCTGGCCGAGCAGTTGCGCACGGTGGGCAATCTCAAGCTGCTCGACAGCGTAGGCAGCCGCTCGCTGCGCTATCTGGAAGATCTGCCCAACGCCAGCATGCAACCGGGCGATCTGATCAATCACGCCCGGGCCCTGCGGACCACCGGCGAAGTGCTGATGAACCAGGGCAAGTTGGACGAGGCGCAGGCGGCGTTTACACGTGCGGCCGCCACCGCCGAGCAGGCACGCCTGCGCGCACCCGACATGCTGGATGCACATGCGGAAACCGGCCAGGCGGCGTATTGGCTGGGGAATATGGCCTATCGCAAGAAGCAGTTCGCGCTGGCGCACACCCATTGGTCGCAGTATCTGGCCGCCAGCGAGTGGCTGGTGCGCAGCGTGCCCGCCGATCCTCACTGGCAGCTGGAACTGTCGTACGCGCTCAACAATCTGGGCATGCTGGCCAACGCGCAGGGCGATGTCGCAACGGCGATCGGATTTTTTGCGCGCGACATCGCGCTCAAGCGGGTGCTCAGCGCGCGCGCTCCGGACAATGCATCGCTGCGCTACGAATTGATCGACAGCTTGTCCGGGCTGAGCCTGGCGCAGGAGAACCAAGGCCTGCTGGCGCCTGCCGAGCAGGGGTATCGCGATCAAATCGCAATGCTGCGCGTGCTGGTCACCAAGGACCCCAACGCCGATGCCTGGCGACGACGTCTGGCGGTGTCGTTGATCCGCGTCTCCAATCTGGCGTTGGTGCAGGGTCATCTGCCCCAGGCGCAGCGCGACGCGCAGGACAGCGTACGCATCCTGCAGCCGCTGGTGGCCTTGCAGCCGGACAATCAGACCTGGCGCAGCGATCTGGGGCATGCGTATACGCAGGCCGGCTGGATCGCCGCATTGGACGGGCAGTCTGCGCAGGCCACGCAGCAATTGGGTCAGGCGCGTCACACCATGGCCAGCCTGCTGCAGCAGTCGCAGCCGCTGCCCGACTGGGAATTGCTGGATGCCATCATCGCGTTGCGCTTGCACCACATCCAGGCCGCTCAAGCGGGCAACCTGGATCAGATCGTGGCGCGCGTGGATGCACTGCACCGCGCCAAACCCGACGATCTGTCCGCTATTTCGACATTGGCACTCGCGCTGGTCTGGCAGGGCGAACAACGCGCAGCTGCGGGCGATGACAATGGCGCACGTGCTGCATGGCAGCGCGCGGTGACGCTGTTTGGCAAGGACATCGGCAACAGCCGCGACAAGAACCTGCTCGACCCCTGGATTCGTGCCCAAGTACATCTGGGCCAGCGCACTGCTGTTACGCAACAGCTCGGATGGCTGTACCAAGCGGGCTACCGCCACCCGGGGTTTGTCTCCTTCTATGCCCCGCTTCTCAAGGAACAGGACAAGTCATGACGGACTTCAGTATCAAGCTCACGGTCGCTCGGGTGGGATTCGGCGGAAACACGGGCGCTGGCGAATATTTCTACAGCTTTGCTCCGGATCTGCTGATTGTCGACAAGGACGACGGCGTATCGACGTTGACTTATCACTTCGATGAAGACGTTGTTCCCAAGCATTTCAAGATCAAGAGTTTGCTGACGACCGACGCGTTCAAACAGATCAGTGAACCCTTGATTGCCCCCGGCGGCCGCAGCGTCTCGGTCGTCAACGCCAATAGCGTCCCCACACTGATCTTTCTGACTCTCATCGTTGAAGACCCAAGCCGCAAGGACAAGAAAGGAAATAAAGTCTGGTTCAGTTGCGATCCCCAGGTCGGCAACGATCCAAAGATCAACCCGCAGGAACGTCCGCCCCGAGAATAAGAACGGCTGACCAGACGTAGCGAGCGGCTGCCAGGTCGGTGTGGACGGCGCGCAGGGACCGGCAGCGTGTGGTACGTGCCGATTCGGAGCACCGGCCGCGCCCGCCTGGTGGTCGCGCAGTGATTTTTTACTCGCTCCTCATCTGCTGCTGCACGCGGTCTGGCAGTTCGCTGCCAGGCGATGCGCCGCTCAGCTAGGTTGAACGGTCGAGCGAGAAGGACCGCGCAATGGGTGCGACCGTCAGGGCACTGAGCCGTGATGCGCTCACTGCTGGCAAGCGCCGCTGCGAATCAGTCACACCGGCGGCGTTGGATGCCGAAGTGCCAGTCGGTGGAGGCAGACGGTCGGCACCGGGAGCGCACTGTCGTGCCGGTCTGCGTGCCTGGAAAAGACGGTATGGGTCCGCCGGTTCCCGGCAACCCTGACAGACCGCTGTTTGCCTGCCGGTGGTTGCTCGCTCCCTGCGTTGGTCATAACCAGGCCGGGGACGCGTCGGGGCCGAGCGGATTGCAGGCATCTTTGTCGCAGACGCGGGCTGCGGCGCGCTGCCTGTCCAGCTCGCCAGGACCGAAGACCATGCGCAGAACAGGGTCGACCGCCGACGGCTTGGTCAGCAATGCGGCCTGGGCCCAGGGTGCGGGCAGTTCGGCCTGCGTTGGGCCTGACCAGCCCACCATGACGAGCAGAACGAGAAGCACAGCGACGGATCGGGGTTGGCGCATGACGGACTCCGCAGCAGACCGGAACGCGGCGCGTTTCCGGGCGGCGCCAGTGGCCGCCGGATCACCTTGGTGCGCGGCCGCTCGCCAGACCTGACGGCAACCTTACGGTTGCTGGTGGAAGCTGACGGATTCTGGAAACCCTTTTTGAAACAGCTAGATAGAGCAGGCGTGCGGAGTGAGGACTGGTTGGCGGACCGGCGTGCTTGGCGTCGCTGCCTGCCTTCGCCACAGCTGCGTAACCTTTAGGAAAAGGGGCATTTGGGTGCAGCTCTTGGGTCAACCCAGGGGTAAAACTGGAGTGACTGGCCGCTGGCACCGAGCCATGCGGACTGGCTGCTGGGCTGTTACTTCTCCCTTTGCGCGAAGCTGCTCCGCAGGGATGGGCGAGGTTGATGCGAAGCTCCGTGTCGTCAAATTCCACGGGTGGCTTCGCCCCGTACCCTCACCCCAACCCCTCTCCCGCAGGAGAGGGGCTTTAGGCTCCCCCTGATCTCCTGGACAGAGAAGATTCTCTCCTCGACAGAAGAAGATTCCCCCATCGACATGTGGATCAGCCTTGGTCAACCGGAAGCAGACGACAGGCTTCCCGGTCGCCATGGAGCTCTCCCTTCTCCCATCGGGAGAAGGTGCCCCGCAGGGGCGGATGAGGGTACGGGCGAAGCCTCGTGCCCCCCACCACGCCTGCGGCTTCGCCTGGCACTCGCACCCAATCCCCGCCCTCAGATCACCCGCAAGGTGATCGCCTTCAGCACCGCGCGGGTGCGGTCGCGGGTGCCGAGCTTTTCCAGAATGGTGGAGACGTAGTTCTTGACCGTGCCTTCGGCCAGGAACAGGGTGCGGGCGATTTCCTTGTTGGAATAGCCGCCGGCCAGCAGGCGCAGGATCGCCACCTCGCGTTCGCTGAAGGTCTCGCTCGGCGCCTGTTGGTCGCGGAACTGGTAACGCGCGCGCACCGGGTCGGTGCTGACCGGTTGCAGCAGGGTCTCGCCGGCAGCGACGCGCGCGATGGCATCGCGCAGGTCTTCCGGGGCGGCGTCCTTGAGCAGGAAGCCCTGCGCGCCAGCTTCGGTGGCGCGCAGCAGCAGATCGCTGTCGTCGAAGGTGGTCAGCAGCAGCACAGGGGTGCGGTCGCCGCGGGCGCGCAGTTGCTCCAGCGCCTGGATGCCGTCGACGCCAGGCATGCGGATATCGCTGAGCACCACATCCACCGCGGTGACGCTGAGCGCATCCAGCAATGCCTGGCCGTCGTCGGCCTCGCAGACCACCTCCACGCCTTGCTGCTGCAGCAAGGCGCGCAAGCCGGCGCGGACCAGGATCTGGTCGTCGGCCAGGGCGATTCGAAGTGAACTCATAGCGGAACGCTCGCAGTCAGATGCATGCCGCCCGTGGGGGTGAGGCCCAGATCGAGGTGGCCGTGCAGGGCCGCCAGGCGTTCGCGCATGCCAGTGATGCCGTTGCCTTCGCGGATGCACTCGGCGCGGCGGCCGTCGTCTTGAATGTCCACGCGCAGCTGCGCGTTCTCGCAGTGCAGATGCACCGCGACTTCATCGGCATCGGCATGCCGCACGGCGTTGGTCAGCGCCTCCTGCACCAGCCGCAGCAATAATTCGGCCACGCGGGCATCGGTGATGCGCACGTCCGGGTCGATGCGCAGGCGCAGCGCCGGGCGCGGGAACGGTGCGGCCAGCGCGCGCAACGCGGTCTGCAGGTCCAGGCCGCGATCGTCGCGCATGGACTGCACCACGTTGCGGATGTCGGCCAGCAGTTCGGCAGACAGCTGCTCCAGCACCGCAATGTCGTCGCGCTGCGCCAACGCGGGGTCGGCGCTGAGCAGGCGCAGATTGATGCGCATGGCGGTGAGTTTGTGCCCGGCCACATCGTGCAGCTCGCGCGCCAGGCGCAGGCGTTCGGCATCGCGTGCGCTGTCGGCCAGCAGCGCGCGTGTGGCCAGCAGGTCGGCGTTGACGTAGGCCAGCGCATCGCGCGCGCGTTCGGCACTGCGCGCGTAGTTGGCGGTCAGCGCGGCAAAGGCCTGGAAGCTGGTGTAGATGGTCACCATCAGCAGTGGGCGCGGGAGATGCGCCTGCACGAAAATCGCATACGTGGCCGCATTGATCACCAGCATCAGCGCCAGCACCTGCGGCGGTTGCCAGCGTATCGCCGCCTGCGCGACCACCAGCACCAGCAACACCGGCGAGGTCCCGGTGCGCGGCTCCAGCCAGACCAAGGCCACCGCCAGCAGTGCCTGCAGCAACAGGGCGCCCCGCTGCGGCAGCGGCCGTGGCGGCAGCAGGTAGCGCAACAGGAACACCAGGGTGAAGCCAATCAAGGTGGCCCAGCGCCATCGCGCAGACGGTGAGAGCTCCGGACCGAACGACAGCATGACCGCCGCGATGGTGAGCATGCCGGCCAGGTTGAGCGGTTTGGCGATGTCGCGCAGGGGGGATGTCATACGGCGATGCTGACCGCCGCGTGGCCGCTCGGCAATGGTGCGCCTGCAGAAAGTGACTTCCGGCAGGTGGGATCGATGACCTGCGGCCCCTGTGCCGGGCGCAGCGCCTGCGCACACTGGCATCACCAACCCACCCCATCGCCACGGAGTTACGCCATGTCTGCGTCCAGTCTGTTTCTCGCACTCAATCTGATCTGGGGCGGCTATGAAGTGCTGCTCAGCCGCCGTCGCCGCGCCAGCGATGGCGGCGCGCACGATCAGGGCACGCTGCAGCAGTTGTGGCGAGTGCTGTATGCGGCGGTGGCCATTGCGGTGGCGCTGGCCTATAGCGGGCTGGCGCATTGGCCGCAGAGCTGGCACGCGCCGCTGCAGTGGGCCGGCTGCGCCTTGATCGGCGGCGGGTTGGCGCTGCGGGGGTGGGCCATCCAGGTGCTGGCACGCTGGTTCACGGTGGATGTGACCATCCAGCCAGACCACCAACTGGTGCGCAGCGGGCCGTATCGCCTGCTGCGTCACCCGTCCTATACCGGCGCGCTGATGGCCTTCTACGGACTGGCGCTGGGCATGGGCAATGCGTTGTCGGTGGTGGCGATCGTGGTGCCGGTGACGTTGGCGTTCCTGCATCGCATCCGGGTCGAAGAAGCCGCACTGCAACGCGCCTTCCCGGTTGCCTACCCGGCCTATGCCGCGCAGAGCCGTCGCTTGCTGCCGCTGGTGTGGTGAGTTGGCAGCAGCACCTGCAACGCTGCAGGGCTTCGCGCGCTCGCACACCGGTTCGGCCTGCGCCACATGCACGCGGGAGCAGTGCCGCACTGTCTGGTGTCGCTGCGCATCGGCCGATCTGCGACGGCCGCCACCGCTGCCGGGTTGGCGCGCTGCGTACCATCGGGCTGCGCGCGCCGCATCCCCCATCGTTGCCAGGAGAGTTGCATGCTTGCCCGCACTTACGCCGTTGTCGCCTTGGTCAGCCTGCTTGGTAGCGCTGCCGTCAACGCCGCCGATCTGGACGTGGGCATCAGCGGCCTGCGCTCGCAACAGGGCCAGTTACGGATTGCGGTGATCGCCACCGCCGCGCAACTGGATAGCGCCCAGCCACCGGTGCAGGCGCAGACGGTGCCGATCACCGGCAGCGCACCGCATATCCAGTTCAAGAATCTGGCGCCCGGGCGCTACGCGGTGATGGTCAATCACGACGAAAACGCCAACGGCAAGCTGGACACCAACCTGATCGGCATGCCGGTGGAAGGCTACGGCTTCAGCAACAACCCCACCGGCATGCGTAAACCCGGCTTCGACGAAATCGTCTTCGACCTGCCGGCCAGCGGCAAACGCCTCAGCGTGCAGATGCGCTGAGGCCCACGCGCGAAAGGAGCCATGCATGCACCGCCGCCGCTTCCTGCAATCGTTACTGGCCGCCACCGGCAGCGCTGCGCTGGGCGGCTTTGCCTTGCGCAGCCTGCCTGCACACGCCGCAGAAGCGGCCGCATTCCAGGCGCAGTTGCAACGCACGCCGTGGCTGCTGGGCTGGCGTAGCGTCACCAGCCCCACCCTGGGGCCGGCCACCGCAACGCTGCAGGGCACATTGCCCGAGGGGTTGGCAGGCAGCCTGTATCGCAATGGCCCGGCCTGGACCGAGCGAGCCGGGTTTCGTTACGAGCACTGGTTCGACGGCGACGGCATGGTGCACCGCTGGCAGCTGGGCGGTGGGCAGGTGCAGCACCGCGGACGCATGGTGGCCACCCACAAGTTCACCCAGGAGCAGCAGGCCGGGCGCTTTCTGTATCGCGCGGCCGGCACTTCCGTGCCGGACATGCAGCCGGCGCGCAACAACGACGACGTCAACACCGCCAACATCTCGGTCACGATGCTCAATGGCCGACTGTTCGCGCTATGGGAAGCCGGCTCGGCGATCGAACTGGATCCCGACGCGCTAAGCACCATCGGCCCGGTCACCTGGCGCGAGGATCTGGCTGCGATGCCGTTTTCTGCGCACCCATTGACCGACCACGATGGCAGCGTCTGGAATGTCGGTTCGATCAGCGTGGTGGGCTCCACCGGCGTGGTGCTCTGGCACCTGGGCGCCGATGCCACGTTGCGCAACGTGCAGCTGCTGCAGACCGATGCGCCGGCCTATATGCACAGCTTTGCGATGACCGATCGCCATCTGATCCTGGTCATGGCGCCGTATCGGCGGCTGGACGGCGACGGCGCGTTCTTCGAGCAAATGCGCTTCACCCCGGATGCCCCCTGCCGGATTGCGGTGGTGCCCAAGGATGCGCTGGACCAACCGCGCTGGTTCGAGGCCGACTTTGCGGTGGCCTATCACTTTGCCGATGCCTACGCGCAGCAGGACCGTATCGTGGTGCGCGCCATCGTGCACACCGATCCGGAAGAAGCCCGCTCGCCGATGCGCGCGGCCATGCACGGCGACCCGAACGCCAAGCCGGCAGCGGTGCAGCTACGCAGCCTGCATCTGGACCTGGCCAGCGGCCGCGCGCACTGGCAGGTGCATCCAGTGGACAACCTGGAACTGCCACTGTTCGACCACCGCACCCCACGCACGCACGGCGCACGTCTATATGCGCCGTGCATCGATGGCCCGAACCAGTCGCCGTTTCTCAACGCCGTGGCCGGCTACGACCTGGAACGCGACCGCCGCCAGGTGCACCGCTACGGCCCGCATGTGCTGGCCGAAGAACATGTGTTCGTCGCCAAGCCGGGCAGCACGCGCCCGGACCAGGGCTGGCTGGTGGGAACGGTGCTCGACACCCAGCGCGCACGCACCGGGTTGATGGTGCTGGACGCACAGCACATCGATGCCGGGCCGATCGCGCAGGCATGGCTGCCTTACGCGATTCCGCTGGGATTCCATGGGCATTTTGTGGCGGCTGCATAGCGCGGCGGCGGACCTGGCCGCGCTTGCGTCCTATGACCGCTGACAACCTTCTTCACCGAGCGACGCATGGCGCGTTGCGAACGACAAGGCCATCGCCACACTGACGGACAGCGTGGCCGTTGTAAGACACGCGTTGCTACCAACAGACGCGCCGCCCATCCCCGCAACACACCGATCGCCTTACACTCAACGGCTACCCCGCAGCTGTCGTCCGTCTTCGATGATCATTTCTGCCGCTTCCGATTACCGTGCCGCCGCGCAGGCGCGCTTGCCGCCCTTCTTGTTTCATTACATCGATGGCGGCGCGTATGCCGAGCACACGCTACGGCGCAATGTCTCGGATCTGGCCGATATCGCGCTGCGCCAGCGGGTGCTGCGCAACATGTCCGACCTGAGCCTGAGCACCGAGCTGTTCGGCGAAACCCTGGCGATGCCAGTGGCTTTGGCACCGGTCGGGCTCACCGGCATGTATGCGCGCCGCGGCGAAGTGCAGGCCGCACGTGCGGCGGCCGCGCGCGGGATCCCGTTCACCCTCTCCACGGTGTCGGTGTGCCCGATCGAAGAAGTGGCGCCGGCCATCAGCCGGCCGATGTGGTTCCAGCTGTATGTGCTCAAGGACCGCGGCTTCATGCGCAACGCGCTGGAGCGCGCCAAAGCGGCCGGCGTCACCACGCTGGTATTCACCGTGGACATGCCCACACCGGGCGCGCGCTACCGCGATGCGCACTCGGGCATGAGCGGGCCAAATGCATCGCTGCGGCGGATGCTGCAAGCGGTGACGCATCCGCGCTGGGCGTGGGACGTGGGCCTGCTCGGCAAACCACATGATCTGGGCAACATCTCGGCCTATCGAGGCAGCCCCACCGGCTTGCAGGACTACATCGGCTGGCTCGGCGCCAACTTCGACCCGTCGATTGCGTGGAAGGACCTGGAATGGATCCGCGAGTTCTGGACCGGGCCGATGGTGATCAAGGGCATCCTGGACCCGGACGATGCGCGCGATGCGGTGCGCTTCGGCGCCGACGGCATCGTGGTGTCCAACCACGGTGGACGCCAGCTCGATGGCGTGCTGTCCAGCGCACGCGCGTTGCCGGCCATTGCCGATGCGGTGAAAGGGCAGCTCAAGATCCTGGCCGACTCGGGCATCCGCAGTGGGCTGGATGTGGTGCGCATGCTCGCGCTCGGCGCCGATGCGGTGTTGCTGGGCCGCGCATTCGTCTACGCGCTGGCGGCCGGCGGCCAGGCTGGAGTAGAAAATTTGCTGACTTTGATCGAGAAGGAAATGCGCGTGGCGATGACGCTGACCGGCACGCATTCGATTGCCGAGATCAGCGGCGATGCGTTGAGCCGGGTGACGCGCGAGGCCACGGTGTCTGCGTAGCCGTAATGCAGCCCTGAAAGTTATGGCTGGACACACCAACTGCGTCCTGTCTGCAGTGACAAAAACGCCTGGTCGTCCAACCTGCCGCGTTAGCCGCGAGACCGCAATTCCGGCGTGAGGTGCACGACGTGCGCCTGCGCTATTGGATCTCCAGCATCTTGCCGGCCATCAGCGCTTGGGCGATGGCGAAGACGTTACGCGTGTCGGCACGGATTCCGTCTGCGCCGAGCACCACGCGCTGATCCTGCGCGCCGTCCATTGCCCGTTCCAGTACCTGGTTGTAGCGGAAACTCAGAAGCAGCGGACCCAGCAGCACGGCGCGCTGCGCTTCGGGCAACGGGCCGCCGTTTGGCGATGCCTGGTGCTGGGCCGCATCGACCACCGCGTTCCAACCGGCGATATAGGCATTAGCCTCGATCGCCATGTTGTGGTTCAGTGCCTCCTGCGCCATCGGTGTGGCGTCGAAATCGGTTCCCTTGGCCTGCGCATCGCGGAGGCCGGCAGCCATTTTTTCCGCCAGCGTCCGCTCGAACTGTGCATGCCGTTCGCTGACTCCCGCGTGCACTGCCAGGTGAGCGAGCACAAACACCAGGTTGTCAGCGGCCAGGTCGCCGCTACGTAGCGCATGTGGGCGTGGCGCGTCACGCAGTTGCTGTAGCAGCCCGCTGGTGAGGATCATCTCCTTGTCCAGAACCGCCGCAGCGAACGGACGGTCCTTGACGACTGGCTGCGCGGTGTCGGCGACGACACGGATGCGCTTGAGTTGCCCGGCATCGACCAGTTGCACTAACTGCCCACGTAACAGGGGCGCCGCGCGGACAGATGTCCGCACCTGCTCCGCTTCGACATTGCTGCCTTGAATACCGGCCAGTACCGGGTCGAGCGCATCTGCTGCAAAGGCCGGTAGCACGCACAGCCAGGTAAACATGAAGACGTAAGCGCGCATCAATGACATTGCAGAGTCCTTTCATCGCAATCCAAGTGTCCGCAGGCTAACACGGCCTGTGCTGCCCACTCCGGGCCTTGTGGATCACACCTTGGGCAAGCGCTGGCGCAGCTGTAGCACCTCCGCCCACGGGTCACTACGCTGTCGCTTGGCGCGTTGCACGGCCTTGTCGATCGGAAACGCATCCGGCCCGCTAATCTTGCTGAGCTCTTCCCAGTGCAGCGGTACTGCGACGGTGGCCTTTTCCCGCGCACGCAGCGACCACGAACACACGCTGGTGTTGCCGCGGCCGTTACGCAGCCAGTCGACAAAGATCACGCCATGGCGCTTGGCCTTGCTCATGGTGGCCACGTAACGCTCCGGTGCCTGTGTGGCCAGCGCCTGCGCGAATGCCTCACAGAAATCGCGCGCTTGCTCCCAGCTGGCATCGGGCACGATCGGCACGACGACATGCAGCCCCTTGCCACCGGATAAGCGCACTGCACTTTCCAGTCCCGCCGCGCGCAGCTTGGTGCGGATGTCGCGCGCGGCGGCCACCACGGCGGACCAGGCGACCTGTTCGCCCGGATCCAGGTCAAACACCAGGCGGTCCGGATGCTCCGGGTCGTCGATGCACGCCCCCCACGGATGCAGCTCCAGCGTGTTCATCTGCACCAGCTCGAGCAAGCCGGCTGCATCCTCGATATACAAATACTCCTCAGTGCCGCTTTTCTGCTTGAGCGCAATTGCTTCGATATGCGCGCCCAGTTGCCGACCCTGGTGCTTCTGGAAGAAACAGTCGCCACCCACGCCATCGGGGCAGCGCAGCAACGACAGCGGCCGGCGCGCAACTTCCAGCAACACCAGCGGTGCGACGGCACGGTAGTAGGCCGCCACCTCGCCCTTGCTGATGCCCAGCGCAGGAAACACCACACGCTCGGGATGGGTGATGGTGACGCCGTCGGTGGGCAGCGCCGCCGCTGTCTTCTTCGACGTGGCCGATGCAGTGCTGGTGACGCTCGATGCTACGGATGTGCTGCTCTTGGACGCTGCCTTGGCAGCGCGTTTGGGTGTGGCCGTGCTCGCAACGCTGCTCGTGGTCCTGGAGACTTTTTTGGTCGCAGTATCCCGTGTCGCCACGCTCGATTTCGCTACCGCAGCACGTGTCTTGGTCGCGCGCTTGGCGGGTGCAGCGCGGTCGCCACCCAGATCGGTCATGGGTTTGTCTTGCCGCAAGCGCTTGAATGCGGCCTGCCGCAACAGCCCTTGCTTGGCCCAGCCACGGAATGCCACTTCGGCGATTAGCGCAGGCCGCACCCAGTGCACATCGCGCGGACGGCCCGGCAGATGCGATGACAGTTCCAACGTGGCGGTGTCGCTGTGCAGCGCACGCAGTTGCGTGGTGATCTTGCCCAGCAACGCGTCATCGAAACCGGTGCCCACGCGGCCCACGTAACGCAGCGCCTTGCCGTCCAGTTGTGCAAGCAGCAAGGCACCGAAGCCACTGCGCGCGCCCTTGGGATCGGTATAGCCCACCACCACAAACTCGTCGCTGTCTTCGTGCTTGGTCTTGACCCAATCCGCACCGCGGCCGCCGTGATACGCCGCATCGGCGCGCTTGCTGACGATGCCTTCCCAGCCCTTGTCGGCGCTGGCCGCAAACACCGCTGGCCCGCGCCCGATCACATGGTCGCTGTAGGCCAATGTGCCTGGGGTGTCGCCCAGCAATGCACGCAGCAGCTGTTTGCGCTGCAGCAGCGGCGTGTCGCGCAGATCGACGCCGGCCACACCGAGCAGATCGAACACGAGATAGCGCAGCGGCTGCCGCACGCTGCCATCCAGCGCCCGTTGCAATGCGGAGAAATCGCTACGTCCCTGCGCATCCAGCACCACCAGCTCACCATCCAGCCGCGCGTCGCGCACCGGCAACGCCTGCAGCGCGCTCACTACCTCCGGGAAGCGCTCGGTCCATGCCTGATCGTTACGCGAGCGCAGTTGCACACGGCCATCGACCAGGTCGGCCAGCAGGCGATACCCATCCCATTTGATTTCGTGCAGCCATCCATCGCCGTCTGGGGCCTGCTCGCGCAACAGCGTGAGCTGCGCGCGCAATTCGGTCGGACACGGCGCATCGCGTGCGCCGTCCAACTCCAGTGCCCGCATGCGCCAGTTGACCTGCTTGGATCTGCGCTTGGTAGCGTGGTCGTTCCGGCCCATCGGCTAGCCGGCCTTGCGGCGCGGCGCGGCTTTTGCAGCGGTTTTCTTGGTCGCCTTGCTCGCCGTCTTCTTGGTGGCTTTTTTGGCGACCTTCTTGGTTGCGGCCTTCTTGGCCGGCGCTGCGTTCGCGCTAGCGCTGCCGGTCTTCTTGGCTGGTGTGCGCGTATTGGCCTGCAGGCTTTTCTGCAGCAAAGACATGAAATCCACCACGTTGGTGGTGGCGTCTTCATGCTGGGTGGGCTCCACCTCCACCTGCGTGGTGCCGCCCTTTTCCTGGATGCGCTTGCGCAGGATCTTCTCGAGCTTGCCGCGGAATTCGTCGTGATAGTCCTCCGGCTGCCAGGTGCCGGACATCGACTCGATCAGCTGCCTGGCCATCTCCTGTTCCTTGGGGGTGATGCGGTACTCGCCCACCGCACCTGCCGGCAATTTGAAATCCTGCGGGTCCACCACTTCCTGTTGATAGCGCAGCAGCAACAGGATCAACGCATCACCCTGCGGCATCACTGCGGCCAGGTATTCACGGGTGCGGATCACCACCTTGGCAATACCCACCTTGCCGGTGTCGCGCAGCGTTTCGCGCAACAGCACATAGCCTTTTTCGGCCTTCTTGCCTGGCACCAGGATGTAGGGCTTTTCGAAATAGCGCGGGTCGATGTCCGCCGCATCGACAAAGGTTTCCACCTCCACCGTTTCGTGGCTTTCCGGCGACGCCGAGCGGATGTCCTGCTCTTCGACGATGACGTAGCTGCCCTTGTCGTACTCGAATGCCTTGACGATTTCCTTCCATGGCACTTCATCGCCGGTATCAGCGTTGACGCGCTCGAAGCGGATCGGCTTCTTGTCGCGCGAGTCGAGCATGCGGAAGTGCAGGTCCACCTTGCGCTCGCCGGACATCAACGCTACCGGCACGTTGAGCAAGCCGAACGACAGGGTTCCGGTCCAGATCGGTCGTGCCATCAGTGCGCCGCTCCGTGGATAGCTGCGTCGGGAATATGATCCAGCGCCAGCCACGCGTCTTCGACGATGGTGCGCGCATGCGGCCAGTCCAGGCGCGAGTTGCCGCGCATGCTGTCCCACTGCGCCGCCAGCGCCTGCTCGCAGTGCGCATCATTGCCGCGCGGCCAGTCTGCAGCGTGGGTCAGGCGGGCGAACGCATAGGCCGGCGACAGATCGCGCCAGGTGGGCCCGCCCCGGCGGCGGCGCCGCTGGTAATCGGCCAGGCTGTAGCACTGGAAGTCCTGCGCCACACCGACTGCATCGACTTGTGGTCGCTTGCGATGGGTCCGCTTGGCCGCGGCAGGCTCCACCTGCGTACTGAACAGGCGACGGTCGGGACGGCGGTCCTGGGGGCGCATGGTCTGCTCCACGGTGCAGCATTGAGGGCCCACATCAGTAGCGCCGCTGCCGTGATCCAGACGTGAGAAATCCGCTTATATCGTGCGATTTGCGTGACCTTCACCGCGCACGCGCTGAACTGGCAGCCCATCCAGACAGCAGGAGCGGCGCCATGTCCCGCGACCCCTTACGCGACCAACCCACCCAACCGGGCGAACAGCACGGCAAGCGCGATGCCGAGCAGTATGAGGATCGCGGTGCAGGCGATGCACCAGGCCGCTTGATCCCGGCCGATGACGACACCCCTGCCAAGACCCCGGGCAGCACACCGGCAGCCGGGCACTGACAGCGGCGCGGTCGCGGGGCGGGTCTGGCGATGCTAGGCCCGCCCCGCCGCCTGCAAACGGCGGAACTCGTCATCACTGAAGAGCCGCGAGCGCACCAAAAATCGCACGCCTTCGCCATTTTCCAGCGAGAACATGCCACCACGGCCTGGCACCACATCGATGATCAGCTGGGTGTGCTTCCAGTACTCGAATTGCGGCGCGCTGATGTAGAACGACGCGCCGCCGATCTCGCCCAGCAGCACGTCGCGATCGCCAACGATGAAGTCCCCCACCGCAAAGCACATCGGCGACGAGCCATCGCAACACCCGCCGGATTGATGGAACAGCAGATCGCCGTGCCGCGCGCGCAGTGTGTCGATCAGCTGTAATGCTGGCAGCGTGGCCATGACCTGCAATGGCAGGTCCGTCTGGGTGATCGTGCCGTGCATCATCCGCCTCCAATGGCCGCGTCAGGCTGCCATATCGCGCACGATACGCCCCTCGCGGTCATGCGGGCACGCATGCATACGACAGTGGATGTGGCTGTCGGGTGTGTCGGTCGCCACGGTCGTAGCCACCCAGGTGTTCTGCAGAGGAAGTGCACCGCTTGAGGTCAAGCGGCAGGAGGCAAGTCAGATTCGGCCGTATCCGCGATCAACCATCATCCCAGCACCGGACAACCACGCAACCTGCGCGTGGAGCCCGCTCCCCACAGCCGCATGGAGCGCAGACATGGCGGTACGCGCAAGAGGCACCGGCCGCGCGGACGCAGCCGATAGTCGCCGCCCTCACATGCCACTCGTACACTCCGCCTTTGTGCGCCATCCGCATCCGCCCGACGCCTGCGCGTCACGTGGTGCTGGTCACTGTGCGCTTTAACGCTCATACGGAAGGAACCACACCATGAAGCAACGCCTGCTCACCGCCGCCCTGCTTGCCCTGCTACTGCAAGGCTGTCAGGCGCCCGAGTCCACTGCCGCTGCCGATCCCGCTGCGCCGACCTCCACGGCCACGACAACCGCCGCCCCGGAACCGGCACCTCCGGCCACCCCGGCAGCACAGCGCCCCGCGCTGCCCCAGGGAGCCTGCGAGAAAACCGAAGACGGCTTCTCTGCGTTTCTGGAAGCGATCGTCGCCGATCCGGCGTTACGTGCGGCCTACAGTGCCCCACACGTCGAAGAACGCGACCTGCGCGACCCGTCCAAGCCGGTGGACCGCCCCGGCGAGCCGTTCCGGCTGGTCCTGATCGATTCGCGCTGGTCCTACGACGAGCCCGACAAGCAGCCCGAGCAACTGGCGCGGGTGAAGCTGGAGCTCAAGCCCGACGGCGAGCGCATGCGCGCAGAGTTCATCAGGGCCGAGTTCTCCCCCGACGAAGAAGTCATCAAGACCGTCGGGGCACCGGAGGCCTATGTGTTCGACTACACGCAGCAATGCTGGCAGTTGACCCAGCATCTGCGCTGATCGGCGGCTAGCCCGCCTGCGGGCAGACGCCGTCACTCTTGGTTGTCTCGCTATCAATAAGGAAATTGCACATGCCCAGGTACACCATCGTCGAATCGGTCGGACGCGGCGTCCAGCACATCCACGACTACGAAGACATCGAGCGCCATCACCCCACGCGCGGTAACGAGCGCGGGCGCGTGTACGGCACCGTCAACGGCGAACGCGAAGAACTGCTCGGCAACTACAACGGCGCGGCAACCGTCTCGCGCGATGGCGACCATTACGTGTCGAAGGATTTCGTGCTGCAGGCCGGTGGGGCCAGTGCGGTGCCGGTGCCGGCCATTGCCAGCGGCTATATCGGCCGCGTGGATGCCAGCGACGGGATCGTGCAGATCTACGACAAGCCCGCCTCCGACCCGAGCCGCGAAATGATCGCGCAGTACCGGCATCTGGACCTGCGCAATACCCAGCTGGAAACCGGTGCGCGCATCGAATACGGGCAATCGGTGGGCATCCAGGGCGGCTTCAACAACGGCAATCCCAGTGCGTTCGGCAAGCACGTGCATGTGGACATCAACACCAGCTACCTTCCACAGGCCGAGCGCTATGTGCGCGACATCAGCAGCGGCGCGATCACCACCGATCAGCGCCCGCAACACACCCAGCCCAACCTCACCGGTACGGCCCAGGTGACGGACATTTCAGGCAGTGGCCGCACAGTCGCTGCGCCGGGCGGGGCCGCGGCGGTGAGCGCCGCTCCAATGGCCGATGGCGTGCTGCGCAAGAACGAACACGGACCGGACGTCACAGCGCTGCAGCAACGCCTCAACGCGCTGGGCTATACCGATGCCCAGGGCCAGCCATTGGGCACCGACGGCAAATTTGGCGATCGCACCCTGCAGGCTGTGCAGGCATTCCAGCGCGATCACCAACTGAGCGATGACGGCATCGCCGGCCGGGATACCTTCAAGGCGCTGGCCGGCGCCCAGCCACGCCAGCCCGAGCATGCCGCCGCCGCGGAGCAACGTGACGCGTCGTCGCGCCAACCGCTGCTGTCCGATCAGACGCATCCGCAGCATGCGATGTACCAACAGGCAGTAGGCGCGCTGGAAAAGCTCGGCCCTGCGGGCGGGTTCAAGGACCGCAAGGAGCTGGAGCAGGCCGCCGGCACCCTCACCCACGACGCCAGCATCAGCGGACTGACCCGCATCGACCACGTCACGCCCAACAAGGCGGGCAACGGTCTGTTTGCGGTAGAAGGCAGGCTGGACGACCCGGCACACCGCCGCGCCTACGTCGATCGCGACCAGGCGGTGCAACAGACGCTTGAGCAATCCACGCAGAAACTGCGGCAGGATCTGCCGACCGGCATCGAACAAGAGCCGGCGCGCGAAACCAACCGCGCGATGGCGATGTAGCCGGTCATCGGTTATCGCAACGTCCTGCAGGCGGCAGGGTCTGCTGCCTGCGAGGAGTTGCTGCATGCGCGATTGATCGATCGGGACACGCGACGAGCAATTGCAACGTGACAACGGACTGCGTGCAGGAGCTGCGTTCGGGTGATAAAAGCCGCAGCGCGCAACGACCACGCCGTCGTCTACGGGGCACGCTGACACCCTCGACACGGACGCGCCGTGCCTGCGCTGTTGATGGCGTGCCGCCCGAACAGGCGGCACGCCATCGGCTCAGAAAAACCCCAGCGCTTTCGGCGAATAGCTCACCAGCAGGTTCTTGGTCTGCTGGTAATGGTCGAGCATCATCTTGTGGTTTTCGCGGCCGATACCCGACTGCTTGTAGCCACCGAACGCGGCATGCGCGGGATAGGCGTGATAGCAGTTGGTCCACACTCGCCCGGCCTGGATCGCGCGGCCCATGCGGTACAACCGCGACGCATCACGACTCCACACGCCAGCGCCCAGGCCGTAGAGCGTGTCGTTGGCAATCGCCAGCGCCTCGGCTTCGTCCTTGAAGGTGGTCACCGACACCACCGGTCCGAAGATTTCTTCCTGGAACACGCGCATCTTGTTGTGGCCCTTGAACACGGTGGGCTTGACGTAGAAGCCCTCGGCCAGCTCGCCATCGAGCGTGTTGCGCTCGCCACCGATCAACACTTCGGCGCCTTCCTGCCTGCCGATGTCGATGTACGACAGGATCTTTTCCAGCTGCTCACTCGATGCCTGCGCGCCGACCATGGTGTTGGGATCGAGTGGGTTGCCCTGCTTGATTGCGGCTACGCGCTTGAGCGCTTTTTCCATGAACTTGTCGTAGATCGATTCCTGGATCAGCGCGCGCGAGGGGCAAGTGCACACCTCGCCCTGATTGAAGGCAAACAGCACAAAACCTTCCACCGCCTTGTCGAGAAAATCATCGTCTTCGGCCATCACATCGGCAAAGAAGATGTTGGGCGATTTACCGCCCAACTCCAGCGTCACCGGAATCAGGTTCTGGCTGGCGTATTGCATGATCAGCCGGCCGGTGGTGGTTTCGCCGGTGAAGGCGATCTTGGCGATGCGCGGGTTGCTGGCCAGCGGCTTGCCAGCCTCCAACCCAAAGCCATTGACCACGTTGAGCACGCCGGGCGGTAGCAGATCGCCGATGACCTCCATCAACACCAGGATCGACGCCGGCGTCTGTTCGGCCGGCTTCATCACCACGCAGTTACCGGCGGCCAGTGCGGGCGCCAGTTTCCAGCACGCCATCAGCAACGGGAAATTCCACGGAATGATCTGCCCCACCACGCCGAGCGGCTCGTGGAAATGGTAGGCGATGGTGTCACTGTCGATCTCGGAAATGCCACCTTCCTGCGCACGAATCGCGCCGGCAAAATAACGGAAGTGATCCACGCACAGCGGCACATCGGCATTGAGCGTTTCGCGCACCGGTTTGCCGTTGTCCCAGGTTTCGGCATAGGCCAGCAATTCCAGATTCTGCTCGATGCGGTCGGCGATCTTGAGCAGCACATTGGAGCGATCGGTGGTGGAAGTCTTGCCCCAGGCCTCTTTTGCCGCGTGCGCAGCATCCAGCGCCGCTTCGATATCCGGTGCGGTGGAGCGCGCAATCGAGGTAAACACCTTGCCGCTGATCGGCGTGGTGTTGTCGAAATACTGGCCACCATGCGGCGCAACCCACGCACCGCCGATGAAGTTGTCGTAGCGCGATTTGAAGATGGACTGCGGGTCGGTATTGAGCGGTTTGGTTGAGGCAAGCGCGTTCATCATGGTCTCCTGGCAGCGTGGTCCGATGCGAACGTGTATACCCGCCCGAGTGCTAGCGCAATGTCATGTCAGGCGCTGTTGCGCTGCGTCATTTCCTGCTATGCAGAAAGACTGGTTTTCCCGCTGAAATGCATTGCAGCGCATCATCGCCTACAGGCGTAAGGCGACGATCAAGACGCAGTAAAGAGCGCGTGTGGCGGCAATACCGATGGCAGCGTGACGTTGATATCGGCGTGCGGGCACTGTCGTGTCGCCAAGGTCAACGCGTGGTTGTGTGTGTCCCTGACGGCATCGGCTCGTCCAGCGGTGCCTTGCAGTCGGCGACGCTTTTTTGATGGTAGGAGCGCAACTGCCATGCAGCGGCCGGCGTCTGCTGCCATACATAGACCCAGCGATAACGCTGACCGGCATTGCACGCATCGATGGTGACCTCATCGCGCGGGCGGCCTTGCGACGGCAGGGGCAGTGCCGCGGTGGCTGCATCGATGCGTGAGCCCATGGGCCTGTCGAAAAGGACGGTGCTGACGCGAACAGTGCCCAAATCGGCAGCGGCTGGCGGCGGCATCTGCCTGGTTTGACCGCTCGGCCTGGTTTGCTGCAGCAGCCAGGCATGGATCTGTGCGATAGCCGGGGCACCGGCGGGGTAGTCGTGCACGATGCGCATGTCCATATGGTCTGCCCTGGCCACATTGCAGGCCAGCAGACACGCCACCGTCGCCGAAAAAACCAACGCTTGCTTCCAGGCTGTCATCGTTGCGCTCCTTGCAGTGAATGAGTGCTCCAAACTATCACGCACGTGTTGAGTGACGACAGCCTTCTTCGCATGGCGCGACGCTGCTTCAAGCCGCCGTCTTACCTCCTGCGGCGCGCCATGCCTGCACTGCCGCAAGCACGCGGTTGCCATGCAGGTCGCTGCTATCGCGCACGGCATAGGCGTGTGGTCTGGCTTGTACCTGCGCCGCCAGTTGCGCGCAGGCGGCGTGCGCGTCTACCAACACATCGGCGAGCTCTGTTGCATTCAACGACAGCAGGATCGAGAAGCCGGTGGCCGACATCGTGCAGTTGATGTCCAGCCAGTAGCGGCTGTCCTCGCGCAGGAGAAACCAGTCTGCGGGGGCGTGATCGATGACGCGCATGGTGTGGCCTGGCGTTTTGCTGAAGATGCCGCTGCGCGCCGCTGTGGCGGCCGCGTAGCGAGGCGTGTTACCGGGACGGCTTCGTCGCGCCCGGGTGCGCTCCTACGGGGCAGCGGGCGCGTTGTTGGACGCGCACCGCCTGCGGCCTGCTCAGCCACCAAAATCCCACTGCAGTCCCACCGTGTACGTGCGATCCGGACCCGGCTCGTAATAGCGCCCGTTGCCATCGTTGACGATCACCGAGCCCACGTACTGCCGGTCCAGCGCGTTGTCGATGCGTGCAAACGTACGCAGCGCACCCTGCGCAGTGGTCCAGCGGCGCGAGGCTTCCAGATTGACCAATGCATAGCCGGGCGCACGTTCGGTGGCCAGGTCGTTGGCCACGGTGGCGTCGGAGGCCACCGTTTCGGCGGCAAACTGCCACTGCGCCGGCTGCCACTGCCAACGCGCGAACAATTGCTGGCGCGGCACGCCGGGCAGGCGCGAGCCGCTGGCCACCGGTGCGGTGGGCGTGGCGCAACCGCTGCTGGCGCAGGTGAGATAGCCATCACGCACGGTGGCGTCGACAAACGTGTAAGCCAGCTGCACTTGCTGGGTGGCGCCCAGCGGTTGCTGCCAACTGAGCTCGGCGCCCTGGCGGCGGGTGGCGCCGATGTTGCGGAAGGTGCTGCGGCCGTTGGTGTTGCTGGCCACCGCCAGTTCGTCGTCGGTGTCGGCGCGAAACAGCGCCAGCTGCAGCGCCGCGCCGCTCTGCGCGCGCCACTTGCTGCCGACTTCGTAGTTGCGGCTCGTGGCCGAGCCCAGATCCAGCGCCAGACCGGCAGCGCCATCGTTGCGATAGCCCAGCTCGTTGAAGGTGGGTGTTTCGAAGCCGCGTCCGGCGGAGGCGTAAAAACGCAGATCGTCGGTGGCGCGGAACACGATGCCGCCCACCGGCGTGGTGGCCGAATAATCGCGCCGCCCGCTATCGTCGGGATTGCGGCCCACGATGTAGTGGTCGTCCGACTTGAAACGCACCTGGCTATGCCGCACGCCCAGCAATGCAGACCAGCGGTCGCTCCACTGCCACCAGGCCTGCGCAAACTGGTCCACGTTTTCGACCTGATCGCGCTGATTGCGGCGCAGCGCGCCCTGCACGCCCAACGTGGCGCCAACGAAGTTTTCGTAGCCGGTGCGGTGCTGCCGTTGGCGATCGACGTTCGCGCCCACGGTGAGCTGCAGCGGCCGGCCCAGCGCCTGCCCCTGCCACGCCCAGCGCGCGTCGGCGCCTTCGTAATTGCTGTCCAGATCGATCACGCCACCGGCGTGCAGCGGGTTGCGCTGCACCGCCACCGGCACCGCCAGAAACTGCTCCACGCTGCGCTGCCCGCCATAGGCCATCAGCCGCAGCGTCTGGCTGTCGAATTGCTGGGTGAAGATCGCCCCGGCCTGCGATTGGCGCACCGATTTGCGGGTATTGAACTGCGTGGCCACCGATGTGGCCTGGCGGGGGTCGGCGTTGAATTGCGCGCGGGTCAGACCCAGCGGGTCCTGTGCATCGGGCGCGTCGAGATAATTGAGCACCAGATCCAGCCGGCTGCCGGGCGCCAGATCGAAACCGAGCTTGGCATTGACCGAGTCGCGCTTGGCGCGGCTATGGTCGCGGAAGCCGTCGGTTTCGAAGTGATTGGCGGCCAGGTTGTAGTGCACCGCGCCCTGCTGGCCGAGCAACTGTGCGCCCACATTGACGGTGGCACTGCTGCCGTAGGTGGCACGCAGCCGCCATGGATCATCCGGCTTGCCATCGGCGCTCCACAGCTGCAGCACGCCGCCGGAAGAGTTGCCGTACAGCGCCGAAAACGGCCCGCGCAGCACTTCCACCCGCTCGGCACCCAGCACGTTGAAGTGCGACAACTGGCCTTGGCCATCGGGCATGCTCGCCGGGATGCCGTCCACCAGCAGGCGCACGCCGCGTACGCCGAAGGTGGAGCGCGCACCGAAGCCGCGGATCGACAGCTGGGTGTCCTGCGCGTAGTTCTGGCGGTCGCGCGCCACCAGCCCGGGGATGCCGTCCAGCAGCTCGGACACCTGCGCGCCGCGGCGGTTGTCGTCGTCGGCCGACACCACGGTGAACGAGGCCGGCAGGTCGAAGTCGTCCACCCCGTGCACGCGCGCGGCATCCACCTGCACGGCTGGCAGCAGTTGGGGTGTGGGCTCGGCGGCCAGGGCGGGCGCAACGGCGCTCGCAACGAACACGCCGCACGCGGCGGCCAACAAGGTGAGTCTGGGCATGCGCGTAGTGTCCCTCATCCGTCCTGTGGCCGTATCGTTGCGTGCGGAACGAAGCATGCTACGCCCGCCACGCCCTGCTACGATGAAGTGGTTTGGCCCAGCAGCGGTCAACGATCCGGAAGTACCCCACTCTTTCGTCCTTCAGTGAGTCATGCCGTGTCCTTCTTTGCAAACGTAGAACAGGTTCCAGGCGACCCCATCCTGGGCCTGACCGAGGCCTACAACGCCGATAGCCGCCCCAACAAGGTCAATCTGGGCGTGGGTATCTATTACGACGAAAACGGCCGCATCCCGCTGCTGCGCGCCGTGCACAAGATCGAGCAGCAGCTCGCGCAGGAAGCCAAACCGCGCGGCTATCTGCCCATCGACGGTCTGGCTGCCTACGACAAGGCCACCCAGGAGCTGCTGTTCGGTGCCGAATCGGCACTGGTGGCCTCCGGGCGTGTGGCGACCTCGCAGACCGTCGGCGGCAGCGGTGCGCTGCGCGTGGGCGCAGACCTGCTCAAGAAGCTGCTGCCCACCTCCACCATCGCCATCAGCAACCCGAGCTGGGAAAACCACCGCGCGGTGTTCGGCGCGGCCGGCTTCGAGGTCGTGGATTACACCTACTTCGACGCAGCGACCCACGGCCTGAATTTCGACGGCATGCTCGCCGATCTGGCAAAACTCGAACCGGGCACGGTGGTGCTGCTGCACGCCTGCTGCCACAACCCCACTGGCGCGGACCTGACCAAGGACCAGTGGAAGCAGGTTGCCGGCCTGTTGAAGGAACGCAACCTGTTCCCGTTCGTGGACATCGCCTACCAGGGCTTCGACAAGGGCATCGAGGCCGATGCCTACGCGGTGCGCCTGCTCGCTGCCGAAGGCATCGACAGCTACGTGGTGGCCAGCTCGTATTCCAAGTCGTTCTCGCTGTATGGCGAGCGCGTGGGCGCGTTGTCGGTGGTCTCGGCCACTGCGGCCGAAGCCAAGGCCGTGCAGTCGCAGGTCAAGCGCATCATCCGCACCATCTATTCCAGCCCCTCCACGCACGGCGCCGCACTGGTGGCCGGCGTGCTGACCAGCCCGGAACTGCGCGATGTGTGGGAGCAGGAATTGACCGAAATGCGCGAGCGCATCCACGCCCTGCGCGCCGGTCTGGTCGAGCGGCTGGCCACGCTGGGCTCGCCGGAATTTGAGTTTATCCAGCGCCAGGCCGGCATGTTCTCGTACTCGGGACTGACCAGGTCGCAAGTAGACCGCCTGCGCGACGAGTTCGCCATCTACGCCGTGGGCACCGGCCGCATCTGCGTGGCCGCACTGAGCCAGCGCAATCTGGACTACGTGGCCCAGGCCGTGGCGACCGTCAGCCGGATGTAAGCGGCCACCGATGCGGTTGACCGCATCGGTCGATCTACGCAACGCAAGTACCGGGAGCGCGCAAGCCTCCCGTTTTTTTTATGCCCGCGCAGCAGAGCCTTTGGCAGGCCTGCGGCCACACGACGCGCTCCACAGCCCACCGCGGACAATCCACGTGACAGGGCGGCGACACGTTCCAGGCCCGACGCCGTCGCTCGCCAGAGGCACAAGCCGCGGGCGACGACAGGCGCTGCGCCCGCCAGCCCCGCATGCACGGGAGCAGCCACGCTATCGACGGGCGACGCGCACTGCCTGCTCCCTTCCCCCGCCCGCGGGGGAAGGTGCCCGAAGGGCGGATGGGGGCAAGCGCAGCGCAACCATCGCAGCCCCCCATTCGCACATGTTCGATCAACCGCGCTCTGAAACGCGCAGCAAGTGATCGAAATCTAACGGCGCAATGGCGACAATGGCGGCCCACTTCCTACACAGGCTGCCCGCCCCCATGTCGCGTCCCTCGCTGACCCGCTTCCTGATCGAAGAACAACACGCCGGCCGTATCGATGCGGAATTGCGCCAGCTGATCACCATCGTCTCGCGCGCCTGCAAGCGTATTTCCATCGCCGTGAGCAAGGGTGCGCTGGGCGGCGTGCTTGGCGATGCCGGCACCGGCAACGTGCAGGGCGAGGCGCAGAAAAAGCTCGACGTGCTCAGCAACGACATCCTGCTCGAAGCCAATGCCTGGGGCGGCCACCTGGCCGCGTGCGCCTCCGAAGAAATGGACCACAGCCAGCCGGTGCCCGACCAATACCCCAGCGGCGATTTCCTGCTGCTGTTCGACCCGCTCGATGGCAGCTCCAACATCGACGTCAACGTCTCGGTGGGCACCATCTTCTCGGTGTTGCGCGCGCCCAAGGGCACCGAAAAGCCCGGCGACGAACACTTCCTGCAGCCGGGCACCCAGCAGGTTGCCGCCGGCTACTGTATCTACGGCCCCAGCACCATGCTGGTACTCACGCTCGGCCACGGCACCCACGCCTTCACCCTGGAGCGCGAAGAAGGCAGCTTCCTGCTGACCCAGGCCGATATGCGCGTGCCCGAAGACACCGCCGAATACGCCATCAACATGTCCAACCAGCGCCACTGGGAGCCGGCGATGCAGGCTTATGTGGGCGATTTGCTGGCCGGTAAGGACGGCACGCGCGGCAAGGACTTCAACATGCGCTGGATCGCCAGCATGGTCGCCGACGTGCACCGCATCCTTACCCGCGGCGGCATCTTCATCTACCCCTGGGACAAGAAGGACGCGTCCAAGCCCGGCAAGCTGCGCCTGATGTACGAAGCCAACCCGATGAGCATGCTGGTGGAACAAGCCGGCGGTGCGGCCACCACCGGGCGCGAACGCATCCTGGACATCCAGCCCACGCAACTGCATCAGCGCGTGCCGGTGTTCCTGGGCTCGAAGAATGAAGTGGCGCAGGCCACGCGGTATCACCTGGATGCGGATAAGGCGTAAGGCCAAGTTTCGGCTTGGCCACGGACAAGGCCTGATTTACTCAAGACACCCGCCTGGTGCGGGTGTCTTGAGGATTGTCGCCAGGAGTGGCGTATTGGTTGGTGATAGATCGCAACTATGCCAACGACCGCAGAGGCCTGGCGACCTACACAAGCGCATGTGTCGCTCGCCTCGAGCCCTATGCCGGTTCCTGGCAGGGCCTGCTATTCGAGACAGGCGAGGAACCCAAGTACGTTGTGTACACGTACGCACAAGGTGGATCTGCACTTGTGGACATTCACAGCGCGCGTGGAGGTCATCTGCTCTGCCCCAGGCAGGATGTGCATTGCAGGCTTGATGACGGCGACCGCATCCGCATTGGAGAACTGGCGTGTTGATCTTGAATGCGACCTTCGCTGCGACGCAGCCGACATGACGTGGGCCGCTTCAGAGCAAGGCGTTATTGCTAGCCATGGCAAAGGTGGCGAAAGCGGGCTTGAAGATTCCTGCCGTCTCGATATACGCCTGCCTTACCGCGTCAATTTTCAGCAGCTTCATCCTTTTCACCATGGCAGTGCTTTTCGTCGATGCTGATAGTGCAGGCAGCCTTCTTTCTGGTTTTTTTGTTATTTCATTCGTCATGGGTTTGCCTGCATTTCTGGTTCTGGGCGTGCCCGTATTGCACTTGGTTCCCAGGCTGAAACACGCGCTTCCTCGCTACGCGGCCCTGGCCGGGGCAATCAGTGCAGCGATCGTCGACTGTTGGCTGTACTTGTTTGGCCATGTCCCGGATCTAACCGATTCCCTGCGGGCTGCGACGATATTTTTTGGATCCACCATCGTCTGGGCCGCATTCGCCGGCTTGCTGTACCAGTACACCAGGAAATCACCGTAAAACGCGCAGCTGCAGCGTATAGCCGTGGTGTTCCTCGCTGCGCACCACCAAACGCAAGACATGCTGGGCTGCAGGATGTTCGCGCGGCACACGGTGCCGCCATGCTCATCAGCATGGCACGCGCTTTACCAGCCAGATGTCGATCTATGGCGCGAACGGATGGCCACATGTTGCATGCCAGGGGACGTTGACGCACGCGCATCCATCCACAAGTATTGGCGCGCTCGCACTCCCGCCGCGCCAACCGAGCTTTACCGATGCGCATGCGCACTGCCCGTTGCCTGCTGGTTGTTGTTGGCCTGGTACTTCCGTACGCGGTGCGACTGCCGTGTGGCATGGACTGGTTGCGGCAATACACCGACACCGGCTTAGGCGGGTGGCTGTTGTTGGGCGGATTCAACGCAATCGCCTGGGGGGCGCTGCTGGCGATCAGTTTTGCGTACCGGCGGGCGGTCGCGCTGCTATTGCCGTGCCTGCTTGGCTTCGGTGCGTTGGCCTGGGCGCACGCCACGCTGGATCTGCGTGCCGACGCGCAGTCGGCGCTGGCGCTGATCTTCATCCCGATCTATGCGCTGCTGCCGATCGCATTTGGCGGCCTGCTAGGCTATCTGTTGGACCGGCGATTGCGGCCTCTACCTGCACGCTGAGCCCGCCATGGCGCATTGCCTGGAACCCAAGGTTTACGCGATGGGCATGACGGCGCTGCAGATGGAGCTGCCAGATGCCGCGTCGCCATTGCCCCCTTGACCGCCAACGCCCACAGCGGCCAGTCTCGGGGGCTGGCGCGGCGGGGAGTCGTGCCGCTCGCCTTCAACGGAGAACCGCTGTGGACCGTCGTACCTTCCTCACCTTGTCCGGCGTCGGCGCAGCCGGTCTGTTATTGCCGCATACGCGTCTGATCGCTGCCGAACAATTGCTCAGCCCGGTGGATGCGGCACGCAACCGCCGCTTGTCCGATACCGCATTGACCACGGCCAAGGCGGCCGGTGCCAGCTATTGCGATGTTCGTGTGGGCCGGTATCTGCGCCAGTTCGTGATCACTCGCGAGGCGCAGGTGGAGAACGTGGTCAATGCCGAATCCAGTGGCGTAGGCGTGCGCGTGCTGGCCGAGGGTGCATGGGGCTTTGCGGCAACCAATACGCTGACCAGCGATAGCGTGGCCACCGCCACGCGGCAGGCGGTGGCGATTGCCAAGGCCAATGCGCGGCTGGGCGGCACGCCGGTGCAGCTGGCGCCGGTGACGCCGGCCGGGCAGGTCAGTTGGAAGACACCGATCAAGAAAAACGCGATGGAAGTGCCGCTGCAAGACAAAGTCGCGCTACTGATGGACGTCAACGCGGCCGCGCTCAACGCCGGCGCCACCTTCGTGGCCTCGCGCATGTTTGCGATCAACGAACAGAAGTATTTCGCCAGCAGCGATGGCTCGTATATCGACCAGGATGTGCACCGGCTGTGGCTGCCCTTCACCGTGACCGCGGTGGACAAGGCCAGCGGCAAATTCCGTACCCGCGACGGGCTGTCCTCGCCGATGGGCATGGGGTATGAGTATCTGGATGGCTATGCGCGCGAGAAGCACGCGCTGCCTGGCGGGCTGGTCGGTTATGGAAACAGCTACGATGCGCGCGAAGACGCCATTGCCGCGGCAAAGCAGGCGCGCGCCAAGCTCACTGCGCCGTCGGTGAAGGCCGGCAAGTACGATCTGGTGATCGACCCGAGCAATCTGTTTCTCACCATCCACGAATCAGTGGGCCACCCGCTCGAGCTCGATCGCGTGCTGGGCTATGAGGCCAATTACGCCGGCACCAGTTTCGCCACGCTGGATAAGCGCGATGCGAAGTTCCGCTGGGGTAGCGACGCGGTGACCTTTGTCGCCGACAAGACGCAGCCAGGCAGCCTGGGTGCAGTGGGCTACGACGATGAGGGCGTCAAGACCAAGCAATGGGACTTGGTGAAGGACGGCATTCTGGTCGATTACCAATGCACGCGCGATCAGGCGCATCTGCTCGGCAAGACCGCTTCCGACGGCTGCAGCTACGCCGATTCGTGGTCCAACGTGCAGTTCCAGCGCATGCCCAACGTGTCGCTGGCAGCGGGCAAGGCGCCGCTGGCGGTGGCGGACATGATCAAGAACGTCGAGCGCGGGCTCTACATCCATGGACGCGGTTCGTACTCGATCGATCAGCAGCGCTACAACGCGCAGTTCGGTGGACAGCTGTTCTACGAGATCGAAAACGGCCAGGTCACGCGGCTGGTGGAAGACGGCGCTTACCAAATCCGCACGCCGGAATTCTGGAACGCCTGCAGCGCGGTCTGCGACGCGCGCGACTTCCGGTTGGGCGGCTCGTTCTTCGATGGCAAGGGGCAACCGAGCCAGGTGTCGGCGGTGTCGCATGGCTCGGCCACCGCACGTTTCGATGGCATCAACGTGATCAATACCGCGCGTTCGTTGGGCTGAAGTCTTTGAGCTGAAAGCGGCTAACGGGATGGTTTGTTCGCCGGTGTAGGGCGAGGTGCTCGCAGCGCTAACGGGACGCTCAGTGCCCTCTTTGCTGGATGGCTTCGCTGGTATATCCAAACCGCAACACGTTGCTGGACAACGGCGAACGCCTACAGAACAAGGAAACGCGTGCACGCGTACCTGGCCTGCTTGACGACCTGATCGCCAGCACCGCAACACAGGCACCGCAACACGCGGTGTCCGACGCAGAAGAACGTGCAGCGCGCTTGCGCCGCAACAAACCGTTTTGGGAGGCAATCGATTCGGCGCAGCACCCGATCGATTGGGCTGCATGGTCCGAACCGCAGCGATGCAAGGTGTCGGCGCAACTGTATCGCCAAGCACTGGCATTGCCGCCTGCGCAAGCAGCGCAGTCATTGCGCGCATTACGGGTTATCCATTTCGATTGAATCCCGGGTAAGCGGTCATGATTGCATCGCCAACGATGCGCGAGACAAGCAAGGGCTGCCGACTCCATGTGCCGTCAGTTGACTCACCACCGGGCAGCGGTGAGTATCGCCCTCGGGCCGGAGTGGGACGGTCTACGAGAAGTCGATCTCTACGCGCAATGCCTTGCAAGCAGTCGCCTGACTGCCCGCAGGGATCGCATATCGATAAGGGAGTTCTCATGAAGACCGCATGCATTGCACTGGTGGCTGCCGTCGTGTTGCAAGCCACACCCGCCGTCTCCGCACCAACCGCGCCATCGCCACTGGTTGGAACCTGGCTGCTGGATATCGGCAGCCTGCCGATGCCGGCGGCGGTAAGGCCCAAGCGTGTCGTCCTGGAGTTCAAACAGATTCCGGGCAACAAGTGGTCCACCAGCGCCGAGATCGTCGAACACGACGACAAGACGCTGCAGGCGCAATCCACGCTGTTGCTGGACGGCACGCCGGGCAAGGCATCCGGCACTTACCTAGTCGATCGTGCCGCAGTCAAAATGCCCGAGCCCGGCGTGCTGGTGATGCAGTTGATGTACCAAGGCGTGCCGGCATCTACCCGCACCTATACGGTCAGCGCCGACGGCAAGGTGATGACCGAGATTGAAGCGTACTTCAAGGACGGCAACCCGATGATGCGCACGGCGTATTTCAAACGCGCGGCAAGCCAGACCAAGTGAGCACTGTCGAGCCGGCGCCGCACCGCGGCGCGGCTCGATTCCAGGGAAGACCTCGCAGCTCGGCGGTTGGCCTTACACAGGCCGCGTCGTCGGCTCGACACCCTGAATAAGGTTCAGCGAAGCTCTGAACAATCCACCGAAATCCTTTAACTCCAGCATCCTGCGTACCAATGCTGCGGCTTGGTCATCTAAGTGATATGGCTCGTCCACCGCGCGCTTCGATGGCATCAAGCGTGATCAATACCGCGTACTCGTTGGGCTGAACGTGTTGGACTGAAAGCGGCTGACGGGACGGATTTTTGTTGGCCTTGGTGTGCCGCCCTCAGCTCTTACGAGACACGGCGTGCCTCCATCGCTCGATGGTTCCTTTGGGCACCCAAACCGCCACAGTTCGTCGAGAGCGCGGTGCCCTCACCACTCGCGGGACACGCTGTAAATCCATCCTTGGACGCTCCGTAGCGGCATCCATGCCGCCACAGGGTCCCGCAAGCGGTAAGGACACCGAACCAGCACGGTGGTCGGTCGCTTGTTGAAAACCCAACACACCGACCCTCTTCACTGGTCCTTGCCCGCCTACCGTCGCGGGACCTTTGGCGGCATGGATGCCGCCAAAGAGCTTACAGGGACGTACTTGCAGCGTGTCCTGCGATGGTGAGCGGGCAAGGGCCCTGCAGCGAAACCGCAGCCGTAGCAGTGCGCGACTGAGACATCCACTGTGGTCACTAGGCTCAGAAGCACAGAGACGTCGAGACATACCGCCTCTAGGATGCAGTCAACTGCCTGGTGCGTCGAGGATGCGGTGCCCTCATCGCTCGCGGGGACACGCTGTGAATCCATCCATGGACGCTCCGTGGCAGCATCCATGCGGCCACAGGGTCCCGCAAGCGATGAGGACACCGCACCAGCACGTTGGTCGGTCGCTTGTTGAAAACCCAACACACCGATCCTCTTCACTGGTCCTTGCCCGCCTACCATCGCGGGACCTTTGGCGACATGGATGCCGCCAAAGAGCTTACATGGTCGTACTTGCAGCGTGTCCCGCGATGGTGGGCGGGCAAGGACCCTGCAGCCAAGCCGCAGCCCTATCACTGCGCGACTGGAATACCCACTGCGTGTTCAAGCTCTTTGGAGCATGTAAGACAACTACTGCGCACAACGCTGCGATCTTCACGCAAGGCGCGATCGTCAACGTGACAAACGCGTGCAGCATCGATCGACCGCGTGTCGCGGCGATGATGTAGCACGCATGTGCAGCCAGTCGTGTTCGCCACGTTTCAAGACAGATCCGCCGTGTCACTGATGTCATGTGGGACATCGTTTACCCACACCCCCCTGCCGAAAGTCATTTGACGCCGCATTCTTCGCCCGGCAAGAATCGGAGATACCGCGTGCAGAGCTGTGCGCGTCACCACACCACCTGCGCGCCGCGCGGGACTATTGGGGAGTTGCCGTGCAGCGACGTGATTTCCTGGCCCTGACCGGGCTGACCATGGGCGGGCTGATCGTACCGGCCTACTTCGGCAAGGCGATTGCCGCCGAACAGTTGTTGACGCCCTTCGATGTGGGCCGCAAGAAGCGCCTGGCCGATGCCGGGCTCACTGCCGCGCGTCAGGCCGGGGCCAGTTATTGCGATGTGCGCATCGGCCGCTATCTGCGCCAGTTCGTGATCACCCGCGAAGACAAGGTGCAGAACGTGGTCAACACCGAATCCATCGGTGCCGGCATCCGCGTGATCGTGGGCGGTGCGTGGGGCTTTGCTGCCACCAACGATCTGACCGAGCAGGGCGTGGCCAAGGCCGCCGCACAGGCCGCTGCCATCGCCAAGGCCAATGCCAAGGTGCAGGGCACGCCGGTGCAGCTGGCGCCCACGCCCGGTGTCGGCGAGGTCAGCTGGAAGACGCCGATCACCAAGAACGCGATGGAAGTGCCGATCAAGGACAAGGTGGATCTGCTGCTGGGCGTCAATGCCGCCGCCACCGTGGCCGGCGCCAGCTTCGTCAACTCGATGCTGTTCGTGGTCAACGAACAAAAGTATTTTGCCAGCACCGATGGCTCCTACATCGACCAGGATGTGCATCGCATCTGGGCGCCACTGACCGTGACCGCCATCGACAAGGCCAGCGGCAAGTTCCGCACCCGCGAGGGGCTGTCCGCGCCGATGGGCCTGGGCTACGAATATCTGGATGGCGCAGCGTCGGGCAAGTTCGTCTCGCCCAATGGCGTGGTGAACTACGGCCTGTCCTACGACATGAAGGAAGATGCCATCGCCGCCGCCAAGCAGGCACAGGAAAAACTCAAGGCGCCTTCGGTGAAGCCGGGCAAGTACGACCTGGTGCTGGACCCCTCGCACACCTGGCTCACCATCCACGAATCGGTGGGCCACCCGCTGGAGCTGGACCGCGTGCTCGGCTACGAGGCCAACTACGCCGGCACCAGTTTCGCCACGCTGGACAAGCTCAAGGCCGGTTTCCAGTACGGCAGCGACAAGGTGCATATCCTCGCCGACAAGACCCAGCCCGGCAGCCTGGGCGCGGTGGGTTACGACGATGAAGGCGTCAAGACCAAACAGTGGGACCTGATCCGCGACGGCAAGCTGGTGGACTACCAGGCGATCCGCGACCAGGCGCATATCCTCGGCAAGACCGCCTCCGATGGCTGCTGCTACGCGGACTCGTGGTCGAGCGTGCAGTTCCAGCGCATGGCCAATGTGTCGCTGGCCGCCGGCAAGACGCCGCTGAGCGTGAGCGACTTGATCAAGAACGTGGAAAACGGCATCTACATCATCGGCGACGGCTCGTTCTCCATCGACCAACAGCGCTACAACGCGCAGTTCGGTGGCCAGTTGTTTTACGAAATCAAGAATGGGGCGATCACCCGCATGCTCGAAGACGTGGCCTACCAGATCCGCACGCCAGAATTCTGGAATGCCTGCAGCGCGGTGGCCGATCAGCGCGACTACCGCCTGGGCGGTTCGTTCTTCGATGGCAAGGGCCAGCCCAGCCAATCCTCGGCGGTCTCGCATGGCTCGTCCACCGCACGCTTCGATGGCATCAACGTCATCAGCACCGCCCGCTCGCTCGGCTGACAGGAGAAACCCACATGAGCATCCTTACCGAAGCGCAGGCCAAGGCCATCCTGGACAAGGTCATCAAACTGTCCAAGGCCGATGAGTGCACCGCCACGCTCACTGGCGCCATCGACGGCAATATCCGTTTTGCGCTCAATAACGTGTCCACCAGCGGCATTGTCGACAACACCGATCTGCAGGTGCAGGTGGCGTTTGGCAAGCGCGTGGGCACCGCCACCATCAACGAGTTCGACGATGCATCGCTGGAGCGCGTGGTACGCCGCGCCGAAGATCTGGCAAAGCTGGCACCGGAAAATCCGGAGTTCATGCCGGCCGTCGACAAGCAGACCTATACCGCCAGCCCCACCTTCAGCGCATCCACTGCAGCGGTAGACCCGGCGTTCCGCGCGCAGGTCGCAGCCGATTCGATCGCCCCCTGCAAGGGCAAGGGCTTGATCGCAGCCGGCTTTCTGGAAGATGGCCAGAGCTTTACCGCGTTCGCCAACAGCAAAGGCAACTTCGGCTATCAGCGCAACGCACGCTTCGACTACACCTGTACCGTGCGCACCGAGGACGGCCGCGGCTCGGGCTGGGTGGGGCGCAATCTGAAGGACGCATCCGACTTCAAGGCCGAGCAGGACGTCCGCATCGCGATGCGCAAGGCCAGCGATTCGGCCGAAGCCAAAGCGCTGGAACCGGGCAAATACACCGTGATTCTTGAGCCGGCAGCAGCGGCCGGGCTGATCTCGTTCATGATGCGCTACTTCGATGCGCGCATGGCCGACGAGGGCCGCAGCTTCCTGTCCAAGAAGGGCGGCGGCAACAAACTGGGCGAGCAGGTGTACGACCCGCGCGTCAACATCACCGCCGACCCATGGGACGCGCGTGCAGCAGTGATGCCGTGGGACGAAGAAGGCCTGCCGCGCGAGAAGATGTCCATCGTCGAAAACGGCAAGGTCGCCAACCTGCAATATTCGCGCTACTGGGCGCAGAAGAACGGCAAGCGTGCGATCGGCGAGCCGGGCAATCTGCTGATGGCCGGCGGCGACAAGAACATCGCCGAACTGGTGCGCGGCACCGAGAAAGGCATCCTGGTCACGCGCACCTGGTACATCCGCATGGTTGATCCGCAGACCGTGTTGCTGACCGGGCTGACCCGCGATGGCACCTTTTACATCGAGAACGGGCAGATCAAATACCCGGTGAAGAATTTCCGCTTCAACGAATCGCCGATCATCATGCTCAACAACATCGACGAACTGGGCAAGCCGGTGCGCGTGGCCGGCGATGAATCCAGCTACGTGATGATGATCCCACCGATGCGGCTGCGTGATTTCACGTTTACCTCGTTGTCGGATGCGGTGTGAGTAGGAGCCGGGAATCGGGAGTCGGGAATTGGGAATGGGAGAGCAAGAGCGGCTTCTCTCAACCTGAGTGTTCACGAGTGCTTCCGGTTCCAGGTTCCCTCCCGGCGCCTGCAACGCGCCGCCATTTCCTGCAGCTGCTGCTTGGCAGCGCTGCCAGTTTGGCGCTGCCATGGCCGGCACGTGCGGCCGGCGCTTACGACTTCTGGTTTACGCGGCTGCGCTATGACTCCGGCGATTGGGATGTGGATGCGCGCATGCCATCCAACCTGATCACCTCGTTGATCGACTACACGCAGCTGCGGGTGGACCCGGAAGAGCATGTCATCGATCTGGCCGATCCGCGCATGTTGCAAGCGCCGTTCTGCTACCTGGCCGGGCACAAACTGGTGGAATTCAATCCGGCCGAGCGGCGCAATTTCGAACAGTACGTGCGTAACGGCGGCTTCGTGTTTGTGGACGATTGCAACCACGATATCGATGGCTTGTTCGCTACCTCGTTCGAGGCGCAGATGACCGCGCTGTTCGGCAAGAGCGCGCTGCAAAAATTACCGAAGAACCATCGTCTTTACAGCGCATTCTTCAAGTTCCCGGACGGCCCGCCTGCCACCAGCTTCGAGCTCAATGGCTGGGGCGATGATCTGGTGCACGACTACCTCAAGGGCATCAGCATCGACGGAAGATTGGGTGTGCTCTACAGCAACAAGGATTACGGCTGCGAATGGGATTACGACTGGCGCAACAAACGTTTTCTGGCCGAAGACAACACCAAGTTCGGCGTGAACATCGTGATGTATGCGTTGACCAACTGACATGCTGGGCAGCGCGCGCGATGCGGCCCACCGATAACGCGTCGCGCGCAGGCACGCTGCTACGTAAGGCACGTCTGGCTGGGTAACCTCATCGCATACGCATACCACTGTGGCTTCGTAGGAACGCGCTCGCACCATGCAACACCATCGATAACACCGTACTACGCGCCAATACGCCGTACGCACGCCGCCACATCACCAGAGACTCCGCATGACCTCCCCCGACGAAGACACACTCACTGCCCAGCTCTCGCAACTTGGCGCGCTGCGCGCCGCTTTGGCCCAGGCCGTGGTTGGGCAGGATGCGGTGGTGGAGCAGCTATTGATCGGCCTGCTGGCTGGTGGCCACTGCCTGCTGGAAGGCGCGCCAGGACTGGGCAAGACGCTGCTGGTGCGCTCGCTCGGCCAGGCATTGGAACTGCAATTCCGCCGCGTGCAGTTCACCCCCGATCTGATGCCCAGCGACATCCTGGGCACCGAGTTGCTGGAAGAAGACCACGGCACCGGGCACCGGCATTTCCGGTTTCAGCAAGGCCCGATCTTCACCAACCTGCTGCTCGCCGACGAACTCAATCGCACCCCGCCCAAGACCCAGGCCGCATTGCTGGAAGCGATGAGCGAGCGCACGGTCAGCTATGCCGGCACCACCTATACGTTGCCGGATCCGTTCTTCGTGCTGGCCACACAGAACCCGATCGAGCAGGCCGGCACCTATCCGCTGCCGGAAGCACAGCTGGATCGTTTTTTACTGCATGTGCGCGTGGAGTACCCCAGCGAGCAGGAAGAGCGCGACATCCTCAGTCAGACCACCGGCAGCGCAAGCGCGCAGGTGCCCAAGGTGATGGATGCGGCCAGCGTGCAGGCGCTGCAGCGGCAAGTGCGGCAGGTGCATGTGAGCGCGGATCTGCTGACCTGGATCAATCGCCTGGTGCGGGCAAGCCGGCCCGGTCCGCAGGCCAGCGACGAGGTGCGGCAATGGATCAAATGGGGCGCCGGCCCGCGTGCGGGGCAATCGCTGGTGCTGGCGTCCAAGGCGCGCGCGTTGCTGCATGGCCGGCTGGCCGCTACGCGCGAGGATGTGCTGGCGCTTGCGGCGCCGGTGATGCGACATCGGTTGCTGCTGTCCTTCGCTGCCGAAGCCGAACAACGCAGTGCCGATGATGTGGTCGCCGCGCTGCTGCGCGCGGTGCCGTTCCCGAGCTGAGCGCAGCACCATGCATCCACCGCTGCCGGCCCTGATTCCCGCCGATGTGCGCAGCCGTTTGCGCGGCTTGCAGCTGCTTGCGCGTCAGGCGCAGGGCGGGCACGGGATCGGCCAGCACGCCAGCCGCAGCCGCGGCGCCGGGCTTGAATTTGCGCAATACCGCGCCTACGAGCCGGGCGATGCGCTGCGCCGGATCGACTGGAAGCTCTACGCGCGCTCGGACCGGTTTTTCGTGCGCGAAGCCGAGCGCGAAAGTCCGCTGACGCTGTGGTTGCTGCTCGATGCCACCGCGTCGGCCGGGCAGACCGACAGCGCGCGGCCGGAGCACACCCGCCTGCAGACGATGGCGACGCTAGCCGCCTGCGCGGCCGAAGTGGCGCTGCAGCAAGGCGACCGTGTCGGCCTGTATGCCTTGCATGGCGGCGGCCTGGTTGCGGTGCCGGCGGGCGTCGGCAGCCGCCAGCGCGACCGGCTGTGGCTGGCCCTGCACGGCCTACGCGCCGGCGGCCGCTGGCCGGGGCTGGAGGCGTTGCGGCCGTTGTGGGAACGCATCGCCGCGCACGATTTGCTGCTATCCATCGGCGATGGGTTCGATGAAGAACTGGCGAGCGCATTGGAAAAGTTCGCCGCCGCGCGCCGTGAAGTACTGCAGCTGCAGGTGCTCACCTGCGACGAACGCGATTTTCAATTCAGCGGCGGGCATCGCTTCCGCGACACGGAAACCGGCGAAGAACTGCTCGGCGACGGCGCGGCGATGCGCGACGACTATCTGCAACGCTTTGCCGCGGCCCAGCGCGCACGGCAGGCGCGCTGGCAGGCAGCCGGCATCGCGCATGCGGTGCATTACCTGGATGCGCCGGCCGATGCCGCGCTGCGCCAGCTGTTCGGTCAGGGTACGGCTCGATGAGCGTGTGCTTGCACGGGGCGGCGACGGCGCATTCCAGCTCGCGATCGGTCTCGCTGTCGGCAGTGGCGGTACAGCAGCCACCACAGCGGCAAACTCGTCCTGCAAACAGCTGGCATAGCCCGCAGTGGCAACCACGCGTGCCGGGCCGCATCACGCATTGCATGTCGATACCAGTGCGGCGTGCAGCGCTGTGCGCGATGTATCTGCATTACCCAGGCAACGCCTGCGCATGAGTGCAGTGCAGACCACCGTTGCGCATGCGCACGCCATGCAACTCCGCATGCCACCGCTGTTGCGATTGCAGTCGCAGTTGCGGCCGCAGTTACCTAGGCGATGCCTTCGCATGGGTACGATGCTGACCAACGTCGAGCACGTGCACATCATGCAACTCCGTATGCCACTGCAGTTGCAGTTGCAGTTGCGGTCACAGTTGCCTAGGCAACGTCTTCGCATGAGTACAACGCCGACCACCGTCGCGCGCGTGCGCGGCTTGCAACTCCGGCTGCGGCTGCGGCTGCGGCTGCGATTGCAGTTGGAGTCGCAGTTACGGCTACAACTGCTATTGCCGCTGAGACAGCAAACCCACCCTATCCACAGCCACCCGCACACCGGCAGCACCATGCATGCACTCGCGCACGGCGTCAGCGCAGAGGCATGGCAATGAACTTGCTGTTGCTGTTCCCTGCCGGGCTCGCGGCATTGGCCGCATTGCTGCTGCCGCTGCTGATCCATCTGGCGCGGCGTAGCGAGCACCGGCCTACCGACTTCGCTGCGCTGCGCTGGTTGCGTGCAGTGCCACGCCCACGCCACCGCGTGCGCCTGGACGAGCTGCCGTTGCTGCTGGTGCGCCTGCTGCTATTGGCAGCGTTGGCGCTGCTGCTGGCAGAACCGGCGTTGCGTGCGCATCAGGATGCGCGCCCGCGTATCGCAGTGAGCCCGGGTGTGGACCTGGCCGCCGCACGCGCGCTACCGCAGCCCAAGGATGCGCAATGGGTGTGGCTGGCGCCGGGCTTTGTACCGATCGATGCCAAGACAGATGTCGCCACCAGTGATGGTGCGCAGGCCGGCAGTCCGCAACCGGTTGGCAGCCTGCTGCGCGAACTCGATGCCAGCCTGCCCGCAGACGCGCCGCTCAGCGTGATCGTGCCCGCGCAGTGGGGCGTGGTGGATGCGCAACGGGTGCAGCTGTCGCGTGCAGTGCAGTGGCAGGTGCTGCCCGGTGCGTCACCGGTGGCCGCCACACCTGCCACCGTACCGCTGCGCGTGCAGGCAATTGCCGACGACCGCACCGCACCGGCCTTGCGTTATCTGCGCGCGGTGCATGCCGCCTGGGCGCTGCCGGGCAGCTTGCCGGTGGGCACGCCCGCCGATGCCGTGCCGGCGCGCTGGGCACCCGGCACGGTGGTGGCGTGGCTGTCGCCCACCGCCCCGCCCGCGCCGGTGCTGGATTGGGTTGCGGCCGGCGGCCAGCTGCTGCTGGATGCGCGCACGCCGGTGCCGCCCGCACTCGCCGCGCCGCTGCAACCCGTGCTCGAAACACAGGGGCAGCCGGTGCTCGACGCCGCCGCATTCGGGCGCGGGCGCCTGCTGCGCTGGGCCGCGCCGTTGCAGCCGCAGCAGCTGCCGGCGTTGTTGGACGCCGGGTTCCCCACCCGCCTGCACGCTGCGCTGCAACCACCACCCATCCCGCAGCGCGCCCTGGCGCAGACCCAACAGCCGCAGCGCGGCGGCGCGATCAGGTTGACCACGCCACCATGGCCGCTGGCACCGTGGCTGGTCGGTGTGGTGTTGCTGCTGTTTGCGCTTGAGCGCTGGCTGGCCACCGCGCCACGCCGGAGCAGCGCGGCATGAGCACGCCCGCACTGCAGCGCGCCTGGCAGGCAGCACGCCGACGTCGCGCTGCCGGGGTGCTGGTGTTCGGGTGGCCGCTGGCGCTGCTGGGGGGCGCGGGTGCCTGGCGCATGGGCGCACACGCCGCGGTGGTGCCGCTGTTGCTGGTGGGCGTCGCGATGCTGGCCGCCATCGCGCTGCACGCGGCGCGGCAGCTGGACCAGACCTGGCTGATCCGCCGGCTGGATCGCGAACCGGACCTGGATGACAGCAGCGACCTGCTGTTCGCACCAGCCACGCAACTGGGCCCGCTGCAGGCGCTGCAACGTCAGCGGCTGGAGCAGCGCCTGCGCAGCACTCCGTGCGATCTGCGCCCGGCTTGGCCATGGCGACGCGCATGGCCCTGGAGCCTGCTCGGCCTGGCCGCCTGCAGCGCGCTGCTGCTGTGGCCGCCGCGGGCGCTGCCGCCGGCCGCCCCCGCCGACCGCGTGGCCGCCGCCCGTGCCAGCAGCGGCGCTGCGATGCTGCGTCAGGCGCAGCTGCGCAGCACCCCGCCGGCCTACACCGGCCTGCCCGCCGCGCGGCTGCCCGGCCTGGATGCACGCGTGCCCGCCGGCACCCGGCTGGACTGGCAACTGCAGGTCAGCCCGGCCCCGCGCAACGTCGCGTTACGGCTCACCGACGGCCGCCTCATCCCGCTGACCCGGCAGGGCAACAGCGACCAGTGGCAGGGCCAATGGATCGCCACGCGCGCCAACCTGTACCGCATTCTCATCGACGGCACGCCCGCCGACCGCCAACTGCACCGGCTGGACGTGCTGCCGGACCGCCCGCCGCAGGTGCGCGTGCTCGCCCCCGAGCAGAGCCTGGTGCTGTGGACACCGGCCAATGGCGCCTGGGCACTACGCTTCGAAGCCAGCGACGATTACGCCGTGGCCGCCAGCGCCGAGCTGCGCCTGACCCTGGCCCAGGGCAGCGGCGAGAACATCACCTTCAAGACCCAGCGCCGCACGCTCACCGGCAGCGGCCCGGCCACCCGCCGCAACTTCGCCGCCACGCTGCAGCCGCAGGCGCTGGGCATGGCCGCCGGCGATGACCTGATCGCGCAACTGATCGTGCATGACACCCGCCAGCCCGGCCCGCAGGAAGGCCGCAGCGCCAGCGTGATCCTGCGCTGGCCGCCGCCGGAACAGACCATGGCCGCCGGCCTGGAGGCGAGCGTCAAACAGACCTTGCCGGCCTACTTCCGTAGCCAGCGCCAGATCATCATCGACGCCGAGGCGCTGCTGAAGGAAAAACCGCGCCTGGACGCGGCCACCTATCTCAAACGCGCCGACGCCATCGGCGTGGACCAGCGCCTGCTGCGGCTGCGCTACGGCCAGTTCCTGGGCGAAGAAAGCGAAGGCGCGCCAAAGGGCCCACCGACCGCCGACGCACCGCCCACCAGCGACGCCCCGGCCGATGACCTGCCCACAGCCGACATGCCCACCGCCGATGCGCCGGCCGCGCAGGACGAGCACGCCCATGACGCCACGCAACCACACGCCGGTCACGACCACGATCATGCCCCCGCCCCCGCCAGCGGTGCCGCTGCCCTGGATGACCACGACCACGATCACACCGATGGGCGCCCCGAGCGCAGCGGCTTCGGCCAGGCGCAGGACGTGCTGACCGAGTTCGGCCACACCCACGACCACGCCGAGGCGGCCACCTTGCTGGACCCGCAGACCCGTGCCCTGCTGCGCGCGGCGCTGGACCAGATGTGGCAATCCGAAGGCGAGTTGCGTCAGGGCCACCCCGAGCGCGCGCTGCCGTTCGCCAACAAGGCGCTGAGCTTCATCAAGCAGGTGCAGCAGGCCGAGCGTATCTATCTGGCACGCGTCGGCACGCAACTGCCGCCGATCGACCCCAGCCGGCGCATGAGCGGCAAGCGCGACGGACTGGCGCGCGGCGCCGCTGCCCTGGACGCGCGCACCAGCCCGGATCAGCAACCGATGGCGCTCTGGCAGGCGCTGGGCAACGCTGCGCCCGCCCAGGATGCGGCCGCACTGGACGCCTTCGCGCGCTGGCTGCCGGCGCACGAGACCCAGCTCGATGCCCCGCTGGACCTGGCCGCCGCCGTCGAGACCCTGCGCGCCACACCCGACTGCGCCAGCTGCCGGCAACGCCTGCGCGCGCTCCTGTGGCCGGTACTGGTGCGTCCGCCGGCTGCCGTGCAACCGCGCACTGCCCCCGATGCGGGCGGCCAGCGCTATCTCGATGCCCTGCACGCACAGGAGCGCCCCTGATGCCGGCCTGGATCATCATCGCCACCCTGGTCGGCATCACGCTGCTGGCGTGGTGGCGCCTGCGCCGCGCCCCTATCGCCGGCTGGCGCAAGGCCGCCCTGCTCGCCTTGCAGCCGCTGTGCGCCGCGCTGCTGTATTGCGCACTGGTCCCGCCGTCGCTGCCCGGGCATGGCGGCACGCTGGTGGTCGCCACCGCCGGCAGCGACACGGCAGCGCTGACCAGCGCGCCCGGCGACGCGCGCATCGCGCTACCCGAGGCCCCGGCCGCGCTGCGCGATGCCGAGCGCATGCCGGATCTGGCCACCGCCTTGCGTCGCCATCCCGGCACCACCGGGCTGCGCATCGTCGGCGCCGGCCTGCCCACGCGCGACCGCGACACCGCGCGCGGCTGGCCGCTTCGCTACACCGCTCCAGCGCCCACGCCCGGCTTGAGCGAGCTATCCACGCCATCGTTACTGGCGCCAGGGGCCGATCTGCGGATCCACGGCCGCATCACCGGTGTGCGCGAGGCCAGGCTCGAACTGCTGGACCCGGCCGGGCGCCGCGTCGATCTGGTTGCGCCCGACGCTGACGGCCGCTTCCAGCTCGGCGGCAGCGTGCGCGCCGCTGGCGACAGCGTTTTTGTGGTGCGCGTGCTCGGGCCGGACGCACGCCCGCGCGACCAGGCCGAGGTGCCGGTCTCCGTGGTGGAGAGCCCTGCCGCCAACCTCTGGATCATCGCCGGCGCCCCGCAACCCGAGCTCAAATATCTGCGTCGCTGGGCGCACGACGCCGGCCTGGACCTGCACACCCAGATCGCCACCGGCGGCGGCATGCAGCTGGGCGATGCGCCGCGTGCGCTGGACGCCGCCACGCTGGACCGCAGCGACCTGCTGATCCTCGACGAGCGTGCGCTGGCCAGCCTGTCGCGGCTGCAACGCGATGCAGTGCTGGCGGCGGTCGAACGCGGCCTGGGCCTGTTGCTGCGCCTCAGCGGCCCGCTCGATGCCGCACAACGCACTGCCATCGCCGCGCTGGGCTTGCCGCTGCGTGACGATAACGCCGCCGCGCCGCTGCTGGTCGCGCCCGCATCCAATGCCATGCGTCAGGCGCTGCATCCGCAATCGCCACAGCACGCAGCGGACGCGCGCGATGCCACAAGCGAGGCACTGCCCACCCTGGAACGCCGCACGCTGGTTCCCGACGCCCCCGATGCCATCGCCGTGCTGCGCGCATCCAACGGCACGCCGTACGCGTGGTGGCGCGCCATCGGGCGCGGGCGTATCGGCCTGATCGCCGTCACCGACAGCTATCGCCTGGTGCTGCAAGGCCAACCCGATCTGCATGCCGCGCTGTGGAGCCAGACGCTCTCGCCGCTGACGCGCGCCCAACCCACAGCGCGCGGCCCCACCCGCGTTGGTTGGCGCGACCAACGCATCAGCGTCTGCAACCTGAGCCGCGATGCACAGCTGCTTTCGCCCGATGGCGCCACCCACCCACTGCCACCGGACCCCGGCACCGGCGCGGCGGCCTGCGCCGGCCTCTGGCCAGAGCACACGGGCTGGTATCGCTGGCAAGACGCAACACGCAGCGGCGCGCTCTACATCCGCGCACCTGCCGACGCGCTTGCCCTGTTCGCCAACACGCAACGCGATGCAACGCGTGCACTCATCAACCACAGCGCCACGCCACGCCAGGCACGCCCAACGCCCCAGCCCGGCCCACGCTGGCCATGGTGGCTGGGGTTTGTCGCCGCAGCGGCGGTGCTGTGGTGGTTGGAACGGTGGCGCAGCGCACGCGCGACACCTGCCACCTAGGCAGCGATGTGTGATGCGTGCGCGCAAGGTTTGAACGCTGCCGCGTGTACGACCAAGCGCCTAGGCTAGGAGTAAGCAGCCGCACATTGCAGCGCAGCCTGCATGAGGAAGGCACCACGTTTCAGCAAACGCTGGACAAGGTGCGCGCGGCGCTGGCCGAGCATTATCTGCGCAAGACCATGATGTCCAGCGCGGAGATCGCCTTGCTGCTCGGGTTTGAAGACACCAACTCGTTCGTCTGCGCCTTCCGGGTCTGGATCGGCAAGAAAGACGCCGCAGGCGGTTCGTCGCGATACGCCGCAGGAATGATGCGATGGCGCCGCGTGCGATCCAGCGCGCGCGCTGCAGTGCGGCCATTACGACAATGCGATAGGTACCAACAGCAGCGCTACACGGTCGGCGACGCGATGACTGCCGCCGCTGGCGCGGATGCGGTCATCGTCGGCAACTGCACGACCGGCGCATCAAAACGCCAACACGTTCTAGCCCCGACGCCACACCCGGCAGTAGTTGTTGGCCGGCATCTCGACATCTTCCACCAGCTGCAAGCCCACCTGCGCAGCCAGCGCGTCCACGTCGGCCGCATCACGAATGCCCGACGCCGCATCCCGCGCGCGCAACATCGCATCGAAGTCGCGATTGCTGTCGCTGGTGAAGTGACCATCGCGATTGAACGGCCCATACACCACCAGCACTGCCTGCGGTGCCATCACCTCGGGCAAGCCCGCAAACAAGGCCTGCACCTGCGGCCAGCCCATGATGTGCAAGGTATTGGCGCTGTAGATCGCATCGAAACCACGCTGACCATCGGGCAGTGCAGGCAAGGCCGGCAGTGGCGCCAAGCCAGGCGTCGGCGTCAGCACGGCCTGCAGTGCCAGCGGCGGCGGCGTGTTGGGTAGCGCGGCGTCATCCAGCCATTGCTGCATGCCCGGCAGATGATCGGCGTGATCGCTGGCCTGCCACTGCAACCACGGCATCGCCGCAGCAAAATGCACCGCATGCTGGCCGGTGCCTGCGCCGATTTCCAGCACATGGTGGCGATCGGCGAAGTGACGCTGCAACACTGCAAGGATCGGATCGCGGTTGCGCGCGGAGGCAGGCGAGAAAGGTTTGGTCATGGCCAAGGTCCGGACAGAAAGGAGGCATTGGAGCGCTCGCCATTGTCGCGCGTCGCGGCGCAGATTGCGTTGGCCGGGGGACGCAGATGCTCGCACTCGACATGCCGCTGTGTGCCGCGCGGCGTCGAACCGTCGGTGCCAAGCTGCATGTAGCGGCGCGCGCCACAGGTGCATCCGCTCACTGGCGCGCTGCGCTGCATGCGCCAGAAGTGCACTGCCTCGTCGGGATCGCCCATCACTGCCGATCGCCTGAGCTGAGCCGTCCCGCGCAACGGCGGCAGCCTGGTCACAGCAGCAGGCCCCAAGCCGCTAGTTCTTGTCTGAACCCTGGTTCTTATCTGAAACGCTGGTCACCGACAGCAACACATCGGTGTAGTGGTGGCCGTTATCCGAATGAAAGAGCGTCCCGGACACGCGCGCCTGACGGCCCTTCAGCTGCTTGAAAGCGCGCATGGTTGTTGCATCGAGGGACAGCTGCAACAGCGTGATGCCGGTTGCAGATGGCTCGAAGTCCTCTTTGCCATCGGTCGCCTCCACGGTGAGCGGAGCAACGAGTTTGATCGCCGGATATCTCACCTCCGCACCATCGGGTGTCTGGCCGGTGGCACTGATGAGCATGCCCTGGAGCGTGACTTCCGGCGCGCCGTACCGATATGACTGCGCACAGGCAGGCGCGGCGATGACGCCACACAGGATCAACAGCAAACGCCGTGCAGTTTTCATTTCACGCAGTCCCTTGCAATGGTGATCAGGGTAGATCGTAAGGCCCTATCGCGCAGGAGGCAGCGCCTCATACGCCCGCCGCACCGCCTCCTCGCCGAACTGCCGTTCCAGCCGGCGCACGATGAAGTGCCCGCGGGCCATGGCCTGGAAGTGGCGGATAAAGACCGTGTTGAGGGTAGCGCCGCTCACCGCGCCCACCAAGGGCACCGCCTGCACGGCGAGTTTCTCGCCCACGTTGACCGAGAACTTGGCGGCGATGCGCGAGACCAGCGACACCAAGGCCGGCGCGCCCTTGCTGGCGAAGCCATGCGCAGCGACATGGCGGGCAGCGGCGCTGAGCTGCTGCGCCATTGCCGCGCGCACTGCGAAATAGCCCGATTCGGCGCCGTCGTCCACCACGCTGCGGCCGCCGTGCGCCAGCACTTCCAGACAGGCCAGCGCAGTGTCCGGGCTTTGCAGCGATTCGCCTTCGGCGCGCGCGATGTCGGCGATGGAGCGCAGCATCACGGTGGTGGTCAGCGGCAACTCCACCATCAGCCCCGGCAGGCCGAAGAAGCCGCCGGCACCACCGGCCACGGCCACCGCCAGGGTGTGCCGGGTGGTGGAGGCCGGCTGCAGCGGCTCGGTCTTGCCGCGCAGACTCAGCAGTGCCGACTTCATGGCCACCTGCAGCGCGCGACGGGTGAGGCCGTCGATGCTGCGGGTCACCATCTTGGGCAGCCGCTTGGTGATCAAGCTCTCGATCGGCGCGCCCAGCGCGTTGGCCAGCTGGGCTGCCACGCCGGGGTTTTCCAGCAGCGCGTGCGCCGTGGCCAGGTCGCGCTGCGCGGCCACATCCATCACCGGTATCGGAAGCGTCGTCATGCCTGCTCTCGTCATAGGGTCTGCGTGGATGTTACCCAGCGCCGTGTGAGCGCCGGACGAGCGGCCGGCCGCAGATCGGCCAAAGCTGCAATTGGCTGGCAAAATGCGCGATCATCGGCGTCCACGCAGGCAATGCCCATCAGATGAACCGTGAGATCCGCCACAGCATCGTGATCGCCGCCGCGCCCGAAGTGGTGTCCGCCGCGCTGTCCGAGCCCGTGCAGCTGGCGCGCTGGTGGACGCGCGAGGTGCAGCAGGCCGACGACTGCGTGCGCCTGGATTGGAGCAGCCACGGCTGGCAAGTGGTCCTGCGCATCGACGAAGGCGCCGACCATCGGCTGGTGCGCTGGCGCTGCGAACGTTCCAACATGCTCGACACCGCGGCCTGGGAGGGCACGGTGATGCGCTTCGATCTGATTTCCACCAGCGAGGGCACGCGCGTGGAATTCGTGCAGTCCGGCTACCGCGATTCGCCGTGTCTGGAGGCGTGCACCCAGGGCTGGCAGTACTTCCTGGGCAGCAGCCTCAAGCGCTATGTGGAAACCGGGCAGGGCATGCCCTACCCGGACATGCCCGACACCCGCGACCCCGCACTGCGCTGAGCGCAGCACGCGCTCATGCAGTGCGGGGCTGGCCTACCGACGGCACGCCGGGTACCGGCAACTGCGCATCCACCGTGACCGGGCTATCGGCCTGCAGCAGCGCACGCGCCTCCGCAGCGCTGGCCACCGCCGGCGGCGAGCCACGCAGCGGCAGCCCGGCGGTTTCGCGCACGAACAGCATCGTCACCAGCCCGATCGCCGCCGCGCCCATCAGGTAATACGCCGGCACCAACGGGTCGCCGGTGCGCTCCACCAGCCAGGCAGTGACCAGCGGCGTGGTGCCGCCGAACAACGACACCGAGACGTTGAAGCCGATCGACAGGGCGCTGTAGCGCACCGGCGTGTAGAACAGCGCCGGCAAGGTGGACGGCATCGAGCTGGTAAAGCACACCAGCGCCAAACCCAGCAACATCAATCCGAGGAAGATCAGCGCATCCGAGCCGCTGCCGATCAGCAGCAGGCACGGAATCGCCAGCGCAAACAGGGCGATGCACGCGCCGATGATCATCGGCCGACGCCCCAGTTTGTCGCTGAACATGCCGCCGACAATATTGAGCGGCATCATCACCAGCATGACCAGGATGATCAGCAGCAAGCCCTTGCTTTCCGCATAGCCCATGGTGACGCTGAGGTAGCTGGGCATATAGGTCAGCAGCATGTAGTCGGTGACGTTGAACACCAGCACCAGGCCAACGCACTTGAGCAGTTGCGGCCAATGCAGGCGCAGCAGGGTCATCAGGCCCTGGCCGGCAGTCTCCCGTTCGCGCTGTTCGGATTGCTCGGTGTAGGCACGAAACGCCGGGGTTTCTTCCAGTTTCATGCGCATGTACAGGCCCAGCAGTCCCAGCGGGCCGGCGATCAAAAAGGGCACGCGCCAGCCCCAATCGAGCATCTGCGCCTGCGTCACGCTCATGTGCAACGCGGTCACCGTGGCGGCACCGGCGATATAGCCGCCCAGCGTGCCGAATTCCAGCCAGCTGCCCATCACACCGCGATTGCGATCGGTGGCGTATTCGGCAATGAAGGTGGCCGCGCCGCCGTATTCGCCGCCGGTGGAAAACCCTTGCAACAAGCGCGCCAGCAACAGCAATGCCGGTGCCCACAGACCGATGCGTTCGTAGGAGGGAATCAGGCCGATGCTGAAGGTGCCCAAGGCCATCAGGATCATCGTGGCCGCCAGCACCTTCTGCCGCCCATAGCGGTCGCCCAGCGGGCCGAACACCATGCCGCCGATGGGTCGCACCAGAAAGGCGACGGTGAAGGTGGCAAAGGTGGCGATCAACTGCGCAGTGGGATTACTCGCCGGGAAGAACACCTGCCCCAGCGTCACCGCCAGATAGCCGTACACACCGAAGTCGAACCACTCCATCGCGTTGCCCAGCGCCGCGGCGCTCACCGCGCGGCGCAGCATGCTGCGATCCACCACGGTGACGTCGTCGAGTTGCAGTTGGCGGCGGCGTTTGAACCAACCGAAGTGCGAACGAATCGCGCGCGTGTCGTGCATGTGCTTGGTCTCCAGGTGCGTTGCAGCTGCAGGCCATCGCTGCCCGCTCGTCCTGACAACACACAGAACACGGCACTTCACACACACGGCAGGAGCACATGCACTGGAGAGACCGGAGGCATTCCCGGACGGCCGCGTCAACTCAGCGGCGCTGCGGGACAGATGACCAAATGGATGGGCGTACGCCCAAGGGCTTGATCAGCCCGCTATGTTACTACAGCGAGCAGTTGGCTGCAGACGCGACCGTGCGCGACGCAGGATGTGCGCTGATTTCAGGCGTTTTTCTTGATTTTTTGCAATTGCGTCAACGGCGGCAACACCTGCTCCGCGATGACAATGACGACGTTTTGATGCAGTGGCACTGCACGCTTGGAGCAGCCAACAAAACGCGTGTGCAGCCGCCAGGCAGGCACGGCATGTGCTCGGTGCGACATGTACGACTCGTACATTGCAATTCCGAGTGCGCCGTCTGCATCCAACTGACGACTGCTCACTGCATTTTTAACCGCTCTCGGTTCGTTTGCGCGCGATGACGCGCGCGATCGGGCCAACCGCAACACATCCACCACCGCGCAGGCTGCAAGCGCAGCGCGCGTCAACCTGCGTCCAGCACCGCCAGCAAATCTTGCAGATCTTCACGGGTCTGCGGGCGCACCGCGCGGGCGACCTCTTCGCCATCGCGCAGCAGGATCACCGTCGGCCAGAGCTTGACGCGAAAGGAGCGACCCAACGGCCGCCCTTTTCCGTCTTCGAACTTGCGGTACGCCATCGCGTCATAACCACCCAGCAGTTTCTGCAACAACGGCTGCGCCGCGATGCAATGCCCGCACCAATCGGTGCCGAATTCCAGCAGCTGCAGCCCGGCCTGCGCGTCCACCGCGCTACGTTCCGGTGCCTGTGTGGCGTAATCGCGAACAAACCCCATCGACACTGTCTCCATGACCGTAAGTGACCCACACCCTACCGCACAGCCGACCGGTCACTGCGCAAGCTGCGGTCGGCAGCGCGGTGCTCGAATGCTAACTCCCGATTCCGAACGCCGGCCGCGCGGGCCGAACGGCGCTCGGTTCGATCGTTGCGCTTACGATAATGCGCGCTGGATGTCTTCCAACGGCAAGTTGGTCAGGTCCTTGGCCAGATCGCCCACCAGGCGCTGTTGGGTTTCCTTGTGCAGCAACGGACGGATGCGGCCCAACGTGGTCGGGTCGGCCACCAGCACCAGGTGCATGTACTCGTGCTTCAGTGCGCCATCGTTCAACGCGTGCGACAGCTGTTTGGCGAAGGTCATTTCGTCCCGGTCTGCGTCGGTGAGATCCTGCGGCGCCTTGCCGGCCGGGCCGTCGTCGTCGACGTTCTGCACATCGGTACGCGCATGCTGGCGCAGCACGACCTTGGCTTCGTTGCCGGTATTGGTGAACCAACGCGCTTCGCCGCCGTCGGCCACTACCACCAAGGCACCCTGAGGAATTTGCAGGCTCATCCGATTTCTCCTGTTTCGATGATCGGTGCGGCATGTGCTGCACCCAGTCGGTCCCAACCTAGGCGAGAAGATGTAAGCACTGTGCCTAGCCGGTGTCAGTGCCGCGTTAGCGTGGCGCGGCCGAGGTTGGCCCCGGCAGCCCCAGATGTCGGCTGAAGAAGCGCGCGGTCACGCGCAGCGCCTGTTGGCTTTCAGGCAGCGTGTCGGTGCGATGGAACCCGTGGCCCAACCCATCTCACACGTGCGTGCCTGGCGTCGGCAGTCGCGTACGTGCGCGATGGCGCCACACGTTGCATCCCTGCTGAAAACGATCAGCGGCAGGGATGCACATGCACATGCACATGCACATGCAGTGGCGCATCCATCAGACGCGCGCTGTGCACGCGCATCGGCGCTCGGCGTTGGTGCGCTTCCCCGCACAGCGACTGCTGCGTCACCGGCACGCAGCGGAGCACTGCGTGCCAGCTGCTGTGCGCCACGCTCAGCCCAGATACGGCCGCTCGTTGGTAAACAGCAAGTTCCGTGCGCCGTCGCGCCATGCCTGCGGACAGCGCTGACCGAGCAACACCGCCGCCATCGCATACGCCACGCCGCGTCCGGTCAGGCTGACCCCCTTCAATGCCGCCTCGGCATCTTGCTGGCTGTTGCCGGCCTGCACGGCGGTAAAGAAATGCGAGATCGCCGTGGCATCGTCGCCGAGATCGCGCAGGGTGGTGTCGCGCGCTGCCTGCACCGGCCAGCCCTGACGTGCGGCCAAGGCCCACGCAACGGGTGCGGTGAAATAATCGATCCCCGCCTCATCGCCGAGCGCGCGTGCCTGTTGCAGTAGTGCCGCGGTGGCGCCCTCCGATGCTGCCGCCAGCCGCACCAGCCGTGCCTGTACATCGGGGTCTGCCGCAGCGCCCGCCACCGCAGCGTCCAGTTGGCCAGCGGCCAATGCGTGATAGCCCTGGTATGGCGTGTCCTGCGTGCCCTCGCCGCTTGTCAGCGCAAGCATCGAGGCCAGCGCTGGCGAGCGCTGCGCCATCGCCGCAAGATCCGGGGCCAGGCCACGGTAACGCTGCAACCGCACCAGCTGCGGCACGATGTCATCAGCCATCGCCGGAACCTGTGCGACTTGTTCGTAAAGCGCCTGCGCTTCCGGCAAGCGGCCTTGCTCGGCATGCACGGCGGCGGCAGCGCGTTGCAGCCACGGATCGTTCGGCCAGCGCGTGTGCGCGTCGAGGAAGGCCCGATCGCGCGCCGCCGGGTCGCTGCCGCAACGGATCGCCGCGTACTGCAATGCCGGCGCGTCGGGGCGGGCCAGGGCCATCGCGGCGTGCTGCTTGCAGACCTGAGCACGCTGCTCCGGAGTGGCGGTGTCCTGCTGGACGCGCAAAGCCACCACATCCAGCGGGTCGCGCTGCAGGCGCTCGGCCAGGATCGCCCGCACTGCCTGCGGCGCCGCGCGTTGTAGGCGATCCAGCCATTGCTCCAGATAGGCCGATTGCGCGCCATCCCAGCGTGCGTGCGCCTGCATCAGCGCCAGATCCTGCGCAGGTGTCAGCTCGCCCAGCAGTTGGTGCGGTGGCCGATCGGACACCGCAGTCACCACATCGCGGTACTGGCTGCCCTTGCCGCTGACCGTTTGCGGCGGCTCGTTGAAGACCGCCTGCGCGGTGGTGCGTTCCCAGCGTGCGTTGTCGAGATGGCGTGTGCTGTCTTCTGCAGCCGCGCCATAGCTGGCGCGCCAGTGCAGCAGCAGCGCGGCGCCGGCCACGTTGTAGGCGAACTGGCCGCCGTGCCCGCCGCTGGGCGCATCGAAGGTTTCGATCACCCCGCCCGCCGCCGAGCGCGTGCTGATGTGGTGGCTTGCCTGCTCTGCCAGCTGGAACACATGGCGACCGTTCGGCGGCAGCGAGGCGATCTGGTCGTCGATGCGCACCGTCACCGTCTGCTGCAAGCCGTTGTAGGCCACCACCTCGGCCAGGCCGACCGTGCCGCCGGCCCACAGCACCCCGGCCACGATGGACGCGGCCACCACAACGCGCGCAACGGAGGGAAACAGGCCATCGGCGGCCAGAAAGCGCTGCCACAGGTTTTGTTTGAGATTGCGCTGACGCTCCTCGCCCGGCAGACGCACCGGATAGTCCGCAGGTGCCGCCGCCGGTGTGTCGCTGGTGGGGGCAGACGCGCCGTGGCGCATCTGCTCGGCCACTGCATCTTCGGCGTGCAGCAACTGCTCCAGGCTGGCATCGCGCAGCTCGCTAAGCGCGCTCATGGTGACCTGCACCCAGCCCTTGGCCGCATCCATCCACGGGTTGATGTTGTTTTCGTCGGCCTCGGACAGCCGGAACTCCGGCAGGCACTGCTGCCACTGTTCTTTGCCCAGGGCGGCGGCCAGCGGGGCATTCAAGCGCATGTGCGCGACCTGCTCGTACACCCGGCGCAGCACCCGTTGCAATTCATTGCACGCCGCCACCAGTTGGCGCAGCTCCTTGGCCGACACCCGGCCATCGGCGATCACGCTGTGGAAGGTCTGCAGGTACAGCAGATGCGCATCGTCCAGATCGGCGAGGGTGTGGTCGGTGTAATGCAGCACGGCCAGGTAGCCACGCAACAACTCGGCCCATCCGCCGCCGAGGGCGTTGGCCGCAGCCAGATGCACGCTGCGGCAGCGTCGGTCGTGGCCGCTGACTCGCGCACGCAACACCTGCAGTTCGTCATCGAGTGTTGCGATCACCGCAGGCAGCTGCGCGCGCGTCAGGCTGGTGCCTTTCCAGGTCACCACGCCGCCATTTGCACGCAGCCCGCCGTCCATCAAAGCCTGCAAGCTGGCGCGTTGCCGTTCGCGTTCGCGCAATTGCTCGATGGCCTGGCCATCCTCAGGCAGGTACAACCCATCCAGCGCCTGCAGCAGATCGCCCTGCGGCAACGGATCGGCATACAACTCGGCCACGGTCCGCGCAGCGCGGGTGCAGGAGCGACCCAGATACAGGCCTTGATAACGCCGCGATAACGACAGGGCCGCAAACTCGCGTTCCAGCGCGGCCAGCGACACCTCGATGTCCACACAGGTGGGCGCCTGCCCGTTGAACAAACCGAGCGAGACCTGCTCGCGCAGCGCTTGTGCGTTGCGCAGCACGTCCATCGCCGGGCGGGCGTCGATCGGGCAGGCGATGTAGTGACGCTTGAGGTTCTCTTCGCGGGCTGCGCTGGGCGGATGGGTGGCCCACATCTGCGAGGGTTGTGCGATGTCGTTCTGAAACAGCCGGTACGCGTGCGCCGCATCCTCGGGCACCGCCGGTACCACGCCGTGGCCGGGGTCGTTCAAGACCACGCGCATGTGTTCGATGGTGCGCGACTGGATGGCGAACAGATCCTTGACCGGGCGGTCCTGCGCAAACTCGCGTCCGGCAAAGCGCAACGCGCGCTGCCAGCCGTCGTCGGCCGCTTCCAGCTTGTGCAGCGCGTGGACGAGGGCGTCGCTGCCGGTGAGCGAGGCGGCTACCAGATCGGCCTGGTATTCCATCTCGCGCGATAGCGCACGCTGCGCCAGCACCACGCCACGGAAGGCGATTTCGACCAACGAACGGATCGACCACACGATCAACGACAGCCCCCAGCCGATCCACGCCACACGCAGGTCGATCCGCGACAGCGTCGCCAGCAGCTTGTCCAGGGCATCGCGCTTGCCCACGATATGCGCGGCGATCTGCTGGGCGATGTAGACCCAGCGGCCCACCGCCATCGTGCGTTGCGCAAAATGGCCGAATTCGTGCGCGAGCACGGCCTTCAATTCGCCCAGGTTGAGCACATTGACCAGGCCCAGGCCGATATCCAGATTCTTGCGCGAGGGCAGCAGCAGGTTGAGCAGCGACAGGTCGTAAAACACACCGGCATTGACCTGCGCCGACAGGTAGACCTTGTGCGGACGCGGCGCGCCGGCTTCGTCGGCTAACCGATGCAGGAACGCGAACAGCTCCGGTTGCTCGGCCGGGCGCAGTTCCAGCGCGCGCATATCGCGTTCGGCACGCTTGTTGAACACCAATGCCTTGGCCATGAACACCGCCAGAAACGCAGCGCCCAAGGCCACCAACCACATCCACACGGCCTGCTCGCCGCCGGAGCCCTGCAGCAGCCCGAACGCCAACCGATACGCCGTCCAACCGAACCACCCCAGCAATCCCAGATACACGGCGATGAAGCCGCCCAGCCCGAGCATGGCCAGCCAGGCATTGCGTCGGTATTTGCTGCTGGGTGCGGTGAGCCGTTCCGGCACTACCGCCGGGCCTTGCGGATAGAGCGATTCCATTCTTCTTCCCTGTAATGAGTAACCGGGCGCAACGCAGTCAATCGGCATCCCGGCCGGGTGATTCGATGTCCAGGTGCGATCTCCCCTCGCCCCGGACGCGCCAAAAATAACGGACTGCTGCTGCAAAATCCATGCGTGCCGGCGCGGGCCGCGCGTGCTGCCACACGCGGCCCGCGGGCAGCAACACGTGTCAGGCGGGTTGTGCGTCCCGTTCCGCCTGGAGCTGCTGCACCGCCTGCCTTGCCGAGCGGGTCAGCGGCGTGGGTAGCGCATCCAGGGCAAACCAGCCGATATCCAGCAGCACCTGCGGTTCGCGCAGTTCGGCGGTCTCACTGCCTTCGATCGCGGCCAGATACACCGGCGCCACCCAATGCTGCGGCGGGTCCATGTCCGGCTCGAAGTGGCTGACCACGCACAGCACGCGCTGCGGATGCACCTGCAGGCCGGTTTCTTCCAGCACTTCGCGCACTACCGTGGCTTCCACCGTTTCCATCCAGTCCACCTTGCCGCCGGGCAGTCCCCAATGCCCCTGCTCGGGCGCTCGCCCGCGCAACACCAGCAGCAAGTGGCCATCGGCGCGTTGGATGAAGGCACCGCAACCAACGCGGGCACGCAGATCGGAATGGGGCATGAGCTGTCTCGTGAGCGGGCTGGCAATTGTCCCAGATGTGGCCGTACGGGTAACGCGTCACGCGCAGGTTGGCATTGTTCCGGCGTGGGTGACGTCCCCGTCCACCGCTCACGTCTTCCAGGTACAGCTCACCTGCATCGCGCCTGGGCGTCAGCGCGTGCCTTGCCGCGCAGCGCCACCGCCGCCTGACACTGGGCGCAACGTCCCTCGCACGCGCTAGTGGCCAGGAACCGCTGCGCGCGCGCCGGCCGCAAATCCGTGGGTGCGTGCTGACCATGCAATCGCCCATCCGATTGCCAGCAACACTGCCATGGCGGTCGGAAAGCTCTGCGCTCCCCAATGCTCCAGCAGCACGCCGCCCAACACGCCACCGCCGGCGATGACGCTGTTCCAGGCCACGACATTAAGCGACAGCGCGACATCGGCGCCGTCGCCTGCGCTATCGGCAAGCGCGGTTTGCAACAGGGTCGCCGCACCGCCGAAGGTCAGCCCCCAGACCGCGATGCACGCATACACGACCGGCTGCACTCCCTGCAACAAGGCCAGCACCACCGACACCCCAAAGAACGTCGCCAACGACACCAGCACGGTGCGGCGCAGATGCTGTTCCACCAACTTGCCGGCGATACCGATGCCCACCAGGGCCGCCATGCCGAAGGTCAGCAGCAGCACGTCCACGCGATGGCCCAGGCCTGCACGTGCCGCGAACGGTGCCACGTAGGTGTAGAGAATGTTGTGCGCCAGCATCCAGGCCATCACCGTGGCAAGCACCGGGCGGACGCCGGGCGTGCCGAGCACCTTGCGCAACGGCACCCGCTGCGTTGCAGTCTGGCCGGGGTAGTCCGGCACCTTGAGCAACACCCAGACGATCAGCGCGACCGTCAGTGCCGACATGGCCGCGAACGCGGTGCGCCAGCCGATCAGCCCGCCCATCCAGGTTCCCAGCGGCACGCCGAGCGACAGCGCAATCGGCGTGCCCACCATCGCAATCGCCATGGCCTTGCCTTGCTGTTCCGGTTGAACCATGCGCCGGGCGTACCCGGCAAGCAGGCTCCACGCCAGGCCCGCCGCTGCGCCAGCGAAGAACCGTGCCACCAGGGTCAGACCATAGTGGGTGGATAGTGCGGTGACGGAGTTGAACACCAGGAAGCCGACGATGGTGAGCAACAGGACGCGACGACGACGCCAGTGCTGGGTGGCGATGGTCAACGGGATCGCCGCCAGCAGCGAGCCCACCGCATAGGCGGTCACGGTCTGCCCGGCGAGCGCGGGGGTCACTGCCAAGCCGTCGGAGATCTGCGGCAGCAAGCCAGCCGGCAGCGTTTCGGTCACGATGCAGATGAAGCCGGTCATGGCCAAGGCCAGCAGCGCGGCGATGGGTAGCGGAGCAGCACCGGCAGGTGCCGGCGAGGCAGTGGAAGAAGTCACAAGATGTCCTTGGTCATGAGCAATGAAATTCTTTATTTATGTATCGATCGATACATATCTGAGAAAAAAAAGAGACCCGCTGCGCAGGCCTGTCGACATTTGTCGTCTCGCGACGTCGCAAGATATGTATCGATAGATATAAATCTAGGTCGGTAGTCCTCGGTTGTCAATGACATATGTATCGAATAGTATTTATCTAAGCGGCGGAGCGCGTTATGGCACAGATGGGCAGACCACGGACCTTCGATCGGGATGTCGCGGTGGAGGAAGCACTGCATTTGTTCTGGGAACAGGGTTACGAGTCGACGTCGCTAAGCCAGCTCAAGGCTGCGATCGGCGGCGGGATCACCGCGCCCAGCTTTTATGCAGCCTTCGGTTCCAAGGAAGCGCTCTACAAAAAATGCATGGAGCGCTATCTGACGACTTACGCGCAGGTCACGCATTGTTTGTGGGATGCGTCGCTTGCGCCAAGACAGGCGCTGGAACTTGCGCTGCGGCGCTCGGCCAAGATGCAGTGCGAACGCGGGCATCCAAAGGGCTGCATGGTTGCCTTAGGGGTCATGAGCGCACCCTCCCCGGAACTGGCTGCGATCTCGACCCCGCTGACGCGGTCGCGCGCGCGGACACGTGCGGGCATCCGCGCCTGCGTGGAGCGGGCAATTGCCAGCGGAGAATTGGCAGCCGACCTCGATGCAGCCGTATTGACCTGCGTCTTCGACAGCTTCCTGCTTGGGCTTTCCACGCTTGCCAGGGATGGCGTGGGCTTCAAGCTGATGGATGCAGCCATCGCGCAGGTGCTGCAGCTGTGGGATCACAACAGCGCTGGATAGCCGATGTCTGGCATTCGTTCGGTGCGGCAGCGCGCATGCATCGCCCGCCGCGCCGCGTCCACGGCAGCGACAACACGTATCGCTTGATGGCGGCTCCCATCAGAGAACGGTGACACCGCATGGCGAGCGCTCATCAGCTTGGGATGGACGGTGTCGTGCCCCGGCAGTGCTGCGCTCTGCTCACTGCCTCTGGTCGCTGACAGCGTTCTTCGTACCTGCAAACCTTGCCCGCTCGATCCATCGGAAGACTCGCATACCTCTGCGCTGACATCGTCTTAGCGTCGCATTGGCGAGGATGATCGCCCTCGGCGCTGTGTCGGCGCGCATCGGTTGGAGTTGTGCATGTCTCGTATCCTCGTCATCGGTGGCCACGGCAAGGTGGCACGTTTACTCACCCCACTGCTGTTGACCAGCGGGCACCACGTCACCGCGCTGTTCCGCAATCCCGAGCACGAAGGCGATGTGATTGCCGATGGCGCCACGCCGGTGGTGTTCGACATCGAACACGCCGACACCGACGCCATCGCCGCGCAGCTGGCCGGCCACGATGCGGTGGTGTGGTCGGCCGGTGCCGGTGGCGGCGATGCCGCGCGCACCTATGCGGTGGACCGCGATGCAGCCATCCGTTCGATGCATGCGGCCGAACAGGCCCGCGTGCGCCGCTACGTCATGGTGTCGTATCTCGGCGCCGGGCTGGAACACGGCATCGGCCCGGATGACGGGTTCTTTGCCTACGCGCAGGCCAAGGCCGCGGCCGACGCGCATCTGCGCAGCACCCATCTGGACTGGACCGTGCTTGGCCCCGGCCGGCTGACGCTTGATCCGCCATCGGGCCGCATCACTCGCGACCCGGGCAGCGATGCCGACGGCGGCGTCTCGCGTGCCAACGTGGCTCAGGTGATCGCCGCGGCACTGGCAACGCCGGCCACCATCGGCAAGACCGTGGGCTTTATCGACGGGCAGACCCCGATCCAGGACGCCTTGGCGCAGCTGGACTGAACGCCAGGCCTGTCGCAACCCGCTGTACGGGCGCAACACGACCAGGCCTAACGTTTTCCTAAACCCGGCCTCGGCATAGTCGCGGGCGCACCCCACTGTGGAGTCCGCTGATGTCTGCGCCCCTAGCCCCGCGCCGTGCCGGCATCCTGCCGCCGTATCTGCTGGACCATATGGCACAGGCGGCGCCCGAACATGCACGCCATTGCGCGCAACTGTCCCGCCAGATCACCGCCCACCTGCGCCAGCAGCGCGCGCGTGGGCTGCTGGCACGCGGACAGGCCCTCGCAGCGGATGCCGCACCGGCCATGCAAGCGGTGCGGCGGCGCATCTACGATGCGCAACAGGGCACCGCATTGCCGGGCATCCTGGTCCGCGACGAGGGCGCTGCGGCCACCGATGATGTGGCAGTGACCGAGGCCTACGATTCTCTCGGTGCCACGCACGAGTTCTTCCAGACCGTCTACGGGCGCAATTCCATCGATGGCGCAGGCATGCCGTTGATCGGCAGCGTGCATTACGAGCGTAGCTACGACAACGCGTTCTGGGATGGCGAGCAGATGGTGTTCGGCGATGGCGATGGCGAGGTCTTCAACCGCTTCACCATCGCCATCGATGTGGTGGGCCATGAGCTCGCTCACGGCGTCACCGAACGCACCGCCAACCTGATCTACCAGGGGCAATCGGGCGCATTGAACGAATCGGTGTCGGATGTGTTCGGGGTGCTGATCAAGCAGTACACGTTGCACCAAACCGCAAGCGAGGCCGACTGGATCATCGGCGCAGGCCTGCTGATGCCTGGCATCAACGGAGTGGGCCTGCGCTCGATGCGGGCGCCCGGCAGCGCGTACGATGACCCTGCACTGGGAAAAGACCCGCAACCGGCCACGATGGCCGACTACGTCAACACACAGGAGGACAATGGCGGCGTGCACTACAACTCCGGCATCCCCAATCACGCGTTCTATCGCGCTGCGGTCGCGATCGGTGGCGCTGCGTGGGAGACAACCGGCCGCATCTGGTACCGCACGCTCACCGGTGGCGAACTCGCCGCAACTGCGGATTTCGCCACCTTTGCCGCACGCACCGTCACTGTCGCCAGCACCGATTACGGCGCTGACAGCGCAGAGACACGCGCAGTGCAACAGGCCTGGCGCGACGTAGGCGTCCTCGCATGAGTCCACAGCGGCCGCCGGTGGAGTTGGGCGTGACGCTACGTCTTGCACGCGAGGGCGGCGTGGCGGCATTCCCGGCCATGCGCCGCGAGCGGCAACTGCCAATGGATGCGTTGGACGATGCGCAGCGGCTGCGCCTGCGCGCGTTGCTGGACCAATGCCTGGTGCATGCGTTGCCGCGCCCGCAGGCTGGTGGCGGCGACCGGCGCTATTTCAGCATCGCCTGGGACGGTGCCAGCGAACCGTTGCGCATTCCCGAAGAACACGCGCCGGCCGAAATCGTGCGGCTGTGGAAGCAGGGCACGCTGTAGCGCGCGGTGTGCTGCACTGAGCGTGCGCTTGGTGCACCGCGCGCGTGCACATACCGCGCAAACGAAGACACCGTGCAGTGCACGGTGTCTGTCGAAGGTGGTCCAACTGCGGATGCCTGCACCCTTTAAGCTGCCTAGATGCTCTAGAACTGCACAGCTGGTGACGCATGGTGGGGATCGGTGCGTTAGCGCAACGTGCAGCGTAGGGGTCAGCTTGAAGACACGCCCATCATTGCTGCATTGCAGCCATCGCTGCCGACCCCACTCCACACCCTTGCAGCAGCTGACACTGCGCACTGTGTGCACGCCCGCCTGCTGTTGCGCACCCCAACAACACGATGCACGCGTGATCACTGCCGGCGCGCAACGCCGGGTGCGCCGACGCTGCCACGCGCACTCGGATACGGCGCGCTCAGTGCTCCGTCTGCGCTTCTACCAGATGCGCCAGCAGCGTCAGCGAGTCCTGCCATCCCAGGTAGCAGGCATACAACGGAATCTGCTCGGGGATGCCGTCCTGCACGATGTGCACATCGGTGCCACAGGGCAGCGCGTGCAGCTGCACGGTGGTCAACATGGTGCCCGGCAACGCCGGGTCGTCGAACACGTCGTTGTAGCGCAGCAAGGCGCTGGGCTGCAGCTCCAGGTACGTCCCGCCAAACGCATGGCGCTGACCATTGGCGAAGTTGGTAAACGCCATCCGGAAGGTACCGCCCACCTGGGCATCCAGATGCTCGACGGTGCCGGTGAAGCCGGCAGGCGGCAGCCACTTGACCAGCGCATCGGCATCGAGGAAGGCGCGGTAGATGCGCTCGGGGCTGGCACGTAAGACGCGGTGGAGCGTAACGGTGGACATAGGACACCCGCTTGGCTGGCAAAGGACGTCCATCATGCTACCGGTCGATGACGCTGGAGTGCAGCTGCAGCGCTGGTGGGCGCGGCGGCATCGCAGCATGCGCAGCGTGACGCGCCATGGCCGCGGATACATCGGTATGGCGGGTCGTTGCAGCCTGCCACGCCGCGCTTCTTCCCGGGCGCCTGCGGTCACGCGCTGCGCCCATCACTGCACGCGACATTGCCGCCGCGCCCGCCATCGCCGATAGTCGCGGCATTCATCAGACAACGACCTATGATGCTCGCGATTGTGTTGCTGCTTATTGCCGGACTTGTCGCTGTGGCGATGATTGTCGGTGCCATCGTGTGGTGGATGCGCATGCGCCAGCACGCGCCCGAGCCCACTGCTCCGGCAGCCGGTAGTTCCGCTGCGCCCGATGCGCCGGCCGCGCGAACCTCGGTCGCACCGGCACCGATCGCGATGGACGAGCAAGCGCCGCCGCAGCCAACGCCCGCCGCAGCGCAGCCCTTGCAGGCCGAGCCGCCGCCGATGCGTCCGCTCTTGCGCCGCATGTATGCCGCCGTGATGGCCAACCCGTCGCTTGCCGACGGCAGCCTGCCCAGCGACCCCGCACAGGTCGCCGTGCTGGAAGTGGCGACCGCCGCGCTCGACCATGTCGACCTGCGCCCGCAGCTGTTGCCACGTCGCCCGCATTTGCTGCCGCAGCTGATGCGCGCGGTCAACGACCCGGACGCGTCCGGGCGCGGTATCGCCGCCATCATCGCGCAAGACCCTGCGCTGTCGGCCAACCTGCTGCGCATCGCCAACAGTGCACTGTACCGCCCGCAAGGCGCTCCGCTCGAAAGCCTGGAGCGCGCGGTGGTGCACATCGGCACCGAGGGCGTGCGCCAGATCGTTGCCGCGGCGGTGATGCAACCGGTGCTGAGCCTGGATGGCGGCCTGCACTCGCGGCTGCCCGCGGCGGTGTGGGACTACGCGCTGCGCACTGCCACCGCAGCGGCCGCCTATATGCGCGAGCGCGGCGGCGACACCTTGTCGGCGCAGTTGGCCGGCCTGCTGCAGGGGCTGGGCGCGGTGGTGATCCTGCGCGTGCTGCGCGACGCCTATGCCGAACGCCCCGGCCTGCCCTACAGCCTGGAAGTGGCTGCCGCCCTGGTCGAACGCCATACCGCCGCAGTGGCCAAGACCATCGCCACCACCTGGGAGTTGCCGGCGGTGCTGGGGACCGCACTGGACGAACAGCGTCCCGAGCACGACACCACCTTGCTGGCCACCAGCCTGGGGCGCGCCCTGCGCTACGGCCGCCTGGCCGCCGCGCTGGCCATGCTGGCCCGCTGTGGTGCCGAGCAGGAGGACCACGCCCTCAGCGTGCTTGCCACGCTGGAACCGGATGAAGACGCCAACGCGGCGTTGTGGCAGCGGCTGGTGGCTGCCAGCGTGGAGTAGATCGGCAGCTGCCTGCCGTTGGCTAGCGCATCGCGTGCATTGGCCGTCATCCGCGCAAGCGTTGCGCTGCTGGCCTGCACCGCTGCGCCGACCGGCTGATCACGCCTCCAGGCCGGACGCATCTGCCGGACCCGCTCCCCGCTCCCCGCTCAACGCGCATGGCATTGGCGCGCAGCCACACGAACAACCTGATCAACTGATCGACCGGGCGGTCTGCCGCCGCACGCGACGCGCGGGAGCGATGTCGAGTCGATCACAACGCGTTGCACCGGCGCTGGCCAGCGCAGTTTCCGCTTCGCTCGCCACGCTATGGCTTCGCATCGCAGTCTCCGAGGCGGCCGGCAGTCTCCACAAGCTAAGCACCGGTCTGATCCGCTCGCTGCATCACGACCTTGGGATGACATGCCGGCTGCAACGCACGTGCGCAATGACCGTGCGCGGCGGGGTGCGTGTGATCGCCACACCCTTGCAGCGCCTCCCTCTGCCACAGGTGCACCATGTCCCAGCGCAATGCCGGTACCGTGCGACACCCGCTTGTCCTGCTGTTTGGTCTCTTGCTGGCTGTGCCGCTATGCGTTGGCGCGCAGCAGCAGGTGCAGGCGGCCAGTGCCAACACCCCGTATATCGATCGCATCGCCTATTCGGTCAAGGCCGATGCCGGGCTGGATGCCAGCGTCGCCAACGAGCGCTCTGCGTTGATGCATTACCTGTGGCGCGGCAAGCAGGACACCGTGGCCTACAGCGTACGCACCGGCCACCTGATTGCGCGCGACGCTGCCGGGCAACCGCAAGCGACCTTGTCGTATGTGGCCTACACCGCGCCGGCACGCAACGGCAAACCGCGGCCGCTGACGTTTTTCTACAACGGCGGTCCCGGCGCATCGGCATCGCTGTTGCATCTGGCCTCGTTCGCACCCAAGCGCATGGCCACCGCAGCGCCCAGCTTCGGCAGCTGGCCCAATTACCCGATGGTGGACAATGCAGAGAGCCTGATCGCCAGCACCGACATGGTGTTTATCGATCCGCCGGGTACCGGCCTGTCGCAGGCGATCTTGCCCAACACCAATGCCAGCTTCTGGGGCAGCGATGCCGATGTGCGGGTGATGCGCGACTTCATCCAGCGCTATGTACAGGTCAATCGCCGTGCCAATGCACCGCTGTATCTGTTCGGCGAATCCTATGGCACCACCCGCTCCGCCATGCTGGCGCTGGCGCTGGAATCGGCTGGGGTACGTTTGCGCGGCATCGTGCTGCAGTCGTCGATCCTGAACTACTACGCCGACACGATTGCGAGCGGTGGGCTGTATTACCCGGATTACGCAAAAGGCATGAAATACAGCGGCGACACCATCGGCGGCTATTTCCCCAGTTATGCCGCAGTTGCCGCGTATCACAAGCAGACCGAGGTCAGCGCAAGCGATGAGTTCTATGCGCTGCAGATGCGCGCGTTCGTCAGCGTGGTGCACGCGGAGTTTCAGCGCTATGGCCCCACCTGGGTGCTCAGTCAGTATGGGTTTCCAACCATCCTGGGCAAGCCGGTACAACCCGGTGCAGCGGTGCTGACGCGGTGGCGGCCACTGTCCGGGTTGACCACGCAGGCCTTGCAAGGCTACTTCTCGCTGGCCTCGTTCAATCAAGGCCTGCTGCCCGGCACTAGCATCGGCCGCTACGACGGGCGCGTCAGCCTACCCAACAGCGACGGGCGACTGAAGAACGATAACGACCCGTCCAACATCCTGATCGAGCGCCCCCTGGCCAACGCACTGGCCCAGCAGTTCCGCACCTATCTGGGGTATAGCGCGCCCAACGCGACCTACACCTCGCTCAACATGGACATCATCAACGTCTGGGACTTCCGCCATGCAGGCCGGCTGCTGCCAGATACCCTGCCAGACCTGCTCGGCGCGCTGCGCCTGAATCCGGCGCTCAAGGTCTTTGCGGTCAGCGGTTATCACGATCTTGCAACGCCGTTCTACAGCAACGAAAAACAACTGGCGCGGCTCCGCACTATTCGCAATCTCGATGCCGATGTGCAGGTGGCCACCTACGCGGGCGGCCACATGATCTATCTCGACGACAACTCGCGCCCCAAATTGCAGGCCGACCTCACCGCCTACTACGCCAACGCGCCGATCGCCGATGCCGTGCCGTTGGCCTTGCTGGATTCGCCATGGCCGGACAACCGCAACGTCAATGCCGCGACTGCTGCAACCGCAACGCCATGATCGCGCTCCGCTCATCCATCGCGAGGAACTCCTGATGCGCCTGCTCCGCTGCCTCCGTTACGCCACCGCCATGCTTGCCGTGGTGGCGACCACCGTCAGTGCGCAAGCGTTGCCGCCGCAACGCGTCGCGTCCATCACACCCAACGCCCGCCACGGAGGGATCGATGGCCCATTCATGCCCATCGCGCAGCTTGGCCTCGAAGCGGAGCGCACGGACAGCACCGGCGACACGCTGGAAGACCAGGCGCAACAGCGCATCACCAGCACGCTCGACGAGAGTGGTGCACTGGCGCATCGCGATGCGCTCACCAAGCAGCAGGCGCAAGCGCGCGGGCTGGGGTTTGTCGCCACGCACTTCGAGCAGATCGATCGCAGCGGCAGCGGTCGCGTCACACTGCAAGACGTCGAGGCGTACTTGCGCGATCAACGTCGCGACAAGTGATTCAGACCACTGCAGCCACCAGTGAACACCGCCTCTGTCATGGACGCATGGCTGCAGCAGGGTCGCGGCGCAGGCACTCGCCGCGCGAGCGAGCTCCTGCCCGCACACTCATCCCTGGCTGGAAATCAGTTCCTTCACCCGCGCGGTCAGCACGCTCACGCTGAAAGGTTTGGTCAGTACCGCCATGCCCGCTTCCAGGTGGCGGTCGTCCAGCAATGCGTTTTCGGCAAACCCGGTAATAAAGAGCACCTTGAGACCTGCACGGTGGGCGCGGCCGGCATCGGCCATCTGGCGGCCGTTCATGCCGCCCGGCAGGCCTACGTCGCTGATCAACAGATCGATGCGCGCGTCCGATTGCAGCAGGCCCAGGCCTGCCACGCTGTCGCCGGCTTCGATGACGGTGTAGCCCAACTCCTGCAGCACCTCGCCCAGCAGCAGACGGATGGACGGTTCGTCGTCGACGATCAGCACCGTCTCGCCGGCATCGGTGGGGGTAAGTTGCAGCGGGTGGGCATTGGCATCGGGCTGCGCTGCATCGCCCAGGTGACGCGGCAGATAGAGACACACACTGGAGCCCTTGCCCACTTCCGACTGGATCCGCACCTGCCCGCCGGATTGCTTGGCAAAGCCGTAGATCATCGACAGCCCCAGCCCGGTGCCTTCGCCTAGCGGCTTGGTGGTGAAGAACGGATCGAACGCGCGCGCCACCACGTCCGGCGGCATGCCGGTACCGGTGTCGCCGACGCAGAGCCACAGGTACGGGCCCTGCCGCATGCCCAGTTGCCGCGCCAGATCGTGGTCGATCCAGTGGTTGCCGGTCTCGATCCGCAGACAGCCGCCATTGGGCATGGCATCGCGTGCGTTGATGCACAAATTGAGCAAGGCATTTTCCAGCTGCGATGCGTCCACCAGCGCAGGCCACAGTGCGGCGTTGGGCGTGTACTCCACATGGATGCCCGGGCCCACCGTGCGCTGCACCAGCTCCAGGATATCGACGATCAACTGGCTGACATTGGTCGGCTTGGGCAATAAGGTCTGCCGCCGTGCAAACGCCAGCAAGCGGTGCGTCAAGGCCGATGCGCGGGTGGTGGCGCTCTGCGCGATGCCCAGATAGCGCGGCAGCTCGGGAAAACGCTGCTGCTCCATGCGCAGCGTCATCAACTCCAGTGCGCCGGAGATGCCGGCCAGCAGATTGTTGAAGTCGTGCGCCAGCCCGCCGGTGAGCTGACCCACCGCTTCCATCTTCTGCGATTGGCGCAGCGCTTCTTCGGCGACCATCAGCTCGCGCGTGCGCGCGGTGACGCGCTGTTCCAGCGTCTCGCTCAGCTCGCGCAATGCGGCCAACGCGCGGTCGCGCTCTTCGGACAAGGCGTGCCGCGCATCGATGTCCAGCAACACGCCCGGAAACCGCAGCGGCGTGCCGTCGGGCGCATGTTCGACGCGGCCATTGGCCTCCAGCCAGTAGTAATTGCCGTCGCGACGCTTGACCCGGTACTGGTGCGCATAGGCGCCGCCACGTGCAGTCGCTTCGCTGATCGCCGCGCGCAGGCCGTCGCGATCGTCCGGATGCACGGTGGCGATGACCTGCTCCAACGGCAGGCCGGTGCGACTGATGGACGGATCGAAACCGAACGTGTCGGCAAAGGCCTCGTCCACCGAAAACGCGTCGGTGGGCAGGTCCCAGATCCAGGTGCCGATGATGGCGCCGGCCGCCAGCGCCAGCTGCACGCGCTCGGCATTGCGGCGCGCGACGATCTCCGCTTCCAGCGCGCGATCGCGCTCGCTGGTGCGGCTCACCACTTCATGCACCAGATGCGTGTTCGCATTGCTCAGCATCGCGTTCTGAATCTCGCGATGGCGCTCGGCCGCCACTTGCGCGGTGGTTTCGATGGCGATGTTCAACAGCCCCACGATGCTGCCGTCTTCGCCGCGGATGGGCGAGGCGGTGGAATTCCAGTACGTGGTTTCGCGCACGCCGTTACGCACCATCGGCAACGAAACAACGCCCTGGCCGTAGCCGTCGCCGGTCCGCATCACCTGCGCAAAGTCCTCGGCGATGGGCGCATAGGTTTCGCCCCAGACCTCGGCCACCGGTTGCCCCAGTGCGTGCGGATGGCGGTCGCCCAACGATTGCAGGTAGACATCGTTGTAGAACAGGCGCAGTTGCGGCCCCCACAGCACCGCACCCAACAACTTGGCGTTGAGCATCATCGACAACGCCGAGCGCAGCGATTGCGGCCAGGTGTGCGGGTCGCCCAGCGGCGTGGCCGCCCAGTCGTGCGCACGGATCACCGCGCCCATGACGCCACCGCCGGAGAGGAATTCCAGACCGCTCGGCTCGATGGCGGGGTGCGCTGTGCTCACGTGGTGGCGGCCGTGCCTGGTTGGAAGTGGCCGCATTGTGGCATGCGCTTCTGCACGGAATGTGCAGTGCCTGCGCGGCGTCGGCCGGGTGAGGCGGCCGGTGTCTGCGGTGGCGCGGGCGCCGTGGTTGCCTGCGGTTCCCGCTGCGACATGGCGGCAGCTGACCAGGCCTGTCGGCCCCCACACCGCCCCGACGCGACAACCAAAAAACACCGAGCCATCCCTAGATGGCCCGGTGTCGAGCGAGTCGCGGCATCCATTGCCGGGAAGGGTTGCCCCTGCACCTTGCTCACGTCCTGCTCCTTGTCGACAGCGCCGGCTTGCGCACGGCGCCCTGCTGCAGGCCACGGTCCCCACCGTGGGCCTTCAACACAAGCGCTTATACCTCGATGATCGGGTCGGTGCGGCGGCCGATACGGCCAGCGCCAAACGCGATGCCGGCGCCCAGGATCAATAGCACCAAGGTGGTCCAGGCCGCGCGCGACACGCCACGGGCAGCCACGTCACCGGCCTCGCGGGCCTTCTGCTCGGCGGTGCGCTTGAGCGATGCGTACTGCGCCATGGCCTGCTGATAGGTCTGCGCGTAGTTGTCGGCAATCTGCTCAGCCTGCGCGCGCGGCTTGCCGGTGCGGGCCATGATCAGGTTGACCAGGGCATCGCGGTCGGCGGCATCAATGGCCGGCTTGGCCTGGGCACGCACCCGGTCGAACCAGGCGGCAAAAGCGTCCGGTGCGGCCTGCGGGGTCTGCGCCGCGTTGCTGGCAGTGGCCTTGCCGTCGGTGGTGGCACCTTCGGCCTGGTCCTTCAAGCGCTCGGGGTTGAGCTCGGCCTTGCCGGTCTGGCGCAGCACCGTTTCCAGCTGGCCGCGCAGGTCGCCCCATTCCAGGTCGATGCCCTGTTTCTTGAGTTCATCCTGCACGCCGTTACCCAGCGTCGGTGCGGCGGCGGCAATGCCCTGACCGGTCAGCGACAGGCCCTTGCCGACCACGCCGGACACCGCGCCCACCGCACTGCTGGCCAGCGCGGCCACCAGCCAGAGGGTCACCAGCGAGGTCACCGCCCAGCTCAGCAGGCCGTGCGTGCCGCCACGAGAGGTAGCAAGCCGGCCGGCGACAAATGCGCCCACCGCCATCGAAATCAGGGTGCTCACGCCCAGCCAGATGCCGGCGCCGGTGCCCAGCCCGCTGACCGGGTTGACCTCGCGCAGCGGGTCGATGGTGGACGCGCCGATCGCGGTGCCCAGCACGCTTAGGGTCAGATAGGTCACCAGCGCGACGGTGCAGCCGGCGAGCACGGCGCCCCACGACATCTTTGGAGCGTAGGAAGGACGGATAACCTGTGCCATGGAGTGGCCTCGTTACAGTGGAAAAGTGCGGCTAGTGTGGAAGTGACACCGGCTGGACGCCTGAGCCGAATGCACCAGTGCAGCTAGTGCATTCGCGTCAGGCAGCCGCTACCGTGAGCGCCCACTGTTGGTTTCTACCGCCATTGTTTGCCCGAGGGTCACCCATGTCGTCAGGCAGTGAAGCCGCATCCCCCAGCAGCCCGCCCAGTTCCACCAATCGCCGCCAGTTGCAGCAGATCATCACCGGCCTGAGCGAAGGGGTGATCCTGATCGAGCCGGATCAGACCATCACCTGGGCCAACGAGGCCGCGCTGGCCATGCATGGCGCCAGCGAACTCGCCGAACTCGGCGCCACCGTCAGCGATTACCGCACGCGCTTTCAGTTGCGCTATCGCAACAACCATCGCTTGAATGCCGGCAACTACCCCATCGACCGCGTGATTGCCGGCGAAGTGTTCAACGACGTGGTGGTGGAAGTGGTGCGCGAAGGCACCGATGCGCAATGGGTGCACCGCGTACGCAGCCTGGTGCTCACCGACGCGCAGGGCGAACCGGATTGCCTGGTGCTGATCGTGGCCGACGCCAGCGATTGGGCCAGCGCCGAACAACGCTTCGAGCGCACCTTCAACGCCAATCCTGCGCCGGCCTGTATCTGCCGGCTCGACGACAAGCGCTACATCAAGGCCAATCAGGGCTTTCTGGAAATGACCGGCTACACGCGCGAAGCGGTGGTGGGCAAGAGCGTGTTCGAAGTGGACGTGATGGAAATGGCCGACCGCCGCGAGCTGGGGCTGGAGCGGCTCAACGAAGGCGCCACCATCCCGCAGATGCAGGCCGAACTCAGCCTGCCCGATGGCACCACCAAGCTGGTGGTGGTGGCCGGCCAGCCGATCGAAATCGGCGAAGAAGCCTGCATGCTGTTTACCTTCATGGACCTGGAACCGCGCCGCCGCGCCGAAGTGGCGTTGCGTCAAAGCGAGGAGCGCTTTGCCAAGGCGTTTCGCATCACCCCGGTGCCCACCCTGATGTGCAATGCAGAAACCTTGCAGATCGTGGAAATCAACGACGCCGTCTCGCAGATCACCCAGTACGCCACCGAAGACATCGTCGGCAAACCCATCGAAGACATCGGCCTGTTTCCCAGCCGCCAGGCCTACCAACAGTTTCATCGTGCGCTAGCCGAGACCGGCAGCATGCTCAATGTCGAATACGCCATCGCGCGCAAGGACGGCGAGCAACTGGACTGCCTGGTCTCTGCAGAGACCGTGAGCATCCACGGTGTGCAGTGCTATCTGCTGTCGCTGATGGACATCACCGACCGCAAACGCACCGAGATGGAACTGGTCACCGCCATCGAAGCGGTGATGCAGGACGCTTCGTGGTTCAGTCAGAGCCTGCTGGAGAAACTGGCCAACGTGCGCCGCGCCAATCGGCCCAGCCAGACCAGCGGCTGCGGCATCGCCGAGCTCACCGACCGCGAGCGCGACGTGCTCGGGCACATCGCCGAAGGCCTGGCCGACAAGCAGATCGCGCAGGAACTGGGCGTCTCGCCCAATACCGTGCGCAATCACGTGGCGGCGTTGTATTCAAAGATCGACGTGCATAGCCGCGGTGAAGCGATTGTCTGGGCACGCGAGCGCGGCTTTGTCGGTCGCAGCGCCAAACCGGCAGCGCGCAAGAAGTAACTGCACACGTGGCGCGAATGCACTAAAGCATTTAGTGCATTCGCAACTGGGCCGGCCAAGCGCGAGCGCACATCATGCTCACACCGGCCCGGAGACACTGGCCGGGTTCCCCAAACTACGAGAAACGTCCCATGGATAAGAACCGTATCGAAGGTACCGCCAAGCAGATCAAGGGCTCGGTCAAGGAAGCCATCGGCCGTGTCACCGGCGACAAGAGCACCGAGCTGGAAGGCGCCGCCGAAAAGAATATCGGCAAGGTCCAGGCCAAGGCCGGTGAAGTGGCCGACAAGGTGCGTGACGCTTCGAAGTAAGCGTGGCGTGAGGGTTTGCGAGGTTGGAACAGTGCGAGAGTTGGCGCGATAAGTTGATGGTGCGACGAGTTGCAGGCGGTAGCCGAACAGCAAGTTGTCGACGCCTTGGGCCAAGTAGCAGTGTGGTTGTGCCAAGCAAGAGCTGAGGCTGTTCCAAGCAAGAGCTTAGTTGGCCGAATCGAGTAGCAACTTGATTGGCTGCATGAGATGTCTGGATGGATCATGTGTCTGGATCATCTGCTTGCTACGCCGGATTATCTGTTCGTGTCGACTCGCGCTACCCATTAACTCGCGTTTTGCAGCGTTAAAACGCTGGACACCCTCACCACCAAGCGCCAAACAAACAACGACGCCCCGACTAAATCGGGGCGTCGTTGTTTTTTTCGTGTCCAGTCAAAAACCAAATGACCTGACCAAGCGAAAACCAGCTAACGCACGCCCGGCAAGTCAACCAAAGCACGTACAGCCATTCCCTTCTCCCGTCGGGAGAAGGTGGCCCAAAGGGCCGGATGAGGGTACGGGCGAAGCCTGGTGCAACTGAACCACCAAGCATGGCCGTACCCTCACCCCAACCCCTCTCCCGCAGGGAGAGGGGCTAGTCAGCGCGTACATCC
>NZ_JAVTIK010000008.1:0-205154 GCF_031843525.1 Xanthomonas sp. WCS2018Noco2-27 | reverse complement strand
GAGTCGGCTTCCAGGCTGGATGCTTGCCTGGCATCGCTCCAGTCAGCCACTGACCACTGCCTTTTTCCGCACGGCAATGTCCCTAAAACGACGAAGGGCCGGATGCCTTCGCATCCAGCCCTTCCTCAAGCGTGTCCTGTCGTTGCGACACGCCTTACCGGCGCGCCACCACTGCCAGACTCACATATTCCAGCTTAGCGGCTGCCACCGGCGGTGGTGACGGCGCGCTTTTCCAACGCCTCGCGCAGCTGCGCCGGCGGCAGGTAGCCACCCAGCTGGGTGCCGTCCGGCGCAAAGATCGCCGGGGTGCCGTTGACGCCAAGACGCTGCCCCAGTGTGTATTCCATCGACACCGGGTTCTTGCAGTCCTTGGAATTGACCGGCTGGCCCGACTTGGCCGCCGTCAAGGCCTGCTTGCGGTCGGCCGCGCACCACACGGCGATCATTTCCTTGTGGTCCTGGCTGCCCAGGCCCATGCGCGGGAAGGCCAGATATTCGACCGCGATGCCCTGCTTGTTGAGCTCGCCGATCTCGCTGTGCAGCTTGCGGCAGTAGCCGCATTCCACGTCGGTGAACACGGTCACGGTGTACTTGGGGTTGGCCGGTGCGAACACGATGCGGTCGGCCTTGGGCACGGTGTCCAGCTGCTTGCGGCGGTACGCAAGCAAGCCCGGGCTAGCGGCAAACTGCTTGTTCTGGATGTCGAACGGCTGCGCCTGGATCAGATAACGGCCGTCATCGCTGACGTACAACACCTGCCCACCGACCACCACCTCGCGGAACCCGGGGAACGGCGCGGCGCCGATGTAATCCGGCTTGAAGTCCGGATCCAGTGCCTTGAGGGCGGCGCCGACGCGCTGATCCACATTGCCAGTCGCGGCGGCGGGGGCAGCGGCGGCTGGCTTGGCGCCGGCGGCGCTTGCCGCAGGCTGCGACGATTGTGCGCAGGCGGTAAGGCTGAGCGCGCCCAGCAGCGCGGCGATAGCAAGACGATACATTCACGCATCCAGTGGAATCGGGGTGACTGGATTCTCGCACAGGGCGGATGAAGCCAGGCAGCGGCCGCGACAGTTTGTTCGTTCGCCGGCCGGTGGGTTCGTGGCGCCTCCAGTGCAGACGAGCGGATTGTTGCGCTTGGCACTGCCACGTCAGCGTTTGGCGCATTGAAGCGGGATTGGGTGCGGCGGGATTTCCGGTGAAGGCCGTCGCGCCCAGGTGCGCTCCTACGTGTGTGATCCGGGTGTGCCTTTGCGTGTTGTCCTACGTGTGGTTTGCCACAATCCGTGAGCTGGCCGCCACGCTGGCGAGCAGCATCAGGGGCGGCGTGCGACTGCTCCTGGGGGCGCCAAACCCATGGTCGCGATACGGCAAGGCACGCGCTGGCGATACGTGGCCGATCACCAACGTGGCGCATCGCAATATGCGCGGCACGCTCTATGCTGTGGCGATGTCAGCCAGCAGTCCCGCCGAACGTCGCCAACTCACCCAACAGCTGCCGCCGGTGCAGGCGGCCGATGCCGCCGCCATCGAGCGCTTTCTGGATCGCTTGTGGGCCGAGCAAGGTGTGGCGCGGCAGACGCTGGACAGTTACCGACGCGATCTGGAGGGCTTGGCGCGCTGGCGCGATGGTGCCGGCGGCGGCTTGCTGGGTATCGATCGTTCGGTGTTGTTCGATTACCTGCGCTGGCGGACCGAGGCCAGATATTCGCCGCGCAGCAATGCCCGGCTGTTGTCGACCTTGCGGGCCTTCTACGGCCTGTGCCTGCGCGATGGCGTGCGCAGCGATGACCCCACCGCCCTGCTGGATCCACCCCGATTGCCGCGCTCGCTGCCCAAGGCGCTGACCGAAACCCAGATCGAGGCGTTGCTGGCGGCGCCGGATATCCAGACACCGCTCGGCCTGCGCGACCGCGCCATGCTCGAGTTGATGTACGCCGCCGGGCTGCGCGTTAGCGAGTTGGTCAATCTGCCGGCGGTGGGCGTCAATCTGCGCCAGGGCGTGCTGCGCGTGACCGGCAAGGGCAGCAAGGAACGCTTGGTGCCGCTGGGCGAAGAGTCGCAGCATTGGCTGGAGCGCTATCTGCACGAAGCACGCCCGTTGCTAGCCGATCACAAGGCCGTGGCGGCGGTGGACGGCCAGGTGCCGCTGTTCATCGATGCGGCACGCCAGCCGCCCAGCCGTCAGCACTTCTGGGCCTTGGTCAAACGCTATGCGGCGGTGGCCGGCATCGACCCGGCAACGGTCAGCCCGCACGGCCTGCGGCACAGTTTTGCGACCCACCTGCTCAACCACGGCGCAGACCTGCGCGCGCTGCAGATGCTGCTGGGCCACAGCTCGCTGTCGACCACCCAGATCTACACGTTGGTGGCCAGGCAGCACCTGCAGAAGCTGCACGCCACGCATCACCCGCGCGGTTAGCGAACGTTGCCGGCAGACCCATCGCGCGCGCCCACGACACATCCATCCGCACACATCACACACGTAGGAGCGCACCCGGGCGCGACGCCGTAGCCGAGAAACCCCTCGCACCCAAGGGCGCCCCGAAACCAAGGCGCGACTTGGTAACGCGAGACGTGCCAATCCCCACATCTGCCGAAGAACCTCCACCGCACCGGCAACAGCATCAAAGCCAACTCCAAACCCCGGCCGCAGCGGCTCTGCCGTTACCACAGCCAGCATCGGCCGCCGCGTGTTCGATACGCCGTGCTGCTGGACATCAAGATGCCACGACTGGATGGGCTGGAAGTGTTACTGCACCGCGGCGTTGCCGGATCGCTGGCGCCAGCTATGCTCGCGCCATGACGTCGATCGCCGCATCCGATTCCCCACGCCCAGCCGCCTTGTTGCACTGGCGGCTGCTGTCCATGTGCTACGACGCCTGGCCGGTGCTGGCGCTGTGGATGCTGATTTCCTCAGGCTTCACGCTCGGCTTCACCCTGGCCGGGCATCCCGCACGCGAAAACATCGCACCGTTCAGTGCCTGGCAGTGGCTGCTTTGGCTGTGCTGCTGGGCCGCCGCCGGCGGGTACGCCACGGTGAGCTGGCGACGCGGCGGCCAGACTCTGGGCATGCGTCCGTGGCGGCTACGGTTGGTCGGCCCGCAAGCCTCCTGGCGCGCACTGTGGATCCGCTATGCGGTGGGCACACTATCGCTGGCCCTGGGCGGACTCGGATTCTGGTGGGCGTTGGTCGATCGCGATCGGCTGACCTGGCATGACCGCGCAAGTGGGACGCGGCTGGAGCGCCAACCAGCGCGCTGATGCTAGTTCCCGAATTGGAGATCGATGCTGACCGATCCAACTTCGTTCTGGCCAACGCTCTGGTCATTGGACAGGATTTAACGGCAAAACCTATCGAGTAATCGCATCCCGCCAAAGGATCAGCTTGAGCGCAGCCCGCTCGGCCTGCGCTTCGGAACCGGGCAGACCCAGCTGCTCATCGGCAATGTCGATCAAGGTTTTGCCGATCAGCACATGATCGGCGCCTTGCCACAGCAAGGTACAGATGCCGAGCACATAACCGTCGTACTCATCACGTGCTTCCACAACCCCTGCGATGCCGATCGGATCCCACAGGTAATGCAGCACCTCGCTGACCACGCGTTGAAGCTCCAATTGCTCCAAGCCTGACATAAGAGCCACTTCGGGCCCGGTCAACTACTGCGCCGCCGGAACAACCACGCCGACACGCCCAGCATCACCATCGGGGGCAGTGCGTAGGCGATGCGGTAATCGAGCTTGAGCGCGCCCGCCATACGGCCGAAGAACAGCTGCAGCAGCCAGAAGCCGAGGGCGAACAAGATGCCCAAAAACAGGCGCTTGCCCAGGCCGCCGCTGCGCAGCGAGCCAAACGAGAACGGAATCGCCGCCATGCACAACGCCAACACGTTGAGCGGGTAGAACCAGCGGCTCCAGTACTGATCTTCGTAATCGCGCGCATCCAGTCCGTTGCGGCGACGGTATTCGATGCTTTGCTCCAGCTCGTGCGCCGAGAGATTGCGCGGCTTGGCCAATCCAGCCGCCAGCGCCGCAGGACTCAGTTGCGATTGCCATGGCAGCTCGGGGAAGGTTTCGCGCTGCACCGAACGTTCCTGGAAGGTATCGCGACGCACCTGGCGCAAGGTCCAGCGGCCATCGCGGTGCTCGGCCACGGAGGCGTAGGTCAGCTGTTGCAGCCTGCCGTTGGCATCCAGGTGATACAGCCGCACATCGTGCAGATCGAGCGCGGTGCCGCCGCCGTCGAGCAGCTTTTCTTCGCCGCTGAGCGCGTTGAGGAAGGTGTCGCCTTCGCGTGCCCACAGGCCCGAATAGCGCGAGGACGCCATGCTGTTGTTGTAGCGGGCACTGGCCTTGAGGCTGTCGGCCTGGTTCTGCGCCCATGGCCCAACGGTTTCGCCGCTGATCACCATGCTCGCGGTCAACAGCGCCATCGCTGCCACCACCGAGGCGGACATGCGCTTGCGCGAAACGCCCAGCGCGCGCAAGGCGGTCAATTCGGATGTGGCCGCCAGCTGCCCCAGGCCCATCAGCGCGCCGATCACTGCGGCGGTGGGGAACAAGGTGTAAGCGCGACGCGGCACGGTGTAGGCCACAAAGGCCACCGCGTGACCGAAGCTGTAGCTGCCCTGGCCGATGTTCTTGGCCTCGCTGGCGAAGGCATTGACCAGGTCCAGACCCAGCAGCACCGCCCAGGTCAGCAGCACGGTGAACAACACCACGCGACCGACGTACCAATCATGGACTCGCGGGGTCAGCCTCATGCGGTCGCCCTCGGCCGACGCACGCGGCCATCGCGTGCATACGCCCAGACCGCCACCGCCAGCAGCGGCAGCGTCAGCCACCACAAGCCCAGCGCAGCCGGGGTCTTGCCGTTGGCGATCCACTGGGTGCCGACGATCATCAGATTGGTGCCCACCATGTAGGCCAGGAACGCCAGCATGATCCGGCCGTAGCGCTGCTGGCGTGGCGCGCTGCGCGACAGCGGCAGGGTCAGCAGCGCGAAGGCCAGCGCCAGCAAGGGCGGCGCCAGGCGCTCGTGCAACTGCGCACGCGCAGCCGGACGCTCATCGGACAGCAGCTGCGTGGTCCACATCACTTCCGGGTCGTTGGCGTCGTGGGTCCGGGTGCGATCAGGCAAGGCCACGTCGTTGCTGGCGAACTTCATCAAGCGGTAGTCCAGGGTGTCGCCGGCGGCCGGGCCTTCGATGCGATAGCCGTCCTCCAGACGCAGGTAACGGTCGGTCTTGCCTTCGAAGAACATCGCGCCGCGCTGGGCAGTGACTACATCGATGCGGTCGTCCTTCTGGCGCTGCATGAAGACCTTGCCCAGGCCCTTGCCATCGGCGGAGATGGTGGTCAGGTAGACCACGCCACCGCCGGACAGCGGGGTGAACTTGCCCGACTCCAGGCCAGCCATCAGCACGCTGCGGTTGGCGTCTTCCAGCATGGTTTCGGCAGTGCGGCTGGCCCACGGGCCCAGCCACAGCGAGCACAGCCCGATGATGATCACCACCGGCACCACCAGCATCAGCATGGGCCGCAACATGCGCTTGGGGCCGACGCCAATGGCGGTAATCACCGCCATTTCTGAATCGCGGTACAGCCGCGCCAGCGCCAATAACAGGCCCAGCATCAGCGCTAGCGGCAGGATGATCGGCAGATAGGCCACGAATTGCAGGCCCACCTGAGACAGCAGCAAGCGCGCTGGGATGCGGCCATCGGCGATATTGCCGAGGATATCCACCAGCACACCGCCGACGCTGACGACCAGCAGCACGATCAAGGTGGCCAGGAAGCTCTGGGTGAAATCGCTAAGCAGATATCGATCGAGCTTCGGCATAGGGTGGGCTTGTTTTAAACTCTCGGATTCGTTCGCGGCGCCGCCAGCCTAATCAGGTTGGCGTAAACAGTCCGCGATTGTACGGATTTGCCTACGGAATCTGATCAATGGCCCTGCAATTCACCCTGAACCAAGACGCGCCGGCAAGCGCCGCCGTCGACTGCATCGTGGTTGGCGTGTTCGCCGACAAGACCCTGTCGCCCGCTGCGCAGGCGCTGGACAGCGCCAGCCAGGGCCGCCTGACGGCCCTGGTGACACGCGGCGACGTGGTTGCCAAGACCGGCAGCACCACCCTGGTCCACGACCTGCCCGGCGTGACCGCACCGCGCGTGTTGGTGGTCGGGCTGGGCGAGACCGCCAAGTTCGGCGTGGCGCCCTACCTCAAGGCCATCGGCGATGCGACCCGCGCGCTGAAGACCGGCGCCGTCGGCACCGCCCTGCTCACCCTCACCGAACTGCCGGTCAAGGCCCGCGACGCGGCCTGGAATGTCCGCCAGGCAGTCATCGTCAGCGACCATGCGGCGTATCGCTACACCGCCACGCTGGGCAAGAAGAAAGTCGACGAGACCGGCATGACCACCCTGGCGATCGCCGGCGACGACGCCCGCGCGCTGGCGGTGGGCATTGCGACCGCCGAGGGCGTGGAGTTCGCCCGCGAGCTGGGCAATCTGCCGCCCAACTACTGCACCCCGGCCTACCTGGCCGACACCGCGGCCGCATTTGCCGGCAAGTACGCCGGTGCCGAAGCCGAGATCCTGGACGAGGCGCAGATGGAAGCGCTGGGCATGGGCTCGCTGCTGTCGGTGGCGCGCGGCTCGGCCAACCGCCCGCGCCTGATCGTGCTGAAGTGGAATGGCGGCGGCGACGCGCGCCCGTATGTGCTGGTCGGCAAGGGCATCACCTTCGATACCGGCGGCGTCAATCTCAAGACGCAGGGCGGCATCGAGGAAATGAAGTACGACATGTGCGGTGGCGCCAACGTCATCGGCACCTTCGTGGCCACGGTCAAGGCCGAGCTGCCGATCAATCTGGTGGTGGTGGTGCCGGCGGTGGAAAACGCCATCGACGGCAATGCCTATCGTCCGTCGGACGTGATCACCAGCATGTCCGGCAAGACCATCGAAGTGGGCAATACCGATGCCGAAGGCCGCCTGATCCTGTGCGATGCGCTGACCTACGCCGAGCGCTTCAACCCCGAAGCACTGGTGGACGTGGCCACGCTGACCGGCGCCTGCATGGTGGCCCTGGGCCACCAGACCGCCGGCCTGATGAGCAAGCACGACGACCTGGCCAACGAACTGCTGGCCGCCGGCGAGCATGTGTTCGACCGCGCCTGGCGCCTGCCCTTGTGGGACGAATACCAGGGCCTGCTGGATTCCACCTTTGCCGACGTCTACAACATCGGCGGTCGCTGGGGCGGCGCGATCACCGCGGGCTGCTTCCTGTCGCGCTTCACCGAAAACCAGCGCTGGGCGCATCTGGACATCGCCGGCGTGGCCAGCGACGAAGGCAAGCGCGGCATGGCCACCGGTCGCCCGGTCGGTCTGTTGACGCAGTGGTTGCTGGATCGCGCGGCCTGATGTCGCCGCGCGCCGCGCTGGCCCTGATCGCCGGGTTCACCCTGGCGGACGGGGCCACCTGCGCGCTGCCTGGCTGGACCGGCACTGGCAGCGATCTGCTGCGGTTTGCGCTATTGCTGGCGCTGATCTTTGTCTGGCTGGCGGCCGATAGCCGCCGGCAGGGCTTTCACCGCCCGATGTGGATCAACATCGGGATGGTGCTGGCCTGGCTGGTGTTCATCCCCATCTATCTGTATCGCTCGCGGCCGGTGGGCCGGCGCCTGCGCGCAATGGGCGGGTTCGTCCTGGCGATACTGGCCTCCGGCCTGCTGTTCATGCTCGGCGTGTTTATCGCTGAATCCGTTTTTCCTTACGTTTCGTGACCTTCCCATGCCCCGTGCCGATTTCTACCTGATCGCCAAACCGCGCTTCCTCGACGAACCGCTGCGGCTGGTCTGCGAGCTGGCGCGCAAGGCCAACGACGCCAACCTGTCCACGCTGATCCTGGCGCGCGATGCCGCGCAAGCCGAGGCGCTGGATGACCTGTTGTGGGCGTTCGACGACGAAGCCTATGTGCCGCACCAGATCGCCGGCACCGATGAGGAAGACGAACTGGCGCCGGTGCTGATCGCCACGCCGGAGTTCGCCGCGCCCTCGCGCCCGCTGGTGATCAACCTGCGCGACGACCCGTACCTGGGCGCCTGCGACCGCGTACTGGAAGTGGTGCCCGCCGACCCCGCCGCCCGCGAACCGCTGCGCGAACGCTGGAAACAGTACAAGGCCCTGGGCCTGGAACTGACCAAATACGATATGTGAGTGGGGCGGGGATTGGAGAGTGGGGATTGGTAAAAGCGGATTTTTTGCGCATCCCAATGTTGCACCCAACGACAAATCCCGAATCGCCGATCTTCGCTCCACAACACCACCGCCGACGTTGATGAGTGGATTGCCAGTGATTCTCGCCGGCCCCATGACGCAACCAATCCCGAATCCCGAATCAACGAATCCTCGCCCCACTATGACCACCCTCGCCTCCAGCTACGAACCCTCTTCCTTCGAATCGCGCCTGTACGCGCAATGGGAGGCGGCCGGTTACTTCGTGCCGTCCGGCAAGGGCGAGCCGTACACCGTGTTGCTGCCGCCGCCCAATGTCACCGGCACGCTGCACATGGGCCACGCGTTTCAGCAGACGCTGATGGACGCGCTGGTGCGCTATCACCGCATGCGCGGCTTCGACACGCTGTGGCAGGTGGGCACCGACCACGCCGGCATCGCGACCGAGATGGTGGTGTCGCGCAATCTGGCGCTGGAAGGCAACGGCGAAACGCGCGACTCGCTCGGGCGTGACGGTTTCATCGCCAAGGTGTGGGAATGGAAGGCCGAATCCGGCGACATCATCGAGCGCCAGATGCGTCGCCTGGGCACCTCCAGCGATTGGTCGCGCAGCACCTTCACCATGGACCCGCAACCGTCGGCAGCGGTCAACGAAGCCTTCGTGCGCTGGTACGAGCAGGGCCTGATCTATCGCGGCCAGCGGCTGGTCAACTGGGACCCGGTGCTGAAGACCGCCATCTCCGACCTGGAAGTGGAAAACGTCGAAGAAGACGGTTTTTTGTGGTCGATTCGCTACCCGCTGGCCGATGGCGTGACCTACGAACACGTCGAGCACGACGCCGACGGCAATGAGACCCTGCGCGAAACCCGCGATTACTTGGTGGTGGCCACCACGCGCCCGGAAACCATGCTGGGCGACACCGCGGCGATGGTGCACCCGGACGATACGCGCTATGCCACGCTGCACAACGCACGCATCGTGCTGCCGCTGACCGGCCGGCAAGTGCCGGTGATCACCGACGATTATGTCGACCGCGCCTTCGGTACCGGCGTGGTCAAGGTCACGCCTGCGCATGATTTCAACGATTACCAGGTGGGTGTGCGGCACGACTTGCCGTTGATCAATCTGTTCACCGTCACCGCCACCATCAACGACAACGCACCGGAGCGCTACCGCGGCCTGGATCGCTACGACGCACGCAAGCTGGTGTTGTCGGAGCTGGAAGAGTTGGGCCTGTTGGTCGAAACCAAGCCGCACAAACTGCAGGTACCCCGCGGCGACCGCACCGGTCAGGTGATCGAGCCGTATCTCACCGACCAATGGTTCGTGAAGATGGACGCGCTGGCCAAGCGTGGCCTGGAGCTTGTCGAAAGCGGCCAGATCAAATTCGTGCCGCCGAACTGGATCAACACCTATCGCCACTGGATGGAGAACATCCAGGATTGGTGCATCAGCCGTCAGCTGTGGTGGGGGCATCGCATTCCGGCGTGGTTCGACGACGCAGGCAAGTGCTATGTCGGCCACGACGAAGCCGAGGTGCGTGCGAAACACGGCCTGGGCGCAGAGATCGCGTTGCATCAGGACAGCGATGTGCTGGAAACCTGGTTCTCTTCGCAGCTGTGGCCATTCTCCACGCTGGGCTGGCCGGATGCCGATGCGATGGCCGAGCGCGGTTTCGAGCGCTATCTGCCCTCCAGCGTGCTGGTCACCGGTTTCGACATCATCTTCTTCTGGGTGGCGCGCATGATCATGGCCACCGACAGCTTCACCGGGCAGGTGCCGTTCCGCGATGTCTACATTACCGGCCTGATCCGCGATGCGCAGGGCCAGAAGATGTCCAAGTCCAAGGGCAATGTGCTCGACCCGCTGGACATCATCGACGGCATCAGCATCGAGGACCTGGTCGCCAAGCGCACCACCGGGCTGATGAAGCCCAAGGATGCGCCGAAGATCGAAAAAGCAACGCGTCGCGAATTTCCGGACGGCATCATCGCCCACGGCGCCGACGCACTGCGCTTCACCATCGCCGCACTCGCCACCCACGGCCGTGACATCAAGTTCGACCTGGGCCGCGCCGAGGGTTACAAGAATTTCTGCAACAAGCTGTGGAACGCCACGCGCTTTGTCCTGATGAACACCGAAGGCGCGCGCTTTGCGGGTGTGCCGCAACCGCATACCGAAGCGGAGAAGTGGATTCTGGCGCGGCTGGACAAGGTCACTGCGGAAACGCATTCGCATTACGCCAACTACCGCTTCGACCTGCTGACGCAGTCGTTGTACGAATTCGCCTGGAATGCGTTCTGCGATTGGTTCGTCGAGCTGGCAAAGCCTGCGCTCAACGGGGCCGTGCAGGACAACGACGCTGCCGCCAGCACGCGCCACACCCTGCTGTACGTGCTCGAATCGCTGCTGCGCCTGCTGCACCCGCTCACCCCGTTCGTCACCGAAGAGCTGTGGCAACAGGTCGCTCCGCGCCTGGGCATCACCACCGCGACGATCTCCCTGCAGGCGTTCCCGCAAGTCGGCGACGTGGACACAAGCAGCTACGCCAGCGCAGACGCCGATGTCGAATGGTTGAAGTCGATGGTGTCGGCCTTGCGGCGCGTACGCAGCGAGTTGAACGTGCCGCCCTCAAAGCAGGTGCAGCTGCTGCTGCAGGCCGGCACCGCCGACGACCGCACGCGCGTATCGCGCTTCGCATCGCAGCTGGCGTTCTTGCTCAAGCTCGAAGCCATCGACTGGCTGGACGCCGGCCAGGACACCCCGCCGGCCGCTGCTGCCATCGTGGGCGAACTGACCCTGCTGGTACCGCTGGAAGGCCTGGTCGACATGGAGGCCGAGCGCACCCGTCTGGACAAGGAGATCAAGCGCGTGGAAAGCGAGATCGGCAAGTGCAACGGCAAACTCGGCAATGCCACCTTCGTGCAGAACGCACCGGCGGCGGTCGTTGAGCAAGAGCGTGCGCGCTTGAACGATTGGACTGTGCAATTGACGGGTCTGCGGGAACAACGCGCCAAGATCTGACGCAGTGGAACGTCCAGATGCGCTGCAGCTGCACGGTCACGTGCCGTGCAAACAGCCACCGATTCGACGGCAGCAATTGAGCTGGCACGTATCGCTCAGCTCGATGAAGCACGAACTGCTTTAACGGTGCACACCGACCATCGTGACCGGCCCTTGCCCGCTCACCGTCGCGGGACCTTTGGCGGCATGGATGCCGCCAAAGAGCTTACATGGACGTACTTGCAGCGTGTCCCGCGATGGTGGGCGGGCAAGGGCCCTGCAGCGAACCCGCAGCTCAATCGTCGTAGCCTTGGCTCACTCGCATCCTCCAGCTGACATGAGCGCGGCTCACAGTGTCGGCACGGCATGCTCCAGCTAGTCGAGGGCACGATGCCCTCACCGCTTACGGGACACGCCGTGAATCCGTCCATGGAGGCTCCGTAGCGGCATCCATGCCGCCACAGGGTCCCGCAAGCGGCGAGGACATCGCACCATGACGTTGGTCGGCGCTTGCACGAGGAGCAGTTGCTGCGAGGTCGTGCCAGGGGCTGCTGCGGTTTGCTGCGTTATCACGTTCGACAAGTGTGGCCGCAGAACTGGCGAGATAGAGCTAAAACGCCCCAATGGTCCGCAGAGCGACGTTCTGCAGCGCTCACTCATGCACACCGACCTGCACGGCTGGCCTTTGCCCGCTCACCGTCGCGGGACCTTACGCGGCATGGATGCCGCGTAAGAGCTTACATGGACGTACTTGCAGCGTGTCCCGCGATGGTGCGCAGGCAAGGGCCCTGCAGCGAACCCGCAGACCAGACGCCTTGCGCATCATCCATCTGCAGCAATCGCTTGCAGACGCCAGGAACTACGTAACGGCACCCTGCCTGGTACCACACGCAAGCAGACTCCCCCAAGGACTCGCCGCAAGTTGTTTCGACGCAAGCACCGCATCGGGCATCATGGAGCGATGAAGATCTATCTCGTTGGCGGCGCAGTCCGCGATGCCTTGCTTGGCCAACCCGCCGGCGACCGTGACTGGGTGGTGGTTGGCGCCGACCAGGCGCAGATGCAGGCACAGGGTTTCAAACCGGTGGGCAAGGACTTCCCGGTGTTTCTGCATCCACGCAGCGGCGAGGAATATGCATTGGCTCGCACCGAGCGCAAATCCGGGCGCGGCTACCACGGGTTTGTGGTGGATGCCGATCCGTCGGTGACGCTGGAAGAAGATCTGCTGCGCCGCGACTTCACCATCAACGCGATGGCGCGCGACGAAGACACTGGCACATTGGTCGACCCGTACGGCGGTGCCCGCGATCTGCAAGCGCGCGTGCTGCGCCACGTAGGCCCGGCCTTTGTCGAAGACCCCGTGCGCGTCTTGCGTGCGGCACGCTTCATGGCACGGCTGGCACCGCAGGGTTTCAGCATCGCACCGGACACAGCCGCACTGATGCGCGAGATGGCGGCCAGCGGAGAGCTGGACAGCCTGGTGCCCGAACGTGTGTGGCAGGAACTGCGCCGCGCGCTGACGTGCGCGCAGCCCTCTGCGTTTTTGCGCACGTTGCACGACACCGATGCGCTGCGCGTCATCCTGCCGGAAATCGATGCGCTGTATGGCGTCCCTCAACGTGCCGAATTTCATCCGGAAGTGGATACCGGCATCCATCAGGAAATGGTCAGCGACATGGCTGCGCGGCTGGCACCTGGCGATGCGCTGATCGGCTTTGCCGCGTTGACCCACGACCTGGGCAAGGCGCTGACACCGCCGGACGAATGGCCACGCCATGTGATGCACGAACAGCGCGGCGTTGCGCCGCTGCAGGCGCTGTGCGAACGGCTCAAGGTGCCGCAAGACTATCGCCAGCTCGCCGTCATCGCGTGCCGCGAGCACCTCAACGTGCATCGTCTGGCGGAACTGCGCGACCGCACGCTGCACGAGCTGCTGGTGCGCTGTGATGCATTTCGTCGGCCGGAGCGTATCGCGCAACTGGCGCTGGTCTGCGAGGCCGACAAGCGCGGCAGGCAGGGCAGCGAAGACGCCGCATACCCGCAAGGCGCCGAACTCCAACGCCTGCATGCCGCCGCCCTGGCGATCAACGCACGCGACCTGGCAGCCGAAGGCTTGCAAGGCCCGCAAATCGGCGAGGCCCTGACGAAGGCGCGCATCGCCGCGATTGCGAACGCACGCAACCGCGACAAGCACAGCGGCAGCGAAGAGTCTTCTGCACGCTCTTGATAAGCGGCTGTAGCGTGCAACGCGATAGCCATGCCACTCAAGGGCACTAGCATGCAGCTGTGGCATCGCAGCAGTGCGTCCACACGTGGCCATCTCTATCGAGCAAGATTGTGCGCGGTGTCGTTTACGTTGCTGCGCTGCCCGTCGTCACCGACCTACACGTCATAGATACCCGAGCGTGCCGAATCGTGGCGCCCTGACCACCAAAAGCAACGGAACGCCCTAGAGCGACGGACATCCTGTCGCAAGCGGTCGTCAGCTGGACTGCGCGGCGGAAGCGTAAGGCAGGACGCGAACATGCCAACTCCGAGTACCGACCTGGCCAATCTGGCGGCTGCACTGTGGCTTGCTACCCAGTCGTAGTCGTCTATGTCGGCCAAAGCCTTCCCAACAACGAGCGGCTGCATCGCGCAGCCGCTCGGCATCCATTACATCTTGAAATTCAGGCTCAGCATGAAGGAGCGGCCGTTTTTGTAGATGTAGTAAGGCTGGTTTTTGTTGCCGATGTAGCTGAAGTAGGTTTCGTCCAGCAGGTTGGTGGCTTCCAGCGCCACGCGCAGCCGCTCGGTGGCCTGGTAGCCCAACGAGGCATCCACCTGGGTAAACGCATCGGTCATCTGCTGACCGTTGAGGCGACCAATCTGGGTGAAGTACTCCGAGCGCCAGCCCAGATTGACGCGCGCACTCCACTTGCCCTGCTCGTAGTACGGGCTGATGTTGTAGGCGTTGCGCGAGTTGTACGGCAGGCTGTAATCGCCGTCGGTGTTGGAATCGGAGTACGTGTAATTGGCGACCAGACCGAAACCATTGCCGAAGTTGTGCTGCAGATTGAGCGCCACGCCCTGCACCTTGGCGTCGCCGGCATTGGTCGGCACCGAGGTCTGATACGTACCCGACCCGCCGGTGGCGTTATTGAAGAACACGCGGTCCTGCACCGTGGTCAGGATGTAGTTGGAGATATCGCGCGAGAAGAACTCGCCGCTGAGCAAGCTGCTGTCGGAGAAGTACCACTCCACCGACGCACCGAGATTGGTCGACTCGTAAGGACTCAATCCGGGGTTGCCGGTGGACGCGGTCAACGTGGTGTCGTCGGTGGCAACGTACGGCGTCATGTTGGTGTAGCGCGGCCGTGCGATGACCTTGGAGGCGGCAAAGCGCAGCATCAAATCATCGCGCAGGTCGTAGGCGATATTGAAGGCCGGCAACCACTTGCCATAACTGCTGAGGAAATTCACCGGCGTGTAGCTGCCGCCCGGCGCATAGCTGAAACCATCGGTGGAATCGCGCGTATGCACATAGCGCACGCCGATGTTGCCGCGATAGCGCTCGCCCGAGAAGTTGGCCTGCAGGAACCAGGCGCGATTCTGTTCTTCGATGCTGTAGTTGCCGGCGTAGCTGATCGGCAAACCGTCATCGCCCTCCAGGCCACCGATGTACTGACCGATGGCACCGCGATTGATGGTGGACCAGCGCTGCATGTCGGCGCTGGTCGACAGTCCGTCCAGATAACCGGAGGGCGTGGTGCCCGGCGAGAAATCCGCCAGTGTGCTGCCATCGTTCGGAGCCCAGGTGCGGCTGTAGGACGACTGCCCGGTAGCATGATTGGTGAGCTTGATGCCGGTCATGATCTGCGTAAACGGGCCCCACTCCACCGCATGGTCGAAGTCCAGCTGCAGGTAACGCTCCTTGTCGTACTGCGGGCTATGGCTGGCCGAGGCGTTATTGAGCTGCATCGCCGCCGCATTGGTGGGGTCGGTGCTGTAGTCCATCGCGGTGCGACGCCCGTCGATGTTGTAGCTGTAGCCGGCAAGATTGCGGAACTGGATGCCGTAGATGCGCTCGGCACCGCCTTGCGAGCTGGTGTAGCCAACCTGGCTCGATGCATTCCAGCCATCGCCATGCCAGTCGGCACGCAAGTGGATGCTGCCGGTGGTGACGTCGCTGTTACGCAGATAACCGTCGAGGAACGTGGTGGACTGATCGCCGAAGGTACCCGAGGTGGCCACGCCGTTTTCGAAGCCCAATGCCTGCGCGTCGCCAGGATTGGAACCCCAATAGCCGTAACGGCTCTGGTTGTAGTTGTCGAAACTTTCCTTGACGTACAGACCGGTCAGATTGAGCTCGAAGTCGGCGTCGGGTTTCCACTGCAGCGCTGCACTGATGCCATCGCGTTTGCGCGTCTGCTGAAACAACGCAGTGTTGATCGAGGTGGGAAACACGCCGGTGTTGTTGCCGACGACTGCAGGCGGAAATGCCGCGCCGGCGACATTGTCGTAACCGAAGATTTCCACACCATCGCGGCGCAGCACGCGCTGGGAATGCATCACCGAGGTGAGCACACCCAGGGTTTCGTCCTGGTTCTTCCAGCTGTACAGCGCCGATGCGTTGGGCTTGCCTTCCTCGGACCGGTCGTTGTAACCGTAGCTCACCGTGCCGGTCAGCGTATTGCGCTCCAGATCCAGCGGTTTGCGCGTATGTACGATCACCGTGCCGCCAATGGACCCTTCGTCGATACGCGCTTCCGGCGTCTTGTAGACCTCCATCAGGCCGACCACTTCTGGCGCGAGCGTGCTGTAGTTGAACGAGCGGCTGTCCGGGTCGTTGGGGTCGCCGCCCCAGCTTGTCGATGCGATGGTCTGGCCATTGAGCAGCACACGATTGAGTGCCGGGTCGGTACCAAGGATGCTGACCTTTTCGCCTTCGCCGAACTGGCGGTCCACGGTGATGCCAGACAACCGCGACAGCGACTCGGCGACGTTGGTGTCCGGGAACTTGCCGATGTCTTCGGCGCTGATCGCATCGACGATCGCATCGGCATTGCGCTTGACGTTGAGCGCCTTGCCCAGGCTGGCCTGGTAGCCCACCACCTTGATTTCGTCCAGGGTGGAAACCGAAGGATTGGTTGGCGCCTGTTCTTGCGATGGCGCAGCGACGGGCTGTTGTTGTGCGGGCGCAGGTTCGGATTGTTGCTGCGCGAAAGCGGGAAGCGCCAGTACGCCACTCATTGCGGCGCCACCAATCAGCAAGCCGCGCACCGCCGCGCTCAATCGCGCGCGTTGCGGCCAATGCCTGGCTGCAGCAGCACTCAAGGAAGCACTATGCGACTGCGCTGAATTGGCTTCAACAGCTTTCAAAAAACGCGAGTTGGAAGGGGCCTGCGACGCTGCGCAGAGATGATGGCGCACGTGGATTGACTGCGCGGCGGGTTGGCTTGTTGCGGAAACAGACAACGGGAACAGACGGGGAAACAGCATTACATTGACCTCGTGGCAGATACATCAGGTCGCAACCGATGGGTTGCACTAAGAGCAATTACCAAAACTACTGCGCTCACCGCCAGGCGGGCATGGCCGTGCTCGGAATCCTCATGTACCACTCGTACACTCCGGTTCCTGCGCGCCGTCCGCAACCACCTGACGACTGCTCGCTACGTTTTTTAGCCGCACTAAAGCGCGCTGCGCGCGCCATGCTGCGGTCCGTCCCCTGTGCCGGATCGCGAGCGGCGATCCGCGCGGCTTTATACAGCGCACGGATCGAAAGGCCAGGCCGATGCACGGCTGGCCACAGTGATGTGATCGAGTGAAACAGGCTCCTGTTCGCTGACAACGTTATCAGCGAAGGTGCCTTCCGCAAGTTGCACTGTCAACTTGCTGCGAACTGCGTCTGCTTTTATGCGGAATGCATTACGACTGACGCAGATAATGGAATGACTGCGTGACCGCAATCTCACTCTTGCTGATGCGCATGCAGACCACTGCGCCTTGCACTCAGATGCTGCAAGGCTGCGCAGCGAAATGTTGCGACGCAGAGTGTGATGTCTCTGCGGTGTGGTGTAGGCGTACGGCCGTCATGCAAAACGCGATGCGGTGCGGTGCGATGCGATGGGCCTTGCATCCAACATGCAAGGCTTGCGCGCGATTGAACTGCCGGTGGATTGCTGCGTCAGTGCGACGCTGCCGAACGCACGCGAGCTCCGCATGGTGTAACGCGATGCGCCGTTTGACCTTGCATATGACATCTCAATCAATGCATCGCATGTGGATTGGGATCAGCAGCGCCGTTGCCTCTGCGCACTTCATAGCGTCTGTGTGTATCGCTGTATGCGATGCCAGCGCGTGCGGCGTCACTGGCGTATCTGCGCGCCCAGCACTCCGTCCGGCTGCAAAGCCTACAACGCGCTGTCCGTTGCGACCCTGCGAACGGCACTGCGCTTTGAACCGCAGCGCACAGACACTCACCTTTAGAGCAGCTGACAAACCTACCAGGCTCACCGCTAGGCGGCGTGGACGGTGCCCGGTGCGGCATGTATCACGCATCCACTCCGATTCTGAGCGCGTCGTCCACACCCAGCTGACCGCTGCTCGCTACGTTCTGTTAGCCGCTCTTAGTCTGTTAGCCGCTCTTAGACTGAGACTGAAAACTTCGGCTGCGCTCGCACGACTGCGAGCGCAGCCGCTTTCTTTGCCACAACGGCGCGTGATCGACGCGCTGTAGCGCGTGCTCCGGCTCCCTCAGTCGCGCTGCCCGCCAACCCAGGTGCCCAGCACTTGCACGTTCGCATCCACCAGCACCAGGTCGGCCTGGTAGCCGGGTGCGATGCGTCCCAGGCGGTCGCCCAGGCCGATGCATTGCGCGGGATAGGTCGAAGCCATGCGCGCGGCTTCGGCCAGATCCACGCCCAGCCACTGCACGCTGTTGCGCACGGCGGTGGCCATGTCCAGGGCGGAGCCGGCGAGTGCGCCGTCGGCGTTGCGCACAACGCCATCCACGGCGGTGATGGTTTCGCCGTACAGATCGAAGCTGGGGCTGTCGGCGCCGACCATCGGCATGGCGTCGGTGACCAGCAGCACCTTGCCACGCGGTTTGGCTGCCAGCACCACGCGCAGGCTGGCCGGGTGCACGTGCACGCCATCGACGATGACGCCGCACCACACCTGCGGGTCTTCCAGTGCGGCACCGACGGCGTTGGGCTCGCGACCGGCCAGTTGCGACATGGCGTTGTAGACGTGCGTAAAGCCGCTCACGCCGGCAGCAATGCCATCGCGCGCCTGCTCGTAGTTGGCCGCAGTGTGGCCGGCGAATACGATCGCACCACCGGTCACGAACGCGCGGATGTCATCCAGCGGCACGCGCTCGGGCGCGAGCGTGATCAGGGTGACGCCATTGTCCAGCGAGGTGTCGACAGCAATTTCGTGCGCGTCCGGCAGACGAAATTTGTGCGCGTCGTGGGTGCCCTTGCGCGCGGGGCTCAGGTACGGGCCTTCCAGATGGATGCCGAGCACGCCGGGCACGCCTTGTGCGATGGCCGCACGGGTGGCGTCAATCGCTTCGGCCATCACCTGCGCGGTATCGCTGATCAGCGTCGGCAGCATGCCGGTGGTGCCGAAGCGGCGATGCGCCGCGGCAATCTTGGCCAGTGCCTGCGGGTCGCGTGCGTTGTTGAACAACACCCCGCCGCCGCCATTGACCTGGATGTCGATGAAGCCCGGCAACAAGGTGGCGCCGCCCAACTCCACGCGCGTGTGCGCCTGTGCAACGCGCACGTCGTCGGCCGGCACGACCGCCTGGATCTGCGCACCATCCAGCAGCACGACCAGGCCCTCTTGCAGGCCGTCATCGGTGAGTACGCGTGCGTTGCACAATGCCTGAGTGCGGGAAGCATCCATGTTCAAACGGTTTCCGTAACCTTGTTCAAATGCGGCGGTAAATCGGGATTGTGGCCACGCTGCAGCGCCAGCGCATTGATGGCGCGATAGAAGCTCTGCACGGTCAGCAGCGGCGCGCACGCCGGGTGTGCGGCATCGGCAAGCGGCAGATCGCCATCGGGCGCAGCCAGCCACACCTGCGCGCCACGCGCACGGAATTCTTCGGCCAGTGCACGCGTACCGGCACCGGTTTCGTCGGGCTGCGCAAAGACCAGCACCGGAAAGCCCGGGCCGACCAAGGCCATCGGCCCGTGTTTGACCTCGGCCGAGCTATAGGCTTCGGCATGCAGGCCGCAGGTTTCCTTGAACTTCAATGCCGCTTCCTGTGCCGCGCCCAGGCCCAGGCCGCGGCCGAGCACGAACAGGTTGTGTGCAGGCGTCAAACCGGTAGTCAGTGCAGACCAATCGGCCTGCCAGGCGCTGCGCAGTTGTTGCGGCAACGCGTCCACTGCGGCGAGCAAGGCCGGGTCGTTCTTCCACACTGCGCCCAGGTGCAGCACTGCAGCGAGCGAGGCGAGGTAGCTCTTGGTGGCGGCGACACTTTTTTCCGGGCCGGCACCGAGCGGAATCACCACATCGGCCAGCTGCGCCAGCGGCGAATCTTCCACATTGACCAGGGCCACCACGCGCGCACCGGCGGCCTTGGCGGCTTCGGCATTGCGCAGCAGGTCGGGGCTTTTTCCCGATTGCGAAATCACGATATACAGCGCGCCACGCAGTTGCAGCGGCGCGGCGTACACCGAGCCCACCGATGGCGATGCCGAGGCAGTGACGATGCCCAGCTGCGTCTCGAACAGATACTTGGCATACGTCGCGGCGTGATCGGAGCTGCCGCGCGCGCAGGTCACCACGAACGGCGGCGGGTTGTCGCGCAACGACTGCGCAAGCGCAGCGATGGTGTCGGCGTTACGCGCGAACTGTGCGGCGACCACGTCGGCGGTTTGCGCCGCCTCGCGGAACATCAGGGTGTCGGTTTCCTGGGGGAGAGTCATCGGTACTCAGGCGGATTCGGGGGGAAGGGATTTGGCGGCCGGTGTCTGCGCCGGTGCGGTGGAACCGCGCACCACCAGCTGTGGCACGAAGCCGCGGTTCTGCAATTGCGCCGGCTGGTCGTCATAGGCATCGCTGCGCAGCTGGCTGATCAACAAGCGTGCGGCGTGCCGCGCGATGTCTTCGGTGGCCTGCTTTGCGGTGGTCAACGCCGGCCAGGACTGCCGCGAGAACGGGCTGTCTTCGAAGCCGGCGATCGACAACTGATACGGCACATTCATGCCGGTGGACTTGGCCGCGGCCAGCACGCCGGCGGCGATTTCGTCATTGCTGCCGAAGATCGCAGTCGGCGGCTCGCGCAGCGACAGCAACCGGCGCGCACCACGGAAGCCATCGTCGAAGGTGTAATCGCCGGGAATCACCAGGTGCTTGTCCAGCGGGATGCCGTAGTCCTTCAACGCCGCTTCGTAGCCGGCGTAGCGCTCGCCGCTGGAGCGATGCTGCGGGCCACCCCACAAAAAGCCGATGCGTTGATGACCAAGCTGGATCAGATGCTCGGTGATTTCATATGCGGCATCGCGGTCGTCGATATACACGCACGGGCCGTCGCCGGGATCTTCGGTGGACGCGATGATGCGCACGCTCTTGATGCCGCGCGCGGCCAGGCCGGCGAGCAGTTCGGGACGTTCGGACATCGGCGCAGTCAACACCACCCCGGCCAGACGCGAGCGCTGCACCCATTCGGCCAGTTCTTCGGCCAGCAACGGCGAAGTGGAATCGCAGGGATGGATCTGCAGGCCGAAGCCGGTTTCGCGGCAGGCGGCCAGCACGCCGTTCTGGATGCCGATGATGTGGTACGGGTTGGGGTTGTCGTAGACCAGGCCGATCACGAACGGCGTGCCGCTACGCAGATTGCGTGCGGACGGATCGGGTTCGTAATCGAGATCAGCGATGGCGCGCAGCACGCGCGCACGCGTGGCCTGCATCACCGATGGCTCGTTGTTGATCACCCGCGACACGGTCTTCAACGAGACCTTGGCGCGCTCGGCGACGTCTTTGATAGTGGGCCTGCGCATGAAAGTGCCTTGTTCGTCGGAACGCATCATGCCGCGTCGCTCACTTAGCCTGGGCCGGCAGGCCCACGCGATGACCGCGCAGCGAATAAAACAGGATGTACAGATAGCACGGCACCATCAGCGCAGCGAACACGCCCTGGAAGTCGTAATGCTGCTTGAGAATGGCGAACAGCTGCGGAATGATCGCGCCGCCGGCAATGCCCATCACCAGCAGCGCCGAGCCGATCTCGGTAAAGCGGCCGAGCCCGCGAATGGCCAGCGGAAAGATCGCCGGCCACATCATGGCGTTGGCGAATCCGAGTGCAGCCACGAAGGCCACCGACACATAGCCATGGGTGAACAACGCACCCAGCGAGAACACCACACCCAGCACCGCCGAGATGCTCAGGTAACGCGCCTGCGAAATGACTGCCGGGATCAATACCAGGCCAGCGATGTAGCCCAGCAGCATCGCGCCCAGCGTGTAGGAGGTGAACAGCTTGGTGCTGTCCAGCGGCAGGTTGAAGCCATGCCCGTAGGTGCCGATGGCATCGCCGGCCATCACTTCCACGCCCACATAAACGAACAGGCACAGCACGCCCAGCCACAGATGCGGGAACTGGAAGATGCTGGATTTCTGCACGCCGGCAGCGCCGGGCGTTGCGTTGGCTTCGGAGGCCTTGAGTTCCGGCAACGGCGAGAACAGCACGCCGATGGCCAGCACCAACAGCACGCCGGACATCACCAGATACGGTGCGTGGATCTTGGCGGCAAACGCAGTGAGCAAGGTTTCCTTGGTCGCGGCATCGGCGCTGGCCACCTGTGCGGACAGATCGCCGATCCCGTGCAGCACCAGCGAGCCGATCAGGATCGGCGCCAGGATGCCGGCGATCTTGTTGCAGATGCCCATCAGCGCGATGCGGCGTGCGGCGCTTTCGATCGGCCCCAGGATGCTGATGTAGGGGTTGATCGCAGTCTGTAGCAAGGCCAGGCCGCTACCGATCACGAACAGCCCGCCCAGTGCGCCCGGATACCAACGCTGAGTGGCGAACTGGCCGAATGCGGCCGCGCCCACTGCCATCACCACCAGGCTCAAGGCCAGGCCTTTCTTCATGCCGGTGCGCTTGAGAATCCACGACGACGGCAGCGCCAGAAAAAAGTACGACAGGTAGAACACCATCAGCACCAGGAACGCGTTGACCTCGTTGAGGTCGAACGCCAGCCGCACGAAGGTGATCAGCGGCCCGTTGATCCAGGTGAAAAAGCCGATGATGAAAAACAGCACGCCGACGATGGCGATCGAGACAACGGGATTTGCGGGCCTGGCGGTAGTCATGGATCGGCTGGCTCTGAGGTTGTCGTAAGGAATGCCGTTAGCGTCAGCGGCGCAGTTCGGCGACGAAGTCGTAGAAGTCGTTATGGCAATAGGTATCGGTCAATTCGATTGCGCTGCCGTCGCGGGTGTAGCCCACGCGCACCACGTGCAGAATCGCCTCGCCGGTTTTCATGCGCAGATGTTCGGCCAGACGCGCCGGCAGATTGATCGCGCGGAAGTACTGCAATGCCCGCACCACCGGGGTGCCCTGCGCATCCAGATAGCTGTAGAGCGAATCGCCCACCTGCTGCGGGTCGGCGACGATACGCTGCGGCAACACCGCATGCTCGTAGGCCATGACGCGGTCGTCGGCGCTGCGCAAGCGCGTCAGCGAGGCCACCGCCGCATCCGGCGACAAGCCCAGCCGCAGGATTTCTTCGCCATGCGCCGGGCGCAGACGCCGCTCCAGCCAGCGCGTGCCGGGCTCATAGCCCTTGATGCGCAGCGTTTCGCTGAAACTGGTCAGACCACTGAGTTGGTGCTGGATCTGGGTGGTGACAAAGGTGCCGGCCCCCTGGCGACGCGAGACCAGGCCTTGTTCGACCAGCACATCGACCGCCTGCCGCAGGGTGACCCGCGAGATCTGCAGGCGCTCGCACAGCTGGCGCTCGGCCGGCAGCGCTTCGCCGGCCTTCCACTGACCGCCACGGATCGCATCGGTGAGCTTGCCGGCCAGCTGCAGATACAGCGGGGTTGGCGCGGACGCGTCCAGGTGCAGGTCGTCCAGTCGCTTGTCGGCGTCCGCCTTGGCCTTGACCATCGTTAGTCCCGCCCGCCCGAATTCGATAGGTCCAATATAGTACCAATCGACGGCGACGCACCAGCCCTGTGCTGTGTCGGCGCGAGTGGACTGGTCTGGCGGGCGTTGGGGTGGCCTGCCGGTGTATCTGCGGATTGGCCGATGAATGTCGGCGCGGCGCGGACTGGTCCGCATCGGACGGGGCGTCCTATCGGCAGCGGCCCTGGCAAGGCGCGGTGGCGACCGGCCGATCTGTGGCCGGGTAGATCAGACCAATTTCGTCGGTGCCGAGGTCGGCAGCCGACCAGTTCCGTTGCGCAGCTCGAAGCATTGGGCCATGCCCAACTGCAGTAACCCGGCCCAACGGCAAAGGCGTCAGCGGTCTGCGCTACAGCTGCCCCTGATCGACACGCACCAGCCAACGCTCCGGCGTCTGGACGAAGCCGAGCAGTTGCAGGCCCAACTGCAGCGCGCTGTCGTTGCCGGGCTCGACCTGGGTGCGCCACTGCCAGCGGCCATCGCGCTGCACGCGCAGCTCGGCGCTGAGGTTGACGCCTTCGGGCAGGCCGCCATCGGGCGCCAGTGCCAGCACCACCGCATCGTCCATGCATCGCGGGCTGCCACGCAGACGCAGCGGCAGCAGCCCGGCGGCTTCGCCACCGGCGTTAGGCAGCACCTGCACGGCCACATCGCCACCGGCCTGCGTGCAGCGTGTGGCGTCGAAAACCGCATGTACCTCGCGCAGGTCGACCGACAGGTCCAGCAAAGCCACCCCACCCGGCTTGCGCAGCAACAGGCGACCGTTGGCCTGCTGCACACCCTGCTGCGCGCCTTGCAACGCCACCAGCTGCGCGGTGGCCGAGCGCAGCTGCACCTGGCGTTGCCCGCGCAACAAGGGCAGCGGACGCAGACGCACGCCGACATCGCCCACGTCCATGCTGGTCCAGGTCACGCCACGCAGGGTGCCATTCCAGATCGAGCCCTGCGCTTCCAGCGCGGCAAACGGCAGCGTGTCGATCGGCAGCACCCACCGCAGCGGCAAGGTGGCGATGACGCCGATGACCAGCAACACGCTGCCCAGCAGCAACCAACGCACTACCCTCATAGCGCGATACCCGAGAACGTGCAGCGCACCTGCAGTTGCCCGTCGCGGCGGCTGATTTCAAGCGCCGAAGGCGTCAGACCGTGGCGCTGGCGCAGCTGTTCCAACCAGGCGAACAAGACGGGGCTGGTGACGGTGTCGATCTGCAAGGCAAGTGTTCCCGTAGGACTGCGCTGTTGGTGGGTGATGGTGATAGTCGCATCGCGCGCGCCTTGCGCAATGCGCGCCAGCGGAATGGCGGCCACTGTACTGCCGGCTTGCGATGCACGCGCACTGAGCAGCGCCTCCGCAGCATGGTCATAGCGTGCCTGCGCGCTGCTGCGCCAGTGCCGCAGCGGCACCAGCAGCGCGTACCAGCCGATGAATGCAGCGATGGCGACCATCATGACCGACAGCATGAGGCGCTCGCGTGGTGCGCGGGTCTGCCACCACACCGGCATGCGTTGCAGCGTACTCATTGCGGCGGCTCCAGTTCCAATGCGGTGGCGAGTCTGTCGTCGCGGGGCTGGCCTGCGCCTGCGCGCACCTGCCAACCGGCGCGACTGAGCTGGGCGGAGAAGTGTTCCAGTTGTGCGGCGTCGTTGTGTAGCAAGGTGACATGCAGCGGACCCTGTTGCTGGTAAGCGAGCGCGTCCAGTTCTGCGCCTGGTACTGCTTCGACTGCGGCGAACAGTGCGGCCAGTTGCGGTGCGAATGCGTTCTGCGAGGCGGCGGTCTGCCGGGCTGTGTCTGCGTCGGGCGTCATCACCTTCTTGCTCAGCAGCTGCGCGCCGATCTCGTAACGCAGGCTCTGCGCCACCAGCAGAAACACCGGCGACAGCACCAGCAGCGCAAGCAACCACGCAAGCGTGCGTGCGCTCAGCTGTGCACGCTGGCGCGTTGGCGCGGCGAAACTTTGCTGGCGCAGATTGATCGGCGCGGTGGCGGCATGCCGCGCAAACTGCGCGATGGCGTGCGTTGGGTCCGGATCCGGCGGCAGTGCCGGTGCGACCGGGAGTTTTGTGATCAGCACCTGCGCAAGCTGCGGCTCCAGGCTGCAGGCGATGCGTGTGCCACGCACCACCCAGCGGCCATCCCAGTGCAGCAGCGTCGGCGGTTGATCCGCCGCCGCGTCGGGCAGCAGCAGACAGTCGGGCACCACCGCATCGGGCACGATGCCCAGGGCTGCTGCACGGTCTAGCCACTGTCGCATCACCGACGCATCCACTGCGGCGACCAAGCGCATGCCATCGCTCTCTGCATGGTCGGCGATCACCACATGCAGCGCCTGCGCATCGCCCGCCAGATGCTCGGCCAGCTGCAGCCGCGCCGCAGCCAGCGATTGCGCGACGCTGCGCCCAGGCAAGGCCATCCAGCGCAGATGCACATCCACGCCTGGCACCACCAGCACCGTCTGCGTTGTTTGCGCGGGGCGCTCATTCAACGCGTCCTGCGCCAGCACATGGCCGTGTGCATCCACGCGCACGGTGATGGGCTGCGTTGTGGCATCGGCCGGCAACAACACCAGGGTGCTACTCATTCGTCGGGGCTCCATTGGCGTGCCACCAGCCGCACACGGCCGGCAGGGTCCTGTTGCAGCAATGCCTCCAGCAGGATCTGCGCACCGGCATGGTCCACCTGGCTGTAGAGGGAAAAATAGGACGTGCGTAATGCGATCTGCTGAAACACCGCGTCGGGCAACTGCGCTTGCATCAGTGCAGGTTGCTTCCAGAACGCCGCTGCATCGCTCCAACCGCCGACCGGCCGTGCGGCGATGATGCGGCGTGCCGCCGGCAACTCCACGGCGCCTTCGGTCAGGGCCACCAGCACCGGTGCATCGGCGGCGCGCAGCGTGTTGATGTTGATCGGCGACAACCGCCCTTCGGGCAGTGCACACACATAGGGCTGCAGCTGCGCGACGAGCGCCGGCGTGTAACCGGCGATGGCGCGCAGCTCGCTGACGCCCGCCAACAAGGTCGCGCCGGTGCGCAGCGGCAGCGCCGCTTGCAGATAGCGGTCGTCTTCGGCACCTTGCGCGCCCGGCTGTGCATCGCTATCGATCCAGTCCACCAGCGCATCGGTCAGCGCCTGTGCCTGTTGCGGCGCGATGTCCAACGCTTCCAGCAAGGCCAGGTACTGGTTGGCGCCATCGTCGCTGCGTTGCCATTGCTCGGGTGCGCCCATCACCACGCTATTGAGGTTGAAGCAGCCGCCGCGATCGCGCAGCCGCACGCTCACCATCCCATCGTCCAACGGGAAGGTGATCGGCTGGTCGTTCCAGCCGCCCTCCAGCGTGGTGCGCAACGGGTCGCGCTTGGCCAACGCCTGCAAGCGTTGCCGCGCGACGGTTTCGCTGCCCAGCGCATACCACTGCGCCTGCGTCATCGCCTCTGCGTTACCGCTGCGGCGCAGGCCAAAGCGCAGGTCGTTCAAGACCGCCACCATCAGCAACGTCATCATCGCCACCAGCAACAACACCGTCAGTAACGCGACGCCGCGCTGTTGCGCAGGCGCCTGCAGCGTTTTCATGCGCGTCCCTCCGGCAGTAGGAACAGCTGACGCACGCGTCCCCATTGTTCCAGGTCCAGTTCCAGCGACAGCGCATCCGGCAGTGCTTCCAGCCCGCCGCTCCAGCCATCGCTCCACTGCGCGCGATAGTGAAACGCCACCTCGGCCGAACGCACCCCGCGCAGCAGCACCTGCGGCGCCCCGGCCACCGCACCATCCAGCGCCGGCCGCGCACTGCGCTCCAGGCGTCCATCGACGATGCGGTATTCGACATATTGCAGCGACGCACGCGGCGCCTGATCCGGGTTGCTCCAGCCGCGCCGAACAAAGCCGAACAACGGCCCTTGCGTTCCGGGCGCACGCGCAACGAACGCGGTGCGCGCGGCGCTGCCATCGCTGTTGCGGGTGCGGCGTACCGCAGCCTGTTGCAGATCGCTGCGCAGCAGGCCATGGGCCAGTTGAAGATCGCGCACCTGCTGCAGGCGCGCGCGCACCGCATCGCGCTGATCGATGCTTTGCCGCATCACCACCACTGCCGCGCTGGCCACCAGCGCGAAGACCGCCAGCGCCACCAGCAGTTCGATCAAGGTGAAGCCCTGCATGCGGCGCGTACGGCTCATTGCACGCTCCGCAACATGCTCAGGCTGGCAATCTGCTGCGCTTGTCCTGCGGCGCGCACGCGCACCTCGATACGCACCATGCCAGCGCTTGCCGGCACCGCCTGGCGTTGCCAGTCCCAACCACGGCCGCCCAGTGTGTCCTGGCCTTGCGCAGGCGCCACTGCGGCGTTGGCCGGCGCCAGCATCGCCTCGATCGCCTGATTCTCTGCAACCAACGCGGCCAGCATGCGTTCTTCCAGCACCACCGCGGTGCGCGTGCTCTCGCCCGACAGATTCAACAAGCCGACCACGGCCATGCCGAAGATGGCCAAGGCGACCATCAACTCAAGCAGCGAAAATCCGGCACAGGCGCGGTGATTATCGATGCGGCGCATCGACCTGCACCACACCGGCGGCATCCACCGTCACCTGTACCTGTTGCTGCCCATCGGCCAGCGCGATGCGTTGCGGCGTGGCCGCACCGGTCGGGTCGAAGCGAACGCTCAGCTGGGTGCCGCCGGCCGGAAACTGCGCCTGTACGTCGGCAGGCCAGCGCGTGGCGGCAAACGGCGTGTCGTCCAGTGCCACCCAACGTTGCTGCGCCTGACGACGGAATGCATAACCGCCCGCATCGATAGTCACCTCGACCATGCGCAGGCTCAGGATCGCTTCGTCGCGGGCATTGGCTAGAGCGCTGGCCAGCATGTCCGCCTGATCGTGCAGATCCTGACGCGTGTCCGGCAAGGTCATCACCACCAGCGTGCTAGCAAGCGCAGTGATCACCAGCACCGCCAGCAGCTCTAGCAGGGTGAAGCCGCGCATGCGTGCGCGCCCGCTGCGTAACGACGCGCATTGCTCGCTGGGTGACGCAGTCAACACAGCGGCACCTCAGCGCCAGTTGCCGATGTCGGCATTGTCGGCATCGCCACCTTCGGCGCCGTCGGCACCGAACGAGTAGACGTCGAAGCCGCCGTTTCGGCCCGGGCGACGGAACTGATACGCGTGGCCCCATGGGTCTTCAGGCAACCGACGGATGTAACCGCCCTGCCGATAGCGCTCCGGCCGGGTCAGGCCGCTCGGCGGGTTGAGCAAGGCCTGCAAGCCCTGCTCGGTGGTCGGATAGGTCAGGTTGTCCAGGCGGTAGGTTTCCAGCGCCTGCTCCAGCACCGCGACATCGGCGCGCGCCTTTTCGACCATGGCGCGGTCCTGGCTGGGCATCACGTTGATCATCACCACGGTGGCCAGCAGGCCGATGATGACGATCACCACCATCAACTCGACCAGGGTAAAACCGCGCACGCCACTGCGAGAGACAGGCGAGCCGGCGAGTGCACGACATTGGGAGGACTGCATGTGGATCTCCGAAGAAAGCGGCCGCGCTCAGCCAAGCGCGAGGGTGTTGAATTGCAGGATGGGCAACAGGATCGACAGCACGATCACCGCCACTACGCCGCCGAGCAGCACAATGATGGCCGGCTCCAGCAGACTCATCGCCGCGGTGGTGAAGGATTCGAACTCGCGCTCCAGATAATCGGCAGCGCGTTCCAGCATCGGCGCCAGGCGTCCGCTGTTTTCGCCGCTGGACGCCATGTACAGCAGCGTGGGCGGAAACACGCCGGCGCGCTTCATCGCCGCGGCCAGGCTGCCACCCTCGCGGATGGCGGTGACCATGCTGTCGGTGGCCAGCCGCAATGCGCGGTTGTCGACCGTGCGTGCGGCGATCATCAGGCCTTCCATCAGCGGCAGGCCGCTGTTGACCATGATCGCCAAAGTGCGCGCCATGCGCGCGGCGTGCAGGTCGCGGATCAGCCGGCCAAGCAAAGGCGCGCGCAAGAGTGCGCGATCCGCAGCCAGCCGCAACGCCGGGCGTTTGAGCAACCGCAACGCGGCGATGACCGCAATCACCAGCGCAACCAGTAACGGAATGCCGGCATGCAGCAGGAAGTTCGACACCGCGATCACCGCGCGCGTGAGCCATGGCAAGGCGCGGCCCATCGAATCGAACTGGTCCACCACCTTGGGCACGACAAAGGTCATCAACACGATCACCACCGCACCGGCCGTCAACGCCAACGCGGCCGGGTAGACCAAGGCGGACTGCAGCTTGCTGCGCACCTGCGCCTGTCGCTCGAGCAGATCGGCCAACCGTTCAAGCACCTGCGGCAACGCGCCAGCGCTTTCGCCTGCGGCCACCATGGCGCGATAAAGCGGCGGAAATGCCTTGCCCTGGCGTGCCATCGCATCGGATAGGCGAAAGCCTTCGACCACCAAGCCATGCGTCTGGCTGGTGACGCGGCGTACGCCACGACGTTCGGATTGCGTGCCGATGGTGCGCAAGGCTTCTTCCAACGGCGCGGTTTCCACCAGCGTCGACAGCTGGCGCGTGAACAACACCAGATCCTTGCCGCTGAAGCGTGCCGCATGCACGGCGGTCGATGCAGCTGCTGCGGCAGCGATGCGCACCGGCACCCATTGGCGCTGCTCCAGCTGGGCGCGCGCACTGTGCACGCTGTCGGCGCTGATCACGCCCTGGCGGCTGCGCCCCTGCAGATCGAGCACGGTGTAATCAAACCGCGGCATGCGCATCGTCCTGCTGGCGGGTGACGCGCAAGGCTTCTTCCAGCGTGGTGAGCCCCTGCAGCACCGCTGCGCGTGCGGCATCGCCCAACCGCGGCGCGCGTGCGAACGCGACTGCCGCCAGCGCATCTTCGTCGGCGTTGTCGCCGATCAGGCGGCGCAGCGCATCGTCCACCGCAATGGCTTCGTAAATGCCCACGCGCCCTGCATAGCCGCTGTGATGGCACACCGCGCAGCCCACCGCTGCATAGACGGTTGCACTGCCATCGTCGTCGACCGCAAGCAGCTGCCGCGCGGCTGCATCCAGTGGCCGCGGCGTGCAGCATTGCGGACACAGCCGCCGCACCAGCCGCTGCGCCAGAATCAGGCGCAGGCTCGATGCCAGCAGAAACGGTTCGATCCCCATGTCGCGCAGACGCGTGACCGCGCCCACCGCATCGTTGGTGTGCACGGTGGACAGCACCAGGTGGCCGGTGAGGCTGGCCTGCACCGCGATCTGCGCGGTTTCGGCATCGCGGATCTCGCCGATCATCACCACGTCCGGGTCCTGCCGCAGGATGGCGCGCAAGCCGGCGGCGAAGGTCATACCCACACGCGCGTTGACCTGGGTCTGGCCGACCCCGTCGATGGCGTATTCCACCGGGTCTTCGACGGTGAGGATATTGCGTGAGCCATCGTTGAGCAGGCTCAACGCGGCGTACAAGGTGGTGGTCTTACCCGAGCCGGTGGGGCCGGTCACCAGCACGATGCCGTTGGGCACCTGCAATGCACGCTGCACGGTATGCATCACTGCCGCGGGCATGCCCAACTGGGTCAACGACAAGCTGCCCTGCTCCTTGTCCAGGATGCGCAGCACCACGCGCTCGCTATTGCGCGTGGGCAAGGTGGACACGCGCACGTCCAACGCCTTTGCGCCCATCACCAGCGACACCCGGCCGTCCTGCGGAACACGTTTTTCGGCGATATCCAGGCGGGCCATCACCTTGACGCGCGACACCAGCAGCGGTGCGATGCGTCCGGGCAACGTAGCCGCTTCGCGCATCACTCCATCCACGCGCAGGCGCACGCGCAGTCGCGATTCGTAGGATTCCAGATGCACGTCGGACGCGCCCAGGCGTGCGGCTTCGGCAATGATGCCGTTGATCAGGCGGATGATCGGCGCATCGTCCTGGCTGTCGAGCAAATCGGCGGTGGGAATATCGTCGATCAATGCATCCAGGCTGCCATGCAGATCCAGCGCTTCGACCTGCACGCCCTGCTCCATGCCAGCATCGGCATAGATCTCCGACACATGCCGGTCGAACACCGCCGGTGCCAGCGTGCGCACCTGCAACGGCATGCCCAGCGCACGACGCAACTCGATCAAGGCGTGCACGTCGGCACCATCACGCAGCCCGATCTGTGCAATGTCGTCGGCACCGAGCAGCACCACGCCATGGCGCTTGGCGAACGCATAGGAAATGCTGGCGTGCGCAGTGCTCATGGCATCAGCGCTGCACGGGGCGTGCACTGGGTGCAGGCGTGGCTGCAGGTGCCGGCGCCACCGGCGATGGCCCGGCCGGCAACTGCGGCGGCTGCGCGCGTAGATAGTCGCGTACCAGGGCATCGAGCGCCGCTTCCGGGTCGCCGTCGGCCAGTTGGCGGTCGCGTAGATAGCTGTAGCGTGGTGCGGTCATGCGCTGCGCATCGGCGGCATCGCGGATGATGGTAGGGCGGATGAAGACCATCAGGTTGGTCTTGTCGCGGTTGCGCGACTTGTGCCGGAACAGTGCGCCCAGGCCCGGCACGTCGCCCAGCAGCGGCACCTTTTCCACGGTCTGGCGGTCGTTTTGATCCAGCAGTCCACCGAGCGCGACGATGGCGCCGTTTTCCACCACCACCCGTGTTTCGATCTGGCGTTTGTTGAAGACCAGTTCCGACGACTGCGCGCTCACCGGCCCGGCAATCGCCGAGACTTCCTGCTTGATCGCCAGCGTAATGCCGCCGGCGGTATTGATCTGCGGGCGCACTTCCAGCTCCACGCCCACGTCCTGGCGCTGGATGGTGCGGAACGGGTTGTCGTTGGCCGCGCCCAGCACTTCGCCGGTGGTGATCGGCACTTCCTGGCCCACCAAAATGCGTGCCTGTTCGTTGTCCAACGTCATGATCGACGGCGTGGACAACAGATTGGAGCCGGTATCGCTCTTGACCGCATCGATGATCATGCCGAACACCGCATCGTTGCTTTGCCCGGCCAGGCCGATCAAGCCGCCACTCAACCCCAGCAGCGATTGCGCGGCCACATTGCGCGCCTGCTCCAGCACCGAATCGTCATCGTCATTGCCGCTGCGCGTACCGGCCGCTGCGGCGGCAAGCGGCACGATGCCCGGCTGTGCACCGCTGTACTGTGTGGCGATCAACGGCACGGTGCCATTGCGACCGGCCAGCAGCAGCTGCACGCCCAAGCGCTTGGCCGCGGTGTCGGAAATCTCCACCACGATCGCCTCCACCAGCACCTGCTCGCGATGCACGTCCAGCTGGCGGATGACATCCATCAAGGCGCGCTGGGTTTCCGGATCGGCATTGATGATCAAGGCATTGGAGCCGGGGTAGCGCACGATTACCGGGCGCTTGCCGGCGGCAGGCGCAATCACCTGGGTCTGTGCGGTGCCGGCGGCTGCCACATCCACGGCAGTGGAGCGCGCGTCCTGCCCGGCTTGCGCCTCATTGCCCGGCGTCTGCCCGACCAACTGTTGCAGCACCGGCAGCAATTGCTCGGCGCTGGCGTGTTGCAACCGCACCACGCTGACATCGCCGCGACGCTCAGCGCGCCCATCCAGATCCATCGCGGTGCGCACCACGCGCTGCACCAGCGCCGGGTCACCACGCACGATCAACGAGTTGCTGCTGTCCACCGGCAACACCGACAACACCGCGCTGCGTTCGCCTGCCTGGCCGAACAGCGAGGTCAATGTGCGTGCCAGCTCCTGCGCAGAACTATTGCGCAAGGTCACCGTGTCGATGGCCGCACGGTCGGTATCGATCTGCGCCACCAGCCCGCGAATGCGCCGCAGATTGTCCGCGTAATCGGCAATCAACAAGCTATTGCCCTGCGGCAGCGCCATGATCACGCCGCCACGCCCGATCAGCGGCTTGAGGATTTCTGCGGCGCTGCGCGCATCCACGCGCTGCAGCGTGAAGACCTGCGTGGCAAACCCCAGATTGCCGCTGGCGGCACTGCCCGGCTGTTGTGCAGCGGTGTCGTCGGGAATGATGCGATACGTCGACGGACCACTGGACACCGCAATCAAACCATTGGCACGCAATACCGCCAGCAGCATGCCGAGCAGATCGGCTTCGCTCATCACCTGCGCGCGCGCCACGTTCACCGTGCCCTGCACGCGGGTGTCCACGATGAAGGTGATGCCGGTAGCGCGCGAGACATCCTGGATGAAGGCACGCAGGTCCACGTCCTGCAGGCGCACGGCAGGCGCATCGGCGGCCTGCAACGACACCACCGGTGCGACGGCACACATGCACAGCAACGTGGCCGACAACAGCCATAAGGGGCGAACAGCGGTCATTGCGGGCGCTTCAAGGTCATGGTGTGGGTCTGGCCGTCGCGGCGATAGGTCAGCGTGGCCGCCTGGCCATCGCGTAGTTCGTCCTGCAACTCGCGCAGGTGTTCTGCATCGAGCGTGCGGCCGTTGATCTGGGTCAGCACATCGCCTGCTTCCAACCCGGCCTGGCGCAACAGCGCACCATCGCCACGCGGCATGATGGTGAAGCCGCTGCCATCCGCGCTTGCGCGCAGCCCGGCGCTGCTCAACAGCTGTTGCGGGTCGACCGCGGTTGCGCCTGCTGCTGCCGTCGCATTGCCTACGTTGGACATCACGCCGGATGCGATACCTGCTGCCGCTGTGTTCGCTGACGATGGCGTTGTCGCAAGCGCCGGCGCTGCCGCATCGCGCAGTGCCAGGCGGCGCACGCCGCTGCCGGTGCGCAACAGCACATGGTCAGCAGCGACCGCTTGCAACACCACGCCGGGCATCACCGTATCGCCAATGCGGTAGGCGCCTTGCCGGCCATCGCCAAGACTCAGGTAGGCCGCTGCCTGCGCAGCACCCGCGCGCACACCGTGCAGCTCCACACCGTCGCTATTGCTATTGCTATTGCTGTCGCCAACGCTGCGATAGAACACGTCGCGGCGTAATGCAGACAGGTCGGATGTCGTGGCAGCGCTCGGCGGTGCATGACCCACCGGACCGACCGGCGTCATCACCAACCACAGCAATCGCAGCCCTTGCAGTGCCAGCAACGCGACCAGCGCACAGACCAGTGCCGTGCGTGCGGCATGCGACGACATGACGGTGGTCAACGGGGGCAAGGCGGGGTGCAAAGCGGACATCCGTCTCAGGATTGCGATCGGATGACAGAATGCGGCAGCAATGTGTCAGTTCGAAGAAATCGATGACACAAGCCGACACACTCCGACATGCGGCAAAACGCAAACGCCCGCCATGCGAAGCACAGCGGGCGTTTGCGTTTCTGCAGGCGTCTGAGAGATCAGAAACGCGCTGTCACACTGATGTCATAGCTGATGCCGGGCTGGTAGGTGTACAGATCCACCCGGTTGCTGCCCACGCGCTGGAACTCCTGGTATTTGGTCTTGAGCAGATTGCGTGCAGCAAAGTTCACCGACAGCGTATCGCCCGACCACACCAGGCCTTTCTTGATCACCAGATCCAGCGATGTACCCGGCTTGTCGATGTAGTCCGGCTGACCCGGACGACCGCGCGCAGAAATACGCTCGCCCACGTAGTTGGCGATCAAGGTCGCCTGGCTATGCGTGCTCTCGCTTTCCACACCGATCTGCAGGTTGGCGATATCGTCCGATTGCCCCTGCAGTGCGGACCCGTCGCGAATGAACAGGTTGGCCTGCACCGGTGCACTGAAGCCGAACGGCTGCACGGTGTCGCCGGCACTGGCGCTCACCTCGGACTTGGTGCGCGTGTAGTTGCCGGACACGAACAGGCGCTTGTCGCCCCACCAATCGGCTGCGACCGGCACGTCCAGATACTTCTTGGCTTCCAGCTCGATGCCGTACAGCGTGGCCTTGGGCGCATTGATGAAACTCTGCACGATGCCGCCGCCGGGTGCATCGTTGACGATGGCTTCGATCGGCTTGTCGATGTCCTTGTAGAACGCACCGACGGTGACGTACTGGCCCGGCTCGAAGAACCATTCGTAGCGCGCATCCAGATTGACCAGTTCGCTGTCGATCAGGAACGGGTTGCCGAAGAACTGGCGGTCGATATCCGGGTCCAGATACTGCTGCGGTGCCATTTCGCGGAATTGCGGCCGCGCAATCGTCTTGGACGCACCGAAGCGCAGCTGCTGGTTGTCGGCAAAGTTCCAGGTCACCGTGGCCGATGGCAACGCATAGCTGTTCTGCAACGGTGCCACGCTGTCCTGGCGTGCGCCGCTGAAGATGTCGTACGGATGCACCGCCTGGGTGGCGTCCTCGTAACGCACGCCAACGGTGGCACGCAGGGTCGGCACGATTTCGCCTTCGGCCTGCAGATACGCCGCCTTGACCTTCAACGTCGCGTCGTACGCGGCCGCACCGAAACTGCCGGTGGTTTCGCGTAGCCGCAGCAGATCGTTACTGAGGTTGTAGTCGGAGATCAGATAATCCACGCGCTGATACTGGTTCAAGAACGGCAACGGGCCGTCCAGCGCCAGAAAGCGGAACTCGCGGCTCCATGCAGTGCGGTCGTTATCCAGATAGGCCAAGCCGCCCTTGACGGTGAGGTCGTGTTCGATCGGCAGCCGCCAGGTCACATCCACCCCGCCACTGGCGACTTTGTCATCGACCTTGCTGAAGCGTGTGTAGTTCTGCACGCGCGAGGCGTCGTGCGCCCAGTAGCCATCGAGCAACTCGTAACGTATGCCGGTTTCGTACGGCACATCGCGGCTGGCGTTGGCCACCGCGGCACGCCACTCGATCTTGAGATCGTCGTATTCGCCAAACGCATGCGAGCCAAGCAGCTGGTTGTTGATCAACTGGCGTGCATACCACTCGGTGTTGTCGTCGCGCACATCGAACCCGGCCAGTTCATCGCGGCCGGCGCGGCTGCGCGCCACCTTCAGGGTGTCGTGCACATACAAGGTGGTCCAGCCGATCTTGTGGCGGCCATATTCCCAGCCCAGGCCGAGCATGCCGTTGGTGCGCACGTTGTTGCGTGTGGTCGCAAAGTCGTAGTTGGAATTGAACTCCACGCTGTCGCCGACAAAGATGCCGTCCTGCTGCTTGCCGGTACGCGTGCGCCATTCGTTGTCGTAGCTGGCCACGGCCAGAATGCCCAGCTTGGCCTCGCCGATGTCCATGCTGTAGCCGGCGCTGCCGCCGACATTGACGTCCGGGTCAATGCTGTCCTTCTCCTGCAGTACATACAGGTTGGCGTTGTTCATGCTGCGGCCGATGCGGCGGATGTCCTCGCGCGAAAAACTGCCCAGGTCCACGCGCCGCCCGGTGCGGATCGCATCGCGCAACGCGGCAGGTTGCTTGCGCGTGCCATCGTCATAGCCCCACTCGTCATCGCCCGAACCGTAGTACGTCAGGCCCTTCTCGCCGGTACTGACGCTATTGGCGCCGCCGCCCACGGTGAGCGACAGAAACGGTTTGTCCGGCACCGTCATCGATTGCAGATCGATCACGCCGCCGCCGAATTCGCCCGGATAGTCGGCCGAATACGTCTTTTGCACGGTCACGCTTTGCAGCACATCGCTGGGAAACAGATCCAGCGGCACCACGCGCTGCATCGGCTCCGGGCTGGGCAGTGGCGAGCCGTTGAACAAGGCCGACGAATAGCGCTCGCCCAGGCCGCGTACGTACACGTATTTGCCGCGCGACAGGCTCAGCCCGGTGACACGCGTCAGCGCTACCGCAGCGCTGCTGTCGCCGGTGCGCTCCATGTCCTCGCGGGTGATGAACGAGGCCACTTCGGAGGTTTGCAGCATCGGTTCGGGAATGTATTCGCCGCGCACCACGACCTGATCGAGTTGCTTGGGCGCAATGGCAGCAGCGCTGGAACTGCTGCTACCGCCAGCGGCATCGCTGCTGGTCGACTGCGCCATGGCGGCGCCGGACAGCAGCAAGGTGGAAATGGAAAGAGACAGGCCCGTCCGCGAAAGACGGGCAACAGCGAAGGTTCGCATCGTGGGAGCCCTGACAACAGAAAGATGAAGCTGGACGCATTACACGGCGACGCGATGGCCGCCGTGCGATGCAGTGCCTCAGCAGGGGCGATCGGCGGTCAGCCCGCAGGTCCAGCCCTGCCACCAGGTGTCGTTGGCATCACGCACGCCACCGATGTAGTTCACCTGCTGGAAGAAGCTGCTCACGCCGTTCAAGCCCTGGAACGCCGGCACTGCAGTTTCGTTGGCGCCATTGATGAAGGTGTTCTGCAGCGTGGACACGCCGTTGGCCACATTGTTGGTGCCGGCAGCGAACTGGCTGGCCGCACGCGGGTCGCTGCCGAACGCGGTCGGGCAGGCAAAGAACACCGAGTTGAACGTCCCCAAGGTATCGGTATCGGCCAGGTTGAAGCACACCAGACCATCGCCGGTGCCACCGGCCGGACGGGTGAACACCGAGTTGTAGAACGCGGCCTGCGTGCCCTGGTTGAGCATGATCGCCGCACCCGTGCGGGCATTGCCCACGTAAGTGAAGTTGGCCACCTTCGGGCGCGAATACGGCTGACGACGCAGGCTGCTCCACTCGTTCATGCGGTCGCCGCCGCCAGCACGCTGGACCACGATGCCGAACTGCAATGCGCCGCTCCAACCGGCATCGGTATCCAGCGAATCGTCGTCGGCACCGGTGATGACCACGTGGCTACCGTTGACCGTACCGCCAAACCATTCGATCCCGTCGTCGGAGCTGTTGTGGATCTGCACGTAGTCCAGACGCGTGCCGCTGCCCACGCCGGCCAGGGTGATGCCCTGCAGCTCGTTGTTGGGCGAGATTTCGAAACCCGAATACATCACGCGCAGGTAGCGCATCGACCCGCTGTTATCGGTGGCGCTATTGCCGCCGTAGAACGCGTTAGTGCCTTCGACCTGCGCCTGACATTCGGGTGTACCCGACACGGTGGCGCCTGGGCAGTTGTTGATCGCTGCACGGCCCAGCACCACGATGCCGCCCCACAGGCCGATGGTGTTGGCGCTGACCGTGCCATCCAGCGCCTGACGTGCAGTGAAGACGATCGGCGCAGTCGCGCTGCCTTCGGCAAAAATCTGCGAACCACGATTGACCACGATGTAGTCGCTACCCGCCGAGCCATACAAGGTGACGCCCGGCTCGATGGTCAACACGCCCTGCGTGCTGCCGGCCGCCGGCGCGATGGCGTTGCCGCCGCGATCGGTGCCGACGTTGACGCGGCCGCTGATCGAATACGCGGTGCCGGCGCGCGCGGGCACCACCAGATTGCCGGTAATGGTCTCCGGCAACTGGCAGGCGCGCAGCGTGTTACTGGCAATGGTGCCGACGTTGGAAAAACCGGTGGGGCAATCCGCAGCCGGGCCGGTCGGTGTCGGAGCCGGGGTTGGTGCAGGCGTGGGCGCCGGGGTCGGTGCCGGTGCGGGCGGAAACGCGCCCTCGCCAGGCGAAGCGACACGGTCGGCACCGCCACCGCAGGCAGACAACGCCAGTGCGGTGCTAAAGGTCATGAGAAGTGTCTTGCTGCTGTTGCGAACGGACATGCGGCTGATCTCCAGGTCAAAGGGTCCGGTATGAAGAGGAGTCGTCAAGAATTGGTTGCGTTCCGCTCACTGCAGTGGCGAGCACGTTCAAGATCCCCGTCACCTTTATAGGGGCCGTCTGTTGCATTTGTCTTACCACGACACATTTGACACATAGTTGCCACACGTTGGCATGCACTGTAGCGGGATGACATTCACCGATATCCCCAGCGCCCTGGCCGACTGGATCGTGGCGCAGGCCTTGGCCGGCCAACCGCCCGAGCACGCGCTGCAACCGCTGCTGGATCGTGGCTGGAACATGCAGGACGCCATCGATGCAGTCGAAGCGCTGGTGCGTGCGCACATCCAGCAGCACGCGCAGACACATGGATTGCCGATGCCGGTGCGCGTGCCGGCGCTGCTGCAGGACAGCGATGCGTCGCTATTGGATCTGGGCGATCGCCAGGTGCGCGTGTTGATGCGCATGCAGTTGCCGCGCGTGATGGTGCTGGGTGGCTTTTTATCCGATGCCGAATGCGATGCAGTGATCGCCCTTGCGCAGCCGCGCCTTGCGCGCTCGCGCACCGTAGACAACGCCAACGGCGCACATGTGGTGCATGCCGCACGCACCAGCGACAGCATGTGTTTGCAACTCGGGCAGGATGCACTCTGCCAACGTATCGAAGCGCGTATCGCCCGTTTGCTCGACTGGCCGGTGGATCACGGCGAAGGCTTGCAGGTCTTGCGCTACACCACCGGCGCCGAATATCAGCCGCACTACGATTACTTCGACCCCGACGCAGCCGGCACGCCGGTGTTGCTGCAAGCCGGCGGGCAACGCGTCGCCTCGTTGGTGATGTACCTCAACACGCCCGACCGCGGCGGGGCCACGCGCTTTCCCGATGTGCAGCTGGACATCGCCGCGATCAAGGGCAACGCGGTGTTCTTCAGCTACGACCGCCCGCACCCGATGACACGCAGCCTGCATGCCGGCGCCCCAGTCCTGGCCGGCGAAAAGTGGGTGGCGACCAAGTGGCTGCGCGAGCGCGCGGCGTGCCTGCCGGACTGATCGCGCAACGCGCCCAACACCCAGCTTCGTCGCACAACACAGCGCCCGGCGCGCCCATTGCGGCGCGCACCGCGTCCCGTCATGCCATCCGCTCCAGCACGCCGCTAGAGACGCGCGTCACATATGTTATAATATTGCATCAGCTGACACATGGGGTGATCAGCTCCTCCCGCATCGGTGTCGTTCGATCCATGAAGATCCATATTCTCGTGGCGGCAGTGGCTGCCGTCCTGTTTGTCGCCGAGTCGCGTGCGCAGTCGTCGGATTCGGCACTGACGCTCGGCAAGGTCGATGTTCACCAGCATGGCGAAGGCCAACTCACCGCACATCAGGTGCTGACCTCGGTGGACGTGCTGGGCGCCGACCAGATCGAAGACAAGAACGTGTCCTACAGCTGGGAGCTGCTCGGGCAGATGCCGGGCATCCAGCTCACCGAAACCCGGCAAGGCGCCGAATCGGGCAAGGTCAGCTTTCGCGCGTTCAATGGCGAGGGCTACCTCAATGCCATCAAGACGCTGATCGATGGCATCCCCAGCAACGTCAACAGCGGCAACCAGCGCTTCATCGACATGCTGTTCCCGCTGGAAATCAGCTACATCGAGGTGGTGCGCGGCACCAACGATCCGCGCTACGGCTTGCACAATATCGGTGGCAACATCAATTTCGGCACGCGTCAGGGCGGCAATTACACCGATGCGCGTCTGACCTACGGCAGCTTCAATACCCGCGATGCGCAGCTGGCCGTGGGCCGCGAGCGCGACGGGTTCGCGCAGAACTATTTCATCGGCGTGCAGGCCTCCGATGGCTACCGCGACCACGATACCTCCAGCAAGTATTCGTTGGGCGGCAAATGGTTCTACGGCACTCTCGATGACGGCATGCGCATCGGCCTGACCGCCCGCGTCTATCACAACGAAGCCGACGAACCCGGCTTCATGACCGCAGCGGAAATGCGGGCCGACCGTCGCAGCTCGGACCTGCGCAACCGCAACGATGGCGACGACCGCGACATGCGTCAGGTCGGCATCCACATGGATTTGAAGCTGGCCGAGAACCTGTTTCTGGGCACCAAGCTTTACTACAACCGTTATCTGGACGACCGCCAGGTGACTTTCAGCGACCTGCCCACCGGCAACGCACCACGCCAGCGCCGCAGCTGGGACGAGACGCAGATCGGCATGCTCAACACGCTGACCTGGCGCAGCAGCGACACACTCACCCTGGAAGGCGGCGTCAACTATGAGCATCAGGACAACGCCTACCGACGCGAACGCTTCCGCTATGCCGAGCCCACCAACTTCAATGCCACGCCGGCGCGCATCCAGAACGACGACCGCCATACCTTCGACAACTGGGGCGCGTACGTGCAGGCAATCTATCAGCCCATCGAAGCGCTGAAGATCGTGCCGGCCTACCGCGTGGATCGCTTTGATGGCGACACCCAACTGCCGGGCGGGGTGCGTGCACCGCTGCAGCGCTACGGCACCATCGAGCAGCCCAAACTGAGCCTGGTCTACGCCTTCACCCCGACCACCAACGTCTATGCCAACTGGGGCCGTACTTTCCAAGTACTGACCGGGTCCACCGCACCGGCCTACCTCACCGCCGGGCAACCGGACGTGCGCCCGTCCACCAATACCGGAATGGAGCTGGGCATGAAATTCAGCCCGTTCCACGGAAGCCAGGCGCGCATCGCGGTGTGGCAGCAGGACGCGGCCAACGAAGTTTCCAACATGCCCGCCACCGGCACCACGGTCACCCTGGGCAAGACACGCCGACGTGGCGTGGACGCGCAGATCAACGCGCAGCTGGGCGACAAGTGGACGCTATGGGCATCGCACGCGTATCAGGAAGCGAAGATCGAACGCGACGACCGCGATGCCAGCGTGTCGCTGGTCGGCCGCGAGGTGGCGGCAACGCCGCGTTACATCAGCAACATCGGCGTCGAGTACCGGCCAACCGATGCGCTGCGCTTGGGGATGCAGGGCCGTGCGCAAGGCGATTATTATCTGGAAGAACGCAATGTAGCCGGCAAATACGGTGGCTTTGCCACCCTGGATCTCACCGCCAGATACACCATCAATCCTGCCTGGAGCGTGGATCTGCAGGTCCGCAATGCCACCGGTCGCGAGTATGCCTACGTGTGGTACGACAGTTTCTTCTGGACTCAAGCGCAGCCGATGTTTTCGCCAGCGGCAGGGCGCCAGCTCTATCTCGGCTTGAACATGAAGCTGTAACTCCGGCATCCGCAAGCCGGGACCAGTACCTCATTGGGCGATGACGGCATGGCTGCTGCACAACGCAGCAGCCATGCCACGGATCTGCGATGTCAGGCACTGCAGTCGGCTCCTGCAGCGATTCAGTGCTTGCGGCCATGCCAGCGCATCAATACGCGGTCGGAAGCAACGCCGTTCCGTTGGCAACAACGCTGCACGCGTGACTGCGTTTGCATTCGCATGCCCAACACGCGCACGCAACTCAACGCCGCGCAAACAGCCGCTGATCGATCCGCAACATCACAAAGCGCAGCGGCGTCCATGCCAGGCACAGGCCGGCAACGATACCCAGCGTGTCGGCCAGCGCATCGTATGGGTCGGCGCTTCGATTGGTCGTCAGTGCGCCCTGCGCGATCTCGATGCCGATTCCCAAGGCCACCAATCCGATGGCTGCAACGACCTGCGCGCGACGGGTGGCAAACAACTGCACCGCGCCCCAGCACAACAATGCGAAGGTCAAAAAATGCTCGGCCTTGTCGCTGTTATCCGGCAGCTCCGGAATCTCCGGCGGCGGCCCAAGACAGACCGCAATCACCACCACGATCGCAGCGATCCACAACGCCACCCACAATCGCGGCCGATGAAACGGGCGCAGCGTCTGCGTTACAGCCGCCATGTGAGATCGCCGGCCAGAAATGCGGGCGCAATATCCACATCGCGCGCGAAGCCCATCACCTGGAAACGCTCGCCCATCTCGCTGGGCAAGGTCAGCCGCTTGATCTGCTCACGCAGACGCATGCGCCCCACTTCATCGGTGCGCGTATCGGCCTGCGTCAGCAACGCGTCCAGGCCATTGCCCAGCAGGAAACTGGCCTGCGTGCAGTAACCCGCCAGCTCAAAACCGGCACCGGTACCGGCCTCCGCCAGCGCGGTGAAATCCACCGACGCGGTCAGATCCTGCAGGCCGGGCCAGCGATACAGGTCCTCATGCATGCGATGGCGATAGAACGCACGCAAGGTGCCGTCCTCGCGCTGCGCGCGATAGAACTCGCCGCGCGGATAACCGTAGTCGACGAACACCATCGCACCGCGCTTCAGGCCGCCGGCCACCGCCTGGATCCAGTACGGCAGCTGCGGCAATAACTCGGAGCGATAGCCATCGGCGAAGGGCTGATCGAGATAGCGCTCCAGATGCCGCACCGCCGCGCTCAACAACGCATCGGCCGGCTGCTCGCCACGCGCAAATTGCTGCTGCGCATCGAGCACCACGGTTTCTTCGTAGACCTCGCCCTCACGGATCGCAAAGCGCGGCGTGGGCAGCGCATCGATCACCTCGTTGGCGAACAGCACGCCGTCCCAATCGTCCGGGAACGGGCCATCCAGCCATTCGACCAGATCGAACACCGGCGGGATCAGGCTGCGTCCCAGGCGCTCGCGCTGACGCTCGCGCAAGTCCGCACTGGGTTCGAGAATCGCGTACCGCTCGGGCAATGCATCCAGCTCCAGCAGCCGCTTGAGCATGACTTCGGCAAATGCGCCGCTGCCGCCACCCACTTCCAGCATGCGCGCCTGCGGCCCCAGCTGCTGCAGCACCGGTGCCAGCGCACCGGACACGGTGGCCGCAAACAACGGGCCGAGCTCGGGCGCGGTGACGAAGTCGCCGGCCTCGCCAAACTTGCTCGACCCGGCGCTGTAATAGCCAAGGCCCGGCGCATACAACGCCAGCTCCATGAAATGCGAAAACGGGATCGCACCGCCGGCGGCCTGAATTTCGGCGCGCACATGCGCAGCCAGTCGGTCGCTGTGCGCCAGCGCGTCCGAATCGGGGGTGGGGAGGTCGGCGTGCATGCGGGCACCGGTTGCGGGGACAATGCACAGGATAGCCGAGCCCTTTGCAACGCCGAGCGAGTACGTCATGACAGACAGTTCCAAGGTGGTGTTGATCACCGGCGCAGGCCGCCGCATCGGCGCGCAGATCGCCACCACGCTGCACGCCGCCGGCTACCGCGTTGCCCTGCATGCGCATCAGTCCGCCGACGCGCTACGCGCACGCGTGGCCGAGCTGTGCGCGCAGCGCGCAGGCAGCGCGCAGGCCTTGCACGCGGATCTGCGCCTGCCGCACGCACCGGCGCAACTGGTGGCCGCGTGCATCGACGCGTTCGGCCGCCTGGATGGCGTGGTCAACAACGCCTCGGCGTTTTATCCCACCGCAGTGGGCGAAGCCACGCCGGCGCAGTGGGACGAGCTATTCGCGGTCAATGCACGCGCGCCGTTCTTCATTGCCCAGGCCGCTGCTGCGCAGCTGCGCCAGCACCGCGGCGCCATCGTCAACCTTACCGACCTGCATGCACAGCAGCCGATGCGCAACCACCCGCTATACGGTGCCTCCAAGAGCGCGCTGGAGATGCTGACCCGCTCGCTGGCGCTGGAGCTGGCACCGCAGGTCCGCGTCAACGCCGTCGCGCCCGGCGCCATTCTGTGGCCGGAAGAAGGCAAATCATCCGACGCCAAGCAGGCGCTGCTCGCCCGCACGCCGCTGGCGCGCATCGGCACGCCGGAAGAAATCGCCGAGGCGGTGCGTTGGTTGCTGGACGATGCCAGCTTCATCACTGGCCAGACCTTGCATGTGGATGGCGGCCGTCAGCTCAGCTGAGAGCGTCTAGCAACACGACTGCGCTCACCACCAGGCGCGCGCGGCCGATGCTCGGTGCGGTAGTGCCACTCGTACATTGCGGCTCTGAGTGCGATGCCCACAGCTGCCTGACGACTGCTCACCACGTTTTTTCGTCCGCTCTAGAGCGGACGTCGCACGAACGCACGCGCTACGTGAGGTGCATCGTCAGCGATCGGCGTGCGAAAGCGCATAGGCCGATCCGCGCCGAATTGACATCCCTTCACCACCACATTGCAGCACAACCCGCCGCACTGCACACCTGCGCTACTGCGCGGCACTCAGCGCAGACGCATCCAGCTGCACTGTCGCAAATGCGCTGCCGTACTGCGGATGCGCCTGCCACAGCGCGGCGAGCGTGCGTCCGCTCAGCGGGTCGACAAAGTCCGGCGCGATATCGGCCAGCGGCTTGAGCACAAAGGCATGCTTGAGCTCGGGACGCGGGATGCGTAGATGCCCGGGGCCTTTGACAATGCAATCGCCGAAAAAAACCACGTCCACGTCCAGCGTACGGTCGCTGAAACGCGGCCCGCTGCGATCGCGACCATGCGCGTCTTCCAGCGCATGCAGCCACTGGTCGAGCGCGTGCAGGTCCAGATCGGTCTGCAAGGCAACGGCGTTGTTGACGAAGTCCGGCCCATCGAAGCCCACCGCCGGCGTGCGATACGCCGGGGAGACGTCGAGCTGGCCGAAGCGCGCGCGCAAGGCAGCGACGGCCAAGCGCAGGTAGTGAGTCGGCTGGACATTGCTGCCGAGGCTGAGGAGCACGGTGGTCATGCGGTATTCGCGCATGCGGCCGGCGTCAGCGTCAACTGTTGCTGCGCGATGCGGGCCCATCGGCGCACGCACAGCGCGCGTGCGTGCGTGGGCTCAGGCCATTTCCAGCGCGTGCGCTACCGCGCGAAATACACGGCGCATTTCCAGCGGTTTGCGCAACACGTGCACCGGGATGTCGGGCGGAAAATGCACACGCTGCAGCGGCGCGCCGACGTCTTCCAGCACGATCGCCGGACCCTGGTAGCCCAGCTCCTGCATGCTCAGCAGCACGCTCACCGCCGATAGCAAGATGATGTCGCTGTCGATGATCACCAGATCCGGCATCGCGTGCTGCTGCACCAGTTGCAGCGCAGCGGCGCCATCGGTAGCCAGCTGCGGCTGATAGCCCTGGCTGGACAGCGCATTACCCAGCAACGACAGCCGCGTGGCTTCGCCATCCACCAGCAGAATGCGCTGCCCCTGGCCCAGCGCCAGCGGCGGTTCTGTATCGGCAATGGTCACCGAGGCCGCGCGCATCGGCACGATCATGTCGAAGCGCGTGCCTTCGCCCAGCCGGCTGTCGACCTGGATGTTGCCACCGTAGCTTTCCACGATGCGCTTGCACGAAATCAATCCCAACCCGGTGCCATCGGCCTTGGTCGTGAAAAAAGGACTGAACAGGCGAGCGCGCGTTTCATCGGTCATGCCCACGCCGGTGTCGGCCACGCTCATACGCACGCGCGTGGCATCAAAGCGATCGGCCGACAGCACCAGGGTGCCGCCGCCAGGCATCGCCTGGATCGCGTTCAAGCCCAGGTTGAGCAAGCACTGCTGCAATTCGGTGTAGTTGGCTTCGATGGTCAGATCCGAGGCGATCATGTCCATCTGCAGCCGCACGCCATCGGGCAGGCTGCTCCGCAGCAGCATCTGCACCGCCTGGAACAGTTTGGCAATGGACACCTGCTCGCGCGGCTTGTTGGAGCCACGCACAAACGACAGCATCGACTCGGCCATGTCATGCCCGCGCCGGCCGCATTCGGCCACCACATTGGCCAGCTGACGCAGCTGCGGGTCGTCGGTCCGCCCGGCCAGCAGGTCGGGCACGATCAGCAGCGGCTGCAGGATGTTGCGCAGATCGTGGCTCAGGCCGGCCGCCAGCATCGCCAGGCTTTCCAGTCGCTGCGCACGCATCAGCTCGCTTTCCACACGCTGGCGCTCGAGCTCCGCACGCGCTTCGCGGATGGCGCGCATTACCGCGCTCGGCAGCCGCGTGGGGTTGTGCTTGATGATGTAGTCGTTGGCACCGTCCTGCAGCGCCTTGACCGCCGTCTCCTCCCCCATGGTGCCGGAGACGAAGATGAAGGGGGTGGCACCGTTCTGACGCACCAGGCGCAGTGCCTGATAGCCGGAAAATCCGGGCATGCTCAGATCCGACAACACGATGTCCGGCTGAAACGCCTCCAGCGCGCTGCGCAGCGATGGCTCGCTGTCCACGCGCTCGAACGCCGCATCGATGCCGGCATCGAGCAACTGATCGGACAACAGCTCGGCATCTTCCGGTGAATCTTCCACCAGAAGGATCTTCAGCTGCTCCAGTTTGCCACCCTCATGCGGCATGGGTCAGTCCAGCTCCGGTGCCTGATTGATCACCGCCCAGAACGTGCCGAGCGTCTTGACCGCAGTAAAGAATTGATCGACATCCACCGGCTTGACCACGTAGGCATTGACGCCCAGGTCCCAGCTGCGGGCAAGATCGCTCTCTTCGCGCGAGGACGACAGGATCACCACCGGAAGGCGCTTGAGTGCCTCATCGTTGCGCACCTGCTTGAGCACTTCCAGCCCATCCAGGCGCGGCATCTTGATGTCCAGCAGCAGCACCGCCGGCAGGCCTTCCTCGCGGTTGGCATAGGCGCCGCGGCGCAGCAGGTAATCCATGGCTTCCACGCCGTCTTCGACGTGCACGATGGGGTTGGCAAGACGGGCGTCGCGCAGAGCGTCGACTGCCATCTCGGCATCGGCCGGGCTGTCTTCTGCCAGAAGAATGGTACGGATGGCGGTCATACACTGAACTCTTGATTGGGCGCTTCAAGCGCGGGAGGAAGCTCGAAATAAAACGTGGCGCCTTCATCGACGACGCCTTCAGCCCAAATGCGGCCACCGTGACGCGTCAACACGCGCCGCACGCTGGCCAGACCGATGCCGGTACCAGCGTATTCGCTCGCCTTGTGCAAGCGCTGGAACACGCCGAACAACTTGCCGCTGTACTCCATGTCGAAGCCCGCGCCATTGTCGCGCACGCTGAACTGATGGCCGCCGTCGGCCATCGGCGTGTAGCTGACCTCGATCCTGGCCACCTCGCGCTTGGCGCTGTACTTGACCGCGTTGCCCAGCAGATTCATCCACAGCTGGCGCATCATGTTTTCGTCGGCCACCAGCACCGGCAACGGCGCGACATGCCAGTCCACACGGTGGCCGGTATTTTCGCTCTGCACGTTGGAATCCAGGATCGCACGCGTCTCGGCCACCAGCGATTGCATATCCACCGCCTGCAGCCGCAACGCGCTGCGACCCAGGCGCGAATACACCAGCAGGTCGTCGATCAGCGACGCCATGCGCCGCGCCGAGGAGCTGATCACTTCCATGTAGTGACGCGATTTTTCGTCCGCCGCATCGCCAAGATGGCGCGCCAGCTTGTCCGAAAAACCGGCCACATGCCGCAACGGCGCGCGCAGGTCGTGCGATACCGAATAGCTGAAGGCTTCCAGTTCGCGGTTGACCTCCGACACCTGCTCCACCTTGCCCTCCATCTGCCGGTTGAGCTCCTGGATGCGCAGTTGCGAGGCCTTTTGCAGGCTGATGTCGCTGACCGTCATCAGTACCACGTCTTCGTCGACGGTGTCCGGCAGCGGCATGCGGCGGGCGTTGATCAGCATGGTGCGCAACACGCCATCGGCGGCGCGCTGCTCATGCTCGAAGTCCCACAGCTCGCGGCCGCGCAGCAACACGTCTGCCAGGCGCTGATGGAACAGCGGATCGCGCCAGACCCCCTCGCCCACATCTTCCAGCGCCATCAATTCGTTGCCGCGCTCCTCCAGGCCGTACAACTCGGCGAAGGCGGGGTTGTGCAGCACGATGCGTTGATTGGTATCCAGCAACACGATCGGCTCGCGCACAGTCTGCAGCACCGAGCTGGCACGGCCGCTGGCGCGCAGATATTCCTGCTCGGCGGCGAGACGGCGGCGGATCTGCCGCTGCAGCAGCCAAATCACTGTCGCCAGCAAGAGCAGCTGCACGGCAAGCGCGGCCCAGCTCAGCACCGCGTAGTGCAGGCGCTCGGTGTCCGCGCGCGCGTTGCGCAGGGTCAGCAACCGGCCCTCGGCACCCTGCAACTCATCGATCAACACGCGGATCGGGTTGTTCAAGGTCATATCGTCGATCAGCGCGCGAATCTGTGCCTGCCCGGTGGTCACCGCAATCCGCTCGGCCAGCAACAGCCGACGCTCGATGGTGCTCTGGATACGCCCCATGCGCACCTGCTGCGCCGGGTTGTCTTTGGTCAGTTCGATCAATCGCTCGACCGCAGCCAGCGACTCGCGCCGGCCACGCCGCATGCGTTCCAGCAACGCCGGGCGCTCCACGCCGTGCGAGCGCATCAGCGCGGCCGATTCGGTATCGCGCATTGCCGCTTCCAACCGCTGCGCGGTTTCCTGCACTTCCTGGCTATGCGACACCCACACCGCCGCCTGATTGGCGTTGCGCGCCATCTGCTGCAGCAGCAACGACGGCACCACCACAATGAGGCACACGGCAACCGCCAATAAGGGCAGGCGCCAGCGATCCCATCTGTCTGCTTGGACCGTTGTCTGCATTGCTAGGTCTGTATCCGTTCGCTGCACGTGCCTAAAGACGCGTCGGTATTGTCTCCGATCACACCCCAAGCGAGATGAATGATTCAGCCCATGACACCGCCATCGTGACATAGCTGAATGGGCATATCATAAGTGCAGCAAAGGTGAAAATGGCGCGAGAAGGCCGCCGTTTGTCGGCGCCGTGGTGACCGATGAGCCCTGGGCGAGCCCAACGGGGCGCACCACACCACTACTGAGCAGCTGCATGCCTACGTTCGATCCTGCGCGCTGCCACGCATAGACGCTCACCTGATGCGATCGCGCGTCGATAGGTACGGATCCCCGCCAGTACCGAAGGCATCGCCATCCACATCAGAAGACGGCAAGGTCCGCTGCAATGATCCCAAGTCGACGGCATGATCGGATACCAATCAATGCGTCGCCGTTGACAGTGACCGAAGCGTCGATGTCCGTCACCGGCACACAGAGCATCTAACGACGACAAGCTACGCCAACAAAGTAGCCAACAAAACGTAGCGAGCAGATGCTGGGCAGTAAAGCGAATCAGCGCCTGCCAGCACCGCACAGCAAGCCACCGTTCCAGCACTGATCACGCGAGCACGCCGATAAGTGGCCTCCCTAACCACGCACAAAAAAAAGCGCACTCCGTAGAGTGCGCCTCGTGCTCGGTTCAACTGCCTCGCCGCAGCTGGCCCAGCATTCGCTACCGCTGCAATTACATCTTCGCAGCGACGACCTTCAGGCCGGTCGACTTGACGCTCTTGACGCCTTCGATGCCCTTGGCAACAGCCACGGCCTTGTCGTGCTCGGCCTGGGTTGCAACCGAACCGGTCAACATCACGATACCGTTCTTGGTCTCGACCTTGACGTCGGTGCCAGACACGTTATCGGTGGCGAGCAGATCGGCCTTGACCTTGGTGGTGATCCAGGTATCGGTGACCGGCTTCTTGGATTCATTCATGCCGGCGGCGTGGTCCTTGTGCGCGCCCATGTCCTGCGGCGCAGCGAATGCCTGCGAAGCACCCAGGGTCAGACCGAGCGACAACGACAGCGCCAACAGCTTGCGTGCATGCATCATGTTCTTCATTCGAATCACTCCCGTTGAATGTGGCTGCAGCTTGCGGCGGCAGTCGTCGCGTACACGTGACCGTTGCATGCAGAGGTTGTGAACCCCGCGCACACGGGTGAGTGCAATACCATGCAGATTCCCTCGTTCGTTGCGATGAACCGTTTTCAATGGCTAAACCGTTCAATCTGGCCGTCGTCGGCTACGGCTATGTCGGCCACACCTTCCATGCGCCGCTGATCGCCAGCACGCCGGGCCTGCGCTTGCACAGCGTGGTGTCGTCCAAGCCGCAACAGGCGCAAGCCGATTTCCCGGAGATCAGCGTCGTTGCCGACCTCGACAGCGCCCTGGCCGACCCGGCACTCGACGCCGTCGTGCTTGCCACACCCAATCAGACCCACGCGCCATTCGCATTGCAGGCACTGGCTGCGGGCAAGCACGTATTGGTCGATAAACCCTTTGCGCTGGATGCCGCGCAGGCGCGTGCCATGGTCGACGCTGCCGCGGCAGCCGGCCGCGTCATCAGCGTGTTCCAGAATCGACGATGGGACGCAGACTTTCTGACCGTGCGCCGCCTGATCGACGAAGGCCAACTGGGCGAGGTGGTGGAGTTTCATTCGCACTTCGACCGTTATCGGCCGCAGGTCCGCGACCGCTGGCGCGAAAGCGATATCGCGGGCGCAGGCCTGTGGTACGACCTCGGCCCGCACCTGCTCGACCAGGCATTGCAACTGTTCGGCGCACCGCAGGCGATCGCTGCGGATTTGCAGCGCCAGCGCAGCCAGGCGCGCAGCGACGATTATTTTCACGTCACCCTGCATTACCCGCGGCTGCGCGTGATCCTGCATGCTGGCTCGTTGGTCGCTGACAACCGCCTGAGGTTTGCCGTGCACGGCACGCGCGGCAGTTATCTCAAGCACGGCCTGGACACGCAGGAAGACCAGCTGCGGGCCGGGCGTCGTCCTGGCACGGTTGGCTGGGGCGTGGACCCATTACCTGGCACGCTCACCCGCGTGGACGAAGAGGGCCGCGTACACACCCATCAACCCGACAACCTGCCCGGCGATTATCGGCAGTGCTATGCCGCCTTCCGCGATGCGTTGGCAGGCACCGGCCCGGCACCGGTCGATGGCGAAGACGCGGTGCAACTCATGCGCTTGCTGGAACTGGCACAGCACAGCGCTGCAACCGGACAGGTGCAATGGCTGGATGGTAAGCGCACGCTTTGATGACGCAGGCATCGGCTGCTTGCGCACGTAAGGCGTGCAGCCGATGCATGACAACGTTTGGTCATCTTGCGCTGCCGACTTAAAGGCGTGCCATGCGCATGATGCATGCATGCGCAGCGTCGCTGCATCGCGTTGGCGCACCGCGCCATGGCTTTTAGCTGCCGAACACGCGCTACATCAGGCACGCAGACCGAAATAAAACCGTGGCCGCTGAGAGTCGAGCGACACACATCGTGAGCAGCATCGCCCACGCGTAGAACGCGCAGGCGGATCGAGCGCATTCCAATCGAGCAACGACCGCGACGCCGTTCGGCAACCGCGGCCGTGTCAGCGACGCGCTTACGCGTCCTTGCTGCCGATCGCCGGGGCTGCAGCGGCGGTGGTTTTCACTGCATGCCCACCGAACTGGTTGCGCATTGCCGCCAGTAATTTGTCGGTGAACGAATCCTTGTCGCGCGAACGCAACCGCTCCATCAGCGACAACGTGATGATGGGTGCAGACACTTCCAGGTCGATTGCCTCGGCCACCGTCCAGCGGCCTTCGCCCGAGTCGGCTACGAACGGCGCGATACCGGACATGGTCGGATTGTGTTGCAGCGCATCGGCAGTCAGGTCCAGCAACCACGAACGCACCACGCTCCCGTCGCGCCAGATCTCCGAGACCTGGTGCAAATCCAGCGCAAAATCGGTCTTGTGCTGCATCAGGGCGAAGCCTTCGGCGTAGGCCTGCATCATTCCGTACTCGATGCCGTTGTGGACCATCTTGGTGAAGTGGCCGGCACCGCTCGGGCCCACCCGCCCCCAGCCCTTGTCCGCCGCAGGCGCCAGCGTGGCCAGGATCGGATGCAGCGTGGTCACTGCAGACTCTTCGCCGCCAACCATCAGGCTATAGCCTTCTTTCAGGCCCCAGACGCCACCGCTGGTGCCGCAGTCGACGAATGCAATACCGCTTTCCTGCAGTTGCGCCGCGCGACGCTGCGAATCCTTGTAATACGAATTGCCGCCATCAATGACGATGTCGCCGGCCTGCAACAACGGCAGCAGTTGTGCCAGCGTGTCGTCGACGATCTTGCCTGCCGGCACCATCAGCCACACCACGCGCGGGCTCGGCAGCGCAGACACCAGCGCTGCCAACGCATCGGCAGTGACAATGCCCTTGGCCTGTGCGCTGCTACGCGCGCTATCGCCGGGATCGTAGCCGTGCACACGATGCCCGCCGTGCACCAGACGCTCGGCCATGTTGGCGCCCATGCGGCCCAAACCCACCATACCCAGTTCCATAACCACTCCTCAATGATCTGATCAGTGCAGGGTGCCACGCCGGGCGTACGCCGGCGTGGCGGAATTTTCAATGGATTGTTCCGTGACGGTGCTGGCGCCGCACTGTTGCAGCTGCCAATCGATCCATCGCCAGTACAAGGTGGTGCGCAGATTGTGCAAGGTCAGGTCGATCGCATATGGGGTGCGCGGGTTGCGATCGAGCAGGCGCGCGACGTGATAGCCGATCGGCTTGGTGCCTTTGGGATGCACATACACCAGAAAGCCTTGGTAGAACGGATCGTCCAGCAACGTCTGCAGTTCCTGCAGCCGCGCCTGCTGCTGCGGATCAAGCGTTGCCCGCAACGCCGCGTCGCGCTCGTACAGCAACCGCTCGAACCGTCGCTTGCCGGGCCCATGCAGCTGCCTGGAGAGTTCCCAAATCTGCCGGTTGATCGTGTCGTAATGCGCAAAGCCGCCGTGCCGCGCCAACGCCTGCGCCGCCGCATCGCTGACATCCACCACCACGAAGTTTTCGGCCTGGTTATGGATATCGTCCAGATACGCCTTGTCGAACACATGCGCGATGAAGCCTGGCGCACCGACAAACGCCTGGCGCCCCAGTTGCGCGGTCTTCACCGCTTTACCGTCGGCAAAAAATTCGCCGGCGTGTGCGCCAAGCAGAATGCTGTCGGTGTCGTGCAAGGTCAAAAATGTACCGATCGACAGTTCGCCCGGCGTAAATACCTGATCGAATCCGGCATCGCCATACAGTTCGCGCTGCGTGGCGAGCTGGGCCACCTGCCGCCCAACGCCGCATTCGGAACGCACCTGTCCGCGATAGAACGCGTCCAGCGCCTGCGCATTGCTGCCGCGTGGCTGATAGCCGCGGCCAAAGCTCTTGAATCCACTCCAGCCCTGCGCAGCGGCGCCACGCCAGCCGAAGCCGATCCAGCCCAGTTGCAACGCAGAAAACCGGTAATGCGGATTGTCTTGCAGTTGGGTGACGGCGCGCCGTGTGGCGGCGCCAATGTCGAATCCGTAGGCGCATTGGGTAGCGGAATCGTCCAACAGTGCTGTCAGCGCTACGCCGCGTTGCTGCGCGTCCCAGCCCGCCGGCAATGTGATCTGCAGATCGCCCGCTGCGCGCGCCTGCGCAAGCGAGGCCCGCGTACAGGGCGCGCCGCGCTGGATGATTGGCGCACTGATCGACGCACTGTTGATGCTCCAACCCAATCGCCGTAATAACGCTTCCACGCAATCGGGTGCGGCCGTGCTGGCCGTTTGACTTGGTGCAGCAGCGGCCACGTGCAGCAGCTGCAGACCGCACAGCGCCACTGCACAGAACAGCGTAGCCACGCGGCGCCACGCGACGTGCCGCACGCGTGTGTGCGCTGCAGGCGTGGATCGCACCGCCCAGCGTCTGCTCTGCACCTGGAATGCACTCATCGAGCGGAGAAGTGGATTGGCAGCACAGCGCTGCTCCTGGACCAAAACAAAGCCCCGGCAGGACCGGGGCTCATGACATTCACTGCATCACGCTCAGCGACGTTCGCAGACGCGCTCGACCTGGCGATTGCCGTTAGCTTGCTGGCGGTTGCCCTGGATGGTGCGGCCTGCCGCGCCACCGGCAACCGCGCCTGCCACGGTGGCGAGCTTCTTGCCGTTACCGCCGCCAACCTGGTTACCAAGCAGACCGCCGATGGCTGCGCCGGCAAGCGTGCCGCCGATGCGATTCGGGTCGGTGGAATTCTTCTGCACCTCGACGTTCTTGCAGCGCACGCGCGTACCGTCATTGAACCTGCGGCCTTCGTCTGCCGTGGTGTAACGGTGCTGCGAGTAGTTCTGCGCTTGCGCGAAGGTGCTCGTCGCCATCAGAGCGATCAGGGACATACCCATCAGGGAATTGCGCATTTTCATCGTACGTCTCCATCGTTCTCGCCCATTCGGCGAGCCATGGCTGCACTCTGGCCACTGGGTCGAGAACACAACGTGAAGCGCAAAACCCTCTATTCAGGCTTTGGAGCGGTGCGTGAATCGCGCGTCACGGTTGAGTGGCGGGTCCACTCTGCGGCACGTTGGCCGGCGCTGGTGGCGGGTCCTGCGCTTCGACCGGCAACGGTGCGACGGGCGGCTGCTCGACCGTGGTTGGGCTCGGTGCTGCAGCGGTTGGCGCACCAGGCGCGCTGACCGCCGGTGTCGGCGCCGCGGCGGGCAGTGTGGCTGGTGCCGCCGGCGGGTGCGGGGCTGCCGGTACCGGCGCAGGCATCGCGGCGGCGGCGGCAGGCGCCGCTTCGGTCACCTTGGGCAGATAGGAGTTCAGTCGTTCGAAAAAGCGCTTGTAGAAGGCCGCGTCCTGCACCGTGGTGCTGGACACGCGCACCAGCGAGTCGCCGCTGCTGCCCACCGGCAACGACAACGAGCCGAGCACGCCAACACCCACGCTGGCCGAGGTGGAGCTCTTCTTCAATGCGTATCGATCCTGCAGCGCGCTGACGAAGATCTGCGCCTTGCCACCGTCCTGCGTGGCGCAGGAAATCCGTAGATTGAGCTGCTCGCTCTGGTCGGCTTCCTTCAGCTGGAAGTTCTTACTGCCTTCCACCGCCGCGGCATCGGCACGCGTCACGGCGTAGCCCTGACTCAACAGCACGCGCCGTGCGGCTTCGCAGGCCTGTGGCGAGCTGGCCGCCACGCTGCGCGAATACGTATCGTCGGAATTGAACGACTCGCGCATCAGCATGGTGTCGCCCTTGCTGCCGCCGCAGCCCACCAAGGTTGCCAACGCGCCAAGCAACGCGCCGCGCGCGATCAGGGAAGTACACGACATGGGAAGACTCCGGCATCCAAAACCGGGCAAAGCATAGCTGCAACCGATGTGCGCGCGGCGTCGTGTTGCCGGCTCAGGGCATCGGCGGTTCATCCGCTGGCAGTTGCAGGTCGACCTGCAGGCGGCTGCCATCGGCACCGATCCGCTCGGCGCGCAGGTAGTGATGCGCACGTACCGTCGCCAGCGCCACTGGCGCGCGACAGGGTTCGCCCCACAGGCTCAGGCTGAAGCCCTGCACCTGCAGCCAGCTGGTCAGACGGTCCCACAGCGGCTGCTCGGCGCGCAGCATCAAGTCCAGATCCGCCGGGCCTTGCGGCACCAGCGCAGGCGATTGCAGCCAACGCGCATAACTGCCGTGCACCACCACCGGCACGCCAAGCGCCTGCACGGCCTGCAGCAGCTGCGCCGCCTGCTGTACATCCAAGCGGGCGCGGCAGTGCTGAAAGATCAGCGCATATTCGTGGCTACGATTGCTGGCGGTGCCTGCATGTTCCAATCCAGCGGCAGCACGCGGGTAACACAGCACCCGCTCGTCATGCAGGGTGAACAGGCTGCCGAGGATCCGGCCCAACTCCCAGGCCTGCGGGATCATGTGCCCGCCCACACGCACATTCTCGACCATGGCCACGCCAAATGCGCCCGGACGCAACTGCCGCCGCAACGCGTGAAACACCGCGCGCATGCCGGCGAGATACCCCGCGTAGTCGGCGCTGGCATATAGCTGCCCAGCCACCCTCGCACCGCGCCACTGGCAACCGAAATACGGCACGTTGGTCAGGCACAGATCGATCGGCGCAGCCGGCGCGGTCTGCACCAGGCTGCCGACCACGATCGGCGCATCCACGCCGTGCCGTTGCAGCCGCGTGCGTGCCAGCTGCGCACGCGCATCGTCGATCTCCATGCCGTGTGCGTTGCGGCCTTCGAGGGCCGCAGCCAGCAACGTACTGCCGAACCCGCAGAACGGGTCGAACACCTGCTCGCCCGGCTGGCTGAAGTGGCGCACGAACGGCCGCATCTGATTGACCCAACCACAGTCGCGCCCGTTGAGCGGGTCGCGCGCACGCAGATCGTCGGGCAATGCCCAGGCCGCATCATCGGGTGCCGGCGTCCACCAGCTGCGCTGATCGAACTCATCCATCTGCTGCGTCCCACAGCACATCGGCGTCCGGGTCCCATCCCGCACACAGCCGGCCGTTGGCGAAGAACACCAGTTTGTACACATCGCCGGTGGCATGGCGCGCGTGCATCGCCGCGTAATCGGCGCTTTCGAACACCACTTGCATGCCATCGTCGCTGCGCATCCGCACATTCCAGAAGTAATACCCTTCCGTCATGCCGTCCAACTGCCAACGCGACCACCACGGCTGCTGCATGCACTCGGCCAGCAGGTGCTCCACACCAATGCGGTGCTGCTCGATGTAACGCAGTGTGCCGTTGTTGCGATACGCATCATCCAACCGCGACAACTCGCGGAAGATCACCTGACCTGCGCCGCAGCTGCGCGCCCACGCGATATACCGCGCGATCTCCTCGGCGCTACACACCCCGCCCCGTTGCACGATGCACACCAGCCGCACCGGCAGACGTGCAGCAATGCGACGTGCGGTCTGCACGAACGTCGTGGCATCGGCGATGGGCTCGTCCGCGCGGAAGCGCATGATCGCGTTGTTATGCGCCTGCAACGGGTGGTGACGCGACAGCTCGATCCAGGACACGCCGAAATCGACCAGCGCATCGAGCAGACGCTCAGCGTGCGCACGCGCCAGGCCTGCACCATTGCTATACAGCACGCGCTGCTCGACGCGCGGGCCATTGGGCGTGGTCGACAAGGTGTGCAGCAAGGTCAGCAGCCACTGCGCGTCGTCGGTCATTTCCAGGCCCGACAGCGAATACGACAACGGCACCGCATGCAGCAACTGCAGTGCGCTGCGCAACTGTGCGAAATAGTCCGGGCCCGGACGCAGCATCGACCCCGCCAGACCGCCCGCGTGCTGCCGCAGATTCTCCGAACAAAACCCGCAACGCGCCGAACAGGGCCGCACCGAGGCGTACGGCGTCAACGTAATCGGCAATGCAACCCGATAGCGGCGTGCGCCGATCTGCAACGCATGCCATCGATTGCTGTCGTCCTGCAGCGGCACGCGCCGCTGCAGGTTGGGTGCCGTGGCGCGCAACTGCGCCAACAGTGGTGAGGCAGGCAACAGCGGCACAGCGTCGATGGAAGCGGGCATGGGCATGCCTGCGTGCAACCCGTCAGCGCCGGGCGGCATCGGCACGCTCGCGTACCTGCTGCAACGTCCATTCCTGCTGCATCGCGCCGTTTTCCCACACCGTCACCAACGCATCGTCGCTGTCGGTGCTGGCGGCTACCTCGTCGAGCAACGCACTGCGGTAACTGCCATCGCGACGGTCGCGCAGCAGAGTCAGCCGGCCGCGCTTGCTCTGCTTGCCCTGGTCGGTGATCGGGTCCTTATAGACGTCGATCCACTGACCATCTACACGCACTGCCGAGCACTTCAACGCAAACTTCTGCGTGTCGCGGTCCACCTTCTGCAGCAATGCACCACCCATACCGAAGGCGACGTTGTCGGCGGCATAACCGGCTGCAGTGATGCGCTCCAGAATGGCGCGCAACGACTGCGGATTGATGCCGTCGCCCTGAATCACGCGCACATGGTTGAGCACCTTGTAGCCCTTGCTATTGACCTGATGCCCGAAGGCCTCGTCCAGCAATAGCAGGCACTGTTCGACCACATCCACCGGGTCGCCGGAATCGGGGCGGATCACCACCGTCGCGCCGGAGGCAACGATCTCCTCGCGCAAAGTGGTGCCCCAATGCTCGCGAATGGCGCGATAGATGTCGTAGCTATCGGACACCACGGCCACGATGGAACCCGGGTGCGCGAATTGCTTGAGCATGTTGCGGTACGCATCCACCTCGCGCTCGCGGCCCCAACTGGTGATGGTGCTGTGCTCGGCGGCGGGAATCGAAAACCCCGCCACCGGCGTGTGGTAATGCGCGCGTGCCAGCAGCAAGGCCGACAACGTATCGGTGCCGAGGAAGTTCACCAGATGCGCGGCGCCACCGAGGGCTGCCGAGCCAAGACTGGACACACCGCGCGCGCCAAAGTCGTGCAGCTTGAAGGGCAACTGGCCTTCCGGATCGTCGCTGGTGCGCTCCAGGTAATCGCGCACGATCTGCTTCACCTGCCAGCTCACCGTGGCCACCGTCACCGGGTACCACACGCGCAGCAACAAGGTTTCCAGATACGACGGCACCCAGAACGCCTTGGCGTCGGTGGATTCGATCGTCATCAACACGTTGTGCGTGGGCACCACCGCACCTTCGGGCACCGCACGGATACGGATCGGCAACTGCCCGCCAAGGCGGTCGACGATATCGCGCCAGCCCGCTTCGTTGAACGGCTCGCCATGCGCGGCCAGCAAGGCCTTGGCATCGTCGATGTCGGCGTGGGTCACCGGACGGTTGATGGCTTCTTTCAGTATCGACTGCAGACCGAAGAACACGGTCTGGTCGTACACGCCGCCGCGCGATTCGACATAGAAAAACGAGGCATCGGTACCGGGCGGATACTGCAGCCAGTGGCTAGCCTTGTAGCTGTCGGTATTGAGTAGCAGGTTATCGAGGTAATGCATGACGGAAGCTCCTTCGCGTCGGGAAAACCAGCGGTCTGTCCGCCGGTGGGAGGTCGTGATTCAAGCAAGACGCATCGACGTGACCGACGCCGGTCGGCAGCGGCACGCAGGCGATGACGTCGCGCTCAGCCACGACCCAGGAAGAATTCAAGAATATGCAGGTGGTCTTCGTACAGCCGCGGGCCCATCGCCATGACTTCGGCAATCGGAATCCAGCGCGCCTTGTCGGCATCGTCGCCACCGCGCACCGCGGGCAGCTCACCGGCCGGAAATTCGAAATGGAATGCATGGGTGATGGTGCGACCGCGCAGGCTGCGCTCGGGATGATCGAAGACCTGGCGTCCGCGCAACGAACCCTTGAGCACCGGCACCGGGACCTTGAGCCGTGTTTCCTCGCGCAGCTCGCGCAAGCAGCTGTCCAGCAGCCCCTCTTCCTGGGCAACGAAACCGCCCGGCAGTGCCCACAACCCCTTGCCCGGCTCGGCGCGCCGCCGCACCAGCAGCACGTGCCCGGAATGCACCACCACCGCATCGGTGGTTACGAAAGTCGGTGCATACGGCGCATCCTTCCAGGCCGCGCGGTACTGCTCGATGAAGCGGTATTCCGCCACCAGTTGCGCGTAGCTGGGCGAATTGCGCCGGAACGCTTCCAGCATCTCGTACACCGGCGCCGGCACATTGCCGCGCAGCATCAGCAACCCGCCATGAAAACCGATGTCGCCAGCCTCGAACAGATAACGGCGTAACTCGGTTGCCGACAACGTGGCGGTATGTTGCACGTCTTCCAGCGGCCACTGCGGAAACTCGCGCAGGTAATAACTGCTGGCGTCCTTGTCCATGCCGATCAGGCCGATGCGCGCATCGAGCGTGCCACCATCGGCTTTCACCACTTCGGCAACCTGGCGCTGCACTTCTGCAATCCACAGGCTTTCGTTGTACAGATGGTCGCGCAACGGACGCAGGATCAAACGCTCGCTCTCGCCCGGCAATGCGGACTCGATCATCACTGCGCGTTCGGCAACGGTCCAGGGGTTGCGGATGGTGCGTGGTGTGTCGGCCGAGCCGATCAACACAATGAGCTTGTTCGCTTTGCCCAGCGCGTGGCGGGCGACGGCAGCGTGGCCGTTATGAAAGGGCTCGAAACGCCCGATAAACACAAGATAGTCGTACTGTGCTGCCATGAGAATCCCTCACGGTTGAGTGGTCAGTCAGCGGTCTCTCCGCTGGCTTGCTGCAAATGCTACGCCGATAGGTGGCCACGTCAAGCGTGTTTGTTCAATCGCGCGCCGACACACTATGTCATGCACGCGGACTAGACTTGGCTGCTGGCCATTCCGGAATCCATCGCATGCCACAGCAGTCCCTTCGCGCTGTCTCTCGGCCATTGCTCGCTGTCATCGCCGTGCTGTGCATGACGCTATCTGCATGGGCTGCACCTGCACCTGCGCCATTGCGGGTGATGTCGTTCAACGTGCGTGTGCCGGTAGACACCGACGGCGACAAGCGCTGGTCGGTGCGACGCACGGCCATGGTCGAGCTGATCAAGCACACCCATCCCGATGTCTTCGGCACCCAGGAGTTGGTGCAGGATCAGGCGCAGTATCTGGCGTCGCAGTTGCCTGCTTACCGCTGGTTCGGCAAGGGCCGCCGCGCCGATGGCAGCGATGAGCATATGGGCGTGTTCTACGATAGCCATGCGCTGTCGGTCGTGGAATCGGGCGATTTCTGGCTGTCCGACACCCCCGACGTGCCCGGCAGCAGCAGCTGGAACACCGACCTGCCGCGCATGGTCACCTGGGCCTTGTTCGAGCGCCGCAGCGACAAGCACCGTTTTTATCTGTTGAACACCCATCTGCCGCACCGCGACCAGGATGAGGCAGCGCGCGAACAAGGTGCGCGCATGATCCTGTCGCGTATCGCAAGCTTGCCGGCAGATGTTCCGGTGGTACTGACCGGCGATTTCAACAGCGATCCCGATCAGGGCACCTACCGCACGCTCACCGCAACGCTTAAGGACGCACGCGCCAACGTGGCGACGCCGCAAGGCCCCGAAAAAACGTTCCAGGACTTCAGCACCCGCCCGACCCGGCGCATCGACTGGATCCTGTTTCGCGGTCTGACACCGACACGCTTCACCACGCTGGACGCGCGTCCTGGCGGTGTCCTGCCGTCGGACCACTACCCGGTGTTGGCCGAATTCGCCTGGCCGCGTTGATCGCGCCGGCAAAGTGACACTGTCACGATGCCGGCCTGTCTGACGGTACGCAGGTCAGTCGCGTTGCAGACAGTCGACCAGCGCTTGCAGGATGGGCGACGACGCAGACGCGTGAGGCAGTACGATCGAAAGTTGCCGAGGTGCCCACGCTTCATCCAAGGGCACCGTGCCCAGCTGATCGCGCACGCATGAGCGCTGCACTGCGGCGTTCGGAAGAATTGCCATGCCCATGCCTTGCGCGAGCATGCGGCACAACGCGTCGATCCCTTGTACCTTTGCACGCATGCGCACCTGCGCGCCGGCCCGGTTCATTTGCACGCGCAGATGCCGTTGCAAGGCGCTGTCGCCAGCCAGCCCCAGCATGTCCATTCCCGCGAGTTCGCTTAATCGCAACGTCGAGGCGCCGGCCAGTGGATGAGTGGCAGCCATCACCAGCACCAGCCGATCCTCACGGAACGGCAGCACCTGCAGCCCACTGACGTCGGCATGGCCTGCGACCACGGCGATGTCGGCGCGCTCCTCGCGCACCGCATCGGCCGCCTCGTCGCTCCCCTGCTCGGTCAGCGCCAGATCCAGCTGTGGATGTGCGATGAGAAACTCCGCCAGCCGTTCGGGCAGCCATGCCGACAGCGCCGCAGTATTGGCCGCCAGCCGCAGCGTCACCTGCCCGCCGCCCCCGTAGCCGCCCAGCTCCAGCTGCAACGCCTCGGTCTGGCGCTGCAATTGCCGTGCGTGCCGCAGCAACACGCCACCGGCCGGGGTCAGGCTGACACCGCGGCGCCCGCGTTCCAGCAGGGCGGCGCCCACTTGCACCTCCAGCGCGCGAATCCGTGCGCTGGCAGCCGCCAACGACAATGCCGCGCGCTGCGCACCGGCAGTGATGCTGCCCGCCTCGACCACCGCAATGAACAACCGTAAATCCACAAATTCCAGATGCATGACCGCTCCCCAAGCACGTGTACGTCAATCGAAGTGCACTCGCCGCCGACGAAGCCGGTCAGCCCATTGATCCTTCCACGGTGGGCATCTTATGCCTCAGCCTTCGTCTCAACCGAAGCCTGCATCAAACAATCACGCATTGCGTGGCGCAAAACACACCCGGATCCTTGCCTGCATGCAGACCTTGCACACCCACTGGTATCTGATCGCAGGCATTTTTTTGCTGGCTGGCTGGGTCAAGGGCGTGGCCGGGATGGGCTTGCCGACTGTTGCAATGGGGCTGCTGGGTCTTTGGCTGACGCCTGCCGAGGCAGCGGCATTACTCGCACTGCCTTCGCTTGTGACGAATGTGCAGCAAGCCTGGGGGCCAGACACGCCAACCCTGCTGCGACGTCTGTGGCCATTGCTGGCAACCGTGACACTCGGCACCTGGCTGAGCGCGGGAGTGCTGACAGGCGCTGATCCCACTCTAGTCCGCGCCGGGTTGGGCGTGCTGCTGGCACTGTATGCCTTGCTTGGGCTGGCGCGCCGACACTGGACGATGCAGGCGCATCACGAGCGCTGGGCAGGACCGTTGGCCGGACTATCCACCGGTTTGTTGAGTGGCGCCACCGGGGTGTTCGTGCTGCCATCGCTGCCCTACCTCACCGCACTGCAACTGCCGCGCGAGCTGTTGATCCGGTCTCTTGGCTGGTGCTTCGGAGTGGCGACGCTGGCGCTGGCCAGTGCCCTTGCCTGGCACGGCGCGCTTCCCGGCACGGCGATCGGTCCATCGGTGTTGGCGCTGCTGCCCACCGCCATCGGCATGTGGCTGGGCGCCTGGGTGCGTAATCGCATTTCCACCGATACGTTTCGGCGCTTTTTTTTCGCCACGTTGCTGGTGCTCGGCCTGCAAGGCGTTTGGCAGGCATTGGCGTAAAGCTACGTCAGAGGCAATGACGCGTTGCACGACACACCGGCACGGCAGCCAGCCAATCGATCAGCTGTCAAACCCGCCTGCGGTGCCGTGCCCGATATGCAAGGGGCGGCCAACAAAAACGCCACCGCAGTGCGGTGGCGTTTTTTACTTCAACCCAATGCTGTCGCCAGGTGCTCAGCGAACGATCAGTCAGCCCAACGGCCCGGCGCTGTCGACTGCGGCAGCACCTGCGCCGACAGCGGCTGATCCTGCACGAGCAGGCCCAGCGCATCGGCGAGAATCGCTGCAGATTCGTGCAGCAGCGGATCGGGACGCTTTTCCGCCGCCTTCTCGCGTGCCGTGTCCTTGACGATGTCACGCTCGTTGCCGGTCAGGCCGTCATCGCTGTCATCGGCAAGCGGATCGAGCGGCAAGCCCAGCTGCTTGCGCACCTGCTGGCGATCCTTGCGCTGCTGGTCCTGCTTCTGACGCTCGGCAACACGCTCGGCTTCGTTCAACGAGATGTACTTCTTGGCTTTTTCGTCGCGGAACTGCTTGACGTCCTCTTCCCACCACTGGAACTCCTTGTCGGTAGCGATGCGCGCAGTGTGCAGCGTCTGCAACTTGGGCAGCAGCGGTGCGAAGTTGCCGTACTGGGTGTGCGGTGCGGCAGCGATACGTGTCCAGGGCAGGGCGTTGTCGTAGGTGCTTTCGCCGAACTCGGTGGCATCCACGCTGGCCGGGAACGCGATATCCGGCACCACGCCCTTGTGCTGCGTGCTGGAGCCGCTGACACGGAAGAACTGCGCAATCGTCAGCTTGACCTGTCCATAGCGCTGCCCTTCGGCAGCCGGCCAACGGTCCAGATCGACGATGTTCTGCACGGTGCCCTTGCCGAAGCTGGTTTCACCGATCACCAGGCCGCGACCGTAATCCTGAATCGCACCGGCAAAGATTTCCGATGCCGAGGCCGAGCCACGGTTGATCAACACGCCCAGCGGACCATCCCAGGCGACCTTGGGATTGCTGTCGCCATTGACGGTGACGCGGCCACCGGATTCGCGCACCTGCACCACCGGCCCCTGCTCGATGAACAGGCCAGTGAGTTCGATCGCTTCGTCCAGCGAACCGCCACCGTTGTTGCGCAGGTCCAGCACCACGCCGTCGACCTTGTCGGTCTTGAAGCCAGCCAGCAGCTTGGCGACGTCGCGCGTTGCGGACGCGTAATCGGTCGCGTTACGGCGGCGGCCTTCGAAATCCTGATAGAAGCCCGGCAGCTTGATGATGCCGATGCGGCGTTCCGGTTCGCTGCCCTTGGCCGGCAGGGTGATCGTCTCACCCTTGGCCGCCTGTTCGGCCAGACGCACCTTCTGACGGGTCAGGGTCACCATGCGGTGCTTGCCGTCGATGCCCGACTCGGCCGGAATGTACTCCAGGCGCACCTGGGTATCCTTGCTGCCGCGGATCTTGGCCACCACATCGTCGATGCGCCAGCCGATCACATCTTCGATCGCGCCGGACTTGGCCTGCCCCACGCCGACGATGCGATCGCCCGGCTTGAGCGTGCCATCCACCGCCGCCGGACCACCCGGGATCACCTCGCGGATCACCACCATGTCGTCCTGCTTCTGCAGTTGCGCGCCGATGCCTTCCAGCGACAGCGACATCTGCTGGTTAAACGTCTCGGCAGTGCGCGGGGTGAAGTAATCGGTGTGCGGGTCGACTGCGTTGGTGTATGCGTTGACGAAGGACTGGAACACATTCTCGCCGGTCAGCTGCTTCACCGAGTCGGCGAGCGCGGCGTAGCGCTTGTCCAGGGTCTTTCGGATCTCATCAGGCTTCTTGCCGGCCAGCTTCAGGCGCAGCCAGTCGTTCATCACCGACTGCCGCCACAGCACATCCAGCTGTTTGTCGTCCGACGCCCAAGGCACGTCCTTGCGGTCGTACTCGAACTTGTCGCTACCGTTGAAATCGAAGTCCTGCTTGAGCAGGTCGCGCGCGTATTTGACGCGCTGATCGACGCGCTTTTTGTAGACCGCAAACACCTGGAACGCCGGCTCCAGGTTGCCGCCGCGTAGCGCGTCGCCCACGCCGGCCTGCAGCGGCGCGAAGCCGTCGATGTCGGCCTGGGTAAAGAACTGTTTGCCGCCATCCAGCGATTCCAGATAGCGCTTGAAGACGTCCTTGGACATGCCCTCGTCCAGCGTCCGCGGACGGTAGGCATAGCGACTGTCGGACAGCAGGCCGTAGACAAGTTTGGTCGCCGTCGCCTGATCGGGCGTGGCGGCGGCCGGCAGCGCTGTATCGGCGCGTGCGAGCAAGGCCATCGGAGTGGTCAACACCAGCGCCAGCAGGCCGGCCTTCATGGACGCAGAAACGTTGTAGGTCATCGAATGGCTCTCGGCACAAGGCCGACGAAAGAAAGGCGGTGAACGGATCAGACAGCATGACAGTGCCCAAAGTTGCTGGCGTTGTCATCCGCTGGCTGAATCAGCCTAGCGCCGGGCCTGTATCGGATTGTGAACGCGGCCGTACCTTGCGCTGGCAGCCCCGCAGTCGGAAACGACACGGCCCCGTGCAATGCACAGGGCCGGCGATGAAATAGTTGTCTGGGGCCGCTAAGGCAACACCCGCGCAAGCGAGCGCCCTGATGACTTCGCAGCTTCGGGTGCTACTGCGGTCACCTGCTGCGCTGTCCGGGCGCGCGTCGAGCGCCCGGTGTCGCTCAGGCAGCGACGCCGGCGCCGGCAGCCTGCCGATCGGCGTGATACGACGAGCGCACCATCGGGCCGGAGGCCACGTGGCTGAAGCCCAGTGCGTTGCCGTACTCTTCCAGCGCCTTGTATTCCTCCGGCGTCCAGTAGCGCATTACCGGGTGATGGTGCGGGGTCGGCTGTAGATACTGACCGATCGTGATCATGTCCACATCGTGCGCACGCAGATCGCGCAAGGTGGCCTGCACCTGCTCCATCGTTTCGCCCAGGCCGAGCATGATGCCGGACTTGGTGGCGATGGACGGATGCTGCGCCTTGAAGCGCTGCAGCAGCGTCAGCGACCACTGGTAATCCGCGCCGGGGCGCACGTTCGGATACAGGTCCGGCACGGTTTCGATGTTGTGGTTGAACACGTCCGGCGGGCTCAGCGCCAGAATTTCCAGCGCACGGTCCATGCGGCCCTTGCCGCGGAAATCCGGGGTCAGGATCTCGATACGGGTCTTGGGCGAACTGGCCCGGATGGCCGTGATGCAGTCCACAAAATGCTGGGCACCGCCGTCGCGCAGATCGTCGCGGTCAACGCTGGTCACCACCACATACTTCAGGCCCATATCGGCCACCGTGGTGGCCAGGCTTGCCGGCTCGCTGGCGTCCGGCGGCTTGGGCCGGCCGTGCGCCACGTCGCAGAACGAGCACCGCCGCGTGCACACCTCGCCCAGAATCATGAAGGTCGCGGTGCCATGACTGAAGCACTCGTGGATGTTCGGGCAGCTGGCCTCTTCGCACACCGTGACCAGACGATTTTCGCGCAACTTGGCCTTGAGGTTCTGCACCGCGTTGCCGGACGGAATCCGCACGCGGATCCACGACGGTTTGCGCAGTACCGGCGCATCCACAAACTGCACCGGCGAGCGGTTGATCTTGTCGCCACCGATCTGCTTGACGCCGGTCTGCAGCGGCGCAGGCGCGGCGGTGTCGCCGGAGACGACCTGCAAGGGGATGGAACGGGCGATAGGCTGGGTCATGACGGTACGGGCGCTCAGGCCGGAAGCGAAAGGTCGGGCATTGCGGAGGCGGGGTGCAGCGTCAGGCCGAACTGGCGGGCCAGCTGATCGAGCAGCACTGCCTTGACGGCGTTCATCCCGGAGGGGCCGCCCAAGTCTAGCACCGAGGTCACCTGCAGGCCCTCGTACCCGCACGGGTTGATGCGGTGGAACGGCTCCAGGTCCATGGCCACGTTGAACGACAACCCATGGAAGGTGCAGCCGCGCCGCACCCGGATACCAAGCGCGGCAATCTTGGCGCCACCGACGTACACGCCCGGCGCGCCATCGCGGCGTTCGGCCACGATATTCCACTCGTCCAGCGTGTCGATCAGTGCCTGCTCGATCTTGCACACGTAATCGCGCACGCCAATCTTGAGCCGGCGCAGATCCAGCAGCGGGTAGACCACCAGCTGGCCTGGGCCGTGATAGGTCACCTGACCGCCACGATCCACCTGCAGCACTGGAATGTCGCCGGGCGCCAGCACATGCTCCGGCTTGCCGGCCTGGCCCAGCGTGAACACTGGCGCATGTTCGACCACCCACACCTCGTCTGCGGTATGCGCGTCGCGCGCATCGGTGAAACGCTGCATTGCACGCCACACCGGCGCATAGTCCTGCTGCCCGAGGTCGCGCAACGGTGCGGGCGGGATCGAAGCAGCGATCACCGCAGGTTCGGCCGCTACAGCGTCCACTTCACTTCCGGGTGGTCGCGCAGTGCCTGATGCGCCGCGTCGAACTGCTCCCGGCTCTCGGCACGGAAGCCGATCTTGACCGAGACGTATTTGCCGCTGGAAGAGTGCTTCCAGCTGATGCTTTCCTGCAGCAGCTCCACGCCGGTGGCAGCGAGCAGACGTGGCAATTCGGTTTCCAGACCGCGCTCGGCTGCGCCCATGGCGCTGAGCTCAAAGGTACCGGGAAACTGGAAGCCGTGATCGGGGTTGTCGGTGCTGATATCCATCGCCCCATTATCGGGCCGGTGGAGGGCAAACCCAAGTGTGCGTTCCCCGAAACGATAAGCGGAGCCACGTGCATGGCACGGGCTCCGCTCGTCCCGCCAGACAGTGAGCGACTGGCGGGGTTGTTCAACGATGGCGTTCGACAGCGAAGCGATACATCCGCTAAATCAGACTGCGCCGGAAGGCCAGATGCGCGCGCGGCGCACCTGGATTTTTAACGCTCGCCTGACTTTCTGACACAGCCGAACACATCCGGCCGAGGCCTGTGCTTACTTGGACAGCTCCAGCATGGCCGACGACACCCAGCCACGGTTCCCCATCTCGTCTTCGACTTCCCACATGACGCCTTCCTTGGTGCCGGTGGGGTACAGCATCATGCCCGGCTCCAACGTACGCACTGCTGCGCCGGAGCCCTTGGCGTTAGCCAGCAAACGCCCTGCGCGGGTCACGGTGACCGCCTGCTGGGTGTTGGACGCCGCCGCATTGCCGGACAGCCCGCCTAGCTGGGTGACGATGTCGGTATAGGCCTGCAGATACGCCAGCGTGATGACCTGGCCAATTTCGGTATTGGCATAACCGCCAACGCCAGCCGCGCCTAAACCGCCGCCAGTGAACAGGCCGCCCGCCCCGCCCCAGCCCATGTCGGTCTTCTTGGCGTTACCTTCGGCCATGGCGACCTGTTCGGAGGAGCGCACATCAGTGACGGTTAGCGCTACGTCAGCAGTCTTCTTGGTGAAATTCAACCCTCCCACCAGAGCGCCTGCATTACCGCCCACCAGGCCGCCCAGCAAACCTGCAACCGCACTGCCGCCAGCATTGCTGTTCTGCGAAATGAGGTCTGGCGTCATCACATAGTCGGCCGCGCGGATCTGACCTTTACCGATGTTGGAACGCGCACGCAGATCGCCACTGGCCGCCATCTCGCGCTCGCGCTGCGATGCAGCCATGCCCGCGCCGCGGTCCACCAGGGTGAAGCAGCGTGACTTGTTCACAAACACCTTGATCAACTTGGATGGCGCCGGCAGCTGCTGCCCCGTCCACCAGTTGACTGCGTCTTCCGGCTCGATGACCGACAGGCTGCCCAGCGGCTTGGTGCACACCGGGATCTCCGCAACGCCTTGTTTGCGTTGGTCCTGCGCGGTGCCCTTGCCCTTGAAGGCATCCTTGAAGCCGGCCGATGCCGGCGCGCTGACGCTAGCCAATGCAATGCCCAGCACGCCGGACAGTACAGCTGCGCTCACAGAAATCGTCTTGCTCATGTTTATTCCCCCTGACACCTGCGCTGCCGTCGGCGAACGCGATCCGTTGGTGATGAAATGGCCTGTGAGGGCCGCCGTTCCTTGGGGCTTCTTTCCCCGGGGGCGGATCATATGCTATTCGCGCGCGCTTTTCATCGCTACTAGGTCGCAGTGTCGGCATGTGTCAGACAGAACGGACCGCTGCCTGGGATAGCGTCGCCCAAGTGCAGCCCTCGGGGCATCATGACCGGTACGTTCACGCGGCGCAGCCGCTGGCGCAGGCACCTTTGCACCATCCCGTCCCTCCTAATCCCCCAGGCCTTCCATGCTCCGACCGCGCGCGTTGTCTGCTGCCTTGCTGCTCTCTCTCACCGGGCTGTCGATGCCGGCCATCGCTGCGGATCAGTGCGATTCCAGCCGACTGGGGCGCACGCCGCCAGCGGTCAATTTCCGGGTCGACAACGATTTGTTCGGTGGGGAGGACCAGGACCAGGGGTATTCCAACGGTGCGGTGCTGACGCTGGTCTCGCCCAACCTGGTCGACTACACCGGCGACCCGTGCCTGCCGCGCACCGCGCGCTGGGTCAACAGCTATCTGGAGCGGCTGCACCCAGGCGAGTTCGATCAGCAGAACATGGTGTTTTCGATCGGCCAGGCAATCTTTACGCCGACCGATTACACCCGTCGCGACGTGATCCCGGAGGACCGCCCGTATGCGGGCATCCTGTTGGCGAGCTTCGGCTACAACGCGCGCAACGATGCGCACCTGCGGACCACGCAGCTGCAGATTGGCGTGGTCGGCCCGTGGGCCTTTGCAGAGGAAGCGCAGGATGCGATCCACGATGCGCTGGGCGACGAGAAATTCCAGGGTTGGGACAATCAGCTGCATAACGAGCCGCTGATCAATCTGGTGCACGAACGTATGCGCCGGTGGCCGGCCGATGCCAGCGGCAATGCCGATGGATTCGGTTGGGATTTCATCTCGCACTGGGGCGGGGCGGTCGGCAACATGGCCACGCATCTGAACGCCGGTGGCGAAGCGCGTTTTGGCTGGAAACTGCCGGACGACTTCGGCAGCACCCCCACCCGCCCGGCGGGCGAAAACACTGCGCCGAGCCGGCTGGGACGTTCCAGTGGCTGGTCGAGCCATCTGTTCGTGACCACCGACGCGCGCTGGGTGATCCGCGATATCACCCTGGATGGCAACACCTTCCGCAACAGCCACAGCGTGGACAAGCGCCCGTTCGTGGGCGATGTCGGCTACGGCCTGGCCGTGATGTACGGCCGCTGGAAGTTCGCCCTCGCCCGCTACCACCGCACGCGCGAATTCGAGACCCAACGCGAAACCCCGGTGTACGGCAGCTTCACGATCAGTCGGATGCTTTGAGGGCTGGGATTGGGGAGTTGGGATTGGGGATTCGTTAGAGCGGGCTGCTGGGGCTTTGCGATGGTCGGCAGCCTGATCGAGAGCGGGGATTGGGGAGTTGGGATTCGTTAAAGCGAGCCTCTGGGGATTTGAACCTGCTCTGGCTGTTGCCAGTCTCGAATGCCAACTCTCTAATCCCGCAACCAAAAAAGCCGGCGAAAGCCGGTTTTTTTTTGGTTTGACCATTCGAACTTGCTGCCGCGTCCACATAGCCAGCTTCTCGTTTAAGCAGATGCGTCTGGTCAGGGATTAGGGAGTCGGGATTGGGATTAGTCCGAGCGGCTGCGGTTGCGTTGCATCTGCTCTGGCTGTTGCGAATCCCGAATGCCAAATCCCCAATCCCCAATCCCCAATCCCACAAACAAAAAGCCGGCTTTCGCCGGCTTTTTGCTGCACTTATTCCGATTCCCACCACATCCAGAACGAATCCCAGAGGCGCTTGAAGAAGCCGCCCTCCTCCACCGCGTTGATGGCGACCAGCGGGGCCTGGGCGATGATCTTGCCGTCGAGGCTGACCTTCACGGTGCCGACCTGCTGGCCCTTCTTGATGGGCGCTTCGAGATTCTTGGCCACGTCCATGCTGGGCTTGAGGTCGTTGTAGCGGCCGCGTTGCAGGCTGACCAGCAATGGCTGCGCCACGCCCAACTGCACTTCGTCCTGCTCGCCCTTCCAGACCTTCTGCTTGATCACGACCTTGCCGGGCGCGTACAGGCTGTGGGTTTCGAAGAAGCGGAACCCCCAGTTGAGCAGAGCCAGGCTGTCAGTGGCGCGTTGCTCTTCAGAGGTGTCGCCCATGACCACCGCGATCAGGCGCTGGTCGCCGCGTTTGGCCGAACTCAGCAGGCAGTAGCCGGCCTCGGAGGTGTGGCCGGTCTTGATGCCGTCCACCGCGGGGTCGCGCCACAGCAGCCGGTTACGGTTGCTCTGCTTGATGGTGCCGACCTGGAATTCCTTGATCTTGTTGTAGGCGTAGGTTTCCGGGTAATCGCGCACCATCGCGCGGCCCAGCATCGCCAGGTCGTAGGCGGTGGAATGATGGCCTTCGGCACTCAACCCATGCGCGTTGACGAAGTACGAATTCTTCATGCCGATCTTGGCGGCGTAGCTGTTCATCAGCGAGGCGAAGGCTTCTTCGCTCCCGGCCACATGCTCGGCCAGCGCAATCGCGGCATCGTTGCCGGACTGGATCGCCATACCCTTTTCCATGTCTTCCAGACGCGCGGTCTGGTTGACCGGGAAGCCGCTATAGCTGCCATCGGTGCCGGCGCCGCCCTTGCGCCAGGCGCGCTCGCTCATCATGACCTGGTCGTCGCGCTTGACCTTGCCGTTCTTGATTTCCGCGGCCACCACGTAGGAGGTCATCACCTTGGTGATGCTGGCCGGTGCCAACTGCTGATGGATGTTGTCGCCGGCGAGCACCTGCCCGGTGGCGTAGTCCATCAGGATCCAGGATTTGGACACGGCCGGCGCGGGTGCGGGCGGAACCGGCAGTGCAGCCGGCGCGGCAGCCACAGCGGGAGTCGGCTGCGGCGCAGGTGTCTGGGCGCAGACCAGGCCGAAGGCGAACGTGGCCACGGCAGCGGCGGCGAAGCGGAATTTCATTGAAGAACGACTCCTGACGGGCCCGAAGGCTGGGTAATACGAAATTGTAAGGTGCGATGAAGATTCAGGCGACGCGCGCAGGGACCGGCGCGCCTCCACAGTTCAGCGTGACTGCTGGCGTACCGCGCGGGACGCGCGCCGCACCGATGCTGCAGCGCGCCTACCGGAACCACGCTGTCGCGCGGTTGGGCGCAAGCGCCGTGATCAGACGCGCTCGCTCGATGGCGGCTAATCACGGCGTAACGGTCTGTGCTCAGTTGGCGACGATCTGCGGACGTCCAAACCCCAGGCCGGCAATCCGCTGGGAAATCTCCGATGCGTTGGCGTGGTCGCGCGCGTTGACGCGCAAGCGCCACAGGGTGCGGCCACCGCTGACGATGTCGCTGACGCTGGCACCGGCGATACCGGCCGAGGCCAGCTGCGACAGCGCGCGGTTGGCATTTTCGCGGCTGGCAAAGCTGGCGACCTGCAACAGGATGTCACCCAGCGCAGCCTCGGCCACGCTCGGTGCCTTGGCCGGCATCGGATCGGGCTTGAGCGGGCGCGCAGCCACGCTTTCCGATGCCTTGACCACGGCAACGGCGACCGGTGCGGCGGCAGCTGTGGTTGTCGCGCCTGTCGGTCGCTGCACGGCAGCGGCAGGCTTGCCGGTGGCCACACGCACGCCCTGCGTCTTCATCCAGGCATCGAAGTTATCGGCATTGCCGGGCTGGCGCGAATCGGCCACGCGATAGCGCCAACGCTCGCCGGCCGCAGTGACCGGTGCTGCAGCAATCGCTACTGCAGAGGTGGCAACCGCTGCGCCCGCGCCTGTCGTCAGCGTGCGCGGCGGAACCGTGCGCGTGGGCAGACGCTGCACCAGACCATCGATCTGGCTGCTGCCCGACGCCGGCCGCGCGGTGGCAACCGCCGTCGTGACCGGCACCTGGCCACGATTGCGCTTGGCCAGCAGGTTGCCGTTATCGGCTTCGGTCAGCCCGCGCACTTCGACATTGCCGGTGCCTCTGCCGGTGATGCCCAGCTTGACCGCGGCGGCGTAGCTCAGATCGATCACGCGGCCATCGTGAAACGGGCCGCGGTCGTTGACGCGCACCACCACCGAATCGCCGGTGTCGGTATTGGTCACCAGCGCGAAACTGGGCAGCGGCAGCGTCTTGTGCGCAGCGGTGAAGGCGTACATGTCGTAGACCTCCTTATTGGAGGTGAGCCGGCCATGGAATTTGCTGCCGTAATACGAGGCGGTGCCGCGTTCGACATAGTCGCCCGGGTCGTCCATCACCACGTAACGCTTGCCCAACACTTCATAGGGCGAGCGATTGCCGACTGCCGAGCGCGGCTCGTCGGTGACCAGCGGTTCGGGGATGCAGGCCACGTTGGGCACGTGGTCGGGCGTGGTGTCCTTGACGCCGGGTTTGTACAGGCCGCCGGCAGTGTAGTCGCCGCGCGTGGACGGGTCTTCTTTGGCGGCCGCATACGGCGAGGTCGACGGGCATCCGGTGGCGACGTACGCCGGCCCCTTGCCGTCGACCTTGACGCCCTTGATGGCGCCGCCGCCCTTGGCAGCGACGCTTTTCTTCGGTGCGCTACTACAAGCCGCCAGGCCGAGCATCAGCGCCATCGGGATCAGCCACTTGGGGCCTGTCATGCTGTTCATGCCGGGGGTAACTCCTTGCCGGCGATGGCCTCGGACAACTGGAACACGGCCATCGCATACATCTTGGAAATGTTGTATCGGGTGATCGCGTAGAAGTTCTGGAAGCCCAGCCAGTACTGCTTGCCATTGGCGTCATCCAGGCTGATCGGCGTGGCGGTGCTGCCCGCCACCACCGGCGCACCAGGGTGATACCCGCGCGCAGACAGATCGGCCAGCGTGTACACCGGCGACCAGTCGGTGGGATTGAATTCTTCGTGGCCGGCAGCCAGCGTGGCCGGCACGGCGACTTCACCGCCGCGCACCCAGCCGCCCTTCTTGACGAAGTAATTGGCGATCGAGGCGAACACGTCGTTGTAATCGGTGAACAGATTGCGCTTGCCATCCGCATCGCCATCGACACCGAACTGGCGGTAGCTGGAAGGCATGAACTGGCCCATGCCCATCGCGCCGGCGTAGCTGCCGATCAGGCTGGTGACGTCGAGCTGCTCTTCCTTGCCGAGCGCGAACAATTGGCCGAGTTCATCGCGGAAAAACAGCTCGCGGCGCACTTCGCGCTCGAGCTTGGCCGGGTCGCCGCTGCGCGGGTAGCGGAACGCCAGCGTGTACAGCGCATCCAGCACGCGGTATTTGCCGGCATTGCTGCCGTAACTGGTTTCCACCCCGATGATGGCCACGATCACCTGCGCCGGCACGCCGGTGGCGGCTTCAACCTTGCTCAGCTCGGCGCGGTGCTCGGCCAGGAATTTGCGCCCCCCATCGATGCGCGCCTGGGTGATGAACATCGGCCGGTATTCGTTCCACGGCTTGACCCGCTCGGCCGGGCGCGACATGGCGGTGACGATGGCGTCCTTGAATTGCGCCTGCGCCAGCACCGCTTCGATCTGTGCAGCGTCGATGCCGTACTTGGCGGCGGTGTCGCGCACGAAGTTGGCACGTGCGATCTCGAACGGCACCGGAGTCAGATCGACCGGCGGTAGTGCAGGCGCTTCGGCGGCGGCACTTGCAGGCGCGACCGGAGCCACGGGCGGCTTGGCCGGAGGCGCACTGGCAGCCGGCGGCGGGGACGGAGGGCTGGGCTGGGTCGCGCAGGCGACAAGGCCGAGGGTGAGCAGGCAGGTCAGAGTGCGTCGAATCATCGGCCGAGGGTAACAGACATCAGATGAACTTCTGGCAATAAGACCATGAAACGAAAAGACTTTAGCCAAAGTCAAGGTCTGCCGCAGCAGGTGGGGCAGTTTGGTGGCTGGGGAATTGGGATTGGGAGCGGCGGCTGGCAGGAGCGGGAGTCCGGCCACGCGGCGCGCTAGCCCGATGTGCACCACTGGCATGTGGGTGCCGCGCTAACAACTGGGTGCTCGACGGTGATTGCGATCAGCTGATCGCGGGCGAGATCGCCGCGCTGATGTCAGTGACGCGAAGGCGGCCGTTGCCCCCTTGGAAAGAACCGAAGACAGCTAGCCGGCTTGGCAGCTCATGGGACATCAAAGCCCACTGCTAGGCAGCTGCATCGGCTGAGTAGCCTTGGCAGAAAATCAGGCGCGGCCGCTACGATCGGCCGCGCCTGGCGCATCACAGCGCCGGGAAGCGCGGCGCGCTCGAGCAGGTCGGTATGCCGCCGCCGACTTGCACCGGCGCAGTGGTGACACCGCTCCCGGTCGGAGTCAGCGCGCTGTTGCTCAGCCCGATCTGCGCGTTGCTCGCATTGACCGATGTGTTGCTGGTCGCCACGTTGGCCAGCACCAGATCAAGCCGCGTCTGCGCATCGTAGCCGCGCAGAATCCAACCCTTGCCGCCGGCATCGTTCGCACTGCGCAGCCCGTCGACGACGATGTCGTGGAAGGTCGGCTTGGTGCCGCTGCTCCCGCCGGCATAGAACGGGTTGATCACCAGTGGGCTGGTCACGCCGTAGAGGCAGGTGTTGCGATACGTGACCAGGCTGACTGGCCCACCCTTGACGATGCTGGTCTTGATGCGCAACCCGTTGTTGTCGGTGCTGCGATTGCCTGCATCGTCGGTGGACACCAGCGCGTTGTTGTCGACCAGCACATTGCTGACGCCGGACATCACTTCGCTGCCGATGGAGATGCCATGCGTGCCGTAGCAACGCGTATTGCGCACGGTGATGTTGGCCGACTTGGAGGCGATGGTCTTGATCGCCACGCAATCGTCGCCGCCCATCACATCGTTGTCGTGGAGAGTGGCATTGACCACGCTGTCCAGATCCAGGCCATCAGTGTTGGGACTGGTGGCCGGCGACTTCACCCGCACGCCCCAGATGGTCAGGCCATCGACGATATGCGCGAAGAAATGGAAGTACGCCGCGTTGATCAGGTTGATGTCGTACAGCGTAAACGCCGTTGAATTCTGCACCTTGATCAGGTCCGGGCTGTTCTGCACCAGGCCGGCCGCCTTGGCGTCTTCGCCCAATTGCCACCAGGTGGTGCTCTTGCCCAGCATGGTCAGATCGCCGCGGCCATCGATGGTGCCCTGACGCCCGCCGATGCGGATGCCCATGACGCCCGACTTGGCGCCCTTGACGCTGATCAGCGGCGCACAGCCGCCGCTCTTGGAACCGGCCACGCCGCAGCCGCTGCCGTAGTCGGCCGGATTGCGTGAGCCGTACAAGGTGACGCCCTGGTCGACCACCAGCGTGACGCCACTGGGAATGGTCAGCGGGCCGGTCAGAAACGCGTTGCCGCTGCCGCTGGTCAGCAGCACGCTGCCGTTTTTACAGGCATTGAGCGCGGCCTGGATGGTCTTGGTGTCGGGCGGCGAGCGCTCCAATGCATCATCGAATTGACGCCCGCTCGGCGTCAGGCCGGCCTTCAAGGAGGGCGGACACGTGGGCGGAATTGCCGGTTGCGCGACAGCGCGGGCATCGCCCGTGGCGAAGGTGACAGCGCTGGCCTGCGTGGCAAGCATCAGACAAACACCGCCGATGGCGGCGGTTAGCAATTTCATGGAAACAGGCACCCGAAAGAGAAATGGCGCGCGCCTGCATAGGCAACGCGACGCGGCCGCCATCACTGCAGCGGCATAGCGGACTCTACGGAGCACACATCGCACATGCAGAACGCGAGCGAACCGGATGCCGCCCGAGCGAAGCCACCCTACGTCGAGGTGTCGTCATTGCAACGCAGCGCGCAAAAACGCGATTCCATCGCTACATTGCCGGCGCGGTGACACATGCGTGTCGCATCAGCCGACGTTGCAATGCGGAGCATGCAGCTTGCGCGTGGGTTGACGCGATGCAACGCGCCAACGGCATGACGCTATGCGTCAGTACCCATGCACCGGCCGGTGCGCCTTCACTGCCATCACCAGGCCCAATCCGGCCAGCAACGACACCGCCGAGGTGCCGCCGTAACTCATCAAGGGCATGGGCACGCCGACCACCGGCAGCAGGCCGGAGATCATGCCGCCGTTGACCAGCACGTAGACGAAGAACGCCAGACCGGTGGCGCCAGCGACCAGGCGCGAATAGGTGTCGCGTGCCTGCGAGGCGATCCACAGGCAGCGGCCGATGACGATGAGATACAGCGTCAGTACGGTGGCCACGCCGATCCAGCCGAACTCTTCGCTGAGCACCGAGAACGCAAAGTCGGTGGTCTGTTCGGGAATGAAGTTCAGATGCGATTGCGAGCCCAACCCCCAGCCCTTGCCATCCAACCCGCCAGAGCCAATCGCGATCTTGGACTGGATGATGTTCCAGCCGGCGCCGAGCGCGTCGTTCTCGGGGTTGAGGAACATCATGATGCGGTCCTTCTGGTACGGCCGCAGCAGCCAGAACCAGGCGATCGGCGCCGCCGCCGCCACGCCGCCCAGACCCACGGCCACCCACCACCACGGCAGACCAGCCAGCAGCAGCACGAACACGCCGCTGGCGGCGATCAGCACGCCGGTGCCGAAGTCCGGCTGCAACATGATCAACGCGGTGGGCACGCCGATGATCATGCAGGTGACCAGCACGGTGGAGATGCGCGGCGGCAACGGCATGCGGTGCAGATACCAGGCCGCCATCATCGGCAGGCTGATCTTGAGCAGCTCGGCCGGCTGCAGATAGAACACTTTCAGATCCAGCCATTGCCGGCCGTATTTGCCGGTCCCTAGCGCGAACACCGCCAGCAACGGCAGCATCGACAAGCCATACACCCACGGGGTCCAGGCGCGCAGGCGCAGCACCGACATGCGCGAGATGCCCCACATCGCGGCCACGCCGATGACGAAGCGGATGCCTTGCGCCATCACCAGATGATCGCCGTTGGCCGTGCCGCCAGCGCTCTTGAGCACCGACAGGCCGATCACCATCAACGCGCCCAGCGCCAGGCACAGCACCCAGTCCAGGCTGCGCGTAAAGCGCGCGGCCATGTCCGCCAACCAGCGCAGGATGTCACTCAATGATCGGTCTCCTGCACCGCGTCCGGCACATCCGGTATCACCGGCTGCGCGGGCGTGCTGGGATCCAGCGCAACGGCGGCCTGGCCGATCACCACCGGCAATTCTTCCAGCGTGGCGGCGGCCGCATCGCCGGCCGCACGTGCATCGGTGGCGCCGGCTTCAAACTGGTTGACGCCCACGGCGGTCATGCCGAGTTCGCTGTCCAGCGGCAGGATGCCCGCGGGCATCTTGCCCAGCAGCCAGGCGTCGAAGATCTTGCGCGCAATCGGCGCTGCCGAGCTGGTACCGAAACCACCACCCTCCACCGCCACCGCCACCGCAATGACCGGGTTGTCGGCCGGCGCAAAGCCGACGAACAGACCACGATGGCGCAGGTGCATCGGCAGGCTGCGCGGGTCCACGGCGGCCACGCCCTTGCGGCTGACCACCTGCGCGGTGCCGGTCTTGCCGGCCATCTGGTAGGGCGCGCCGGGCGTGATGGCGTAGCCGGTACCGCCAGGGCGCATGGTGTCCATCATGCCCTCGCGCACCACCTGCAGATGCGCCGGATTCGGGCTGACCGGCTTGCCTGGCGGCTGGATCATCGGCTGCCAGGGGTGATCGAAGCCGGTGCGTTCTTCCAGCACCAGATGCGGGCGCAGCAGCAGGCCGCTGGCGATCGCCGAGACGCCGCGGACCAACTGCAACGGAGTCACCTTCCAGTCGCCCTGGCCAATGGCGATGTTGACGGTGTCGCCGGGGTACCAACGCTCCTTGCGGCTCTTGTACTTGTAGGCCGGCGACGGCAGGATGCCGCCGATTTCGCCCAGCAGATCCACTCCGGTGGGCGCGCCGAAGCCGTATCCGCCCATGTAATGGTCGAAGCGCTCGACCCCCATGTCCACCGCCAGGCGGTAGTAGTAGGTATTGACCGACTGGGCGATGGATTTGCGCAGATCGGTCCAGCCGTGGCCGCCACGGTGCGAGTCGCCCCAGCCGCGGCTGACGCCGGGCAGATAGAACATGCCGGTGGACAACACGCGGTCTTCCGGCCGGCGCAGGCCGCTATCCAGGCCGGCCAGGGCGATCAGCGGCTTGAGCGTGGAGCCCGGCGCCACGCCACCGAGCACCAGCCGGTTGAACTGCGGCCGCGACGGGTTGTCGTTGAGCATCTTGAAGTCGGTATGCGAGATGCCGTTGACGAACAGATTGGGGTCGTAGCTGGGCAGGCTGACCATGCCCAGGATCTCGCCGGTGCGCGGGTCCATCGCAATGGCTGCACCTTCATGTTCGCCGAACGCCGCCACCATCGCGCGCTGCAGATCGGCATCCACCGACAGCCGCAGATCCGCACCCGACTGCGGCGCGACGCGGCCGACGGTGCGGATCGCCCGCCCCTGCACGTTGGTCTCGACCTGCTCGTAACCGACCTGCCCGCGCAGGTCCTGTTCGTAATAGCGCTCCAGGCCGGACTTGCCCATATGGGTGAGCGCGGCATTGCCCTCGCCCAGCACCGCGAGGTCTTTTTCGTCGATGCGGCCGACGTAGCCGATGATGTGCGCGAACAACGGCCCGTACGGGTAGCGCCGGGTCAGATACGGCTCCAGCTCCACGCCGGGGAAGCGCCAGCGCTCCACCGCAAAGCGCGCCATCTCTTCATCGCTCATGCGCAGCTTGAGGGTGACCGGCAGGAAGCTGCGGCGCGCCTTGCGCTCACGGTTGAAGCGCTCCAGATCTTCCGGCGCGATCGGGATTACCTTGCCCAGCGCGGCCAGCATGGCGCCCATGTCGGCGACCTTGTCCGGGGTCACGTCCAGACGGAACGCCGGCACGTTTTCGGCCAGCAACCGACCGGTGCGGTCGTAGATCATGCCGCGCCCGGGCACCACCGGTTTGGGCTTGATGCGGTTGGCTTCCGAGCGGGTGGCGTAGACCTCGTGGTCGAGCACCTGCAGCTTGAAATACCACCCGCCCAGGCCGACCAGGCAGATCACCACCATCACAAACCCCAGCACCGCCCGGCGGCGGAACTGCTCGGCCTCGGCATGCGGGTTCTTGGGTTGGCGCCGACCGTGCATGGGCTACTTCTTGCCCCGCTTGCCCAAGCGCACCGCATCCAGCAACACGAACAACGGCGGCCACAGCGCCATGCCCAGCAGCGGCGCCCACCAGTAACTCCAAGGCAGGGTCGGCTCGCCGATCGCCAGATGCACGGCCGAAGACACGATGCGGTCGTTGAGCAGCAGCCCGCCGATCGCCAGCGCCTGCTGCGACACCGGGAAAAACCGCATCCGCGCGCGGAAGCGCTGCAGGATGAAGGTCATGATCACCAGCCGCAGCGCCTGCTCGCCCAGCAGCCCGCCGTACAGCAGATCGGCCAGCACGCCGGCCACGAAGGCCACACCCAGCCCCACCCGATCCGGCTCCTCGATCACCCAGTAAGCCAGCACCAGCGCCACCCAGTACGGGCGCAGCGGCTGCACCACCTCCGGCAACGGCAGCAGACCCAGCACCAGCGCAATGAGCAGGCTCACCGGCAGGATCCAGGTGTTGCTCATGCGGGTCATTGGTCCGTCTCCGGTGGAGCCGCACGGGAATCGGGAATCGGGAGTCGGGAATCGGCAGGAGCGATGCCTTGCGGCGGCGCATCGCTCGCACGGCCAGCTGGCGACTGCGTGCCGTTGCCATTCCTCGTTCCGGCTGCCCGCAAGCCCTGCGGCGAAGCAGGACGCGAATCAGGCATCGGCATGTTGGATGCATTCGACGCCGTCGCGCGCGCGGGCGTGCTGGCCGGGCGGCCGGACGCTGGCGCACTGGACGGCTGCGTGCCGGGCGCGGCAGGTGTCGGCGCGGACTGGGTGCCCTGAGCGCTGCCGGTGCCGGTGCCGGTGCCGGTGCCGGTGCCCGATGCTGCGCCCGCCGTCGGGCGTGCGGTATCCATCGCCGCGTCGGACACTCCGCTCGCTGGCGTGCGTGGCGTTGCGATCACCGGCGCGTTTGCTGGCGCCGCAGCGGCAGCTGCCGCAGCGCCGTTGCCATTGACGTTGCCATTCCCCATTCCCGACTCCCCATTCCCCATTCCCGGCACCACCCGCAGCGGCTTGCCGGCACGCAACAACAGCACGTCGCGGCCGCGGTCGAGTTTGGCGGCCGGGGTCAGCTCGCCGACCAGGAAGGCGTGGGTGTCGTCGGGATGCAGCTCGGAGACCTTGCCCACCGGGAAGCCGGCCGGGAAGCGGCCGCCCAGGCCGGAGGTGACGATCTCGTCGCCCACCTGCACGCCGGCGCTCAGCGGGATGTCGCGCAATTCGAGCCGGTCGCCGCGGCCGTAGACAATCAGGCGCACGCCGTTGCGCGCCACGCTGACCGGCACCGCGTGGTCGGGGTCGGTCAGCAGCAAGACGGTCGAATGTAGCGGGGTCACTTCGATCACCTGGCCCATCAGGCCGCCGGCATCGATCACCGCCTGGCCCATCAGCACGCCATCGCGACTGCCGGCGTCCAGCAGCAAGCGCTGGCGGGTCGGGTCCAGGTCGATATCCAGGATCGGCGCCAGCTGCACGTCCAGGCCACGGCGCTCGGCCACGTTGAGCAGCTCGCGCAACTGGGCGTTATCCAGCGCAGCGGTCTGCAACCGGGTGAGGCGGGCGTTGGCGACCAGCAGCTGATTGCGCAGGTCGCGGGTTTCTTCCACCAGTTGCGCGTGCGTTGCGGCGTTGTCGCGCACCTGCGACCCGATGCGCCCCGGCAACCCGGCCACCGCCCAGATCGGCTGGATCAGCAGATTGGCCTGCATTCGCACCTGGCTCAGCCAGCTGCCGCGGCTATCGAGCGCGATCAACGTGATCGCCAGCACCAGATAGACCAGCAGCCGCAGCGTGGAGGTGACTTCGCCCGGACGGGAGGCGACGGGAGGACCGGCGTAGGAGGGCACTTTCAGGGCCGGGAATGGGGAATCGGGAATGGGGAATCGGTGGGCAATGTGCTGCCCACGGAAGGGCTAAGGGATATGCGGACGGGAATGCGCAGTAACCACGCAAGGCCGGAGGCGGGGAGCCGCACGACGATTCCCCATTCCCGATTCCCCATTCCCAGCTCCATTATTCCGGCGCGAAGAACTCGTTGCCGTGCATGTCCACCAGCTCCAGCGCGCGGCCGCCGCCGCGGGCAACGCAGGTCAGCGGGTCATCGGCCACCTGCACGTGCAGGCCGGTTTCTTCGGAGATCAGACGGTCCAGGTCGCGCAGCAGCGCGCCGCCACCAGTGAGCACGATGCCGCGCTCGGCGACGTCGGCGCACAGTTCCGGCGGGGTCTGCTCCAGCGCCAGCTTCACTGCGGAGATGATGCCCGACAACGGCTCATGCAGCGCTTCGAGCACTTCGTTGGAGTTGATCTTGATCATCTTCGGCACGCCTTCGGCGAGGTTACGGCCGGAGATTTCCATCTCCTGCACCTCGTCCTGCGGGTAAGCGCAGCCGATCTGCAACTTGATGCGCTCGGCCGTGGCTTCACCGATCAACATGCCGTGGTTGCGACGCACGTAGTTGGTGATCGACTCATCGAAGCGGTCGCCGCCCACGCGCACCGACTGCGAGTAGACGATGCCGTTGAGCGAGATCACCGCCACTTCGGTGGTGCCGCCGCCGATGTCGATGACCATCGAGCCGCGCGCTTCGGTCACCGGCATGCCGGCACCGATGGCAGCGGCCATGGGTTCTTCGATCAGGTAGACATCGCGCGCACCGGCCTCTTCCGCAGATTCCTTGATCGCGCGGCGCTCCACCTGGGTGGAACCAGCCGGCACGCACACCAGCACGCGTGGGCTGGGGCGCAGGAAGCGCGATTTGTGCACCTTCTTGATGAAGTGCTTCAGCATTGCTTCGGTGTAGGTGAAATCGGCGATGACGCCGTCTTTCATCGGGCGGATGGTGGTGATGTGGCCGGGGGTACGACCGAGCATCTGCTTGGCCTCCGCGCCGACGGCAGCCACCGAGCGCGTCCCGCCGATTGCACGGTCCTGACGCACCGCAACCACCGATGGCTCGTTCAGCACGATGCCCTGTCCGCGCACGTAGATCAGCGTATTGGCCGTGCCCAGATCGATGGACAGGTCGTTGGAGAACATGCCGCGCAGTTTCTTGAACATCGAGGGAGTTGTTCCTGGGTAAGTCGCGTGCCCGCCGCCAGACTGGCGAAATTTTGGGCAGAAAACGAAGTCCACTAGCCTAGCAATCCCCCCCGGTGCGGGCAAGGAAAAATCGGTGTTTCCGGCCCGGTTTTCATGTGGCGGTCACGCCGGGCATGGCACGCGGTTGTGGCTCTGATCGGTCGCAGCCGTTACCCTTTGCGCCGCGGCGTTGGCGCCGTCCCGCCGCCATGCCGGCAACTGGCGGGTATTTCCTTACGCAAAGGCCTGACTCGATGTCCGCACTGATCTGTGGTTCCCTCGCCTACGACACCATCATGGTGTTCCCGGACCAGTTCAAGAATCACATCCTGCCGGACAAGGTGCACATCCTGAATGTGTCGTTCCTGGTGCCGCGCATGCGCCGCGAGTTCGGCGGCTGCGCCGGCAACATCGCCTACAACCTGCATCTGCTCGGCGGCGCGCCGATTCCGATGGGCACCGTAGGCCAGGATTTCGGCCCGTACCGCGAACATTTCGAAACGCTGGGCATCGATCTGTCGCGCGTGAAGATCATCGATGACCTGTTCACCCCGCAGGCCTTCATCACCACCGATCACGACAACAACCAGATCACCGCCTTCCATCCGGGCGCGATGATGCGCAGTTACGAGAACCATGTGCGCGACGTGCCGGGCGTGACCCTGGGCCTGGTCGGCCCGGACGGGCGCGAAGGCATGATCCAGAACGCGGAAGAGTTCGCTGCCGGCAGCATCCCTTTCATCTTCGATCCTGGCCAGGCGATGCCGTTGTTCAACGGTCCGGAACTGCGTGAATTCATCGAGCAGGCCGACTACGTGGTGGTCAACGACTACGAGTCCAACCTGCTGCAGGAACGCACCGGCTGGAACGAGAAGGACATCGTGTCGCGCGTGCAGGCCTACATCACCACGCAGGGCCCGAAGGGCGCGCTGGTGCACACGCCCGAGAAGACCTACGACATCCCGCCGGCGCATGAGCGCCGCGTGGTCGACCCCACCGGCTGCGGCGATGCGTTCCGCGCTGGCCTGATCTACGGCATCCAGCACAACTACGACTGGCTGACGATCGGGCGCATGGGCAATCTGATGGGCGCATTGAAGGTGGAACACCCCGGCACCCAGAACCAGCGCTTCGACTTCGCCGAATTCAACGATCAGTTCAAACAGCAGTTCGGTTACGCGCTGTAGAAATGCCCGGAGCGGCATCGGTGCGACACCTCGGCTGCGCACCGTCAGCTCCCACTCCAGCGCTTGCTCGGCGCCCGGCCCGCATCTGCGATGCCGGCGCTGGCGCCGGCTAGCCCCCCCCCTTCTCTCCTCGGGAGAAGGGACCTCGCAGCGGCAGATGCCGGTCTGCGCGATGCCGCGCGCAGCTCGAACGACACACTCGCTTCGAACAGCGTCACCGCCCCGGCCCGTACTCCGCCCCAAGGCTGCCTTTGCGACGCGGGCGCCCCTAAAGACTGCCGCCGCGCGTGCCGCGGCCAGCGCTCGGTGCGGCTATACCATCGGTAGAGTCCGGTTCTGAGCACGCCCTCCACACCCGCCTGACGACCGCTCGCTGCGCTTTGTCAGCCGCTCTCAGCGCTAAACGCGCACGTTCCCTCGACCCGCCGAGCAAGCTGCGCGTCGACCGAGCTCGACCCTTACCGCCCAAGACGCCGTCGCGGACTCAGGCATCGTCGGCCCCTCATAGATGCACGTATTGCGAGCAGCGCGACGCAGTTTGCTGCAATGCGGTTTGAGCATAGGAGCGGTTTGTGCATCTACTGACGTTTCGCGCCCACTGAGGAACGCTGGCCCATGTCCGAGCCAAGCGTTGTCGCCGCTCCTTCCATCACGCTGCCGGAGATCGAACCGGATGTACTCCGGCAGATCAGAAGGCTGCGCGATATCGCGCCGCTGGCGCCACCGCTGTCGCGGTCGTGGCGGCGTTGCCTGGACGACTACGCGCTGCTGCCCGAGGCAACGCCCGAACCGTTGGTGCACGACGCCCTGCACGTGCGTGAGCGCCAGCAGCGGCTTGGCGAGGTGCTGCGCATCGCCAAGGTGGAAATGGAAAACCTGTACGAGCAGATCGCCGGCAGCGGCTATGCGGTGATCTTTGGCGATGCCGACGCCACCGTGCTGCACAGCGTGCACGACTCCACCCTGCTGCGCGAGTTCCGTCAGGCGGGGCTGTTCTGTGGCGCCAGCTGGGCCGAATGCCATCAGGGCACCAACGGTCTGGGCACCTGCGCGGCCGAGCGCACGGCGGTCAGCGTGCATCGCGGCGAACACTATCTGACCCGGCATTTACCGCTGTCGTGCAGCGGCGCGCCGATCCTGGACCCGCACGGCGGGCTACTGGCGGTGCTGGATGCCTCCACCCCCAATGCGCAGGACAGCAAGCAGATCCAGCGCCATACCGTGGCCTTGGTGAGCATGTCGGCCGCACAGATTTCGCGCTCGCATTTCCTCAATCAGTTTGGTCATGCGTTCATCCTGCGCTTTCACAGCCGCCCCGAATTTGCCGGCTTGTTGCACGAGGCATTGATCGCCATCGGTGCCGATGGCCGCGTGCTGGCGGTCAACGAAGCAGTGCTGGAGCAACTGGGCAAGATCGATCGCAGCCAGTTGGTGGGTCGCGATATCTCGCAGGTGATGCAGCTGGACTTCGACACCATCGAACACCGGGCCGGCAGCGACGCGGGCACCCTGTGGTCGATCCGCTGCGCCTGCCACGGGCGGCGCTTCTATGCGCTGGTGCGCCCGCCACGCGCCCGCCCGGCGCTACCGGCGGTGGGTGGGCCGGCGCAGGCCGCACCGGATTCCGAATTGCAACCAAGCGAGCACGTCGGTTCGGATCCGCGCATGCGCCACAACTTGGCCAATGCGTTGAAACTCGCCGCGCACCGCGTCTCGATCCTGTTGCGTGGCGACACCGGCACCGGCAAGGAAGAATTCGCCAAGGCGGTGCACCGTGGCTCGCCCTGGGCCAGCGGCGCGTTTGTCGCGATCAATTGCGCCGCCATTCCCGAGGCGCTGATCGAAAGCGAGTTGTTCGGTTACGCACGCGGTGCCTTCACCGACGCGGCGCGCGAAGGACGGCACGGCAAATTACTGCAGGCCAGCGGCGGCACGCTGTTTCTGGACGAAATCGGCGATATGCCATTGCCATTACAAAGCCGCCTGCTGCGCGTGCTGGAAGAACAATGCGTGACCCCGCTGGGCAGCGAACGTGCGGTGCCGCTGGAACTGCATGTCATCAGTGCAAGCCATCGCGACCTGGCGCAACGCGTGGCCGCAGGCGAGTTTCGCGAGGACTTGTATTACCGACTAAACGGCGTGGTGTTGCATCTGCCCCCACTGCGCGAGCGCAGCGATAAAGCGGAGTTGATCCGTACCTTGCTGCGCGAAGAAAACGCAGAGCGCAGCGTACGCATCAGCGAAGAGGCGATGCACAAATTGCTCAGCTACGTCTGGCCAGGCAATCTACGCCAACTGCGCAATGTGCTGCGCACCGCAGCGGTGTTATGCAGCGACGGCGTCATCCGCCTGCCGAACCTGCCGCAGGAAATCGTCGATGCCGGCAGCGCGCCATGCCTGGTCGATGGCCGTGCCGTGGCCGCCGACGACATGCCTGGCCGGGTGGCGCTGGATCAGGCCGAACGCCTGGTATTGCAGCAACAACTCGAACGCCATCGCTGGAATGTCAGCCGCACCGCCGACGCACTGGGGATCAGCCGCAATACGCTGTATCGCAAGCTGCGCAAACATGGGTTGGATACGGGCTGATGGAGGGGCGGGGATTTGGGATTGGGGATACGTCAAAGCCAAAGCGGTGGCTTGGCGCTGCTATTTAGAGCGATTAACACGATTATTTTTTCGCCATCAGGCGGCACCGCTGTGGCTTGGTGCGCCATGTGGCACGCTACGTGCCGCGATTGCGGAGCGGATGATCTGTGGCTTGGCTGCAGGGTCCTTGCCCGCCGACCCTCGCGGGACATGCTGCAAGTACGTCCTTGTAAGCTCTTACGCGGCATCCATGCCGCGTAAGGTCCCGCGACAGTGGGCGGGCAAGGACCAGTGGAGATGGTCGGTGTGCACGGTAGGAGCAGTGCTTGATGCGCGTTGTCTGGTCATCACGTGCCGGCGCAACGTTTGATATGCAACGCGCTACAAGCAGCTTTCACGCGACCACCGACCAACGTTCTGGTGCGGTGTCCTCGCCGCTTGCGGGACCGTGTGGCGGCATGGATGCCGCCACCGAGCCCCCAGGGACGGGTTCACGGCGTGTCCCGCGAGCGGTGAGGGCACCGCGCCCCCGACCAGCGCTGCTTGCGACCATCCAGGTGACGCTAAGAGCGGCTAAGGCTTACGCCTTACGAATCCCTAATCACCAACCCCAACTCCCAGCCCCCCAGTCACAACGCCCAGCGCAGCCCGATCAAATACTGCCTAGTCACGCCCGGCGCCAGAAAGCGTGCCGGACCTGTTTCGACGGGCGCGTCCTGCGGGCGGGCAAGTTCGCCGTCGGGAAACACATCTTCGGCCACCGCGGCATAGGTGGCGTACTGGCGATCGAACAGGTTGTCGATACGCGCAAAGACTGACACGCGCGTGCTGATGGCCCAACGTGCCTGCAGGTCGACCAGCGCATAGCCGGCGGTGCCGATATCGATGCGCTGCGGTGCGGGCTCGCCCGCTTCGGCATTGTCGACCTGGCCATCTTCGTTGCCGCTGGCCACGCGCCCGGACACCGCGCGCACGCCGGCGCCCAACGTCAGCGCATCGCGCTGCCACTCCACCCCGAGCTTGAGGTTATGCCGGGGTAGCGCGGCGATCCGCAAACCGGGCCGCAACGTGATTACGCGCTCGCCAGACAGCAATTCGCCGTCGCTGCGATAGGTCGCGTCCAGATAGCTGTACCCGGCAGACCATTGCCAATCGCCGCTGCGCAGATGCAGCGCAGCGTCGAGGCCTTGATAGCGGGTGCGTCCCACATTATCGAAGTAGCCCAGCTGCGTGTCCGGCGCACGCAAAAACAAAATGTCGTCGCGATTGTCGGCGCGGTACACCGACACGGTGGCGTTGCTGTCGGCCCACGGCGACCAGCGTGCGCCCAGCTCATAGGTTCGCGACACGATCTGCTCCAGGCGCGGATCGGCCTGCAGGCCGGTCGGCAGCCGGCACGGCTGGGTGGGGTCGGCGCACCCCAACTCGATCGCGGTCGGTGCGCGCGTGTTCTGCGCCACCGAGCCGTACACGGTGAGGCCGGAGTCGAGCCGATGGGTGAGCCCCAGCGATGGGTTGGCCTTGGCGTAGACAAAGCGCTCGCGCGGGCGGTCGCCGTCCTCGGCGGTGGACAGGATATTGTCGACCACCACCCGGTTCCAGCGCACTGCGGCGGTGAGATGGGTGGCCGCGTCCAGCTCCCAGGTGTCTGCGACAAAGGCGCCCAACGTTTTGGTGCTGCCGCGCACGCCAGAGAAGAATGCACGCTCGACATCGGGATCTGCCAGCACCGACCGGTCCGGCTGCACCCAACCATCGCGGGCGAATTGCCGGTAACGCACATGGCCGCGGTCGAAGGTGACACCGGCACTGAGCGCATGCGCTCCCCATTGCTTGCTCAGATTGATCGCAAGCCCCTGCGCTTCCTGACGCATCTGGGTGGTGTTGAGGGCGCCGGTATGCAGCGCATCGGCATCGGCGCGCGCCACCTCGCAATCGGCATCCAGCGCGCTGCCGTCGGCGGCGTAACCGGAGGCGCATTCTTCGACGAATTCTTCGTAGTCCTCGCCGATATCGCCATTGACGGTGTCGCGCCGGCCAACGCGCGAATACGCCAGCGCATGCAGCGCGGTATCCGCATCGAACCGGTGGTCTAACTGCGCTGTCAGCAGCGTATTGCGATTGCGGGTGAGATCGGGCGAGGTATACACCGCACGGCGGTCGGCACGGTACAGGCCTGGCTCGGGTCCTTCGTCGGTGTAGCTGGTATCGGGCAACAGTCCATTGCCGATCAGGCGGCTGCGCCCGTGCAGCAGCGACAGACTCCAGTCGGTGTCATCGCCTTGCCGACCGAGCTTGCCGAACACCGTGCCCAGACGTCCTTCGGAGGCATCGCGCCAGCCGTTTTCGTCGAAGCCGGTCACTGCGATAAAGCCATGCCAGCCATCGCCGCCGGCAATGCCATAACTGGCATCCAGCCGCTTGCGCGCGCCGCTGCCGATGCTCAGTTCGCCTTGCAGTCCCGGTGCGGTGAGTCCGGATGCGGTGGACAGCACCACAGCGCCGCCGAGCGTATTCGGACCGAATAACGGGTTGGAACCGGGCATCAGGGTGACGGCGGTGATGGCGGATTCGGGCAGCATGTCCCAGCTGACGATATCGGCGAACGGTTCGTTGACGCGGACGCCGTCCAGATACACCGACACACCTTGCGAGGCGCCCGGCAAGGCCGATGCGCGAAAGCCATGGAAGGTAAGGTCGTTCTGAAATGCGCTGCCCTGCACATCGTTGCCATCCACACCGACAAACCGCCGCTGCAGCAGATCGCTGATGTTGTTGCTGCGCCCACGCGACAACTCCGCATTGGTCGCCGATTGCACCATGTACGGCAATTGCGCCGCGTCGATGGTGGTGCCGGGGATGGGCGTGGCAGTGACTTCGATGCGATCCAGCCAGGTGACTTGCGGGGTGCCGTCAGCCAGTGCGGGGCCGATCGTGCCAGCGCACAGCAGCGCTGCACAGGCGCAGGCAAGCCGATGGCGTTGCAGTACATCGGATCCAGGGCGAGCGGTGCGAAGCGGCGAGGTACTGCGGTGGCCCAGCAAGTCATGCGTCGACGTCATGTCGTCTCCTTCAATACAGCACGATCGATTTGATGCCGCGCGCCGCGCGCAGATCCGCCAGCGCCTGATTGATGTCGTCCAGTGCCAGGGTACGGGTGATCAGCGGTGCCAACTGGATCTCGCCATGCAGATAACGCTCCACATAGCCTGGCAACTCGCTGCGTCCTTTCACCCCGCCGAACGCGCTGCCACGCCACACCCGGCCGGTCACCAACTGAAACGGCCGCGTGCTGATCTCTTGCGCATCGTCGGCCACGCCGAGAATGACGCTCTCGCCCCAACCCTTGTGGCAGCACTCCAGTGCCGCACGCATCGCACCGACATCGCCTACGCATTCGAAACTGTGGTCGGCGCCGCCATCGGTGAGGTCCACGATCACTTGCTGGATCGGTGCGCCGTAGTCGCGCGGGTCCAGACAATCGGTGGCGCCCAGCGCGCGCGCCAATGCAAACTTGCCCGGGTCGATATCCACCGCAATGATGCGCCCGGCCCGCGCCAGCACCGCGCCCTGCACCACCGACAGGCCGATCCCGCCCAGCCCGAAGACCGCCACGCAATCGCCCGGCCGCACATGCGTGCTGTTGAGCACCGCGCCAACGCCGGTGGTGACCGTGCAACCGAGCAGGCAGACCTGATCCAGCGCCGCATCCGGATGGATGCGCGCCACCGCGATCTCCGGCAACACGGTGTATTCGGAAAATGTACTGGTGCCCATGTGGTGCAGGATCGGACGCCCGTTCAATGAAAACCGGCTGCTGCCGTCGGGCATCAGGCCACGTTCCTGACTGCTGCGAATCGCCTGGCACAGGTTGGTGCGCCCGGAGCGGCAGAACTTGCAGACGCCGCATTCGGGCATGTACAGCGGGATGACGTGATCGCCGGCACGCACGCTGGTCACGCCGATGCCCACGTCTTCCACAATTCCCGCGCCTTCCTGGCCCAGAATCGCCGGAAAGCTGCTCGCATGCCCGTGCGCCAGCGCATGCGCATCGCCGTGGCAGATGCCGGTGGCAACCAGCCGCACCAGCACTTCGCCGGGGCGCGGCGGCTGCAGGTCGACCTCTTCGATGGTCAACGGCTGATGCGGGCCCCAGGCGACCGCAGCGCGTGTCTTCATCCCGCCTCCCCGGCGCGTATCGGCATGGCCGGCACTCAGCGCGCGATGACCACGCCCCACGGCAGTTCGCCGACGGGGATCTGTTTGAGTTCGCGCATGCTCGCGGTATCGATCACGCTCACGGTATTGGAGCGGCCATTGGCCACGTACAACTTGTCGCCGGCGGGCGTGAGCGCCGGATTCCAGGGCCGCAATCCGACCGGAATCTCGGCCAGACTGCGCGCAGTGGTGGTATCGATCACGCTGACCGTGCCGGCACCGCCGTTGGACGCGTACAGCCGCGTGCCGTCCGCCGACAGTGTCACGCCGGCAGTGCGCACGCCGGCCGGCAAACTGGCGCGGCGCGTACGGGTCTGCAGGTCGATCACATCCACCACGTTGGCAGTCTCCTGCGCGATATAGACGCTGCGACCATCGGGCGCGAACGCCATGCCGCGCGGATGGCCGCTGGTGGCGACCACGCCGCGCGACTGACGCGTGGCCAGCTCGATCATGTCCATGTCGTTGGAACCTTCGTTGCTGGTGAGCAGCCACTTCCCATCGGGCGTGTATGCGCAATGCTCCGGCGCCTGCCCACGCGTGGCGATGACCTGCTGCACACGGAACTGCGCCGCATCAATCAACATCACCTGGTTCTGCCCTTCCACGCACACAGCGAACTGCATGCCATCGGGCGACAACGCGATGCCTTCGGCGTTTTCGCCGATGTCCACTTGCCGCAATACCGTGTCCTTGGCGGTGTCGAGTTCGATCAACCGGTGATGCTCGGCATCGATCAAATATAGATGCCCCTGCGGGCCGGGCAACACCTGCTGCAGACGCTTGCCGAGTTGGCCTTGCGCACTGAGCGTGCGCACCACCGTATCGGTGCCGGTGTCGATCACCGACACCGTGCCGCTGCGTTGGTTGGGCACGTACGCCAACACCGGCGGTGCTGCCGGCGCCGGTGCCGCACTGGTGGACGCAGCAGGCGATGCAGTGGCTGCAGCAGCCGGTGCGGCAGCATCGCGCTGGCAACCGGCGACCAACAGCAACGCACCCGATGCAATCACTGCACAGGTGCGCCGCCAGCGACCGATCACCGAGCGCGGTGCGCCTTGCTTCATTGCGCCTTGCCCGCGGTCTTGTTGATCGAATGGATGAAGGCCAGCAGTTTTTCGGTGTCGCCCGGCTTGAGCACCGGTGCAAACGGCGGCATCTGCCCCACCACTCTTTCATGCCCGATGCGCGTCTTGCCGTGCGTGATCATGGCTGCGGTGCCTTCGCTGATGAGCGCGCGCAGGGTGTCGTCGTCGCTGCCATAGACCCAGATGTCGTTGGTCAGCGGCGGGCACATGCCGCCGCCACCGGTACCGCCGTGGCAGGCATTGCAGCCGGCAGAGAAATAGATCTTCTTGCCTTCGGCGATCAGCTCGGGAGTGACCTTGACCTCCGGTCCCTTCGGGATCGGCGTCACGGCGGCCGGGGGTGCAGCCGGCGTAGCCGGATCCGGCGCAGGGCCTGCGGCCGGATTAGGCATCGCTGCGGAGGCAGTTGCGGGCGGCGGTGGCGCTGCGGCATCGGCGGCCGGTGCGCTGGCGGCGGGCGATGGCGCCGCGTCGGGTGCCGGTGCCGGCGGAGTCTCTTTTCCGCACGCGGCCAGCAGTGTGCTCAGCAACAACGCGCAGAGCGCTGCGCGCATGGAACGATCGATACAACCCACGGTGGACTTACGCATGAACGAACCTTTCTGATCGGAGGGAACACCGCGCACCCCGTGCACGCGGTGGATGAAACGCTCAGCGTCTGGAAGGGCGCTTGGCCTCGCTGAGCAGTGCAGCCAACGCGGCATCGCCGCGGTCCTGCGCCAACGTCGCGGCGGTCTTGCCATCGCGGTTGCGCGCCGCAGGGTCGGCACCGGCCGCCAGCAGACGCTTGGCGACGTCCTCGCGCCCGGCGGCTGCGGCCAGCATCAAGGCGGTGACACCCGCCTGATTGGCATGTCCCACGTCGGCGCCGCGTGCAACCAGCGCATCGAGAATCGCGGGGTCGTCGCGCGCCACCGCGAACATCACCGGGGTGAATCCGGTGGGATTGGCACGCTTCACATTCGCCCCCGCGGCCAGCAGTGCCTGCACCACGCTGACGTCGGCATACGAGACCGCCAGATCCAGTGCGCTCCAGCCATCGCCGGACACTGTGTCGACCGGCGCGCGTTTGCCCACCAGCCGGGTCACGCTATCGGCATCGTTGGCCCATGCGGCTTTCATCAGCGCGGTCCAACCGCTGGCATCGCGCGCATCCAGGCGTGCGCCGGCATCCAGCAACAACCCGACCAGATCCGGCTCCTGATTGCGGATGGCCTGATGCAATGGCGGCTCACCAAGCAGGTTGGGCGTGTTGGCATCGGCGCCATGCCGCAACAACCAGGCCGCACGCACTGCGTCGCCGGCATCCAGCGCATGCGCCAGCTCCTGGTTGGGGTCAGCACCATCGGCGATGCGTAACTGCAACTGCGCCAGCTCCTGCGACGACGCAGCAGGGCTCGGCGCAGTCGAGGCGGAGGTCGGTGTGGCGTACGGCCCATGCGACGGCAGATCGCCAGCCACGATGCACTCGCTGCAACGCACCAGCGGCACGTGATAACTGCGCAGGATCTCGGCGATCTTTACCGCATTGTCTTGCAGCGCAGTGTTCAGCGCATCGCGCAATGCGGCGTTTTTGCGCGACACCGCCCACGCCATCGAGTACTCCAGTACCGCGTCGTCGATGGTGTTCAACGGCACCACGCCCAGGCTGCTACGCGCAGCGTAGTAACCGGCCACCGGGCCCCAGGATTCGGCCGCATCCAGCTCATTGGCGGCCACCCGCTCCACCAGCTTGCCCGGATGTTCTTCCGGTGCGGTGGCCGAGTCGTAGAACAGGTATTGCACTTCGCCACTGATGCCGTGCTCGTATAGAGCCTGCCGCGCGGGCGAGCTCTGAAACACGCCCAGCCGCAGTTTTTTCAACGCCGGATCATCCAGCGATGTGGGCACCAGATTCAGACCCTTGCGCGTCACCAGCACATAGGCCGAGCGATACACCGGGCGTGTGGTCAGGCCCTGCTCGAAGTCGCTGTTGAGATCCATCAGCAGATCGCAGCGGCCGGCGTTGATCGTGCTGCGCGCCAGCCCGCGCTGGTAATAGGTGCGCCATTCGTATTCCAGGCGACGGCCCATCGCATCGGCGACGACTTGTGCAATCTTGTTCTGGAAGCCTTCGCCAGCCTTGTTGGACAACGGCATGTTGCCCGGATCGGCGCACACACGCAGCACCGTCGGATCGGGCGCAGGCGGCGGCGTGTTTGCGGGCGTCTGAGCGGAGGCTGGAGCTGCAGTGGATGCAGGCGCCGCTGCGGGCGCCGCATCGGAATCAGAAGCGCGAGCCGTCGGTGAAGACGGCTCGCGTGTGCAACCTGCGGCGACGAGTCCGAGGCTGCAAACCACCAGCACCTTGCGCAGGTGCCGGGTCATGCCGCACACGCCGGCAGTGATCTGCCGACGTGTGCGTCCAACGCCTTGCGTGGATCTCATCGTGCAGTCTTCGCTGCTGCATTTGCGGTGCCACCACCGGCGGCCGCAGTGGCGGTTGCCGTGGCGGTCACCGTCTTGCCGGCGCCATCGATACGGAAGGTGTGCACCATGCCACCGAGCGGGATCTTGTCGAAGCCGGCACCGAATGCCAGCCCGGCAGCACCCAGCGCGCCGTACGGATCGGCCGGATCCAGACCGGCAGCCACCGGCAGACCGATCCAGCCACCAATGCCCGAGAACACCGCCACGTACTGGTGACCATTGGCCTTGTACGCGATCGGGTTACCGATGATGCCGGACGGCAGCTTCATCTCCCACAGCTTCTTGCCGGTGTCCTTGTCCACCGCACGGAACCAGCCGTCGAGCGTGCCGTAGAACACCAGCCCGCCATCGGTGACCAGGGTGCCGCTCCACACCGGGAACTTTTCCTTGATCTCCCACTTGGACTTGCCTTCCACCACGTCGAACGCCTTGACGATACCCAGAGCGCCCGGCTCATTGGGCTTCATCATCACGTTGGCGAATACATACGGCAGGCCCATCATGGTGTTGCCGCGTTCCTGCGGTTCCAGTTCCATGTGCCAGTTATTGGTACCGCAGAAAAACACCGCCGAATTGGCCGGATCCACCGAGCACGGCTGCTGATCCTTTCCGCCCATCGCCGAGGGGAATGCCTGCACTTTCTTGCCGCGTTCCAGCGGGGAATGCGCCGCCACTTTCACCGGGCGACCGGTCTTCATGTCGATGCGTTCGGCCCAGTTGGCCGGCACGAACTTGTGTGCGCGCAGCAGGGTGCCGTCGCGGCGATCGAGCACGTAGGCAAAGCCGTTGCGATCGAACTGCACCACCGATGGAACTTCCTTGCCGTCGATGGTCAGATCGACCAGGATCGGCTCGTTGATGCCGTCGTAATCCCACTGGTCGAACGGGGTCTTCTGATAGCCCCACACCGCTTCGCCGGTATCGATCTTGCGCGCGAACAGCGTCATCGACCACTTGTTGTCGTGCTCGCCGTTGTTGCACTCCTCATGCGAGGTCTTGCCGCAGCGATACGACGGGCTCCACAGACCGGGATTACCGGTGCCGTAATAGACCAGCTTCAACTTCGGGTCGTAGCTGTACCAGCCCCAGGCCGCACCGCCACCGCGCTTCCATTCGTCGTTGGGGAAGGTCTTGATGCCCAGATCGCCGAGCTGGCCGTGTTGCGGATTGGCCTTATTGAAGTCCGGGCCCAGGCAGATCGCCTTGTCGGTACCGGCGGCATCGCAGGACCATGACTGCTTGCCATCGGACAAGTTGTAGGCCGCCACGCGCCCGAGCACGCCGAACTCGTTACCGCTGATGCCGGCCACCACTTTGCCATCGGCGATGATCGGCGCCATGGTGATGGTTTCGCCCTTGTCCGGGTGCGCGAGTTTCTGCTTCCACACTTCCTTGCCGGTCTTGGCATCGAGCGCAATCACATCGCCGCTCAGGCTGCCGAACACCAGCTTGCCATCGGCATACGACGCGCCGCGGTTGACGGTATCGCAGCAGGCCACCGCTACTGAGCGTTCGTCCTGTTGCGGAGTGTATTTCCACAACACCTTGCCACCGTCCTCCTGCGCGGCCAGGTCGATCGCGAATACGTTGTTCGGATACGCGCTGACCATGTACATGATGCTGCCGATCACCAGCGGCTGGCCTTCGTGGCCGCGCGTGGCGTCGGTCTTCATTTCCCACGACATCTTCAGGTTCTTGACGTTGTCGCGATTGATTTCGGCTAGCGGGCTGTGCCGGGTCAACGCGAAATCGCGACCCACGCCACCCCAGTTGTCGGCATTGCTGGCGTTGGCGGTGAATTCGCTATCGGTATCGACCACGGCGGCGGCTGGCGCCGCGGCGGGTGTGGCTGCAGGTGCGGGCGCGGCGGTTTCGGCCGGCGTTTCTTTTTTGCAACCGGCCAACACAGCGCTCAGCGCAAGCATCAGCAGCGCGCCGCTGCGGACGCTGCGACAGGAAGATTGGTGCATATGCGTCTACCCCTCTCGGTGAACAATCCAATCGAACGAACAGCCACTGGCGTTTGATGCACGCAACGACGGCGCAAACGGGTGGGTACCGCGATAGGACAGAGCACAGCGCGTGCCAGTGCGTTGTTGCGTCGCAACACCTTGCTGTGTCAGGGCTTTGTATGGACGCAGTGAATGCGGCGCGAGAGCTGTATCGCATTTGGCACACTTTGCGCCGAGCGTGCTGTAGCAGCGATGGAACAGATTGGGCGGAGGCGCTTCGGTGGGTAGAGGCGCTTCGGTGGTACGCGGCAGAAACACCTGGTCGGTATGACGCCAGAGGTTTTCCGGATCCTAGGGTTTCTGGAGATGGCGGCGAATGAGATGGCAACGAATTGGCGACGTTGCTGCACCGACAACGACAACGACACGAGCACGCCGACACCTGCGTTTGTTTCGCCGTTGGAGGAATGCGCCCGAGGGGCGGACGAGGGGTGCCCCGCTGCCCAAGTCAATGCGTTTGCCGTCGTGCGCTTTTGAAGCGAGATCCGGGGGTTCTGACGGACGGCGCTTGGTCCGTACCCTCACCCCAACCCCTCTCCCGCGGGGAGAGGGGCTAGAGCGCGGCGCCACGCGTCTTCCTTCTCCCCTCGGGAGAAGGTGCCCCGAAGGGGCGGATGAGGGTACGGGCGCAGCCTCATGCAGTTGAAGCAGCACCAGGGCTTCGCTCCCGTACCCTCACCCCAACCCCTCTCCCGCGAGGAGAGGGGCTAGAGCGCGGCACCACGCATTTATTCCACTCCCCTCGGGAGCACGCGTCTGTTCCTTCTCCCCTCGGGAGAAGGTGCCTCGTAGGGGCGGATGAGGCTACGGGCGTAGCCCATGCAGTTGAAGCGGCACCAGGGCTTCGCCCCTGCACCCTCACCCCACCCCCTCGCCCGCAGGGAGAGGGGCGATTGGTTGATCGACGCGTGCAAGGCGGTCCAGCGTCCTTGCTCTCCCGGCGCCGAGACGCGACTGATCCAACGTCAGCCGTCTACGCGGGCCTGCCAGCGCTGTAACAGTTCGCTGCAATCGCGCAGGCGCCAATCGGCCAGGCCGGGCCAGGGGTCGCCGGGGGTGTTGACCAGCACGGTCGCTGCGCCAGCGGCGCGGCCGCAGGCCAGGTCGTTGTGGTGGTCGCCAATCATGAGCAATGCAGTGGCGCTCACCGCCCACCGCTGCTGGAAATACTGCAGCCCGTCGGGCGCGGGCTTGGGCGCGGCCTCGTCGCGGCCGACAAGGTCGTCCCAGGCAAAGGCATCGCCCAGGCCGATCGCCTCCAGCGTTATCTGCGCCAGGCTGCGTGCGTTGCGGGTCAGCAAGCCGAGGCGGCAGCCATTGGCGTGCAGCGCGCGCACCACTTCTTGCGCGCCGGGCGCTGGCTGGGCCGCTTCAGCCAGGGCGCGCTCGTGCTCCAGCAACCAGGCGTGCTTGGCCTGCGCCTGCTCGGCAGGTAATGCGGCCAGATGATGCAGGATGTCGTCTTCGGGCGGGATCTCCAACTCGCGCCGGATCAACGCGAAATCGTGCACCGGCACAGTGAGCGTGCCATCCATGTCGAACACCCAATGCCGGTAGGCGGACAACGGTAGTCGGGCTGCGCTTGCGCCATCCATGGATTATTTCCAGCCCGGCATCTGGGCGGTATCCAGCCCGCCCACGTCGAACTCCGCAGTCCGCGTGCCACCGGCCTTGACCGGAAAGGCGATGCTGATGCGCTTGGCGTTGCGCACCACTTTCCACAACGCTTTGTCGTCGTCGATGAACATGGCAATCGCCTCGTCGGTGTCGGGGCGATGCGCGGCCATCGCGCGTGGTGCGCCGCCATCGGCGGAGACCTGCACCTTGCAGCCGCCGTAGCAATTGAAGTCGCCGGCCTTGAGCACGAGATAGCTGTGACGCTTCCACTGCGGATGATCGCGGAACACCAGGCTCACCGGCTTGGGACCGCTGCCATCCACATCCACGCGCTCCTTGGCATCGATCATGGCCGAGCGCTGCGTGCCGCCCTTTGCGGGCACCTGCGAGTACTGCCAGAGCGCCTGCATGCGGCGCAGCTCGCGCGCCTGTTCGCCCTTGGCCTTGATGTCGGCATACCCGGGTTCGATGCGCGTTGCGGCCGCCGTACCGGCATAGCCTTCGAGCAAGGCCGCGCCATGCGCGCGCGCCATGTCCCAGTTCTGCGCCTGGACGGCTGCGTCGTACTGCTTGGCGAGCGCATCGGCCTGGGTTTCTTTCGCCTGCGCCTGCGCGGTTTCCTGCGCCTTGCGTTGCGCCTCGCGGTCGGTGCAGGCACTCAGGGCCGCGACGCACAAGACCGCGCTCAACAGATACTTCATCGTCGACTCCAGGGCGAATTCAGCGATAACGATACCAGCCTGTCCATGTGCGATAGATCGGCAGGGCGATAGGTATAGCAGTGACCGCACCACCACCGAACCCGTAGGAGCGCACCTGGGCGCGATGGGGCTTTACTGGTAATGCCCCATCGCGCCGGGGTGCGCTCCTACGGCGGGGTTTACGCCGCGAAGGGAGGGGCTCCGCAACGCCCCCTCCCTACCATCACGTTTGCGCTGGCATAGCTGGCTTGGCTTTTTCGAAGGCCTGTCCGGCGAATGCACTGCCGTCCGGGGTTTTCAGCATTTCGGCATCGATCGGCCCCGTAGGAGCGCACCCGGGCGCGACGGGGCTTTACTGGTAAATGCCTCATCGCGCCCGGGTGCGCTCCTACACGGCGGGGTTTGCGCCGCGACGGGAGGGCGTCCGCAACGCCCTCCCCTGCCATCACGGCTGCGCGGGCGGTGCTGCCTTGGCCTTGGCAATCATCTCGGCCACCGAGGCGGTGGTGATCGGGTGATAGCTGGGCTTGGCTTTTTCGAAGGCCTGTTCGGCAAACGCGATGCCATCCGGGGTCTTCAACAGTTCGGCGTAGATCGGCAACACCAGCTTGCGGCGGCCCACTCGCTCGATGAACTCACCGGCGGCAGGACGTGCGTCGGTGTAACCGCTGCGGATCGCCAGCGGATACCAGCGCATCGCGATCTCGCCGTTCGGCGTGCCGGTGAAGTGATAGGCATCGTCCAGCTGCTTGAGCTGTTCGGGCTTCAACGTGGCGCCCATGCCGCTGAGGAAATGCACCCATTCCTGCGTGCCCCATTCGCTGGTGACCTGCTTGTTGGGCAGCGTGGCGCTACCACTCCAGGCGATACGCGCGGTGTCCACAATCGAGAAGCTGCGCGAGCGTGCCTTGGCCGCAAACGCCGGGATGCCCGGCTGCTTCAACCAGGCATCCACCTCAGCAGCGCTGACCGTGTTGGGATGCTTGGCGAGCAGGTTCTTCTGCAGATAATCGACGAACTGGTCGGTGGTCGCGCTCTGGAACGCGTGATCGTCGAACCAGCCACGCAGGAACGGGTCGAACACCTCGCGGCCAAAACGCTGCTCCAGGAACTGCAGGAACCACGCGCCCTTGACGTAGGCCACCTGGCTCAAGGCTTCGTCGGGGTCGCGCTGCGCCAGCGGCGGCAGGGCCAGAGTCTGGTCGGCTGGCGGCATGTCTTTCACTTCGGCCAGCAGATCGCCCTGGTCAATCTCGCGCTCCATCTCGGCCATTTCCGCGCCGTACAACGCTTCGGTGATGCGGCCCTGCACGTAAGTGGTAAAGCCTTCGTTGAGCCAGATGTCCTTCCAGCTGGCGTTGGTCACCAAATTGCCGGACCAGCTATGCGCCAGCTCGTGAGCGACCAGCGACACCAGCGACTTGTCGCCGACGATCACGGTGGGCGTGGCAAAGGTCAGGCGCGGATTTTCCATGCCACCGAACGGGAACGACGGCGGCAGCACCAGCATGTCGTAACGGCCCCAGCGATACGGGCCATAGAGTTTTTCGGCGGCACCGATCATCTTTTCGGTGTCTTCGAATTCCTTGGCGGCCTTGTCGGCCATCGACGGCTCGGCCCACACGCCCGAGCGCGCGGAAATCGGCTTGAACACCACATCGCCGGCGGCAATGGCCAGCAGATAGGACGGAATCGGCTCGGGCATCTTGAAACTGTAATCGCCATCGCGCGCGGCCTTGGGGTCGTTGTCGGCGCTCATCAGCACCATCACGTCCGGGCGCGAGGTCACGTGCGCGCTATAGGTGAAGCGCACGCTCGGGGTGTCCTGCAGCGGCACCCAGCTGCGCGCGTGGATCGCCTGCGACTGACTGAACATGAAAGGCAGCTGCTTGCCTTCGGTCATCGACGGCTCCAGCCACTGCAGGCCCGACGCGGTCGGCGCAGTGTGATAGGTGATCACGACCTTGCCTGGCTGGTTCGGGGTTTCGATGGTGAGCTTGCTGCCGAAGGTCTTGTCGACCGGCGCCAGCGCAAATTGCAATGACGACAGGCCGCCCTTGCCGTCGTCGGCCTGTACCTGCGCGATGCTCAGCTCGCGCGTATCCAGCACCAGCTGTTTGGCGGCCTTGTTCTTCCACTCCAGCGTGTAGGTCGCGGTGCCGCCGATCTGCTTGCTGTCGAAATCCAGCTTCAGGTCCAGCGCCAGGTCCTTGATGACCACCTGGTCGGGCTGGGCGTAGGAACTTTCGTCGTGGTTGCGGGCGTCTGCTTTCACGGGGGCCTTGGCGGTGGCGGCCGGCGCAGCGGTGGTGGCAGCCGGCGATGTGGATTCGTTGGAACAGCCGGCCAGCGCAATGGAGACGGCCAGGGACAGCGACAGGTACGGGAAGCGCATCGACGGCACCGCAGCAAGGGAATCGGACATTTTAGCGCTCCGCGCCGATGCCTGCCCGTGCAGTCGGCAACAACCGCTTGCAGATTGCCGCTGTACCGCCTCGTCGGCGCTTATGTCACCGGGTGAATACGCGAGGTGTCGTGGCCGTCGCGCACCAGACGCCGGCCGCCGGAAAACTTGGCGCGATACATCGCCGCATCCGCGCGCCGATACAGCTCGGTGGCGTCCACGCCTTGCTCGCAGACCGCGCTGCCGGCGCTCAGATGCAACGGCGCTTCTTCGCCGTCTTCGCGTTCGAGCATCGACAGCCACTGATTGAGCTTGAGCGTGGCCTCGTCTTCGCTGGCGTGCACGCCGATCAGGAATTCATCGCCGCCCCAGCGTCCGATCCAGTCCTGCGCGCCCAGCCAGCCATAGGCCGACTCCACCAAACGCACCAGCACGCGGTCGCCGGCCAGATGCCCGAAGCGGTCGTTGATCTGCTTGAGGTTGTCCATGTCCAGCACGAACAACACGAACGGCCAACCTTCGCGTTGGGAGGCGGTGACCGAATCGCGCATCGCCTGTTCGCAGCCGCGCCGGTTCAGCGCCTCGGTGAGTGGGTCGAACAGGGCATGCTTCTTGAGATCGCGCATGCCGGCGTCGATCCCGCGCAGGCTGCGATTGATCCCGCGCAGCAGGCGCCCCAGCTCATCGTCGCCATGCTCCGGCAAGCTGGGCAGACGTTGATCGGCGTAGTAGGTATCCAGCGCATCGGCGGCGATGCGCAACGGCGCCAGCAGGCGATACAAGGCAGACAGCGTCAAGGCGGTGCCCGCCAGCGTGGCCAGCAGGGCGACGATGATCACCGACCACAACAGCTGCCCTTCCAGCTCGCTTTGCGATGCCAGCCACGCGATCAACAACAGCAGCGGCAGGTGAATCCCGACAAAGGTCACCGCCAGCAACTTGGCGCTGAAGGAACGGGGAAACACGCGCGAGAGCCCGGCGTATAAGCGCATCCAACTCTCCGACAAAAGAGCGCCTAGTGTCGCCGACAGATGGTGGAGCCAACGCGACGAAAGTCTCAGAAATTCGTTGGTGCGCACGTGCCTGCGGGTAGCGAGGCCGCATCAAGCGAACACAAGCGGTGCCCCTGAACTACACGACGTGGCACGTGATGCACGCGCCACGTCGGCCATCAGCCGCGGGCGGGATTCAGATCTTGTAACCGGAATGAATCGCCACGATGCCGCCGGTCAGATTCTTGTAGTGGCAGCGCGCAAATCCGGCCTCGCCCATCATGCCCTTGAGCGAATCCTGCGGCGGGTGCTTGCGGATGCTTTCGGCCAGATACTGGTAGCTGTCGGCATCGCGTGCGAACAACTGGCCCAGCTTGGGCAGAATCTTGAACGAGTGGAAGTCGTAGATCGGCTTGAACCACTCGGCAGTGACTTCGGAAAATTCCAGCACGCGCGCCTGGCCGCCCACCTTCAACACGCGATACATCTCGCGCAGTGCGGCGTCCTTATCGGTGACATTGCGCAGGCCGAAGGAGATGGTCACCAGATCGAAGCTCTGATCCGGGAACGGCAGCGCTTCGGCGTTGCATTGCACGTAATCGAAGCCCGCCACCAGGCCGCGGTTGGTCAGGCGGTCGCGGCCCACCGACAACATGCCGGCGTTGATATCGCCCAGCACCACGGCACCTTCATCGCCGACGCGCTCCTTGAGCAGCACGGCGATGTCGCCGGTACCGCCTGCCAGATCCAGCACGCGGTCGCCTGGCTTCACCTGCGCGGTCGCCACGAAGTAGCGTTTCCATGCGCGGTGCACGCCCAGACTCATCAGATCGTTCATCAGGTCGTAGTTGCGCGCGACCGAGGTGAAGACCTCGCCGACCAGCTTCTGCTTGTCCTTGGCAGCAACATCGCGAAAGCCGAAATGGGTGGTGCCGGAGGTATAGGGAGATTCGCTCATGCCCGGATTATCGCACTGCTGACGCCGCCATGACCGCAACGGGACCACAATCGCGAACTCTTCCGCAACCGGCCCTACGAGCATTGCGTGCCCGACAAGTACGCCCCACGCGACTGGCAGCCCCACGAAAAGCCCACCCTGCCGGGGTCGGCGTCCACGCCGCTGCACCCGACCCGGCGCCGCATCCAGTACGGCCTGGTCGGCGTGGTGGTGGCGCTGACCGGCGGGCTGAGCAATGCGCTGGTCACCGCCAACCTGCCGTATCTGCAGGGCACCCTGGGCGCCTACGCCACCGAAATGGCCTGGCTGCCGGCCGCTTACGTGATGACCAACATGTCGGCCAATCTGTTGCTGGTGAAGTTTCGCCAGCAGTACGGGCTGCGCCGCTTCACCGAGATTTTTCTGGCGCTGTATGCGGCCATCGCGCTGGCGCACTTGTTCGTGCACAGCCTGAGTTCGGCGATCACCGTGCGCGCGGCGCATGGGTTGGTTGGCGCGGCACTCAGCTCGCTGGGCCTGTACTACGTGATCCAGGCATTTCCCAGCAAATACCGGCTCAAGGCAGTGGTGCTGGGCCTGGGTGTGACCCAGTTGGCGTTGCCGCTGGCGCGGGTGTTCTCCACCGACCTGCTGGAATTCGGGCAGTGGCAGGGCTTGTACCTGTTCGAATTCGGGCTGGCGATCTTCGCGCTGGCCTGCGTGCTAGCGCTCAAGTTGCCGCCAAGCGACCGCTACCGGGTGTTCGAACCGCTGGATTTCGTGACCTTCCCCCTGTTTGCGGCCGGCGCGGCCGGGCTGGCTGCGGTGCTGTCGCTGGGCCGGCTGCTGTGGTGGACCAGCACGCCATGGCTGGGCGTGGTGCTGGCGCTCTCCATCGTGCTGCTATGCATGGCGGCCTGGATCGAACACAACCGCCGCAACCCGATGATCAACACGCGTTGGCTGGCCAGCGCGGACATGCTGCGGTTGGGGTTGGCGATTTTGCTGATCCGACTGGTGCTGTCGGAACAAAGCACCGGCGCGATCGGCTTCTTCCAGACCCTGGGCCTGGCCAACGATCAGTTGCAGACGTTGTACGCGCTGATGCTGCTGGGCGCGGTAACTGGAGTGGCCGCGAGCGCATGGCTGATCAATCCGGCGCGCATCGCCGAGCATCTGATCATCGCCGTGGCGGCGATCTGTCTCGGCTGCTTCATGGATGCCGATGCCACCAGCCTCACTCGCCCGGAGCAGATGTACTTCAGCCAGTTCCTGCTCGCCTTCGGCAGCACGTTCTTTATCGGCCCGGCAATGGTGGCCGGGCTTGGCCGGGTGATTGCGCAGCCCGGCAATCTGATCAGCTTCATCGTGCTGTTCGGCATGGCGCAGAACATGGGTGGGCTGCTCGGCAGCGCCCTGCTCGGCAGCGTGCAGATCCTGCGCGAGAAATACCATTCCAGTCAGTTGGTCGAGCATCTGGTCTTGACCGATCCACAAGTGGCCGCGCGCGTGCAGGCGTATGCCAGCATGTATGGCCGCAGCATCGGCGACCCGACGCTGCGCCAGGCGCAGGGCGTGCGTGCACTCGGTAGCGTGGCCACGCGCGAAGCCAATGTGCTGGCCTATAACGACGTGTTTCTGCTGATCGGCTGTATCGCCATCGCCACCGGGGTGTGGATCCTGTCCGTGCTGGTGTGGCGACGCTATCTGCGTCCTCCCGTGTCACCCTCCCCTCCTGCTTCCACTGCGCGCCCATGAACACATCTACCGGTCCCACTGCCGCCGCCGAGCGCGCCCGTCGTCGTCGCCGTCGCATCACCGGCGCGATTGGCTTTGGCGGGCTCGCCCTGATCGGCGTGGCGCTGGTGCTGTACGCATGGCGGCTGCCACCGTTCGTCAGCGCGACCGAGCGCACCGAAAACGCCATGGTGCACGGACAGATCACAGTGATCGCCCCGCAGGTCAGCGGTTATGTCACCGACGTCACGGTGCAGGACTTTGCGCATGTCACACGCGGCCAGCTGCTGGCCACCATCGACAATCGCATCTACGCCCAGCAGCTCGAACAGGCCAAGGCGCAAGTGCAGACCGCGCAGGCCAATCTCGCCAACTGGGAGCAGCAACGCCATGGCGCGGACGCGACCATTGCCGAACAACGCGCAGCGCTGAGCAGCAATCAGGCGCTGCGCGATCGCACCCGCTCGGCATATGCGCGTACGCAACAGCTGGCCAACCAGAAACTGGTATCCGAACAGGACCGCGACACCGCCTTTGCCGCGCGCGCGCAAGCCGAGGCTGGCGTGGCGCAGGCGCGTGCGGCGGTGCAGGCCGCCGAAGAAAATGCGCGCAGCGTCACCGTCAATCGCGCAGCGCTGGAAGCGGCCGTTGCCAATGCGCAGGCGGCGGTGCAACTGGCGCAGATCAATCTGGACAACACGCGCATCGTGGCCCCGCGCGATGGTCAGCTCGGCCAGCTCGGCGTGCGTCAGGGCGCCTATGTCACCAACGGCACGCAGTTGATGTCGCTGGTGCCGGACACACTGTGGATCGTGGCTAATTTCAAGGAAACCCAGATGGCGAAGATCCGCATCGGGCAGCGCGCCAGCTTTACCGTGGATGCGCTGGACAATGCGCGCCTGCATGGCCGCGTGCAGGAAATCTCTCCGGCCGCCGGCTCGGAATTCAGCGTACTGCCGGCCGACAACGCCACCGGTAATTTCGTCAAGATCGCCCAGCGTATTCCGCTACGCATCAGCGTCGATCCCGGCCAATCGCTGGCGCCGCGCCTGCGCCCGGGCATGTCGGTCGTGGTGGCGGTCGATACCGACAGCGCGGCCGATTGAGCGCTGCGGGCGCCACGCGCCAAAAGCGGCCAGCAGAGTGTCTGCGCAACCTGCCAGCGGGCGTGGCCGGTGCCCCGCGCAGCATGGGCCACTCGTACATTGCGGTTCCGAGTGCGTCGTCCACCCCTAGCTGACGACTGCACGCTACGTTTTTAGGCGCTCCACGCGACCTGGGCGGCAGACGCGGACAACATCGAGGATGGTCCTTTTGTGCCTCAGCGCTGATGCCCCCATTCGCCAGGAGTGCTTCTTGTACGCGTAGCGCTTCTCTGTCTGCCGTGCGCGGGCGATGCCGTTATCATGCGCCGATGCCCTCTACACCAACGCATCCCTTGCACTGGCAGCAACTGCGCTTTACGCAGCTGAGCACGATGCAGTTGTACGCGCTGCTGCAACTGCGCACGGATGTGTTTGTGGTGGAGCAGCAGTGCGCCTACCCGGAACTGGATGGCAAGGACACCGATCCCGGCGTGCTGCATGTGCTGGGCACCACCCACACCACTGCGTTGGCGGCTTACCTGCGCGTGCTACCGCCGGGCCTGCGTTATGCCGAACCCCGCATCGGCCGTGTGGTGGTCGCTGCCGCGTATCGCGGCACCGGGCTGGCCCATGCGCTGTTGCGCGAAGGCATCCGCTTGGTGCACACGCACTGGCCGGGCAGCGCGATTCAACTCGGTGCGCAAGCGCACCTGCAACCGTTCTACGCTGCGCATGGCTTCGCGCCATCGTCCGCGCCGTATCTGGAAGACGGCATCCCGCATCTCGACATGCTGCGCCCTGCCAGCGCGGCCACTTTGGAGTCCGCATGATCACCACCCCCGACTACCGCGCATTGCTCGACACCGCCATCACCGAAGCCCGCCAGGGCCTGGCCGAAGGCGGCATCCCGATTGGTGCGGCGCTGTATCACAACGACGGGCGCCTGCTCGGCTGCGGCCACAACCGCCGCGTGCAGGAAAACGACCCGTCGGTGCATGGCGAAACCGATGCCTTTCGCAAGGCCGGCCGTCAGCGCCGCTACAAAGACACCATCATGGTCACCACGCTGGCGCCATGCTGGTACTGCAGCGGGCTGGTGCGACAGTTCAATATCGGCACCGTGGTGGTGGGCGAATCGGTCACCTTCCAGGGTGGCATCGCCTGGCTGCGCGAGCATGGCGTCAATGTCATCGACCTGCAAAGCCAGGAATGCATCGACCTGCTGGGCGGCTATATTTCCGCCAACCCGGATGTGTGGAACGAGGACATCGGCGAGGACTGAGCGCACCGGTCAATCGATTGCGCGGCGGCACGCGGTGACAGGCAGTGGGCAATCCAGCTGCCATGCCGAAGCGCACCTGGGCGCTGCGTTGATCCGTCGTTATCGCGCCAACCAGCGCCAAGGCGTACGTTGATCTCGGTGCACTGCTAGAAACAAAAGACCCGCCAACTGGCGGGTCTTCTCCATTTGGTGCGTTCCATCCAGCGCGCAGGTTGCCGTGCGCTGCGATCAGAGGATGTAGCGACTCAGATCCGGATCCTGCACCAGTTCGCCGAGCTGTGCATCGACATACGCCGCATCGACAGTCACGCTCTGCCCGTCGCGGTCCGGCGCTTCGTAACTCAGCACATCGAGCAGCCGCTCAAGCACGGTGTGCAGACGGCGCGCGCCGATATTTTCCTGCCGCTCGTTGACCTGTGCCGCAATCTCGGCCAGGCGATCAACAGCGTCCGCACCGAAGGTCAGCGTCACGCCTTCGGTCTGCAACAAGGCTTCGTACTGCTTGATCAGCGCGGCCTTGGGCTCGGTGAGAATGCGCACGAAATCGGCCTTGGTCAGCGCGGTCAATTCCACCCGGATCGGGAAGCGGCCCTGCAACTCCGGAATCAGATCGCTGGGCTTTGCCAGATGAAACGCGCCAGAAGCGATGAACAGGATATGGTCGGTCTTGACCGTGCCGTACTTGGTCGACACGTTGGAACCTTCCACTAACGGCAGCAGATCGCGCTGCACGCCTTCGCGACTCACATCGCCGCCATTGGAGCCGGCTTCGCCGCGCTTGGCGACCTTGTCGATCTCATCGATGAACACGATACCGTGCTGCTCGCAGGCTTCAATCGCCGCTGCACGCACGTCGTCTTCGTTAACCAGCTTGCCGGCTTCTTCTTCGATCAACAGCGGGCGCGCCGCCTTGATGGTGAGCTTGCGCTTTTGCGACTTGCCGCTGCCCAGATTGGAAAACATCTGGCGCAGCTGCTGGCCCATTTCTTCCATGCCCGGCGGGGTCATGATGTCCATGCTGGCGTTGATCGCGACATCCAATTCAATTTCGCGCTCGTCCAGCTCGCCATTGCGCAGCATGCGGCGGAACTTGATGCGGGTTTCGTTATCTTGCGACGACGGCTCGTTGCGTGCGGCTTCCGGATCAAAACCAATACCGGCCGCGCGGCGCGGCAGCAGCGCATCCAGGATGCGATCTTCGGCACGCTCTTCGGCCTGGTTGCGCACACGTACCTTGGCCTGCTCGCGATACAACTTGACCGAGGTGTCGGCCAGATCGCGAATGATCTGCTCCACGTCCTTGCCGACGTAGCCCACTTCGGTAAAGCGCGTGGCTTCCACCTTGACGAACGGTGCATTGGCCAGGGTTGCCAGACGTCGCGCGATCTCGGTCTTGCCGACGCCGGTGGGGCCGATCATCAGGATGTTCTTGGGCATCACTTCGTTGCGCAGTTCTTCGGGCAACTGCATGCGCCGCCAGCGGTTGCGCAGCGCAATGGCAACCGCGCGCTTGGCGTCGTGCTGGCCAACGATATGACGGTCGAGCTCCTGCACGATTTCGCGCGGAGTCATGGTTGAGCTATCGGGATTTGGCATTGGGGAATCGAAAATTGGGAATGAGGAATCGTGGGAGCAAAAATCAGCAGCCTATGTCGTTAGAGTGGAGACGAAACCGCTGTTGCGGTTCCCGATTCCCCACTCCCGATTCACAGCTCTTCGACCACTACGTTGCGATTGGTATAGATGCAGATATCGCCAGCGATGTTGATCGCCTCGGTGGCGATGGTCTTGGCATCCAGTTCGGTGTGCGCCAGCAGCGCGCGTGCGGCGGACAAGGCGTAGGAGCCGCCGGACCCGATCGCGATGATGCCGTCTTCCGGCTCGATCACATCGCCGGTGCCGCTGATGATCAGCGAGGTCTCTTTATCCGCCACCGCCAGCAATGCTTCGAGCTTGCCAAGGCGGCGCTCGGTGCGCCAATCCTTGGCCAGTTCCACGGCGGCGCGGGTCAACTGCCCGTGCTTGTCTAGCTTGGCTTCGAACAATTCGAACAGCGTAAACGCATCGGCCGCAGCACCGGCAAACCCTGCCAGGACCTGACCCTCGCGACCGAGCCGGCGTACCTTGCGCGCGTTGCCCTTCATGACGGTGTGGCCGAGCGTGACCTGGCCATCGCCCGCGACGGCGACATGCCCACCACGTCGAACCGAAATGATGGTGGTGGCGTGAACGATGTTGGGATTCTGGCTGGGGTCCATGGGTCCTCCGGGGGTTTCCAAAGAGGTGGGGACGCCCCTGCCGGGTTCAAGCGCGCTGCGGCGATGGGACGCAGAGATGAGAGTGGTGCAGAGAGGAGTTGGTCATTGGGCCGTTGAGCGAACGGGCGAACGGGCGAACGGGCAAACGGGCAAACGGGCAAACGGGCGAGGAGCAAGGAGCAAGGAGCGTAGTGCAAGGTGCAAGACACGAAGCACGAAGCACGAAGTGCGCACTGCGCACTGCGCACACGATACGAGCGGGATACACCGATCACCGCACAACCTGGTGATCGGACACCACCCGCCTTAGCCCCTCTCCCGTCGGGAGAGGGGTTGAGGTGAGGGTACGGCCGCCGCTGTCGATTGCACGCCGCAGCGTCAACACGCTCTACATGCAGGAATGTCTCGGAGCACCGGCGTTTCTAGCCACCTTTTAAACGTCGCCGTGTTTAACCGCGGTTACCTCACACGCCGCTTTTGAAAGCTCACTGGGGTGCCCGCGAACTCTGACACTCTCCAATACCCTTCCCAAGACGCCCAACAGCATCTGCACAGGAACCCTCACCCCAACCCCTCTCCCGAGGGGAGAGGGGCTAGAGCAGCATTCCCACGAGTTAATTGCCACCTAGGCAACCAGCTTCTTAGCGCTGGACTGGCTTTATCGACTGCAGTGGCCTTACCGACTGTAATGGCCTTACCAACTGCAATGGCTTTACCAACTGCAATGACCTTATCAGCTGCAATGGCTTTACCAGCTGCAAGGGCTCCACTGCACTCGCTTCATCAGCTGCAATGGCTGGACCAGCAGCACCACCACCTCGATTACATCAGCCAGAAAATCATGCAGTCGCGCTGATTACATCGCTCACGCACACGCTCACTCGGCAACCTTCTTGCGCTTGGCACGCGGATGCGCGGCGTCGTAGACCTTGGCCAGATGCTGGAAATCCAGGTGCGTGTAGATTTGCGTGGTGGCGATGTCCGAGTGACCAAGCAATTCCTGCACGCCACGCAGGTCGCCGGACGATTCCAGGATATGGCTGGCAAAACTGTGCCGCAGCATGTGCGGGTGCACGTCCTTGAACATGCCTTGGCGCACCGCCAATTGCTTGATGCGGATCTGCACCGCACGCTGCGAAATCGCACCGCCGGCACGCCCGGGGAAGACATGCGTTTCCGCACGCCCGCCACTGTCGCGCTGCCATTCGCGCAAGGCTGCAATGGCGTGCGAGCCCACTGGCACCAGACGCTGTTTGCCGCCCTTGCCCAGCACCATCACCAAGCCGCTGGCCAGATCCAGATCGCGCCAGCGAAGCGCGCAGAGCTCGCTCAAGCGCAGCCCCGACGAATAGAACAGCTCCAGCAATGCGCGATCGCGCAACCCCAGCGGCGCATCGGTCGGCACCTCGACCAGGCGCACGGCTTCATCGGCGTCGAGTACCTGCGGCAGCTTGCGCGGCGCCTTGGGCGCACGCAACGACGCTGCGGGGCTGGCGGCGATACGGCCGTGCTTGAGCAACCAGGCGTAGTAGCTGCGGCATGCAGACAAGCGCCGCTGCAGGCTCTTGGCCGACAGCCCGCGCCGGTGTTCTGCCGCAACAAACTGACGCAGCTGCGCGCTATCCAGCTGTGCGACATCCAACGCAGTACCCGAAGTGTCCTTCTGCTCGGCCGCCCAGCTCAGCAGCGCGGCAAGATCGCGTCGATACGCATCCAGCGTGTGCGCCGACACCTGACGTTCGACCTGCAGATACGCCAGAAAGCCTTCGACCGACGACATCTCAGCTGTCCTGCTGCGGTGGCATCCACACTGCGGTGCACAGCAGGCCGCGCACTGCATGGCCTGCCGCCATCATCACGCTGCGAAACGCTGCAGCGCCACGCCGAGCGACTCGCCCATCATGCGCAGGAACAAGGTGCCCATGCCCGGATAAAACCGGTTGGCATCGCTGCTGCCGACCGCAATCAAGCCAATCCCCGGCAACGGCAGCAACGCCGTCGACTGCACAACGTCCGCCTGGTCGGCATACAGCAGTGCGTGTTTTTCAGCCTGCAGCCGGCCGCAGATCGGCTCGCCATCGCTCAAACAATCGCGGAACGGTGCCAGGCGCGCATCGTCGGCGGCAATCACCTGCAGCCAGTCGGCTTCCAGCCCGGCGACCGGTGCGAGCAATACCAGCCGTACCAGCTCGCCGTTGAAATCTTCCGCCAACGAGGCGGCCATCGCCTTGAGCGTATCGGCAACGGTGGTCTGGCGCATCAATGCCAGCGTGAGTTGATGGGTGCGCACCGCCAGCCGTTCATTGACCTGCGCATTGCTGCCCAGCTCGTGCAGCCGCCGCGACAACTCGCGGTTCTTGTCGCGCAACACTTCCAGCTGATAGGTCGCCAGCGACGCGGTAGGGCCGTCGTCGCGTGGCACCAACAGGCTCACCGCAAGATCGGGGAATTGCTTGAGAAAGGTGGGATGGCGACGCAACCACGTTGCGACCTCGTGGGCACCGAACTTGTCCGTGTTGTCGCTCATCAGTTCCACTCTCCATCGAAGACGAACACCGCAGGACCAGACATCACCACGTCCTGTGCATCGGCGGGCCAGCGAATCCGCAACTCGCCGCCGGGCAACGACACGCGTACGTCGCGATCGACACGGCCGCGCTGCATCAGCACCACCGCAGCCGCGCACGCACCGCTGCCGCAGGCCAGCGTTTCGCCGACACCGCGCTCGATTACGCGCAAACGCACATGCGTGGGGTCCACGACTTGCGCAAACCCCACATTGACCGAATTGGGGAAGGCGGCGTTTTGTTGCAGCAAGGTACCCACACGCTCCACCGGGGCGGCATCGACACGGGCCACCTCCAGCACGGCATGCGGGTTCCCCATCGACACTGCGCCAAAGCGCACCGTCTCGCCATGCACGGGCAGTGCGTATTCGTCGCGCGCATGCGCAAACCCGGCCAGCGGAATCTGCGTGGGCTCGAACTGCGGCACGCCCATGGCCACCGAATAGGTTCCTGCGTCCACCTGTTCCACCGCATGTGCGGTGACCGGGCTGTCGATGATGAAGCGCTCGCCCTGCGCGGTTCCATCGCGCACCAGCCAGGCGGCGACGCAGCGTGCGCCGTTGCCACATTGACGCGCAGCCGAGCCATCGGAATTCCAGATGCCATAGGCCGCCACGGCGCCTTCGCTGCGCGGGGACTCGATGGTCAGGATCTGATCGCAGCCGACCCCGAAGTGGCGGTCGGCCAGACGTGCTGCCAGTGCAGCATCCGGTGGGGGCGTGCCGTCGCGCAGGTCCAGCACTACGAAATCGTTGCCGGCGCCATGCATTTTGGTAAAACGCAGGCGCTCGCTGCGACCGTCAGCGCTCATTGCCGCTGCTAGCGGGCTGGTCGGTAGTGGATGCGGGCTTGGTGTCGGTCTCCACCGGCGCAGGCGCAGGCGTGGACTCATCCAACGGTTGCGGCGCATCCGGCTGCGGTACAGGCTGGGCTTCCACCGGCACCGGCTTCTGCGGCATCACCAGCGGGCCCTTGTTGCCGCAGGCGGCAAGCAGGACAAAGGTCGCACCAACCAGTGCGAGACGAACGGAAGGTCGGGACATGATGCTCATGGAGCGAAGTATAGCCAGAACACCCTGACTGCCGTGCGCTCAGTGCGGCGCTTGCAGCGCGCGCGGCGGCGGCTCCGGACGCAGCCACAACCAGATCGCCACCACCGCCATGCTGCCGATCGACAGGCATTTCACCCAGAACACCGGCACGCACCACAGCATGATGCCGGCGCAGATGGTCATCGTCAGCGTCGCCATCCACTTGGCCTTGCGACTGACCGCCCGATAGGTCTGCCACTCCACGATCGCCGGCCCGAAGCGCGGATGCGACAGCAGCCACCCATGCAGGCGCTCGGAGCCGCGCGACGCCGCCCAGGCCGAGATCAGGATGAACACGGTGGTCGGCAACCCCGGCACAAAAATTCCGACAATGCCGGTCGCCAGGCTGGCATACGCCAGCAACCACCAGGCCCAGCGAAATCGGTTCGGTCGCGTCATGCGCAAATGATACGACCAGAGCGGGGTGAGGTGGTCTGGACAGCGCGTTGCTAGTGCAGCACTGCGGGTGCCTTAGAGGCTTCGGTGACACAACTGCACCGTTCCCCCGGGAGCCGCGCCAAGCGAGGCACGACGCCAAACTCGCTGCACCCAGAAAAGGCCGCCTGTTCGGCCAAGCGTGCCTGCGGTGCTCAGCGTGCTTTCAAACAACCGGGGAGCAAGAGCGACAGCAACGAACCCAAGCGGAAGCAACGGCGGAAGACGGCAGACGGAAAGCGAAGACAGAAGGCAGAAGCACAGGACGGAAGGCGGAAACCAACCACCCCACCCCAACGCACTGCACTAGCCAGCAAAACCCTCAGCCATCCGCTTTGACGAATCCCAACTCCCGACTCCCCAATCCCCGCCCCTCAGCTACTTCACACCCAGCTGATCCAGCACAAACGCATACGACTCCGCCAACTCGCGGTAACGGCGGAAACGGCCGGACTTGCCGCCATGCCCGGCTTCCATGTTGGTACGGAACACGATCGGGGCCTTGCCGGTGTTGTCATCGCGCAGCTTGGCCACCCACTTGGCCGGCTCCCAATACTGCACCTGCGAATCCCACAGACCGGTGCCGACGAACATCGCCGGGTAGGCCTGCTTGCGCACGTTGTCGTACGGCGAATACGACAGCATGTAGTCGTAGTAATCCTTGGTTTCCGGGTTGCCCCACTCGTCGTATTCATTGGTGGTCAACGGAATGCTGGCGTCCAGCATGGTGGTGACCACATCGACGAATGGCACCTGCGCCACCAGCACGCGATAGTCCTGCGGCGCCATATTGGCCACCGCACCCATCAACAAGCCACCTGCACTGCCGCCGGACGCCGCCACCCGGTCTTTCGCGGCGTAGCCCTGCGCAACCAGGCCGCGGGTGACGTCGACGAAATCGTTGAAGGTGTTTTTCTTGTGCAGCAGCTTGCCGTCGTCGTACCACTTGCGACCCAGTTCCTGGCCGCCGCGGATGTGCGCGATTGCGTACACCACGCCACGGTCCATCAGGCTGATCGCCGACAGATTGAAGGCCGGGTCCATCGACATGCCGTAGCTGCCGTACGCGTACTGGAACAACGCGGCAGTGCCGTCTTTCTTGAAGCCTTTCTTGTAGACCAACGACACCGGCACCTTGACGCCGTCGCGGGCCGTGACCCAGACACGTTCGGTCACATACTTGCTCGCCTCGTAACCGATCACCGGCTGCTGCTTGAGCAGCTTGCGCTCGCCGGTCTGGGTGTTGAGTTCGTAGGTGGTGGCCGGTGTGGTCAGCGAGGTGTAGCTATAGCGTAGCCACGCGGTATCCGGTTCGGGGTTGGTCGACAAGCCCATCGAATACGCCGGCTCGTCGGCCTTGACGTACTCGTGGCTGCCATCGCGCTTGAGCAGGCGCACGCGCTCCAGCCCACCGGAGCGCTCTTCGATGGCAGTGAATCCATCGAACATCTCGAAGTTTTCGATGTAGACGTTGTCGTCGTGCGCCACCCAGTCGGTCCACTGCTTGCGCGTGGTGGCATCGGTGGGCGCGGTCACCAGCTTGAAGTTCTCGGCGCCATCGGCATTGGTGCGGATCACCCAACGCCCATCGAAATGTTCCACGCTGTACTCCACGTCGCGCTCGCGCTTGGCCAGCAGCTTGAAGCTGTCCGGCTTGGCAGCCAGCGCATAACGCGTCTCCGACGACACCGTGCTTTCCACGCCGATGACGATGTACTTGTCATCGCGGGTACGCCCCATGCCCATGTAGAAGCTGTCGTCCTTCTCTTCGTAGACCAGCACGTCGTCCTTGGACGCAGTACCCAGGACGTGCTTTTTGACGCGCACGGTGAGCAGCGTTTCCGGGTCGTTTTCGATGTAGAACACCGTTTTGTTGTCGTCGGCCCAGACCACGCTCGGGGAGACGCCCTCCACGGTGTCCGGATAGATCTCGCCAGTGTCCAGGTTCTTGAAGCGGATCGTGTATTGACGGCGGCCGATGGCATCGTCGGCCCAGGCAAGAATGCGGTTGTCCTGACTGACCTCCGCCTCGCCCACGTTGAAGTAACCCTTGTCCTGCGCCATCTGGTTGACGTCCAGCAGGATTTCTTCCGGCGCCTCCATGCTGCCCTTGCGACGCGCCTGGATCGGGTAATCCTTGCCGGCTTCGAAGCGGGTGTAATACCAATAGCCGCGTTTGCGATACGGCACGCTGGCATCGTCCTGCTTGATGCGCCCGACGATCTCGGTGTAAAGCGTGTCTTCCAACGGCTTGAGCGGCGCCATCACCTGGTCGGTATAGGCGTTCTCGGCGTTGAGATAGGCCAGCATCGCCTTGTCTTCGCGCTTGTCGTCGCGCAACCAGTAGTAGTCGTCGTTGCGGGTGGCGCCAAACGGCGCTTTGACCACATGCGGGTGCTTGGCGACGTCTGGCGGCGACGGGGGAGCGGCAAAAGAGGGAGCGGATGTGGTCATCAGGCTGGCGATCAACAAGGTCAGGACAGGCTTCATCAGATTGGGGTCCGTTGGATGAACGCAATGCCATCCCAGCCACCGAGTGTGGAAGAGCCCGCCGCCAGGCGTCATGTGTCCTAGGTCATGCTGGTCTATCATCTTCGCAATGGACTCCTTGCTTTCGCCCGCGTCGGGCTACAGCCGCCGCAGCCAGGACATCGCGCCGTTCCATGTGATGTCGTTGCTGGCCCGCGCCAACGCGCTCGAACAGGCCGGCCACGATGTGATCCACCTGGAAATCGGCGAGCCCGATTTCACCACTGCCGCGCCGATCGTGGCCGCCGGGCAGGCCGCATTGGCCGCCGGCCATACCCGCTACACCGCCGCTCGCGGGCTGCCCGCACTGCGCGAGGCGATTGCCGGGTTTTACGCGCAACGCTATGGCAGCAGCGTCGATCCGGAGCGGATTCTGGTCACCCCAGGCGGCTCAGGCGCGCTGTTGTTGGCCAGCAGCCTGCTGGTGGACCTGGGCAAACACTGGCTGCTGGCCGACCCGGGGTATCCATGCAACCGGCACTTCCTGCGCCTGGTCGAAGGTGCCGCACAGCTGGTGCCGGTCGGGCCGGACACCGACTATCAACTGACCCCGGCACTGGTGGACGCGTGCTGGAACGCCGATAGCGTTGGCGCCTTGGTGGCGTCGCCGGCCAACCCCACCGGCAGCGTGCTGTCGCGCGCGCAACTGGCTGCGTTATCGCAGACCCTGCGTGCGCGCGGCGGGCATCTGGTGGTGGACGAGATCTACCACGGCCTGACCTATGGCCTGGACGCGCATAGCGTGCTGGAAGTCGACGACGGCGCGTTCGTCTTGAACAGTTTTTCCAAGTACTTCGGCATGACCGGCTGGCGCCTGGGCTGGCTGATCGCCCCGCCCGACGCGGTGCCCGAGCTGGAAAAACTCGCGCAGAACCTCTACATCAGCGCCTCGACCATCGCGCAGCACGCAGCGCTTGCATGTTTCACGCCAGAGAGCATCGCCATCTTCGAAGCGCGTCGCGTCGAGTTCCAGCAACGCCGCGACTATCTGCTGCCCGCGCTACGCCAGCTTGGCTTCGACATCGCCGTCGAACCGCAAGGCGCGTTCTATCTTTACGCCGATATCAGCGCGTTTTCGGATAACGCGCAGGCATTCTGCGCGCATTTCCTGGAAACAGAGCACGTCGCCTTTACCCCCGGCATCGATTTCGGCTTCCACCGCGCCAATCAACACGTGCGCATCGCCTACACCCAAAGCCTGCCGCGGCTGGAACAGGCGGTGGAGCGTATTGCGCGTGGGTTACGTAGTCTGTAGACGCATCTTGCATGACGCCAAGAGCACTGCAATCCAGGAAGCGTTGTGAGCGCGACCTCGCGGTCAATCGCTTCCTTGTAAGACACTACGCTGAGAACCGCTATCACTGACGCAGACCTTGCCGGCTCAAATTTTCAAAGCGATAGAACTGATCGATTGCCGGCACCGTCGGCAGTGCGATCTTCGGCAAGCTGCTGCGCTCGAACACCCTCGCGAGGTCTTTGCGTTTTCTGCGCTCGACAACCGCGATGTGGCGCAGCATCTCCCACCTCACCTGCTCCCTGGCGCCATCCAGCCCGCCGCAGCGGTGCTGCTCGAACCAGGTTCGGCGAAGATAGCGCATCAGGCTGGTCGTCATCGGGATGTCCAATAGAACAACGCCCGTTGCACGCGCCAAACGCTGCGACAGGCACCCCAGGTAATTGCCATCCATCACCCACTGCTCTGCGGCAATAGCCGCATCGTGAAGCGCGAAGAAGTCCTGCCTGGGACGAGGTAGCCAGGCAGTGTTTGGGAAATGATGCAGCTGATCGAGATGCACGCATGCGCATCCGCGCTTGCGCGCAATCGCCTGCGCCAAGGTCGATTTACCGCTGTTGGACGGTCCGTGAATGCAGATTCGCGGCCCCAGATCGTCCAGCTTCATTTCGCCCCTCCTGATAGCGCTCGCGGCCAATCGCAGCGGCGAAGACTTGGCACGAACGTGCCGCACCGTCTCACTGCGTAGCGCAGCTGTCCAGATCGAAGAACTGCCGTGCAATCGCTTGCCGCTGGCCTGGCGCCGCTCGGTACCACAGCGCTTCACGTAAGTCGGGCAACAGGAAGTGCGCAGGCGCCGGCATGCCGGCGCGGGGAATCTCACTCAGGACACGGTAGGTCGCATCGGTGCCGATGTAGCCCACATCGCCCAAAGGGCGCGGCCCACCATCGGGATCGGGAGGCTGCCAACCCGGCACGGTCACATCGGTGGTGGACGCCAGGTGCTGGCTGTCATCGCTGCCGCCGCTCCAGGGCAAAAACCATGCATCCCCTCCGGTGCGCGACGAATGTAGCCGCAAGGCCACCTGCGCCGGCCAGTGCGGACCGCTGCCAACCGCCAAAAAGTTGGCTTGTACGTCGGCATCGTCGCGCAGCACGTAGCGTGCATTCTCGACTGCGCACGCGCCGACCGCCAAAGTCATCATCACGCCCAACATCGATCACGACTCCGCATTGTCCACGTTTACTTTCGTTTGATCGCAAACGCCACGAGGCCGCTGCATCGTGCCGGCGGCCTCGTGTCGCGCTGCGCATCATGCAGGCTGTGCCAACCGATCAATCGGCCAACCGCTCCCACAGGAAGCTATACGCCAGTGCCGACATATGCGCTGCCTGCGCGTTATTGGCCGCGCCGCCGTGGCCGCCTTCGATGTTCTCGTAGTAGGTCACGTCCTTGCCCGCCTCGATCATCTTGGCTGCCATCTTGCGTGCGTGGCCCGGGTGCACGCGGTCGTCTCGCGTGGAGGTCAGGAAGATCACGGGCGGGTAGGTCTTCTTCGGGTCGAACAGGTGATACGGCGAGAAGGTCTGGATGAATTTCCAGTCGTCGGTATCCGGGTTGCCGTATTCGGCCATCCACGAGGCGCCCGCCAACAGATGGCTATAGCGCTTCATGTCCAGCAGCGGCACCTGCACCACCACCGCACCGAACAGCTCCGGGTACTGGGTGAGCATGTTGCCGGTCATCAGGCCGCCGTTACTGCCGCCCTGCACACCCAGGTGCTTGGTGGAGGTGATCTTGCGCGCGACCAGATCCTTGGCCACTGCGGCCATGTCTTCGTAGGCCTTGTGGCGGTTCTGCTTGAGCGCGGCCTGGTGCCAGCGCGGGCCGTATTCGCCACCGCCGCGGATGTTGGCCACCACGTAGACGCCACCCTTGTCCAGCCAGGCGCGGCCCAATGCGCCGGAATAGTTCGGCGTCATCGAGATTTCAAACCCGCCGTAGCCATACAGCAGCGTCGGCGCGCTGCCATCGAGCTTGAGGTTCTTGGGGCGCACCAGGAAATACGGCACGCGGGTGCCGTCCTTGCTGGTGACAAAGTGCTGCTCGATGCTGTCCTTGCCGGCATCGAAAAACGCCGGCATGGTCTTGAGCGGCTGCGGAGCGCTGCCTACCTCGACCCAGGCCAGTGTGGTGGGCGTCAGGTAATCGGTGACGGTCAGCCACAGTGCGTCGCTGTCGTCGCTGTCCACGGCGCTGACATCGACCGTGCCGAATGCAGGCGCACCGACAAACGCACTCTTTTTCCAGCCGTCCTGCGCTGGGGTGATGACGCTGAGCCGATTCTTGACGTCTTCCAGCACGTTCAACACCAGGTGCGACTTGGTCCACGCCACGCCGGCCAGCGAGGTGGTGTCGGTGGGTTCGAACAGCACATCGAAGCTGCGCTTGCCGGCCATGAAATCGTCAAAACGCGTGGCCAGCAGCGAGCCGGCCGTGTAGGTCTTGCCACCCACCGTCCACGGCTCGCGCAATTCCAACGTCAGCCACTGCCGCTTGACCGACTTGCTGGCCGAGTTGGGCACATCCACCTTGACCAGCTTGCCGTCGGCGCCCTTGAGATACAGCTCGTCGTTGTAGAAGGCCAGCGTGCGGCTGACGAAATCGCGCTCGAACCCGGGGGTGTCATCGTGCATCGCCGCGATGTACATATCTGTCGGCTTGCCTTCGTAGACCACCGCAGCGGCGCTGAGCGGGGTGCCGCGCTTCCACTGCTTGGCAATGCGCGGGTAGCCCGAGCTGGTCATGCTGCCGGCACCGAAATCGGTGAAGACGTAGACGGTGTCCTGGTCGATCCAGCCCAGCCCACCCTTGGATTCGGGACGGAAGAAGCCATCCTTGACCCACTGCTTGCCGGCCAGATCGAACTCGCGGGTGACGTCGGCATCGGCGCCGCCGCGCGACAGCGCGATCAGGCAGCGCTGGTAGTCCGGGCGCAGGCAGTCGGCGCCGTGCCAGACCCAGTTCTCGCCCTCGGCCTTGTTAAGCGCATCCAGGTCCAGCACCGTCTCCCACTTGGGCGAGGCCTTGCGGTACTCGTCCAGCGTGGTGCGCCGCCACAGGCCGCGCTCGTGCTGCTTGTCCTTCCAGAAGTTGTAATAGAACTCACCGATCTTCTGCACGCCGGGAATCTTGGCGTCCGAGTCCAACACCTCGCGGATGCTGGTTTCCATCTGCTTGAAGGCCGGCGTAGTGGCCAGGCGCGCTTCGGTCTTGGCGTTCTGGGCCTTGACCCAGTCCAGCGGCTTGGCGCCGGTGACATCTTCCAGCCAGGCGTGGGGGTCGTTGGACACGGCGGTTTCCTCTGCAGAGACGGCGCCAGCGGTGATCAGGCCGGCAACCAGGCAGATCGAGGCGAACTTGGGCATGTATTTTTCCGGAAAAACCAATGCCGGAAAACCTACCACAGCCCTTTGCCCGGCCTCCCCTGCCGAAGGTCAGGCCGCCCGCGCCGGTGTCGCTGTCCGCGAAGCCACACGCCGACGCTGCGCCTGCGGACCACGCCGACGCGGCAAGGCCGGCCGCGCGCCCGGTCGGGTCAGCGTGGGCAGCGCGAAGCGGTGCAAGCTCCACCAGGCCAGCATCGGCATGCCCACCAGCCACAGCGGCAGCCAGCCGATCCACTCGCTGTGCCCACGCGCCGCCGGCCACACCAGCACCAGGGCAAGGCCAGCCAGGGCGATCTGCCGCACTGGGCGCAGCACCCGCAGATCGGGACGTTCGGAACGAGAAGAAGGACGATGCAACATGGCGGCACTCCGTGGCAGAAGGAATCAGGACAGGCCGGCAGAATTGCCTGTGTCCATCTCACCGATTGCGACCTGGCCGGCGAAAGGTTGAGCCGTGCGGGGTCCGGCGCTGCGGGATGTGCTTTGAGATTGGGGATTGGGGATTGGGGAGCGAGGGCTGAGAGTTAGCCGCGCCGGCGTTCAACCCTCTGCAATACCGCCTTGCGCCGCACCGGCCGCGCCAGACCAACGTCCGCCGCGCTCCGGCCAGCAACGATCTCCTGCCGATGACGCCGTCGACGACGCCAGACCGGACCGTTGACGCGAACTTGCCCCCTGCATGCGGTAGTGTGCTGCTCCTACTGCCCCTTTGTGATGTTGCGATGCGCCTGACCGTTACGATCGCCCTCGCTTTTCTGCTCGTCCTTGGCCTGCCTGTGGCACACGCCAAGGACACATCCACCGCCGAGCCGGCGATCGATCTGTCAAAGATCATGGGCACCTGGTACGTGATTGCGCGCATGCCCAATCCGGTCGAGCGCGGGCACGTGACCAGCCGCGACGAGTACACCCTGGACGAAGACGGCAAGGTGACGGTGCGCTATCTGTATCGCGATGGTTTCGGCGAACCGGAAAAGGAAGTAAGCGCGCGCGCGTCGGTGGATGCGGAAAGCGGCAACCGCGACTGGCGAGTGTGGTTCTACAAGGTGATCCCGGCCAAGCAGCGCATCCTGGAAATCGCACCGGATGGCTCGTGGATGCTGATTTCCTACCCGGGCCGCGATCTGGCCTGGATCTTCTCGCGCAAGCCGGACATGAGCCGCGAGCAGTACCGCACGCTGGTCAATAAGATGCGCGACGATTACTCCATCTACACCGACAAAATCAAGCGCGTGCCGCAGCTGCGCGAACAGGTGGATCGCCTGGGGTTTGAGGTGCCGAATAAGCGTTAGGCATCTGGAAGCCCCCCATGCGAGTCTTCGCATCCTGCATGTCATGCCAGCAAGAGCTCGGACATCCCAGTTTCGAGCCAATCTTTGCGCCCTACTACGAGGACAGGCTAGCGCCCATCAGATGCTCTCGTGGGCACGATTCAATGCTAATGCTTCAGAGCCTCAAGTTTGAGGTGTTGCTTGAGTCTGGTGCTACCGCACTGGCGGCAGGTTTCACGCTGGAAGCAGCCGCGAGCTTCTCTGCAGCTTTAGAGCGATTCTTTGAGTTCTGCACGCGGACGATGCTTATCCATCAAGGGCTGCCAGCATCAGACATAGAAGCGGTATTTTCAGAGATGTCTCGCCAGTCTGAACGTCAGCTGGGTGCCTTTCTCACGATGCATCGTCTTGTACTTGGCACAGCCTACTCGCCGAGCAAGAAGATAGTTGAGTTTCGCAATGCCGTGATTCACAAAGGCAAGATTCCTACGCCCACCGAAGTAGACGACTTCTGTACCAAGGTTTACGCGGAGGTGCTACGCACTACAAAAGCACTCAAGGACCGCTGCGGCGCCGCAATTCAATCTGTTGTTTCAGAAGACATGAGCGCGCGGGCGTCTAAGCTTCCGCCCGGCACGAAGGTAGCCACGATGGCTGGTGGCTCTTTCTTCTCGCTAGTCTCAGATACTCATCCACCCGACTTCAAGTCTGCGTTTGAAGCCCACAAGAAGTGGACTGAGCTCCTTGCGCAGGCGCTACCGCACATGGAGCTACTCAACAAGTCGCTCCCGCCGCGCCCCGCAGATGCCTAACCCCCTCCATCGAGAAGACCCGCCCCAGCAAGCCGGAGCGAGCTTCTCATGTCAAACGTTAGGCGTGTGGCTTCTTCTTCGGCACGACGCCGCCGCTTGCACCAACCAATCCGCCAGCTGACACTTGGCAGGTCTCCTCATCGGACGGTCGACGTGGCAAGCTCTGCATCGGACGCAGCACAAGACAATCAGCCTGCTGGCTATCTTCGTTGGGCCGTCTCGGCCTAACCAGTCAATCAAGCCGACGCGCCTGCGGCACGCGGCTTTTTTCCAGCGTTAGCCACTACGAAGCCATGGGATACGAGGTCCACATTACCCGCAAAGAAAACTGGTTCGACGAGGGGCCTGATATTGCCTTTGAGGAATGGCTTGAGTTTGTTCGGTCTGACTCAGGAATGCGCCTGGATGGTCACGCTGAAGCAACAGTTGGCGAAGGGGCTGTTCTGAGAATGGAAGATCCAAGCATGTCTGTGTGGGTCGGATACTCCAAACACGGGCAACAAGGGAATATGGCTTGGCTTTGGCATAACCGCGGCAACGTCATAGCAAAGAACCCGGATGAAGAGATTCTTAGAAAAATGAGCCTCATCGCCACGCAACTTTCTGCCAAAGTTCAGGGTGATGAAGGCGAGTTTTATGGGGAAGATGGCAACCCCATTAGTGAAGAGGCTTCAAACCACTCCAACGCAAGTTCAAAGCCATGGTGGCGGTTTTGGTAGTCACCGTGGCGAATAACTCGGTCGAGAGGGCCATTTTGCAAGCTGCGCTTGTAGATTCCCTACCCCGCCTCGCGGCTCCGGCCGCACCTTGCGTCAACGTTAGCGTCTAAGTGAAGCATCCTGCACCCGCACAACAAGAGATCGCTGAGCTTGAGGCAACGATTGGTTATCCGTTGCCACTTGAGCTCGTTGAGCTATATGCCGAACGTGGCAATGGAGGCTTCGGATCAGACTATGGGCTGCTCGGTCTGGGATCTGGGCACGTCACGGATCAAGGTGACACTGCGCTGAGCCTCTACCGCATCTTCAGTCAGTCAGACCCAGAAGATCCAGGATGGGCTTGGCCCAAGCACCTGCTTCCCATCCTCCACGTTGGCTGCGCCATCTACTACTGCATAGACTTGGCTACACACGGCAATCCCGTCGTTCAATTTGACCCCAATGGGTACGGGCCGGAGGACGATTGGGAGGGTGCGTTTTCGGTGGTGTTCCCAAAACTGGAGTCTTGGCTGGGCGGGCTCTAACAATTCATTCAAGCCGACGCCGCTTCGCGGGTCGGCTTAATTCAGGCGTTAGGCGTGATGGACCGCATCCACACGCACAACGACCCAACGGTCTACCAAGCTCAGTCGTAATTGCTCAGCGCCAGAGACAGCAGTGCCTTGGTCTGCTCGCGCAGAGAGACGGGTTCGACGATTTCCGCGTCCGAGCCGTAGTGCAGCACGTCCATCAGTAGCTCGCGCGAATTGCTGTATGGCAATTTGAGCTCGTAGCGGCCGTCGGGCAGAAAGCGGCCCTGCTGCTTGGAGTGCCAGTGTTCGTCGGCTACCCAGCGCGCGGCCTTGGCGCTGAACACGATGGTCGCCCAGCCCTTGGGCGCGCCCGAAAAGATGCCGTAGCTGGCGGCCAGTTGCTCATCCAGCTCGCTGTCGGGCACATCGCGCGGGGCGGTATCGAGCAGGCGCGCATGGTTGATGCGGTCCACCGCAAAGCTGCGCACGCCATCGCGGCCATGGTCCCAGGCATCCAGGTACCAGTTGTCGCGGTAGTGGGTGATGCGCTGCGGGGACACAGTGCGCTTGGTCGATTCGTCGGTAGAACGCGCGCGGTAATCGAAGCTCAGTTGCTTGCGCTCCAGCACACCGGAGGCCACGGTGCGGAAGCTGGCTTCGTCCAGCTTGCGGCCGCGATGCGGGATCACCCGCACCCGGTCCACCGGCCATTGCGAAACGCCGGCCTGCGCCGCCAGCAGCCCTTCGATGCGCTGCTGCAACGGCGCCAGCATCGAGGACAACACCCCGCCGCCGGTACGCGCGAGCAATTGTTGGGACGCCAGCAGGGCATGCAGTTCTTCCGAACTCAGCCACAGGCCGGGCAGCTCGAAGCGATCGCTTTCGCCGGACAGATAGCGAAAGCCCGATTCGCCGTCGCCTTCCACCGGCGCCATCAGCGCGTCGCGCAGAAACGCCAGGTCGCGATACACGGTGGCGCGGGAGCAGCTCAGCTCATCCTGCAGCCGCGCCACCGTGACCGGGTAGCGCGCTGACTTGAGCAGGCGATGCAGGGAGTTGATGCGTTCATAGCGGTCCATGCCCCGATTATGTCCGGTTCTTCGTGCCGCGGGGTGAGCGTCGCTATGCACTCCCGTGCAGAACAAGTCCCTTCCGCGTTGGTCGGGTTGCGCTGGTTGCGAAGACGCCGCGCGCCAGGCCTGCGCGGTGCCCGCGACCGGACGCGACAGCACACTACTCAGGTGCCAGCGCCGGAACCGCCAATGAAGCGCGGCATTCACTTGGTTATGACGTGCCGCACAGTCCGTTATCATGAAATCGCTTTCACCCTCCCGCCCTGCCCTCAAGCGAGCTGCCCATGTCCCGCCGTGCCCCGTTGTCTGCCCTGCTGCCGTTGTTATTGATCACGCCTGCCGTCTGGGCCCAGGCAGTTGCACCGACGCCAGTGGACCCTGCAGCTGCGCTGATGCCCTCCCCTTGGGGCGGCAGTAGCGGCGAGCTGGGCTACGCTGCTGCCCACGGCAACAGCACCACCGATAGCCTCAATGGTCGCGTGCGCCTGCGCTACACCGACGGCGACTGGATCCACAGCCTGGATGCCACCGCGCTGCGTTCGAGCTCGGAGTACACCAATACCAACGACGACGGCAGTACCGAACGCGAGCGCCAGACCACCGCCGAGCGTTACACCGGCAGCGCCGGCAGCGCGTTGCAGTTGGGCGAGCACCGCCAGCTCACCGCCACCGGCCGCTACGAGCACGACGACTTCGCCACCTACGATCGGCTGGCCACCTTCGGTATCGGTTACGGCACGCGCCTGATCAACGCCGACCGGTTCTATCTGGACGCGCAGGTCGGCCCGGGTATCCGGCGCGCGCACAACAGCGACGAAGACCGCAACGAGACTGGCTTGATCGGGCGCGGCCTGTTCGACCTCAAGTACACGGTCACCGACAACACCGATCTGATCAACACGCTGCTGGTGGAATCGGGCGAATACAACACCTACGCGCAGAACGATTTCGGGGTGCAGGTGAGCATGAACTCGCACTTCGCGTTGAAGGCCGCCTGGCAGATGCGTCACAACAGCGATGTCAGCGACGGCGACAAGAAGACCGACACGCTGACCACGGTAAATCTGGTTTACACGTTCAAGTAAGCGATTGGGCGGTTGTGGGGCGGGTTTGGTAGCGGGGGCGGGTTATCGGTAATGCGCTCGCGGCCGGGGCCGCTCCTACAGTGAGGTGGCGGCTGCCGGCGATTACGCAATTGCGTTCTCGTAGGAGCGGACCTGGCCGCGACGGGGCTTCCCCGGTAATGCCCTCGCGGCCTAGGCCGCTCCTACGATGCGGCGGCTGCCGGCGATTACGCAATTGCGCTCTCGTAGGAGCGGACCTGGCCGCGACAGGGATTCACCGGTAATGCCCTCGCGGCCTGGGCCGCTCCTACAGTGAGGGGAGCGGCTGCCGGCGATTACGCAATTGCGCTCTCTTAGGAGCGGACCTGGCCGCGACAGGGCTTTCCCGGTAACGCCCTCGCGGCCGGGGCCGCTCCTACGGTGCGGCGGCGGAGGTGCGGCGGCGGATCGGCGTTACAGCTCGGCCAATAGCTGTGCGGCGCCTTTGTCAAACAGGCCTTGCGCGACGCGGCGACCTAATTCTTCGGTGTCGTCGGGGCTGCCGTGCGCATCGGCATGGATCAGGCGGCCATCGCTGGCGCTGCCGACCATGCCCTGCAGGTACAGCCCCTCGCCTTCCCAGGTGGCGAACGCGGCCACCGGTACGTGGCAGCTGCCGTGCAGCGCGCGATTCATCGCCCGCTCGGCTTCCACGCAGACGCGGGTGGCGGGCGCATCCAGCACGGCCAGCAACGCGTGGATGCGCGTATCGTCGCCGCGGCATTCCACCGCTACCGCGCCCTGTGCCGGTGCCGGCAACCACTCCGGCGCGTCCAGCCGCGCACTGATGCGCGCGTCAAAACCCAGCCGCTGCAGGCCGGCGCAGGCCAGCACGATGGCGTCGTAGCCGCCGTTGTCGAGTTTGGCCAGACGCGTGTTGACGTTGCCGCGCAGGTCGATCAGCTCCAGATCCGGGCGCGCGGCACGCAACTGCGCCTGACGCCGCAACGACGAGGTGCCCACCCGCGCGCCCAGCGGCAACGCCTGCAGGCTGGCGTAGAGATTGGACACCAGCGCATCGGCCGGGTCGCCGCGGCCCAGGATCGCCGGCAGCACGAACGGATCGTCCAGTTCCATCGGCACGTCCTTGAGCGAATGCACCGCGCAATCGGCCTCGCCGCGCAGCATGGCCAGCTCTAGTTCCTTCAGAAACAGGCCCTTGCCGCCGATTGCCGCCAGCGAGCGGTCCAGCACTTCGTCGCCGCGAGTGCTCATCGGCACCAGCACGACCTCCAGGCCGGGATGGTGCTGGCGCAGCACGGCGGCGACGTGTTCGCTCTGCCAAAGGGCGAGCGGGCTCTTACGGGTAGCGATGCGGAGCGTGGTCATCCGGCCATTATCGCGGACCGGACCGGTAACTCATACATGACGCAGTTGATCGCGCAGGCTGGCCACGCAGCGCCGGCTCACTTCCAGGGTCTGCGGCACGTTGCGCAGCACGGCGTGCACCTGTCCATCGCCGCTGCGGCGCAGCTCCACCAGCTCGTCGCGGGCGACCAGGCAATTGCGATGGATGCGCACCAGGCGGTCGGCGAATTCATCTTCCAGCGATTTCAGCGACTCTTCGATCAAGTCCTCGCCACGGGTGTGGTGGACGATGACGTACTTCTCTTCGGCCTGCAGATAGCGGATATCGCCGATGGCGATCAGCCGCAAACTGCCACGCAGGCGCGCGCACAGATGGGTGCGCAATGGCCGCGGTGCGGCGCCGGGTGCGCGCCCGGCCAGGAACGTGGCCACTTTTTCCAATGCGGCGGCCAGGCGTTCCGGGCGCACCGGTTTCATCAGGTAATCCAGCGCGGCGGCGTCAAACGCCGACAAGGCATGCTGGTCGTAGGCGGTGCAGAACACCACCGCCGGTGGCGGCTGGCTCTGGCGTAGCAGCCGCGCGGTTTCCAGGCCGTCGACGCCGGGCATGGCGATGTCCAGCAACACCAGATCCGGGTGCAGGTGTTCGCACTGCTGCAGCACCTGCTGGCCGTTTTCGGCCTCGCCGATCACCTCGACCTGCGGATGCTCGCCCAGCAGCATGCGCAGGCGCTCGCGCGCCAGTGGCTCGTCATCAGCGATCAGCACCCGCACTTGCGTGGCCGTCATGGACATCCCCCTCGCTGCAGTAACTCCCCGTCACGGCAGCGGCAATGTGATCTCGCAGGCATAGTAGCCTTCAGCCCAGCTGGCCGCCATCCGTGCCCCGGCACCGAACTGAAACGCCAGCCGGTGCGAGATGCTGGCTTGCGCATGCCCGGCCCCGGCAAGCAGCGGCAACTGGGTTCCCGGTTGCGGGGCCGGGTTGACGATGCGGATCTGCAACTGGCTGCCGCGCTGACGCAGCGACAGATACAGCGTGCCGCCCTCGGGCATCCGCGAGACCCCGTGCAGCACCGCGTTTTCGACCAGCGGCTGCAGCACCAGGCGTGGCATCGGCAGCTCCCACGGCAATGGCTCCTGGCGGTGCCAGCGCACCTGCAGGCGCTCGCCCAGGCGCAAGGACTCAATGGCCAGATAGCGCTCGGCCAGTTCGCATTCGGCGCGCAAGGTGGACAGGCCTTCGCCGGCGCCGAGCGCTGCGCGAAACAGATCCGACAGATCCAGCACCGCCTGCTCGGCCACCACCGGGTCGCGCCGCAGCAGGCTGGCAATCAGATTCATGCTGTTGAACAGAAAGTGCGGGCGGATGCGTGCCTGCAAGGCATCGGCCTCGGCACGCGCGTTGGCCTGCACCTGCGCTTCCCAGCGGTCGCTGACGTAGAAATAGCGCAGCGCCAGCGCGGTGATCAGCACCACCGTAGCCGCACTGCCCAGGGTGAAGCGCCAGAAGCCGACCAATGGGCCAAGCGGCGCCTGCTCCAGTACGGCATACAGCGCGTGCACGATGCCGGCGCCCAGCATCGCCACCAGCGCGGCGATCAGCAGCGCGGCCAGCCCACCCAGCTTGGGCGGCAATCGCGACAGCCCCGGCCGCAGCACGCACAGCAACACGGTGACCGCCAGCGCCAGCCATAACGCCAGGCCGCTGGCCGAGACGAAGCGCGACAAGGTAAGGCTGCGCGCGGCGCCGGCGTCGGGCACCAGGGTCACCACCAGCACCACCAGCTCGGCCAAGCCCAGCATCGCGCCCAATCGCGGTAGCCGGCACAGGTCCGGCATCCAGGTGATCTGCGGGGCGCCGGTGGCCATGGGCTCAGGCGGCGGTGAAGCGCGCCTGCATCCAGTTGCGCAGCGCTTCGATTTCTTCCAGACAGACCTGATGGCCCATCGGGTAGGTCTGCCATTCCAGGGCGAAGCCGAGCGTGCGCAGGGCCTGCATGCTGGCCTGGCCGGCAGCGAACGGCACCACCGGGTCGGCGCTGCCATGCGCCATGAACACCGGTTGGTGGATGGCAGCCGGCTGCAACTGGCTGGCGGCCGCTGCCGGGTCCGGCAGGTAGGTCGACAGCGCGATCAACCCGGCCAGCGGCACGCTGCGCTGCAGGCCCACGGCCAATGTCACCGCGCCGCCTTGCGAGAAGCCGGCCAGCAGGATGCGCTCGGGCGGCGTGCCACGCGCCTGCTCATGGGCGATCAAGGCTTCGACCTGGGCGACCGATTCGGCGATGCCGACCTTGTCGGCACGGCTGGCGAAATCCATGCCGACGATGTCGTACCAGCCGCGCATGCGCACGCCGTTGTTGATGGTGATCGGGCGGATCGGCGCATGCGGGAACACAAAGCGCAGCGCCGGCCACTTCGGGCGCACCAATTCCGGAACCATCGGCGCGAAGTCGCTGCCATCGGCGCCCAGGCCGTGCAACCACAGCACGGTCCACTGCGGGTTGGGTCCGGTCTCGCGTTCGATCACTTCCAGCATCATCCAGCTCCGCTTGGGGGCCGGGCATTATGCCTTGCGCACCGGCCCTGCCCCGATCACGTGGGCTCGAACGCGCCGGTCACCCGGATCGCGTGCGGCGATTTACCGTCGCGCAGTGGCCATGTGCTGCGCGCGGGTCGCGCCCTTCGTCAATGCAGACGCTGCCGGTGTAGCACCGGTAACGGCGACACGGCGTGGCCGGCACAGCACGCTGGGTCCAATCGGCCCAGCAGGCCCAGCCGCTCAGATCAGCGAAGGTTCTAGCGCGGCGGCGCGGCGCAGTTCGGACGCACGCACCAGTACCTTGGGCGGGTCGAGCTCTTCGGGGATACAGAAAATACCGGCACGGCGTAGCGCCAGACCGCTGCGACGCAGCGAGGTCAGCGCCACCACCGGGATCGACACCGCCATGCCCACGATCACCGGCCCCATCCAGGCAGCCAGCGACGGCGAGACGGTGTACGCCACCGCGCCCATGAACAGGCCGAACACGGTCAGCCCGCCGTAGCTGCGCAACAGCGCCGGCCACGACAGCTTGCCGTCGTCGCGCACCTGCGCATCCCAACCGGAATCCTTGCCGGCCAGCACTTCGAACACGCCGCGCGACTGCAGGTACATCACCACCGGCGCCATCAGCGCGGCCAGCACGGTTTCCAGGAGGATGCTAAGCAGCGCGCGAATGGCGCCACCGCAGGCCTTCATCTCGCGCGGGTTGAGCAGCAACGCGATATAGCCCAGCAGCTTGGGCGCCAGCAGCACGAACATGGTGCAGATGAAGATCCAGATCGCATTGCCCTGGCTGCTGCCATGCCAGTAGCGCGCAGGCGAGAACGGCAGGTCACCGGCCAGGTCGATGCCGCCGCCGGCCAGCGGAATCCCGATGCCGATCAGCATCAGCAAGCCCCACATCGGCGCGGTGAAGTAATGGCCGATGCCGATCAGCATGTGCATGCGGCTGATCCAGTGCAGGCCCTTGGCGCTCACCACCTTGGCGTGCTGCAGGTTGCCCTGGCACCAGCGGCGGTCGCGGATCAACAGGTCGGTAAGCGTGGGCGGGCCTTCTTCGTAGCTGCCCTGCAGGTACGGCACCATGTGCATGGCCCAGCCGCCGCGGCGCATCAGCGCCGCTTCCACAAAGTCGTGGCTGAGCACGTGCCCGCCGAACGGCTTGCGCCCGCGCAGCGACGGCAGGCCGGCGTGATCGGCGAACGCCTGGGTGCGGATGATGGCGTTATGGCCCCAGTAATTGCTTTCGGCGCCATGCCACCAGGCCACGCCGAAGGCGATGATCGGCCCATACACGCGGCCGCCGAACTGCTGCATGCGCGCAAACAGCGTCTGCCCGTTGACCACGGCCGGCAGGGTCTGGATCAGGCCCACGTCCGGGTTGTTTTCCATGCCGGCGACCAGCCGCACGATGGTGTCGCCGGTCATCACGCTGTCGGCGTCCAGGATCAGCATCTGCGGGTAGCTGCCGCCGAAGCGGCGCACCCAGTCGGCCACATTGCCGGCCTTGCGCGCGGCATTGTCGGCGCGGCGGCGGTAGAAGATGCGGCCATGCCCGTCGACGCGGTCGCACAGCTCGTTGTAGACCAGTTCTTCGGCACGCCCGATGTGATCGCGGGTGGTGTCGCTGAGCACGAAGAAGTCGAAGTGCTCCAGCTGACCGGTTTCGGCCACCGATTCGTAGATGGCCTGCAGGCCGGCCAGCAGGCGGCGCGGGTCTTCGTTGTAGGTGGGCATCAGCAGCGCGGTACGCGAGCGCAGCGTGGGCAGCGGTTGTTCTGGGTCGATGCCGAGCTTGCGCCCGGCGCGCGCCACCACGGTGATGAAACCGGCCACGGCGCTGGCAAAGGACATCGCGATCCACGCGAACAGCAGCACGAACAGGCCAAGCAGGCAGCCTTCCAGCACGCTGACGCCGTCGGGCCACAGCACGCTGAGCATCACCCACACCGCGATGGAGGTAGTGACGAAGGTGCCGCCGATCAAATAGAAACGGCGCACGCCGATGCCGACCGGCGAGGTACGCTGATGGCGCACCTGCAGGCTGCCTTCGCGCAGGCTCTGTTCGGGCATCGCCAACGGCGCTTCCGGTGGCAGCGTGGGCTGGCCGGCGTCGAGGGCGGATAGGGGGGGGATTGCAGTTGGTGCGGGGGGAAGGGTCACGGTGCCGTCCATCAAGGCTGCCCGTCGCACGCGTGCGACAGTGCGGTCTGCAGCGGGAGATCCATCCCCGCCACGCGTAGCGAGCGTACAAAGCGCGTCGCACAGGCAAGGTGCCCGGCGGCGTGCGACCAGGTCGCGGTATTGGCAGCTATGAAACCACTCCGATGCACAAACTCTCCTGGCGGCGACGCAACGTCGCGGCTCATCCTAAAGAATCGACCGTTAAAGGAAACGAAGGCCATCGTGCAGTCTTCGCCCCTCCCGACGAAGACCGCGCGGCAGACTACGCGGTAACGACCGAACGCAACCCCAACAGATTGCAGCCTGGCGCGCGTGCTGTCACGGCCTGCAAATCACGCAATGACCGCTATCGATGCAAGCGTTGTGCCATCCGTGGCACACAGCAGTGCAACCGGTTGCAGGATGTCGGGCGTGCCGGAAACGCGATGACGCGGACTATCGAAGCGACGTGCTGCGCAGATCATGCCGCGTGGCGCGATCTCGCGTTGAGCTGCATGGCATAGGCACGGCGGTTGTTCGGCCGCTCTTGCGGTTTGCGCTGGAGCCATGACGCGCAGTGCGCTGCGACGATGCTGCGTATCCAATCTCGCGCTGCGCTGCGGCCTGCCCCACGCCAGGTATCGCGTGCGACAAATTCACCGCAGCGCGGCCTTCTGCGTGCCGCGTGAAAGACGGCTGAGACAAGGATGGGAGCGGCGATGCTTGGTCGCACGCTCCTGCCCTGCCGCGTCAACATGGCTTACTTGCGCGCGGCCTCGCTGGCATCACGGGTGGCGCGGAATTCCGAGTCGCTGCTCCAGTTCGGCCACTGGCGCGAATCTGCCAACTGCTGGCCCAGCGTGTACAGCACGCCGAGATCGCGCGCGGCACCGGCGAAGGTCCAATCCGGCTTCCACTCATCGCCTTGCTGGTGATAGCGCTTGGCGGTGTAGTCGTCCGATGCCGCCTTGCCTGCGGCAATGCCGCCCACTTCCCAATCCTGCCCGGCCGCATACGACAGCGCCGGCACACCGCGCTTGGCGAAGGAGAAATGATCGGAGCGGAAGAAATAGCCGGCCTGCGGCTTGGGGTCGGGCGTGTAGCGCAGCTTGGATTGTGCCGCCACGGTCTTGAGCTGATCGAGCAACTCGAGTTTTGCGGTGCCATAGATGCCGAAATCGCGCGAAGGCACGAACGGGTTCATGCCGTCCATGTTGATCACCGCCACCGTGGTGTCCAGCGGATACAGCGGTTTGGAGGCGTAGAACTCCGAGCCCAGCAAGCCCTTTTCTTCGGCAGTGACGGCCAGAAACACAACCGAGCGCTCCGGCTTGGGTCCGCTGGCAAACCCGCGTGCCAGTTCCAGCAACGCCGCGGTGCCGCTGGCGTTATCCAGCGCGCCGTTGAAGATGGTGTCGCCACGCGCGTCCGGCTTGCCCACGCCGATATGGTCCCAATGCGCGCTGTAGATCAGCGTCTCGTCGGGGCGTTTGCTGCCTTCCAGGCGCGCGACCACGTTGTGCGAGGTGATCACGTCGGACTTGACCTGGTAGCTGGCGCTCAGGCCCTGGCCCTTGAGCTCGACCGGCTTGAAACCGCGGGTCTGCGCCTGCTTCTTCAACGCATCGAAATCCAGCCCGGCGCGCTTGAACATCGCGGTGGCCAGATCGCGCTGGATCCAGCCTTCCACGGTGGGATGCGCGGCGCGCGGGTTGTCGCGCACCACATCGAACATGGTGTTGGTGTTGGAGCTGGCCACGGTGTCCCAGCCATAGGAGGCCGGCGCGGTTTCGTGCACCACCAGCACGCCGAGCGCGCCCTGCCGTGCGCCCTCTTCGTACTTGTAGGTCCAGCGGCCGTAATAGGTCATGCCGGCGCCATCGAAGGCGCCCTTGCCGGTTTCGAAGTCGGGGTCGTTGATCAGTACCACCGCGATCTTGCCCTTCAGATCCACGCCCTTGAAGTCGTCCCAATCGCGCTCCGGCGCCTTGACGCCATAGCCGACGAACACCAGTGGTGCGTTGGCGATGTCGACCTTGGACGAACCATCCAGCGCGGCGCGGATAGCGATCTCCTTGCCTTGCGTCAGCGCCTGCAGCTTGCCGGCATTGGCCAGCGCAAGCGTCGGTGCACCGACGATATCGGCGCGGCGCAACGGCACCGCCTGGGTCCACAGGCGCTTGCCATCTTTGAGATCGCCGCCAGGCTGCAGGCCCGCGTCGGCAAATTGCTTGCTCAGATAGGCGATGGTTTTTTCTTCGCCGGCAGTGGCCGGGCCGCGGCCTTCGTAGGCATCGGAGGCCAGCTCCTTGACGTCGCGCGAGATGCGGGCGCCATCGAACGTCGGCGCCTGCGCCATCACTGCGGTCGAGACCGCCATTGCCAAGAGTCCCACGGCAAGTCGCTTCATTGCATACCCCAGATATCAGACAGCCCTGGAGTGTAGCCACCCGCGAGTGCAAGCGGCGGCATGTCGCGGGATTGGCGCCTGCGATGGCCGCGCGGCGCCGGACCGCCTGTCGGCACGCCTGCACGCGGTAGGGCTAGGGCGATACGCGCGCTTAAAACAGGTCCACGCTGCCGGTCTGTTGCATGGTCTGCAGCAATTGCCCGCTGGCGATCAGCTCGGCGTACACCACGGCGCGATTGCGGCCGTGCTGCTTGGCCCAGTACAGCGCCTTGTCCGCTTCGTCCAGCTGCTGGCTGATCAGGCGCCCATGCGTCAGCTCCACGATGCCGGTGCTGAGCGTGACCTGCCCGACCTGCGGGAACACATGCTCGGCAACGGCAAGCCGAAACCGCTCGAAGAGGCTGATCGCAACATCGCGCTCCACGCCACGCAGCACGATCACGAATTCTTCGCCGCCGAAGCGGAACAGCAGATCGTCCTGACGGAACGCGCGCTGCATCAATTGCGCGACCAGCAATAGCACTTCGTCGCCATACAGATGACCGAACGTGTCGTTGACACGCTTGAAATGATCGATATCCACGATGCCCAGCCAGACGCTTTCGTTTGCCGGCGTCTCTGCCCCGCCTGCGAACAGCCGCAGGATCACATCGTCGAAGGTCTTGCGGTTGCGCAGGCCGGTCAAGGCGTCGCGCTGCGCGTCGTCGAGCAGGCTGCGGTAATTCTGGAAGAAGCGTGCAAAGCCCTGCAGCATCGCCTGTTCGGCGGCACCGGGCGCGCGTGCACCGCCCACCCGCAGGCAGGTGCGGATACCGCGCGCTTCCATCATCGGATAGACCAATAGCGCCTGGCCATTCTGGTGCAGGTGCACCACATCGCCGGGGCCATGCACGTCGACCAGCTGGGCGCGCATCTGCGCATCCTTGAGCTCAGCCACCGTCAACGACAAGCGGCCGTCGTCGTGCAGGCGGGTTTCGGCCATGGTGCGGCCATCCGGGGCGATGCGCAGCAGCGACAGCTCTTCGGCGGTGCAGAGCTCGCGCATGGTGCGCAACAGGCTCAGATCGAGCAGATCGGCATCGCGGATGGCGGTCATATCCACCATCCGTTCCAGCAACGGCGTGGCGCTCATTGGCGGCTCGGCCGGTACGCAGATGCAGACGCAGGCCCGCCTTGCCGGACACGGCGGGCTGGCGGACAACTGGAGTGGCAATGCGCAGGCTTCACGACAACGACCGGCAATCAGGATGCCGGTTCATCGGCGCCCCAGCCGCAAACTTGAGGTCGGCGGCCGCCAAGGCTCAGCGCGCGGCCAGCCGCCGCTGGTCAGCGGACACGCCCGCCCGCGACACCGCTGGGGACGGCTGCCCTGGAATGCTTAAGGCAACGCGGATTCCAGCGCGTCTTCGCCGAGCGCATGCCGCTGCATCAGCCGGCGGCTGCCGGCATTCAGGCCCTTGACCTGCACGTCCAGGTCGTGATGCCGCAGCCGCTGCACCACTTTGTCCAACGCCGCCACGGCGGTGATGTCCCAGAAATGCGCGCGGCTCACGTCGATCACCACGCCGCGGCCAGGCACCTCGCGCGCGTCGAAGGCGTCGATGAACACATCGGCCGAGGCGAAGAACACCTGCCCGCGCACGTTGTAGGTGCGCACGCCATCTGCGCCATCGCTATGCGCGATCTGCAGCAGCCCGGCCACCTTGAAGGTAAAGAACACCCCGCTCAGCACCACGCCCACTGCCACGCCGGCAGCCAGATTGTGGGTGGCCAGAGTCACCGCCACGGTGGCCAACATCACCACGCTGGAGGTACGCGGGTGGGTGACCACGGTGCGCAGCGAACGCCAGTCGAAGGTCTCGGCCGACACCATCACCATGATCGCCACCAATGCCACCACCGGCACCTGCGATACCCACGGCTTGAGCAACACCATCAGGATCAGCAAGAACACGCCGGCGAACAACGTCGACAGCCGGCCACGGCCGCCGTACTTCACGTTGCCAACGGTCTGGCCGATCATGCCGCAGCCAGCAATGCCGCCGAACAGGCTGGCGGCGGTGTTGGCGATGCCCAGCCCGGTGCACTCGCGGTTCTTGTTGCTGGGGGTATCGGTGAGTTCGTCGACCACCCGCGCGGTCATCATCGATTCGAGCAGACCCACCATGGCGATGGCCAACGCCGGCAACGCGATGATGCGCAGCGTCTCCAACGTCATCGGCACGGCCGGCCATTGCAGGAACGGCAGCGCATTGGGCAGCCTGCCCAGATCGGCCACGGTCTTCAGCGGCAGGTGCAGGGCGCTGCCGGCGATGGTCAGCAGCAGGATGCACAACAGCGGCGAGGGAATCGCCGACAGGCCGGGCACGCGCAAGCGCGGCAGCCCGTAGATGATCGCCAGGCCCACACCGAGCATCACCCAGCTGGTGAGGTTGGCGCCCAGCAGATGCGGCAGCTGTGCGGCGAAGATCAGCACCGCCAGCGCATTGACGAAGCCGGTGCGCACCGAGCTGCTGACAAAACGCATCAGCACGCCCAAGCGCAGCAGCCCGAACAGGATTTGCACCGCGCCGGCCAGCAGCCCGGCCGCCAACAGATACGGCAGCCCGTGCGCCGCCACCAGCGGTGCGGCCACCAACGCCACCGATCCGGCCGCGGCAGAAATCATCGCCGGGCGTCCACCGCAAAATGCAATCACGATGCCGATAACGAAGGACGCGAACAGGCCGACTTGCGGGTCGACGCCCGCCACGAAGGCGAACGCAATCACTTCGGGAATCAGGGCAAATGTTGCGACCGCACCGGCCATCAGTTCGCGCGCAGGTGAAGCGCGCCATTGCGCCAGTTCGGCACGCAGGAAAGACATTGGGGGACACTCCGGGGACAAAAAGGACAGCCTGCGGACAGCGCGCAGCGACGATAGTGTGCGGGAAAGCGACCGCGCCCGCAGCCCACCTGTGATCTGTGCGCCAATGCGCTTTTCTGTGGCTGCGATCACGCCGCGCGACGCGGACGCAGACCAAGATGCCCCCCTCACCGCGCTCGGGTGTCGAGTTCGGTTATCTAGGGAGATCACCATGTCCATTTTCAGGACCGCAAGTACGCTCGCACTGGCCACCGCGCTGGCCTTGGCCGCCGCCCCGGCGTTCAGCTATTCCATCAGCAACAACCGGGTTGTCGACGACAGCGGCAAGGTGGTGCAGCTCAAGGGCGTCAACGTGTTTGGCTTCGAAACCGGCAACCATGTCATGCATGGCCTGTGGGCGCGCAACTGGAAAGAGATGATCAATCAGATGCAGGGCCTGGGCTTCAATGCCGTGCGCCTGCCGTTTTGCCCGGCCACGCTGCGCAGCGACACCATGCCGAGCAGCATCGATTACAGCCGCAACGCCGACCTGCAGGGCCTGACCTCGCTGCAGATCCTCGACAAGGTGATCAACGAATTCAACGCGCGCGGCATGTACGTGCTGCTGGATCACCACACCCCCGATTGCGCCGGCATTTCCGAGCTCTGGTACACCGGCTCCTACACCGAAGCGCAGTGGCTGGCCGATCTGCGCTTTGTGGCCAACCGCTACAAGAACGTGCCGTACGTGCTCGGCCTGGATCTGAAGAACGAGCCGCACGGCGCCGCCACCTGGGGTACCGGCAATGCTGCTACCGACTGGAACAAGGCCGCCGAGCGCGGTTCGGCCGCCGTGCTGGCAGTGGCGCCGAAGTGGATCATCGCGGTGGAAGGCATCACCGATAACCCGGTGTGCTCGACCAACGGCGGCATCTACTGGGGTGGCAACCTGCAGCCGCTGGCCTGCACCCCGTTGAACATTCCGGCCAACCGTCTGCTGCTGGCACCGCATGTGTACGGCCCGGACGTCTATGTGCAGTCGTACTTCAACGACAGCAACTTCCCCAACAACATGCCGGCTATCTGGGACCGTCACTTCGGCCAGTTTGCCGGCAAGTACGCGCTGCTGCTGGGCGAGTTCGGCGGCAAGTACGGCGAAGGCGATGCGCGCGACAAGGTGTGGCAGGACGCGCTGGTGAAGTACCTGCGCAGCAAGGGCATCAACGAAGGCTTCTACTGGTCGTGGAACCCCAACAGCGGCGATACCGGCGGCATCCTGCGCGACGACTGGACCACGGTGCGTCAGGACAAGATGACGCTGCTGCGCACCTTGTGGGGCACCGTGGGCAGCACAACGCCTACCCCGACGCCGACGCCGACGCCCACACCAACCCCAACCCCAACGCCTACTCCGACACCCACTCCGACACCCACGCCAACCCCGGGCACCGGCACCTTCAGCACCAAGGTCATCGTGGACAGCAGCTGGAGCGGCGGCGGGTGCAACCGCGTGCAGGTCACCAACACCGGTACCGCCAGCGGCACCTGGTCGGTGACGGTGCCGGTGACCGGCACGGTCAACAACGCCTGGAATGTGGTGTGGTCGCAGAGCGGCAGCACCCTGCGCGCAAGCGGTGTGGATTTCAACCGCACGCTGGCCGCCGGTGCAACGGCCGAGTTCGGCTTCTGCGCAGCAAGCTGATGTGAAAGGCGGCCGCGCGTTGCGTGGCCGCCGTCGTATCGCGCGACCGTCCGCCTGGATATTCAGGAGATGGCGATACGCCGCGACATGTCGACCAAGCAAGTTGAGCGATGTGTCGTGCCTGCGATCTGTCTAAAGACAGCAGGCCGTTGGTAGGAGCGCAACTGGGCGCGATGAGGCCTTATCGGTAACGCCGCATCGCGCACAGGTGCGCTCCTAACATTGCATGGGCGCTGCGGTTTTTATAAGCAGACGCTGCCGCAATCAGTATTCAACCCGCATGTGAATCAGCCGTTATCCATGACATAGCGCCCTGCGCGGCGCGTTCTGGATGCTGTTGCCATGCCCGTTGTCTCCCTGTTGCGTCGCCATGTTGCCAATCTCCCGCTGACCCGCAAGTTCGTCCTGTTGTGCACACTGTTGACGGTGGGCGTGATCCTGCTGGCCGTTGCCGCGGCGCGTCTGCAATATCTGGATCTGGTCGAGGCGCGCAAACTCAGCGTCAGGACCGAGGTCGAGATGGGCCTCACGGTGATGCAGCATTACGCCGACAAGGTCAAAGCCGGCGAGCTCAACGTCGATCAGGCAAAAGAAGCGGCACGCACGACGCTGGCCGACATGCGCACCAACGATGGCGTGGATTACTTTTTTATCGTCGACCCGCAGATGCGCATCCTGATGCATCCCAAGCGCCCGGTCGGCACCGACATGTCCGATTACAAGAGCGATGCCGGGCAGTACGTGTATCGCGATATCAAGACCGCTATCGACAGCGGCGATGGCTTCAGCTATTACGACGCGCCCAAGCCGGGCAAGAAAGAACAGCTGCCCAAGATCAGCTATGCCAAGACGTTTCCGGCCTGGAACTGGGTGCTGGTGATGGGCGTGTACGCCGAAGACATCCAGGTGCAGGCTTGGGGCTTTACGCGGACGCTGACCTTGATCGGCGGCGCTCTGGTGGCGATGGTGATCGGCCTGTGCTGGTTGATCGCCTCGGCGATGGCCGCACCGTTACGCGCCGCCTCACGCACGGCCGAGGCGATTGCCTCCGGCCGCTTCGACAACGACATCCGGGTGGAATCGCGCGATGAAACCGGGCAGTTGATGCACAGCATGCAGCAGATGCAGAACCAGCTGCAGCGCTTCAACGGCGAGATGCAGACCATGATCCGCCTGCAGCAAGGCGAGAACATCGCGCACCGCATCCCGGAGGATTTCCCCGGCGATTACGGCAGCCTGGCGCATGGCGTGAACACGGTGGTGTTCGAACATCTGGACGCCATCAACGAGGCGATGGATGTCATGAGCGAATACGGCCGCGGCGATCTGCGCCGCGACATGCGCCGCCTGCCCGGCCAGCGCGCGGCATTGCATGAAGCGCTGGATACGGTGAAGAGCAATCTGTCGGCGATCAACAGCGACATCGCGCGTCTGGCCGATGCCGCCGCGCGTGGCGATTTTTCCGCACGCGGCGAGCAGTCGCGCTATCAGTTTGCGTTTGCGGAAATGGTGCAGGCCCTGAACCGGCTGATGCAGCAGGCCGATGCCGGTCTGGACGATGTCGGCCGCATCATGGCCGCCATTGCCGACGGCGATCTGTCGCAGCGGGTGGAATCCCATTACGAAGGTGCCTTTGGCCGCCTGGCCGATGCCGCCAACCGCACCGCGATCCAGCTCACCAGCATCGTGCAGGGCATCCAGCATTCGGCCGAGATGATCAATACCGCGGCCGGTGAAATCGCCAGCGGCAACACCGACCTGTCCACGCGTACCGAACATCAGGCCGCAAACCTGGAAGAAACCGCCGCATCGATGGAAGAATTGACCTCTACCGTGCGCCAGAATGCAGACAACGCGCGCCAGGCCAATCAACTGGTCAAAGGCACCGGCGATGTCGCCGAAAGCGGTGGCCGCGTGGTGCAGCAAGTGGTCACCACCATGCAGGCGATCACGCAATCGTCGGCACGCATTTCCGACATCATCGGCGTCATCGATGGCATCGCCTTCCAGACCAATATCCTGGCCTTGAATGCGGCAGTGGAAGCGGCGCGCGCCGGCGAACAAGGCCGCGGCTTTGCGGTGGTCGCAACCGAGGTCCGTGCATTGGCGCAGCGCTCGGCCGGTGCGGCCAAGGAAATCAAACAGCTGATTTCCGACTCGGTGGAAAAGGTGGAGCAAGGCTCGGCGCTGGTGCAGCAGGCCGGCAGCACCATGACCGAGGTGGTCAGTTCGGTGAAGCGCGTGACCGAGATCATGTCCGAGATCACCGCCGCCAGCACCGAGCAGAGCGCCGGGATCGAACAGGTCAGCACCACGGTGATGCAGCTGGATGAGATGACCCAGCAGAACGCGGCGCTGGTGGAAGAAGCCACTGCGGCGGCGCGCAGCCTGGAAGATCAGGCAGCGGATCTGACGCGCGCGGTGGCCGTGTTCCAACTGGCACCGGCGCAGCCTGCGTCGATGCAGCGCCACGGCGTCGGGCAAGCAGCGTAGCAAGCGAAATAGCTTGCGGAATAGCGTGTGCGGGTGCGCTTCGCGCAACGCACCCTCATCCGCCCTTCGGGCACCTTCTCCCGAGGGGAGAAGGAACAGCGCAACACGCTTCGCTGTTCAAGCCCCTCTCCCACCGGGAGAGGGGTTGGGGTGAGGGTGCCCCATCGGCCGATATACGTCGACAAACAAAGATGCGCATTGCCAATCAGCACACGTGCATCATCAACCCAGAGGTCGATACATGTCACATCATCAGATGGGCATCGGCACTCAACGAATCAACTCCGGCGCATTCTGCTTCAATGCAGCGCTACCGCGTCGAACAGGCTGCGTAGTGCTGCAGTACTACCACTTCGTTTAGCCAAATAATGATGCGACACCACCGCCTGAAGCAGGCCGCGTGGTAATGCAATGCCACTACGTCAAGCAAGCCGCGTAGTAAGCGGGATGGCTTTCGGGTGCGCTTCGCTGACGCCCCCTCATCCGCCCTTCGGGCACCTTCTCTCGAGGGGCGAAGGAACAGCGCAACACGCTTCGCTGTTCAAGCCCCTCTCCCGCCGGGAGAGGGGTTGGGGTGAGGGTGCCCCATCGGCCGATAAAGGAACCGCGGTTGCCGTTTACCTCAACGCGCAGCCTCGCGGCCGTTCAGTGCTGCGTCCTTGCTGAAGCGCGCATTCTTTGCGGCATACATCGCTTTGTCTGCGGCATGCATCAGGCTTGCCGCCTCGACCTGGTCGCCGTGCTGCCAGGCGATGCCGATGCTGGGTTGGATCGGTAGCCGCTGCTCGCCAAACAAGGCACCAGCGGACGCTGCGTGGCGGATGCGCTCGGCAACCCGGGCGCAGTCGGCGTCGGGCGTCTGCAGATTGTCCAGCAGCACCACGAATTCGTCGCCGGCCAGACGCGCCACCAGGTAACGGCCTTCCACCGCGCGCTGCAGGCAATGGCCGAATTCCACCAGCACCGCGTCGCCGGCGCGGTGGCCATAGGTGTCGTTGATGCGTTTGAAGCCATCCAGATCCAGAAACATTACCGCCACCGCGCGCTGCAACCGATGCGCCTGCAGCACGGCGGTCTGCAATGCCTCGGTCCAGGCATGGCGGTTAGGCAGACCGGTCAGCGCATCGCGGGTGGCACGCTCGTGCATCAGGCGGTGCAATGTCTTGTGCGCGGTGACGTCCTGCGCCATCAGGAAAAACCCTTGTGCACCGTCCAGCATGCGTCGGGTTTCCGGCACCAGGGTGATCTCCACATCGCGTGCGCTGCCACCCACATGCAACACATGCTCGAAACTGGCGCGTTGCCCGTCGGCCACCTGCGCCAATGCGATGCGTGCAGTCGCGCTGAGCGACGCGCCCAGCAGATGCGTGATCGGCGAGCCGACCAGGCTGGCCGGCTCCACGCCCAGCCAATCGCGGTGCGCTTCGTTGGCGAACAGGCAGCGTTGGCTGGCATCGAACTGGCTGACCAGCGCCGGGGTGGCATCGCTGATCGCACGCAGCCGCGCTTCGCTTTCTGCCAGACGTTCGGCGGCGACATGGCGCTCGGTGACGTCCTGGATCTGCGAGACAAAATGCACCGGCGCACCGCTGCCGTCGCGCACCAGCGACACCGACAACTGCGCCCAGATCACCGCGTCTTGCTGGCTGATGTAACGCTTGGCCAGGCTGTAGCTATCACGCTTGCCGGCGATGAGTTCCTGCACCAGTTGCAGGTCCATTTCCAGATCGTCCGGGTGGGTGATCTGCTGGAAGGTCGTGCGCAGCAATTGCTCGCGCGGGTAACCGAGGATGCTGCACAAGGATGGATTGACGTCGCGCCAAGCGCCTTCCAGCGAGACGATAGCCATGCCCTGCGGCGCGGTTTCGAAGGCGCCGGTGAAGCGTTCGGCGGCCAGCTGCGCGGCGGCCTGCGCCTGCAGCTCGGCGGTGACGTCGATGGCCATCGCCAGATACCCGGCCAGGCCTTGCTGCGCGTCATGGATGACGTTGAAGCACAGCCGCACTCGGCGCAGCTCGCCGTCCTTGCGCACCAGCGTCCACAGTTCTTCGGCCAGCACATTGCCGGCAGCGGCCGCAGCCAGTTCCACATATGCCGGCGGCGACAACGCCAATGTGGCCATGTGGCGCTCCAGCTCGGCCTGCAGATGGAACCGCGACGGACAGCTGCCCAGCACTTCGTCGGCCGCGTAGCCCAGCAGTTGTTCGGCGCCGGGATTGAACAGCTCGATGCGCCCCTGCGGGTCGAAGGCGATGATCGCCACGTCCTGCGAGGCATCCACCAGCGCCTGCAGCCGCGCGCGCTCGGCAGACAAGGCCGCCGACGCACCCCGGAGCTGGGTGATGTCGTGCATCACGCACACCGCGCCCAACGCAGTGCCCTTATCGCCGACCACCGGGTCTGCATTGCATAGCACGCTGCGCGGAGGCTGACCGTTGGCACGGATCACCAGTTCGGCATTGCGCACGTGCTCGCCGCGCCAGGCACGCAGCAGCGGAATGGCCTCGGTGGGCAGCAGAGCATTGCCGTCTGCGCTGTACAGATCGAAATGCTGCGCCCATTGCGCCGGTGGCAGCACGCGGAGGTCGGTGCCATGCCATTGCCTAGCGGCGTTGTTGAACTCGCGCAGCAGGCCGTCGGTGCCGCAGGCCACCACGCCGTCGGGCATGGCTTCCAGCAACATGCTCAACGTCTGCCGCTGCGCCTGCGCATCGCGCCGATCGCGGCGCGCTTCCAGCTGGCTGACCGCCTGCCGCGCGAGACGGATCAGCGCCTGTTTCTGATGTTCGTCGAGCACGCGCGATCTGGTGCTGAGCGTGCACAGGGTGCCGTAGGCATAGCCTTCGCGGCCGATCAGCGGCACCCCGACGTAGGAGCGCACACCGGGTGCGGCGGTCACCAACGGGTTGTTGACGAAGCGTGGGTCGGCCTCGGCGTCGGGGACCTCCATCAACTCGGTGCCCATCACCGCGTAGGAGCAGAACGACACGCTACGCGGCGTGCCCTCCAGGTCGGTGCCGCAGCGCGCCTTGAACCATTGCCGGTCGGCATCCAGAAGCGACACCAGTGCCATCGGGGCGCCGCTGACATGCGCCGCCAGCCAGGCGATATCGTCGAACTCGGCCTCGGCCTCGGTGTCCAACACCCCCAGCCGGCGGACCGCGTCCACGCGCAAGGCGTCGTTGGCGGGAATCGGCACGGGCGGCAACAGAACGGTCATGGCGTGATGGGCGGGCGGCGTGTGGGCAAAGTAGGTCGCACCAGATAACGGCGAGGCGAGGATCAACTTGAGTGCACCCAGGCCGGGCCCGCTTGCGGCCGATTAAGAGTGGCTAACAACACGTAGCGAGCAGTCGTCAGGGTGTGGAGGTGGCGCTCAGAACCGGGGTGTACGCGTGGTACATGCCGCACCGCGCACCGGCCGCGCGCGCCTGGCGGCTGCACAATCGCCTTGTTAGCTGCTCCAAACCCTTGGCGGCCTGTGGGAGAGGGCCGCAGTGGCGAAACGATCATGCTGGCGTGTGCACCTGGCCGCTGCAGCTGTGCGTGGTGGGTTTACCTCCGTACGGACGCGTGGCGGGGCTCGGTCGCCAGCCGTCGTGGCGTCCACGCCGGATCCCGTGGTTTCCGCGTGCCGGTAGCGCTAAGCCAACACTGCGCAGGCGAGCCACTCACCGCGCGGCCTTGCTGTCCGTAACACCTGCGATGCCAGCGTTGCCCGCCCCCCGAGCCAGACGGCTGCCCGCTGCGGCCTGCACGCGCCCGATCTCACGCCACCCATTCAACTCAACACGGCCTGCCGTCGCCATGCCCGCCGTTCCGGCAGCCCGCCAGCGCTGCCCACCACCCCCATGCCGAACAGCATTTGCGGCCTCGCCAAGCAGCCACTACCCTCGGCCGATTACCCTGCTCTGGAGTGTCACATGCTGCGTCCGCTGTCCCTGTTGATCGCCGGTGTGCTCGGCGTCGCCACCGGTACCGTTGCCCCCGCTGTCGCCGCCGCCCCGGCCAGCCTGTCCAAGACCGCGGACAGCAGCGCCATTCCGGACATCGCCTACACCCGCTTCACCCTGCCCAACGGCCTGACCGTGGTGGTGCACGAAGACCACAAGGCGCCGGTGGTGGCGGTGAGCATCTGGTACCACATCGGTTCCGGCGACGAGCCGGCCGGCAAGACCGGCTTTGCGCATCTGTTCGAGCATCTGATGTTCTCCGGCTCTGAAAACAACAAGGGCAGCTTCTTTGCGCCGCTGGAACAGGTCGGCACCACCGACATGAACGGCACCACCTGGTTCGACCGCACCAACTACTTCGAAACCGTGCCGACCACCGCGCTGGATACCGCGCTGTGGCTGGAATCGGACCGCATGGGCCACCTGCTCGGCGCCATCGGCCAGGAAGAACTCGACACCCAGCGCGGCGTGGTGCAGAACGAAAAGCGCCAGGGCGAAAACCGCCCCTATGGCCGCGTGGACCAGAACATCCTGTCCAACCTGTTCCCGGCCAACCACCCGTACCAGCACGACACCATCGGCTCGATGGAAGATCTGGACGCGGCCTCGCTGGGCGACGTCAAACAGTGGTTCAACGACAACTACGGCGCCGCCAACACCACCCTGGTGCTGGCCGGCGACATCACCGTGGCGCAGGCGCGCGCCAAGGCACTGCAGTACTTCGGCGATATCCCGTCCGGCAAGCCGGTGGCGCGTCAACAGCCGTGGGTCACACCGCTGGCCGCGCAGAAGCGCGGCGTGCAGCACGACCATGTCTCGCAGCCGCGCATCTACCGCACCTGGGCCGCGCCGCAACTGGGCACCGACGACATGATCCAGCTGGATCTGGCCACCACCGTGCTGGGCGGCGGCAAGACCTCGCGGCTGTATCAACGCCTGGTCTATCAGGACAAGTTGGTCGATGACGTGTCCGCCTCGGTGCAGCCGTTTGCGCTGTCCAGCCAGATGCAGATCCAGGCCGACGTCAAAGACGGCGTGGACCCGGCCAAGGTCGAGGCGGTGATCGACGAAGAACTCAAGAAATTCATCGCACAAGGCCCGACTGCCGACGAGTTGCAGCGCGCGCAGGTGGCCTACCGTGCCGGCTTCGTGCGCGGGCTGGAAAAGGTCGGTGGCTTCACCGGCAAGGCCGTGCTCCTGGCCGAGGGCCAGGTCTATCGCGGCGACCCGGGTGCCTACAAAAAAGATCTGCAGCGCGGCCAGGCCGCCACCGTGGATAGCGTCAAGCAGGCCTCCGCCACCTGGTTCGGCAAGGGCGACTATCTGCTCACCGTGCTGCCGGCGAGCAAGGACTTCGACCCGGCTGCCGAAGACAAGGCGGTGGTCGCACGCGCCGCCGAACCGGGCAAGCCGGCGCCCAAGCTGCCCGCCGCCGGCAAGTACAAGGTCACCGCTTCCAATGTGGACCGCAGCACCGGCGTGCCCAAGACCACCCAGTTCCCTGACCTGAGCTTCCCCACACTGCAGCGCGGCAAGTTGAAGAACGGCATCGAAGTGGTGCTGGCCGAGCGCCACACCATCCCGGTCACCCAGGTCGAGTTGCTGTTCGACGCCGGTTACGCCGCCGACCAGGGCAAGAAGCTCGGCACCGCCAGCTTCAGCGCCGCACTGATGAACGAGAGCACCGCGTCGCTGGATTCGGTGGAAGTGGCGCAGCGCAAGCAGCGCCTGGGCGCGATCACCGGCGTCGGCTGCGATCTGGATAGCTGCAGCGCCTCGCTCAATGCGCTCAACGACCAGCTGCAGCCGTCGCTGCAATTGTTCTCCGACATCGTGCGCAACCCGGCATTCAAACCGTCGGACATCGAACGCATCCGCGGCCAGTGGCTGGCCGGCATCGCGCAGGAAAAGACCAAGCCCACCAGCCTGGGCCTGCGTGCGCTGCCGCCGCTGCTCTACGGCGACAAGCATCCGTACGGCATCCCGCTCACCGGCAGCGGCACCGAAGCGGCGATCAAGAGCCTCAATGCCAAGGACCTGCAGGCCTTCCACGGCCAGTGGCTGCGCCCGGACAACCTGCGCATCCTGGTCGCCGGCGACACCACGCTGGCGCAGATCATCCCGCAGCTGGATGCCGCATTCGGCGATTGGAAGGCCCCGGCCAGCCCGCTGCCGAAGAAGAACCTGGTCGACGTGGCCGTGCAGCCCAAGCCACGTGTGTACCTGATCAACCGGCCGGATGCCCCGCAGTCGGTGATCCTGGCCGGCCTGCTGGCACCGTCGACCAAGACCCAGGACAACCTGGCCATTGGCGTGGCCGACGATGCGTTCGGCGGCACCTTCACCTCGCGGTTGAACATGAACCTGCGCGAGAACAAGCGCTGGGCCTACGGTGCCGGCACTCGTCTGATGGATGCGCAGGGCCAGCGGCCGTATCTGTTCTCTGCACCGGTGCAGACCGACAAGACCGCCGAGTCGGCCAACGAGATCCTCAAGGAAGCCCGGGCCATCGTCGGCGACAAGCCGTTGACCGGCGAGGAGATCGAAAAGATCAAGAACCAGAGCATCCGCGCCCTGCCCGGCAGCTACGAAACCACCACCGCCGTGCTGAGCGCGATCGAAGGCATCGTGCAGTTCGACCGCCCCGACGACTACGTGCAGACGCTCAAGCCGCGCCTTGAAGCGATCGACCAGCCGGCCGCGCAGAAGGCCATCGCGCAGATCATCAAGCCCGACGCGATGACCTGGGTGATCGTGGGCGACCTGAAGAAGATCGAAGCCCCGGTGCGCGCGCTCAAGCTCGGCGAAGTGCAGGTGCTGGACGCCGACGGCAAGCCAGTCAAGCGCTGAGGTTTCGCTAATGCCCTGCACCCACCCGCTTGCGATGCGTAGGCGGGTGGGTGCAGGGCAGCGGCGCGTTGCTGGGTGTGCAGTGGTTTGGGTGATGCGCCGATCGATTGTTCGATTGGTCGGTTATTCGTTTGCTTGGTCGGTACGCCGGTCGATTGATTGATCGGTCGGTCGGTCGGTCGGCAAGTTGACCGCTTGGTTGACAGAATGCGCGTTGCGGATTGATCGCCGGCTCGAGTGGTCGAGCGTTTGGTTGACCGGCTGTGGACTGGCCGATTGGCCGATTGGCCAAGGATCGGGGATCGGGGATCGGGGATCGAGGATCGAGGATCGAATGTTGGTTAACCGGTTATTCGATTGCCCGGCTGTTCGAATGGCATATTGATTGGTCGGCCCACGGTTTGCAGTCGGCTCGGTCCGTTCTTCGCGCTAAACCGCAACGGCTGGTCGGCTGTTTGATTGGTCTATTAATTCATTGATTGACGGTTGGCCGCAACAACAACTGAACCATCGGCAGGTGGCACTACAGGCCGCTCGCACCGATCCGCACTCCGCAGCCCGCGCGTCACGCTGGTCGGTCGGCTGTTTGATTGGTCTATTGATTCGTTGATTGACCGTTGGCCGCAGCAACAACTGAACCATCGGCAGGTGGCACTACAGGCCGCTCGCACCGATCGGCACTCCGCACTCCGCGCGTCACGCTGGTCGGTTGTTTGATTGGTCAATTGATCGTTGATTGACGGTTGACTGCAGCAACAACTGAACCATCGGCAGGTGGCAACACAGCCCGCTAGGCCTGATCAACAGCCCGCAGCCCGCGCGTCACGTCAGCACGTCAATTTCCGGCGGCGGCAACCCTCATATCGACGCCATGTTATCGGCCATTCCGGTAAGGTTGGACCCTCTCCTCGACAGGTGTTTGGCTGATCCGATGAAAGAGATGCCGACGGCAGATGAAGCCTCCCGCCAGCAGGTCCTCGATGGTTACCGCATCGTCGACAGCCTGCCCGAAGATACGTATCAGGACATCGTGCAGGTGGCCGCATCGCTCTGCAATACGCCTATCGCGCTGATGTCGTTGGTAGACCGCGACCGCCAATGGTTCAAGGCCCAACTTGGCCTGGGGTTGCAACAGACCGACCGCAGCCAGGCCGTTTGCGACCACGCCATCCGCGACCCCGGCCACCTGATGGAAGTGTCGGACCTGACCCAAGACCCACGTTTCCGCGATATTTCCGTGGTCACCGGCGACACCGGCGCACGCTTCTACGCAGGCATGCCGTTGGTGACGACCGAAGGCGTGGCGCTAGGCACGGTGTGCGTGCTCGATACCGAACCGCGCTCGCTCAACGAACTCCAGCGCACCGGATTGCAGGCGCTGGCGCGCGTCGCCATGAACCTGCTGGATGGGCGTCAGGAAGCACTGCAACAAGAACGCAACGCCATCCTGCAGCCGGCCGCTGCCGCGGATACCCAGACTCCGTACCGGCTGGTGATCCTGGAAGTGCAGGAACTGGCCGCCTTGGCAGAACGCCAGAGCGAGCGGCTGCTCGGCCGTACCTTGCAACAGCTCGACCAGGCGTTTGCCGCACTGGTGCAGGGGCCGGGCAACAGCATCGACCGGGTCACCGACAGCGCGGAATTCATCGCCGTCCTGCGCGACCCCGATGCCGAACGCACGCTGCAACACCTGCGCGACGTCGCGCAGTTGCAACATGCGCTGGGCCTGACGGTGTTACTCGGCGAAGCGCAAGCCACCCGCGCCGACGAACCGATCGGCCAAGTCTTTTTACGTGCGGAAATTGCGCTGAGCGCAGAGAAGGATCGCTACCGGCAGAGTCTGGCGTAGGCCGCTGCTTCGCTGCCGTAGCCGTACCCTAACCCCAACCCCTCTCCCGCCGGGAGAGGGGCTTCACGGCAGCGATCGGCGGACTGCCTTCCCCCGCCTGCGGGGGAAGGTGCCCGAAGGGCGGATGGGGGCCAGCCGTTGGCCGATCCAGCCAACTGTTCTCACCCTGATGGGCACAACGCCTTTGCAAGGTAAAACTCAGTGTTGGGTGCGCGGCTTGAGCGGTGAGGGGCGTCCTGGCGCGTTTCCAGCGCATGCCTACGCTGTGCTCAGATGGCGGTCTGTCACCGTGCCCTTACCCCGACGCCTTAGAGCTCTCCCGCAGGCGGGAAAGAGGCTTGAAGCGCATGACGGTCTCTAACGCGGAATGGGGCGCCGCAAATACCCCACCTACCCCACCGCGCACTGCTTCAATTGCCGGTCGGCATACCACAGCGCGCGGCGTGCCAGGTCGTAGGCGCTGTCGGCCTGACGTGGCAACAGCTGCGCAGCCAATACCGGGTCGGCACCATTGTTGAGCGCGTGTTCGGCACGCTCCAGGTCGGACAGATGCGTGCGGACCGGCGACAGCAACGATTTGCGTTTGGACGCATCGCAGCGGGCACTGCGTTGTTCCAGTGTTGCCAATGCCTCGCGGATGCGGCGGCTGGCTTCGCCCTTGAGGTCGGGCAATGTTTCATGCGCGATCGGCGCGGCCTTGTACGCATCGCCAGTGGCCTCGCTGCCCATTTCGGCCTGATTTCCGGCCAATGCAGGATTGAAGCGTACGTCCGGCGGCGGCCTTGCCTTGGCCACCTGCGTCTGCGGCCCGTTGAGCATGTCGTTGAACTTTTTCATGCCGCGATTCATTTCCTGCATCGCCACATCGCCCAGCGTGCCGTCGCTCTTCCAATCCTTGGCAAAGCGCGTGTCCTGGTACTGCACCGGGTTGACCCGCTCCATCACGTTGCGCGCCTTGGCCTGCGCCCGCGCGTCGGTCATGCCCGGCGGCACTGCGTCGCCTTGCGCCATCGGGTCGACCTTGGTGTCAAGCGGCATGCGCAGACGGCCTTCGCGGGTATACAGCTGCGCTGCCATCGATGCATCGGCCGGCGCATTGGCGGCAGCGACCTGGCGTTGCGGCGGCGGAGTGCGCGTGGGCGGTGGCGCACGACGGGCAGCCGATGCGGAGGCGGCGGTGGCGCGCTGTTGCCGCTTGGGCTGCTCCTGCGGTGGCGGCTCGACCGGCGCCGGCGGCGTCACCTGCGGACGCGGCAGGAAATACACCTGTAGGCTTTCATCCTGCTGCACGGTAAGACGCGGAGCTGGCATGTACAGCAACAGGCACGCAAGAAAAAACAGGATGGCGCCCGTGCATGCGGCTGCAGCAACATGCGGGACAAGCGCTTCCTTCCTGCGGGTAATCACAATGCGGGAGACCGATAAGAGAAGAGACGGGCACCGCACCACCAACCCCGGTCCGGAGCGCGCAAATCTAGCCGGCGCGGCGTTTACGCGCGTTTGAAATTCGTTGTCTGCTCAATAGGGACCAGCCGCCATTCACATTGAGCGCATGCCTGGGCTGAACCATTCGCCTCACCGGCTGACGTTCGCGATTGCCGCCCAGCGCCACCTTCGATGCACGGGTGGCGGCGCTGGCAGAGCGCTGTGGTCTGCGAGCCGCGCCACGCCAGATTGCTCCTGCCACCTGCGGCGGCGCTGCTGACGCGCCACCGCATCGCGCGCTGCGCCGCCGACCCTGCGCAAGTACCCCAGGCAGCAGCACCGGACACGAGCATCGGCCCGTCTTGATGGCGCTGGCATGGCAGCCCGCGCGTCTACTGCAGCAGCTACGACGAGCGCGCTGCAGGCGCTGGACGATGCGGTGTGCGCTGCGCCGCACGTTGCGCGGCAGCCGCCAGCCGAACGCTGGGTGATCTTCGACACCACCGCCGCCGGCCTGGCCGTGCCCAACGCGCACGGGCTGCAGGCGCTGTTGGGGATAGAACAGGGGGCGTGGGTCTGAGGCAGTGCCCGCTGCATGCCGGGCGTCACCTGCCACGACGCTTCGGCATCGTCGCCGGCCGATGCTTGTTGCATGTCGGCACGTCAGACCCAGCCGCACAGACCAGCGCCTCAGGGTGACCACCGCTCAGGTCCTACATGCGCCCGGTCACTGCCACGCAGACAACGGGTGCGGCGGATGCCCCAGTGTCTCCATTGACGGCGCCCCCGATGCCGGCGCAATAACGCTAGCCGCTGCCATGCCCTGGCGCGCTTCTTGCAGCGACGGCATCTAACTCAGCACGCCGTCGCTGCACTCAAGCTGCCTGGATCCGCGCCGATACGCCTGGATTGGCGCTCGTTGCGGCGGCGCGCCGGATCACCTTGCTGAATCCCGTTGTCACCGCGCGAAGTCTGTCGGCGTTCCGGCATCTCACGCAGTCCCGCCCGCCACTTTGGTCGTTTACCATGCCCTACGCCACTGCCCGTTCTGGAGATGCCATGAGTTCTGCCGCGCCCCCGTGTTGCACGTCGCTGCTTGGCCTGTCGCTGAGCATGTTTGTTGCGCCGTGCACGCTGACTGCCGCGCCGCTGGATACTCCGGTCGTCAATGCGCCTGCGTCCACGCCGCCGACGCCCGATGTGGCCTACCCGGAACTGTTCCAGGCGGTGCAGAGCGGCGAGCTGTTCGACGACCAGAAACATTTCGTCGACTTTTTGCCGCTGCGCGACCCGGCCCTGATCAACGCCGACTATCTGGCGCAGCACGATCACCCGGGCTTTGATCTGCGCAAGTTCGTGGACGCCAATTTCGAAGAGTCGCCGCCGGTACAGACCGACGCCATCCGCCAGGACACCGCGCTGCGCGAGCACATCGATCTGTTGTGGCCGAAGCTGGTGCGCAGCCAGAACCACGTGCCGCCGCATAGCAGCCTGCTGGCGCTGCCGCACCCGTACGTGGTGCCGGGCGGCCGCTTCCGCGAGGTGTACTACTGGGATTCCTACTTCACCATGCTGGGCCTGGTGAAGAGCGGCGAGACCACGCTCAGCCGCCAGATGCTGGACAACTTCGCCTACCTGATCGACACCTACGGGCATATTCCCAACGGGAACCGCACCTATTATCTCAGCCGCTCGCAGCCGCCGTTTTTCTCTTACATGGTGGAGCTGCAGGCCGGCGTGGAAGGCGAGGCGGTCTATCAGCGGTATCTGCCGCAGCTGCAAAAGGAATACGCGTACTGGATGCAGGGCAGCGACGGGCTCAAGCCCGGCGAAGCCGCCCGTCATGCGGTGCGCCTGGCCGACGGCAGCGTGCTCAACCGCTATTGGGACGAGCGCGACACGCCGCGCCCGGAAGCCTGGCTGCACGACACCCGCACCGCCGCCGAAGTGAAAGACCGCCCGGCGGCCGAGGTCTACCGTGACCTGCGTGCCGGCGCCGAAAGTGGCTGGGATTACACCAGCCGCTGGCTGGCCGATGGACAAAACCTGCGCACCATCCGCACCACCGCCATCATCCCGATCGATCTCAACAGCCTGCTGTATCACCTGGAGCGCACTTTGGCCCAGGCCTGCGCGCAGCCGGGCGCCGAGTGCACGCTCGATTACGCCGCATTGGCGCAGCAGCGCAAGCAGGCCATCGACGCGCATCTGTGGAATGCGGCTGGCTACTACGCCGACTACGACTGGCAGACCCGCACGCTGAGCGACCAGGTCACTGCCGCCGCGCTGTACCCGCTGTTTGCTGGCCTGGCGTCGGACGCGCATGCCAAGCGCACCGCCACCGTGGTGCGCGCGCGTCTGCTGCGCCCCGGCGGCCTGGCCACCACCGCGGTGAAGACCGGGCAGCAATGGGATGAGCCCAACGGTTGGGCGCCGCTGCAATGGGTGGCGGTGGACGGCCTGCGTCGCTACGGCGAAGACGCGCTGGCGCGCACCATCGGCGAGCGTTTCCTCAGCCAGGTGCAGGCGCTGTTCGCACGCGAGCACAAGCTGGTCGAAAAATACGGCCTGGACGCCGCTGCGGCTGGCGGCGGCGGCGGCGAATACGCACTGCAGGACGGCTTCGGCTGGACCAATGGCGTCACCTTGATGCTGCTGAATCTGTATCCGGGTACCGACAAAAAAACCACGCCTGCAAAGCGCGCGCGCAAGACCGAAGCGACGGCGCGCTGAGTGTGCGCCAGCGATATGCCGGGCGCTGCTCGGCGTCGCTGACGGCATAGCGTTTCTGGTAGTCGGTAGGCCAGGATATCGCGAGGTTCGAAACAGCCGGTAGCCGGCGGGCGTATTCCCTTCGCCGGTGTTGTATTAACCGCCTTCCCGACGCAGGCGTCGCGTCGGTTGCACCTGCACAGATGCAGGCACAAAAAACCCACCGGTTTGACGGAGGTGGGCACCGCTACGTGAAGAGTTTCGACGCTCCTTGGGCTTAAATTGCTGGCGCCCGGCGTCGCTTGTCAACAGCAGCATAGCGAGACACTTGATACTTCTGCGTAGCGTGCTGGCGCGCATTGAGCAGCTAAGGAATACTGTGGATCACAGAGATGGATTGGACGCTCAATCGCCAAGGGAGGCTGGATGGGTTCACCAGATAACGTAGCGGCGGAACGCGGAGCAAGTACCAATCGGGAAACCATCGGACTGGTAGACCTGAGCTTTCCCTCGCTTTCCGCTGCAATGGCGCACTACACACACGTAACCGAGCAGAGCCGCGCCGGTCCGGTAGAGCGCTGGAGCTTGGCGATTGGATTGATCGGTGCGGGCGTGGGTATCTTGTCTGGCACCCTGTTGAGCGGCAAGACTGGCCTCTATCTCGCAGCCATAGGTCTTGCGGTCGAGTTGACTGGCTTTCTGGTCTACGGCGCACTCTCATTTAAGCGCGAGTGGCCTGGATTCCGCCGCCCCTATGCGGATCATGCAGAGCAGATGGAGCGGGAGTTTTACCACTACCAATCCATCGTCGCGGCACTCCGATGGTTTCCATTGGAGCAGCGACGCCGACGCGAGGCGTTCATGCGCGACCGTCGTACCAACATGCACGACCGCCTGGGGCTGTTCACTGGCGGCATGGAGAAGCTGGGCTTTATGCCCGTCCTGCTCGCCCTCTATCTGCAGCTGAAAGACTGGCGTATGGGTGACTGGACGGTGTTGAGCAAGATCACCCTGATGCAGGGCGTGCTGGCCTTTACGCTCTTGTTTGCTTTTGCGATGTCCTGGCATCTCATTCGCCTACGTATACGCGTACAGTCGTATGAGCAATTATTGGTAGAGGCAAACCGGCAAGATAGCGTTTCAAGCAGTTGATGGACGATCAAGCGCAGGCGCTCACTTATACTGCAACAATAGCGATGCTCCGTTAGCACCACGTCATTCCTGGCTTGCACTTTGGCAGTGATGCATCACAAGAATCGCCGTCCGCTCAATCTCAAAAATGAGTCATCATCAATCCACGCCCAGGAAAAGAGGCACTTTTATGTCAGAGACATTTGAATGGATAAGTTTCCCAGAAGGTCGTGCACGTTTTTCTGGAGGCATCCGCGGATTTGATGAGCTAGGGCATGAAACTTTTTCAGTAGATATTGATCAGGCCGAGGTTTTCGGAGAGCTTGACCAGAAGTGGCTGGAGGACAAAGTCCACTTCAACATTCACATAATAAGCTTTGGATATCTAGATGAGTTACAGGTCGGCATGCCGCTTCCATCTTTTTCAACTAGGGCGTTCACACTCGACCAGCTAGAAACGGTCAAACTCTTGGTCAACAGGCTAATAGCGGCAGGTTTGCAGTTCGAAAACAGGCCATCCGTGCTGAGGGAATCAAAGAAGTCTTTCTTCACAGGTAAGGTTATTTTTGAGCAAGATTGGGCCCTGGTGAATTCCACTCATTCGTTGGGACTCAGCAATGAGTGACTACAAAACCGATGTAGAACTCATTAAACAATCCAATAGCCTGGAAGAAATAGCGAGTATTGCTAGAAAATACACTGCTACAGTAGACAGCGAAGGCGGGATCCTCTACAGCAGAAAAATTGGCGAAGTTTCCTCGGAAATTGCAGCTGTCGAATTATCCAAAAATACCGGACTACCCGTAATAAATGACACACCGCGCGCGCAATTTCTTTCCGATAAACAAGTCCGCACTGCAATAACGAATAGAACCATAGATATCTTTGAAGATCTGGGTCAGGATGCGATAACAGCGAAGGACTCTGCAAGTTCATTCTTGTACGGAGATCCTAACGTCCCATCGCAGAACCCGACGTCCCTGTCGAGGTGCCTCTGGGGCGAAGCCTCTCAGGAGTTCGCAAGTTCTCTGCGCGGTGACATCAAAGTTGTTGCTTCTGCTGCCAACCTGGAGCGTGTCTTCGGTCAGGTGGAAGTGCCGGCCGTCCTGAGCAACCCGAATGTCACGTCGTTGGGCGGGCAGCCTGTCCCAAAGTTACAGGCGCTGTATGCCCAAGGTGGCGCAGGTGCCGTGCTGCCGGAAGTACAAACGCAATTTATTCAAGCAGCACCCAAAGGAATCTTTACAACGGCGGGAAGCATTGGAAACGAGGTCAAAGATGTCACGTTTTCACGTGAGTTTGCTGGAAGCTTTGACCTAAAGGAGACGCACTTCCGGCCATCAGCAGAACTCAGCGCCTCCGGCATGGTCCGCGCACCGACCGGGCTGGATGCGCCAGCCGTAGGCATCGCAGAGACCGCGCTCAGCGCAGAGGTGGCGGCATCGCGCAGGCTCTCCTCCGGCACCGTCCGTGGGCTGGGCATTGTGGGCGCGGCGGCGGCCGTGTACGACCTGGGCGGTACGGCAAGAAACACCGAGCGGCTGGACGCGCAGGGCAACAGCACTGCGGCCGATGCAGAGGTCACCCGCTACGCCACACGAAATCTGGGCACCTTCGGCGGGGCAGTGCTTGGCAGTAGCGTAGGCGCAGCGCTAGGTGTGGAGTCTGGCCCGGGCTTACTAGTCACAGGTGCGGTTGGCGGCATCGTTGGCGCGGTGGGCGGCGACAAGCTGGCCGATGTGATCAATGATCATCGCATTTCCCATCAACAAGATGCGCAAGGCAATACGTGGCGCCTTGAGAATCACCAAGCCGGAGAACGGTGGGCGCGTGACGTCAGCACTGGCGAAGTCGATCCAGCAGCTGTCGCCTTTGGCGAAGCCGGCGTGCCGCTCTTCAAGACGCGGACCGAAGTTGCCACGCCGGAAGTCGCGGACTTGCTGACCTTCAAAGCATCTCGTACGTCTATCGAGCTGGCACTCGGTTCGCCGCCGCAGAATAAAGATCCCTACACCCAACCGGCCAACGAGCACGACACGCGCAGCCTGCGCGAATCCCCGTGGGTGCACAACGCGAATACGCAGCAGTGGACGCGCCAGATAGCTGATGGCCTGATCGATCGCACGATGAGCACGCACACCGAAACGGCGAGCCCTCAACGTGCGTCGCAACTTGATGCCGCTTCGCAGCAAATCATCAGGCAGAACGCGATGCACACGCCAGCAGCGATGGCCGCGCACTACAAAGAGACCTACGAGCAAAATGGCTGGGAGCGTCACGCCTACATGCCCGCCGCAGTGCATGACGCACTGAAGCATCCCGGCCGGATCGTCGGCTCAGACGGCGACCTCTACGAACGTGGCAAAGATGGTCAATGGACCCATGACGGGATGCTCTGGGACAGCCAGGCCAAGGGAAACTTGAAGCAAGAGCTTGATGGAACCTACGCAGCCCAGACCCTAGGCACACAGCGTACGGCTGCACAGCCGGCGGCCCAGACTGCTGGCGAACCGATCAAAACGCTAGAGACGATCCATGTCACTGCGCCGCGCACGCAAAGCCATGACAACGCGGACACCTCTTCGAAGAAGACTCAGGAAGACACAGATGTACGCGGCCATAGCGTCCCCGCACGGCCGCAAGCATCGGGCCCGCAAAATCCGGATCATCCCGATCACGTCATGTTGAGGCAGATCCGCGAAGGGGTGGCCAAGATCGATGAGAGCGTGGGTAAGCCGTATGACGAAATGAGCGAACGCGTCAGCCGCTGCCTGCTGGCCGCGTGCAAGGACAATCGCGAGCGCTATCCAGACGCCGGCAATACCTCGCTTGCAGCTAATGCACTGCAGCGCGTGGATCACGTACTGATGGGAAAGAACGGCAATCTCTTCGCGGTCGAGGGACGCCTCGACGACCCGACGCACAAGCGCGTCGTCGTTTCTATAGACCAGGCAATTCATATCCCTTTGGAGCAGTCGGATGCAAAGCTACAAACGGCCAACCAAGCCATCGCCCAGGAGCAGACGCAAACACGACAGCAGGAATTGGCACGCAGCCAACAGCAAGATGGGCAGCAATCGCCGCGCATGAGTGTCTGATCAACTTCTCAGAATAGGTTTGCAGCGTAGCTAGCCCTGGGCAACGCTGCCTTCCGCGCGATGGTCGAAGCCCAAAGCCGACCCTTTGCCGGAACCAGGCACGCTCGTCGGCTACGCAAGCCAAGCGCCGTCGATTGATAAGTGAACCTGACCCTAAGGTTTGCACGACACCCGCACCGGCGCGATCCAGATACGGCCCGGTCACCGAGCGCGCACGCCCCACCGCGATCTTGTAGGTGCTGCTGGCGCCTTTGCAGCACGCATCGAACGACACGAACAGGTAGTATCAGCCATTGGCCTGCTGGATGAACGGTGCTTCCACCGCGCCCGGGTACGGCCGGCTCGCCAGGCTGTAGCGCGCCGTGTTGCCGGACAGCTGCTTGCCGGTGCCCGGATCGAGCTAGATCAGCTTGATCCCCGACCAGAACGAGCCGAACGCCAGCCACCACTTGCCGTTACCGTCCACCACCAGATTGCCGTCGATGGCGTTGTAGTCGTCGCTGCCTTTTGGAGGTGTAGACAATGCCTTGATCCTTCCACGAGCCAGGCTTGCCGGTGCTGCTGCTGGCAAGCGCAATCGCCGAGGTATTGGTGGCGAACTTGGAGGCGATGTAATACATCAGGTACTTGCCGCCGTGGAAGGACACATCCGGCGCCCACAGCTGGTTGTCCGGGTTGTAGCTGCGCACCCAGCTCGGCATGCTGCTGAAGATCGCGCCCGCATTGCTGAATTTGGTGCGGTCGGTACTGGTGACCACACCGGTGGTGGCATAGATGTAGTAACGCCCATCGCTCAACTTGAGCATCGACGGGTCGTGCACGATGGTGTCGCCGCTCACCGCACCCGGCCCCACTACCGCCTGCACGGGTGCGCTGTGCAAGCCAGTGGCAGCGGCGGCCAGGACCAACAGTGACGCGGTTGCGCCGCCACGCAGCGACATTCCAGACCAGCCCCCATCCACTCGACTGCCAGCAACCACGCGCATCGCCGCACTCCTTGAACAACGTAAAGACGTTTTCTGCAGGAGCAATCTAGCCCGGCGGCAATGCCACGAATCCGACGCCGATCTCAGAAGCACGGCGCCGGCAGCTTGGTACCGTGTTTTGCGACGCGCCTTCGACGAGGCGTGCGACGCAGCTGAGTGCCGGGCGTAAGTTATGTGGATCCGATCGCGATAGCAGCGCCGTCGTGCGCAGGCGCCTGCGCGCGCATGCGTCGCCGATGCACTGCGGGGTCACCGACGCGACGCTGTATGCATCATTCCACCCGCACGCGCAGATCGCGGTTGGTCGTCGCTGTGTTGCCGCTGTAATCGCGTGCGGTAATGCGCAACGTGTAGTCGCCCGGCGCCAACGCACCGGCCTGCCACTGCCCACTGCCGAGACGGCCATCGCGCACCGTGTTGCTGACCAGATAGCGGAACCGCGTCACCGCGCTGCCATGCACGGTGATGCCGCTGTCGGGCGCATAAGCGGTGAGTACCGCAGCCGGATCGGCGGGCATGCGGTCGAACACGATCGTCATGCGTGGCGCGGCCTCGCCCGGCAATGCCACGCCCTGCGCATCCAGCACTTGATAGCCCAGTGCGTACAGGCCCAGGCGCCGACGCGGCAGATTGCGATCCACCTGATCCCAGGCCTCCACCATGATCTGCACCGCCGCCGCGCGCGGCACCTGCACCACGCCGTTGGTCACCGGTAAGGGCTGACCCGCAGCATCGAGCAGGCTCACCTTGTCGATGCGCGGCGCCACATGATCTGCGTAGCCAACAAACCCCAGCTGCACTGCATTGCGCTCGAAGCCGTTGGCCCCCACGGTCAGATGCACATGCGCCATGCCATTGAGCGTACCCAGCGCATCGCCGGCGCGAAACCGCGTGCCGCGCACTACGCGCATGCGTTCTGGCTTGCCGTCCACATCGCTCACCAACTGGAGACGTTGCGGGTCCAGCGGCTTGCCTTGCGCGGTGCGGCCCACGCGCAGATGGATGTAGCCGATGGTGTCCAGCACCATGCCTTCGCCCAGTTGCCCAAGCCCCCAACTGGCATTGGGGCTGGACACCTTGGCATCGGCAATCGCGAAGACCGTCTGACCGACATCGCCACGAATGTCCAGGCCCGCATGCAGATGATCGCGGCTGAGTCCCTGGTAGTTGCCGCGCACTTCGCCGAGCGTGCCCACCACCTCGTGCCAGCCGGTCTGCGGCTGCAACGGCCAACGGCCTTGGGTGACGGGCAAGGGCTGCGCGTCGGCCGGCCCGACCACGGGCGTGTCGTCAACGTTCGTCGCCGTTGCCGGCACCAGCCGATGCACGCGTGCGCTTCCTGCGTCGCTGACATACACCGCGCCCTGCGCATCCACCGCAATCCCCGCCGGGCGCGACAGGCGTTGCATCACATTCTCGCCGCTCATCGTCACCACATGCCCGGCGCGCGTCACCTGCAACACGCGACCGCTTGCATCGCCCACGTACAGCACGCCGTCGTGGGTGATGGCGAGTGTCATCGGTCGATACAACAGCGGGCTGAGGTCGGCAGGATCGCCGCCGACCAAGGTAGTGACGCTGCCATCGGCGTCGATACGGCGAATCGCATCGTTGCGCATGTCCGCCACCCACACCGCACCGTGGGCATCCACCTTGAGATCGGTCGGGGTATCGAAACGCGCCTGGTCGCCGACGCCATCGGCCATGCCGGGCAAGGCGCCACCGGCTAGCGTGCGCACCTGCCCGCCGGGCTCGATGACGCGAATGCGGTCGTTGTAGGTATCGGCGACATACACGCGCCCCTGCGCATCCACCGCCACGCCGATCGGCCCGTTGAAGCGCGCCTGCGCCGCCGCACCATCGCGAAACCCTGCACTGCCGTCGCCCGCGATGGTGGTCACCACGCCTTGCGGCGTGCGCTTGCGGATCGCGTGATTGCCGGTGTCGGCGATATACAGATTGCCGGCCGTGTCGAAGGCGATCCCCGAGGGCGTATTGAACGCTGCGGCCGCACCGATGCCATCGGCAAAACCTTCCCGCCCGCCAGCAAGGGTCTGCACGCTGCCGTTGGCGAGCACGGTGCGGAGACGGTTGTTATCGCCACCATCGGCGACGTACAGCGTGCCGTGCGCATCGATCGCCAGGCCGTAAGGGTCGGCAAACTGCGCGTCGGCCGCGCGGCCATCCTGCGCGCCACGCACTCCGTTGCCGGCCACCCACTGCAGCTGCGCCGACCAACCCAATGGCGTCGCAACCGGACCCTGCCCCTGCGGCACCACCGTTGGCGCCGGCACCCGCCACCAGGTCGCCAGCACTGCGGTCGTGGTTGCTACCAGCACTGCACAGATCCACAGCTTGCGTCGTGTTGCCATGCCAGTCGCGTGCGTGAGAGGAACCGCACTTTAAACGCGTTCGGCAACGTGGAGCGTTGAGCGCAGTGCCACGCGTGCGCCGAGGCACCGCACTCAATGCTGCGTCGACCTGCGGCAACCGCAAGCAGCAGGCGTGCGTGCGCAGGCGCTGCCGACACGCAGGCCGCGTATCATGCGCACTCTTTCACGTACTAGGGATGGACCCATGGCCGTACGCACGCTCAACGAATTTCTCGCCCACTCCAAGGAAAAGGACGTCAGCCCCGATCCGTTCGAGCTGGAAAACCCGCATCTGCTGGAAGTGCGCCTGGATGGCATGGTGTGGTCCAAGGCCGGCGCCATGGTTGCGCGCACCGGCAACGTCAAGTTCACCCGCGAGGGTTTGCTGGAACAGGGGCTGGGCAACCTGCTGAAAAAAGCGGTCAGCGGCGAAGGCATGCAGCTGATGAAGGCCGAAGGCCAGGGCCGCGTGTATCTGGCCGACCTCGGCAAGCTGGTCACGCTGCTGCGCTTGAATGGCGAGGCGATCTTCGTCAACGGCAACGATGTGCTGGCGTTCGAGTCCGGCGTCGAGCACAAGATCACGATGATGCGCAAAGTGGCCGGCATGCTCTCCGGCGGCCTGTTCAACGTGCGCCTGAGCGGCCACGGCATCGTGGCGATCACCTCGCACTACGAGCCGCTGACCCTGCCAGTGACTGCCGCCAGCGGCCCGGTGTTTACCGACCCCAATGCCACGGTAGCGTGGTCCGGCACATTGACCCCGGAGCTGGTGACCGATGTGTCGATCGGCACGCTGTTCGGTCGCGGCTCGGGCGAGAGCCTGCAGATGCGCTTCGCCGGCGAAGGCTGGGTGGTGGTGCAGCCGTACGAAGAAGCCAGCTTCCAGGCTAAGGGCTGATCGTGTGGTGCCCAGCCGCGCAGTTGCGTGGCTGGGCACTTCATGAGCATGCGCAGTGCGTTGGTGGCGCATGTGCTGTAGAAGCGCGTTGGACGCGATGTGGGTTTATCGCGACCGCCCTCGCGCCCGGGTGCGCTTCTACGAGGTAGCGGCGTGCATTACACCCAGCCGCGCTTGCGGAACCATGCCAGCGGAATCACCACGCTCAGTGCGATGACGCCCAGCGCCCAGAAATATGCATCGTGCCCCTTGAGCTCGGGCATGTAGGCGAAGTTCATGCCCCAGATGCCGACCAGCACGGTGGGCGGGATGCCGACCACCGACGCCACCGCCATCACCTTCATCACATTGTTCTGGTCCATGTTGATCATGCCCAGCACGCTGTCGAGCAGAAACTCGATGCGGTCGTCCATGTGCTGCTGAAATTCGCTCAAGGTGGTCAGGTCCTTGTGCAGCATTCCGATGCGCTTGGCCGCATCGGCGGCGAACCAGTCCGGCGCGGCGCCGTCCAGATAAGTAATCAAACGCAGCATGCCCTGCCCGGCGTTGTGCAGCCCGCCCAGCTGGCGGCCCATGCCGCCCACCTGGTGCAGCATGCGTTCCAGATCCTTGGTGGTGTGCGGGTTGTCGAACACCTGCCGCGTGGTCTCGGTGACCTGGGCTTCGAGCGCTTCCAGGCGGTCTGCCAGGCGCCCGACCAATTGATCGAACATGCGCAACAGCAAGTCGTCGGAACTGTGGCAGGGCTCGTGCTCCAACCGCGCGACCAACGCGTCCAGCGAGCCGATGCGCTGCTCGCGCTGGGTCACCAGCATGCTCGGCGACAGCGCAAACCCTAGCGGCGCGGTCGGGCCATCGTCGTCCTGAAATCGCGGCACATTGAGAAACAGCACATCGCCCTGGCGGCGCACCCGGCTGCTGAATTCGATCTCGCCGATGGCCGCACGGTCGGGCAGCGCAAACCCTACCTGCTTGGCGGCGTCGGCCAACTCTTGCGGACTCGGCTGGCACAGGTCGACCCAGTAACCTTGTGCGTGGTGGATTCCGGCAATCGGGTGGGTCGTGATCATGCGGCAGGCCGTGACAGTGGATGGCCGCGAGCATCCGGCCCCGCTTCATCGGCGTCAACGCCAACACACTGGCACGCTCAGCTGACAGTGGCCTTCATCGCGGCGACGTGCAGCCACTCAAGCAATGGAATCGCGTTGCGAAGCCTGCTTTGCTTTGCGGCACAGATCGAGCGAGCCAACCAGATGGGCTGACTGCGGGCGGTGCGCGGCCTGTTGCATGTGCCAGCGGCGTGCTTCGATGCGAGCGCCGAAACCTTCGGCGTCAGTGGCATTGCCATGCGCCGCCGCTGCACTCCGCTGCCGGCCCACATGTTCACCGACTGTCATCCAAGCATTACAGCGTGTGGCTGTCATGCAATCGCCAGCAGCCGGTCATACGCCGGCCATCTGGTACGACTATGCCGAGCCAGATGACATTGGTGCGGCATCTCGCACAAACAGCGATCCCCATTCCAGTGCGACCGTCTGCTCACGGTGGCATACATACTCCCGTCCGCTTCCTTGACTGCGCGCACGGACCGGGCGTGGCAATTGCTGATCTCCTGCGCAGCCGCCACCCAGGAGACTTTCATGCAAACTCGCACCCATCTATTGCTCGCGCTCGCATTGCTGGCTCCCGTGACCGCGCTGGCCGTGCAGGTCGATCCGCAGGGTCGACTTGTCGATGCGCAAGGCCAGACGCTGCAGATTCGCGGGGTGACCTGGCCCGGTTTTGACCGCGCTGCGCTGGCAGCTGCCGGCTTGCGCGACAGCACGCTGGCCCAGGTACTGGATCAGATGCAGGCCGCCGACATCAACGCCGTGCGCTTGCCAATCTGCGCGGCGGCGCTACAGCCCACGCCAGTGGCGGCTGCAGACGTTGCCGGCGACCCGGCATTACGCGGTCTCACTGCATCGCAGCTGCTCGATGCAGTGGTGCGCGCCGCATCCCAGCGCGGCATGCAGGTGATGTTTGCGTTTGCCGATGGCCGCTGCGATGACAGTGCACCGCAGCTGGGCACGCAACAGCAGGCATGGATGCGCGGCCTGACCAGACTGGCGCGTGACTACCGCGACACCGCGGGTGTTATCGGCATCGATCTTGGCAGTAGCGGGTATCGCAATGCCAACTGGGCAGGAAACGCCGCAGAGGCGGACTGGAATCGTGTTGCAGCGCACGCAGCCACCGCGGTGCTGGCGCAGGCGCCGCGTTGGGTGGTGGGCGTGGAAGGTGTCGGCAGCAATGCGCTGTGCAGCGACTCCGCACGCAAGGCCGCTGGCAGCAATCTGCAGCCGCTGGCCTGCGCACCGCTGCGCATCGCATCGCGACACCTGGTGTTGATGCCCAAGCTGGCCGGCCCGGATCGTGATGCAGCTGACGCGTTTGCCGCGCCGGATTTTGCACAGGCGTTGCCTGCCACGTGGCAGCGCGACTTCGGGCAATTTGCGCGCAACCACGCCGTGGTTCCGGTCAGCATCGGCGGGGGTCTTGGCGATGGCGATCCGCGCGACCCGGCATGGCAAACCGCGCTCAGCGGCTATCTTGCCAACAGCGGATTGCGCAGTGCGTTTCTCGGAAGCTGGGAAGTGGGCAATGCCAACAACGGCGGCCTGCTGGCGCAAGATGGCAGTCCGCGCGCAGACAAGCTGCAGGTGTTGCAGCAGGCCTGGGGCATCGCACCTGCAGCGCCGGTAGCTGCATCGGCACCGCGTGCTGGCGCAAAGAATGTCAGCAAGGCCACGACGTGGGACAGCACCTTCACCGGCACCGCGACGTATACCGGCTCAGGCTACTCCGGTGGTGCGCTGCTGCTGGATCCGATCCCGAGCACCGCGTTCATCACCGCACTCAACCCGACGCAGCTGAACTTCGGCGGCGTCAAAGCCGCGATGGCCGGCGCCTATCTGGAAGTGACTGGCCCCAAGGGCAAGACCACCGTGTATGTCACCGACCTGTATCCGGAAGGCGCTTCCGGTGGCCTGGACCTCTCGCACAACGCCTTTGCGGCGATCGGCAACATGGTGGACGGGCGCATCCCGATCAGCTGGAAGATGGTGCGCGCCCCGGTCACCGGCAATGTGCAGTACCGCATCAAGGAAGGCAGCTCACGCTGGTGGGCGGCAATCCAGGTACGCAACCACGCCTACCCGGTGGTCAAGTTCGAAGTGAAACAGGGCAGCACCTGGAAGAGCCTGCAGAAGATGGATTACAACCATTTCCTCGGCGAACAACTAGGTAATCAGCCGCTGTCCATCCGCATCACCGATATCCGCGGCAAGGCGATCCTCGACACGATTCCCGCGCTCTACGAAGACGGCAGCCACCCGGCGTATTTCAAGCCTGGCAGTGTGCAGTTTCCGTGAGTGGGGAATCCCGAGTTGGGACTTGTAGTGACGTAATGGGTGTCTGACTTGTTGCGCGCTTAATGGTCGCGCGCAAATGCGTGACTCACCATAGCTCCGCAGCACAACCTACATGCGGCGAAGCGATCGAAGCCCCTCTCCAGCCGAGGCGAGGGGCACTGCTTGCGCTGCTAGCTCGCAAACGTGGGAGCGCCCGCGCCACACGCGGGCCGGGGACCCACGCGGGAGTGCAGTGAGAGGCAGGACGAAGCATCTGCGCTTTCGTCGTTGGCCGAAGTCGTCCCTGCTCACTTCGCAAAGGCGCCTTCCACGCAAAACCTCTTGATTTGGCGACATCACAGCAAGCGCCGCATCAAGAGCTCAATTAGCCCGGCAGAGCACCACTGACCCGCTTTAACCTGCCATCGGCATGGCTACGCAGCTTGCCATCACGCCCTCACCCACCAGCAAGGCCGCCGCCAACACGGCCGGGTAGCGCGTTGCTGTCGTCCTCTTCGAGATTGCCCACCTCCTCGCGCAAGCCGCCTTGTTGCGGCGGCTGCTCTTCGACCGGGATCTCGTCCCCGTTCGTATCCGGATCGGGGGTGCCATGGGCCGACATGCCTGCCGTAACAGCGCTCATCGGGCGTGCAGTGTGTGGAGTGAGATGCATGGGTGGCTCCGGGCGATTCGAGTGATGCATCGACGCTAGGCCGCGCGGTGCTACCGGGTTGTGAGCCAGACAGCTGTAGCCGTAACGCCGTGTTGACGTCGCTCAGCAACGAGGCGCGGCGGCCACGCACAACGCAGGCAGCAAGGCGTTCGCCTCTCATCTCTGTGGATACTGCGGTAACCGACAGCAAGCAGCGCTCAGGCACATATGCACCACATGCCACCGTCTGCGTCGCAACGATCCAGCGCCCTGCCCTGACGACCACCGCTATCATGCGTGCTCATCTTCGAGGCCATGCCATGCGCTGTCGCATCTTGCTCGCATTCCTGCTGACCTGTGGTGTCGCGCATGCCGCCACGCCGGTGTCGCGCCTGGACGCAGTGCTGCACGCCGGCGTAGTGCGGGTGTGCACCACCGGCGACTATCGCCCCTATACCTTGTTGCGCGACGACGGCAGCTTCGAAGGCAGCGATATCGCGCTGGCGCACTCGCTGGCCGATAGCCTCGGCGTACAGGCCAAGTTTGTGCGCACCAGCTGGCCGCAACTGCTACCGGACCTGCTGGCCGACCGATGCGACATTGCGGTTGGCGGCATTTCGGTGACATTGCAACGGCAGCGCCAGGCCAGCTTCAGCACGGTGCTGGATGTGGACGGCAAGATCCCGCTGGTGCGCTGCGCCGACCAGGCGCGCTATCGCAGCGTTGCGCAACTCAATCGCCCCGAGGTGCGCGTGATCGAGCCGCCAGGCGGCACCAACGAAGCCTTTGCACGGCGCGAATTACCGCGCGCGCAGCTGCGCCTGTTTGCCGACAACACCACCATCTTCCAGGAGCTGCTGGACCAGCGCGCCGACGTCATGATCACCGACGCGTCCGAAGCGCTCTACCAGCAAGCCCGGCTGCCCGGCCTATGCGCCATCGCTCCCGAGCAACCGCTGCAATACAGCGAAAAAGCCTTCCTGCTTCCACGCGACGACACGGCATGGAAAGCCTATGTGGACCAGTGGCTGCACCTGAGCAAGGCCAGCGGCGAGTATGTTCGTCTTGTTGAGCCCTGGCGGAGGCCTTGAATCGGGAATCGGGAATCGGGAATCGCAAGAGCAAGCTTCAGCTCACCAGAATTTGCGCAGCCGCGCCGTTGCGATTCCCGATTCCCGATTCCCCATTCCCGCGGCGCACCGCGCCGCCATCAAACGATCTTGGTGCGGCGCCACCAGCGCGATACCTGTTCTTCGCGGATCAAGGTAAACAGGCCGGCCCCTAGAATCAGCGCGATGCCTACGCCCATCGGCCAGTCCAGATGGTCGTGGAACAGAAAGTAGCCGAATGCGATCGCCCACAACATCTGGCTGTATTGCGTGGGCGCCACCACGCTGACCGGTGCCAGGCGCGTGGCGTACATCATGCAGATGGCAGCCAGCCCCGCGAGCAGGCCGTAGCCGGCCAGCAGGCCCCATTGATACAGCGACGGCCATACGAAGCTCGGCAGCATCAGGATGCCGCCCATCACCAGCGGGCCGATCACGCCGGCCCCGTACAGCGTCAAGCGTTTTTCGCTATGCCCGGCCATGCGCAGGGTGATCACCGAGATCGCACCGACCAGGCCGCACACGATGGCCGCGACGTGTCCGTGGGTGAGATGCCGAAAGCCGGGACGCAGCACGATCAGCACGCCGATGAAGCCGATGATCACCGCCGTCCAACGCCGCCAGCGCACTTCTTCCTTGAGAAACACCACCGACAGCACGGTGACGAAGATCGGCATCAGGAAGATCAGCGCGAATGCCTCGGCCATCGGCAAGGTGGTGAAGGCGATCACCGAGGTGAGATTGCCGATGGCGCCAGTGAGCGCACGCAGCAGCCACAATGCCGGCTGCTTGGCCATGACCAGTTCGCGCAGCTGGTCGTCGGGCTTCTTCAGGAAGGGCACCGCCAACAGCATCAGCAAGGCGCCGAGGAACAGCACCTCGTAGACCGGCAGCGTCCCTTCGAGCAATTTCACGAAGGCATCGCTGATCGAATAGGCCGCATAACACGCAAAACCGAGCAGCACACCTTTGAGCATCACGCGCCTCTTGAATTCGATGACACCCCTCGCGGAAGGAGCGCGGGGAACGGACGCATTATGCAGTGCACCTGCAGCCTGATGGCCGGAGGATCCCGCGACCGGCTCACAACGCCTCCAAGCTCGATCCTGCCAACACCCCTGGCTCACGCGCCGCACCGCAGCCCGCGGCCAGGCAAACAGTGGTCTGCTGGCAAGACCACGTTCCACAGATCCTGGGCGGAATTCGCGCCAGGGCTGCGCAGGCGCGAGGTCCTTGCGCGCGACGGCAGCCATCGCAAGCCGGGGCCATCATCGCTGGGGCCAAGCCGGGCGCATGGGTCGCCCGCTCCCCCGGCCAGCGCAGGCAACCGTGGTGCTGCATCGCGCATGCTTCATCGCGTTTTTAACTCGTGGCGCCGTCGGTTACGATGCCTTGCGCCTATCCTCTCTTCATTCGACACGCCGCCATCGGCGGCAAGCGACAACATAGCGACCACGTGACCCACTATTCCGGACCGTTGCTCACCCTTCCCGATGCCCAGGCGCTGCTGGCAGCACGCAGCGCCGGTCTCGCCACGTGGACCGGGTCGCTGGATCTGGGCCGCAGCAGCGATAGCGTGCAGCTCGATGCACAGACCTGGCAGTGGCGCGGCATGGGCTTCCCCTATCCGGGCAAGCTCAAGGACCGCACGGTGTATTTCTGGGGAGGCGATGATTTCGCGCCGATCTCGCGCTTTGGCAGTGCGCTGATCAAACTGGTGCCCACCGAATGGGGGGCGCCCACCTTCGAGATTGATGGCATCAAGATGCTGCCGTCTGCGCAGATCTCGCCGTTCGAGGATGCGCGCCGCAAGGTGGCGCTGGTGAACCCGCGCGGCAAGATCGTGCTGGACACCTGCGGCGGCCTTGGATACTTCGCGGCCTGCGCGCTGGAAGACGGCGTGGCGCAGTTGCTTTCCTTCGAAAAGAACGCCGACGTGCTGTGGTTACGCACGCTCAACCCCTGGTCGCCGAATCCGGAGGCGGCCGATGCCGGCGGGCGCCTGCACCTCACGCATGCCGACGTGTCGCAGCAGATCGCCATGCTGGCGGACGATTCGGTCGACGCCATCCTGCACGACCCGCCGCGTTTCGGTATTGCCGGCGAGCTGTATTCGCAGGTGTTCTACGATCACCTGGCGCGCGTGCTGCGCCGTGGCGGGCGGCTGTTTCATTACACCGGCGCACCCAACAAACTCACCAGCGGGCGCGATGTGCCCAATGAAGTGGCCAAGCGCCTGACCAAGGCCGGCTTCGCCGCCCAACTCGCGCTGGATGGCGTGCTCGCCACCCTGCCTGTGCGGCGCTAGTCTCCTCGCCCGGCATTGCCGCCGGGCGGATCTGCGATACTGCACCGCCCTCAACACGGACGTTGCATGCGCACTCACCTCGGTACTTTCTCTTTGGCCGCGTTGTTGATGGCGCTGTGCGCGCCGGCCTGTGCGCAGACTGCGCCGGCACAGCCCATGTCGGAGGTCACCACGCGGTATCCGGTGACCACGGCAACGTTGGCGGGGCGACTGATCCGGCTGGGCGAGCGCGATGGCAAATGCGCCGTGTTGCGCGACGACGCGGTGCTGCCACTAGGCGTGCACGCCCCGTGCTACTTCAGCATCAACCGCGAGCACGGCGCGCAGGTCCACCACTTCAATGGCAGCGACATCGTGCTGGTGCAGCATGCGCGCCCGACCGCGCGCGCAGATTGGGACGTCGCACGCGATGGGCCCATCTGCGCATTCGAGTCGCAAGCGGTGCGCGAGGTCGATGGGGTGCTGGAGCCGGGCATCGTTGCCAACTCGTGGCATTGCGATCCCACCGCTGGTGCCGACCAAAAGCAGTTTGTCTACAGCTACGACATCTGGCCCAAACGCGACGCGCAACCACCTGCGCGCAGGCAACGCACGCCCTAAGGGCGGCGACATGCAAGTGTGCGCTGCGGCAACGCACCTGCCGCGTTCGTACGCCGCACTGGTTGCCACCGCCAACAGATGCATGCGTCCCTGCAACACATCACTGCATCAGATACGTCACGCGCAGGCGCGTGCTGGCGGGACGATCACCGCGCTCGCCGGCGGTGACGGCGGTGACGGCGATGCGACTTCCAGCCCGCGTAAGCGAACCAGACGATGAGTGCCAACAGCGTGCCGGTCAACGCGGCATCCCAGCCGATGGATATCCAGAACCGCTGCGGGTCGCTGTCGGCATAAAAGATCCTGGTCGGGCGACCGCGGATGACGCTGACATAGCGCTGCTTGAAGACCGCATCCAGCAGCAGCCAGAGCCGTCCAACACAAGCGATCGCCACCGCAAGCACCACTGCGCGCACCAGCCATATCTGGATGGTCGAGTCCGCACGCGTGGGCGCAGGTGGCGAGACAGTGCGACGCTTTTTCACGCTGATTCCAGACCGTTGCGGGGCGCGCAGTGTACGTGGGGCAGCGCAAGCCACGCGTCCGTTGACGGTTCTCTGTGCGTATTGGCAGCGATACGCGCCGCCACTGACCTGTCGTTACAACGCGCTTGCACAAGGTGTGCCGCTATACTGATGATGCAGCGCACGCGACCGCGTGCATGGAACGCACCACGCTGCATTCGTCTCAAGGAAGATGGCCTGCAACACCGCGATGCCGATGTCCGGACGCTTCCTTGAGTTACTGCGGGTTTGCTACTGCATGGCAACCGCGTTGTATCAAGGATCTCCCTTTGAAAACGTTCACCACCCTTTTGCTTGTCTCTCTCGGCCTGCTGCTTTCGGCGTGCGGAGGCGGCGCCACCTCCGGCGCATCCAAGCTCTCTTCCAGCGATTACCTGCTGCACAACGTGTCGGTCTGGAACGGCGCCGTGACCATCATCGACCCGTGGGTGTCGGGCGATCGCGGGCAGAGCCTGATCACCGATGCCGTCGCGCACAAGCCGCTGGACAGCTACAAGACCGCACTGGGCAGCCAGCGCAAGGCATTGGCTGCCAATGCGCAGGCCAATACCGCCATGGCCTCGGGCGTGCCGGACAACGCCAAGGACCTGGACACCAAACTGTCGGCGTATCTCAAGAGCGCCGACGCGATGATGGCCGCGCTGGAGCGCGTCGCCGCGTTGCCCAGTGGCTACACGAACGCCGAACTGGAGCCGTTGGCCAAGGATCTGGAAGCGGTCTCCACTCAGCTCAACACCGATATGGAAGCCTTGAATACCGCACAGCGCGCGTATTCCACCGAGCACAAGATTCCGCTGCGCGAATCCCGCTAAGAGTGGCTGACAAAACCTAGCGAGCAATCGTCAGGCGGGTGTGGACGGCGCGGAGGAACCTGAGTGCACGCGTGGTACATGCCGCACCGAGCACCGGCCGCACCCGCCTGGCGGCTGCACAGTCGGTTTGTTCGCTGCTCCAAGAACACCTGCGGCCATCGGTCGCCGCGCAGGTCAGCATGGCCTGCGCAGGCGACCGATGGCAGCGTTAGCGATCAGTGGTGCAAACCGAACATCAGCGTGCGATGGGTCGCGCCACCGGCCATGGCGCCGCTGGCAACAGCAAATGCCACCGACGCCGCCGGGCTGGCGATGTCGCCGCAGCCAAACACTCCCGGCACGGTGGTGGCTTGCATCGCGTCCACGGCAAGATGGCTGCCCAATGGCCCGTCGCTGGTACCGCATCCGAGCTGTGCCACCAACGGACTGATCTCGGTCTGCGGAGTGATGAACACCCCGTCCAGCGCAAAGGTCTGTCCGTCTCGCAGTACCAATTCAAGCGTGTTGCCCTCGCCTTGCAGCGCCGTCACCGCGCCGTTCACCAACTGCACGCCGCGCGCCTGGAGTTGCGCGTGTTGGACCTGATCCAGCACCAGCGTGTCGTTCAAGAACAACTGGGTTGCGCCCCAATCCGGCAACATGCTGGCCTGGTGCGCGGCAAACGCCGTTGTCGCCACGACGCCGATGCGTCCCTGCTGCAGCTCGTAGCCATGACAGTACGGGCACACAAACGCCTGCCGGCCCCACCGTTCTGCCAGGCCTGCAAGCGCAGGCAAACGGTCGACCATGCCCATCGCCAGAATCAGCCGCCGCCCGGTGTGGACGCTGCCGTCGGCAAGCGTGACTTCGAATGCATCCGCCTGGCCGCGTAGCTGCCCCACCGTTCCATCGGCCCATCGCACGCTGGGATAGGCGAGCACCTGGATTCGCGCCTCATCGGCGATCTGCGCAGGCGATGCCCCATCGCGGCCCAGAAAGCCGTGCGAGGTGGCGGCAAACCGGTTGCGTCGCTGGCCACTGTCCACCAGCAGGACGGTGCGCCGCGCGCGCGCCAATTGCAGTGCGGCCGACAGCCCCGCGTAACTACCTCCAATGATGATGACCTCATGCTGCATAGCGTCTCCCCGCCTTATCGCTTTATGTACTTTTAGATGTTACATGAAGAGACAAGCGACTCACTACCGCACACACCGATGCGCGACACACTGCTGCCGTGGTTCAGCGCTGCTGCGTGCGCTTGCGCTTGCCGGTGGTCTTGCCGGCAGGTGGCGCGCCAGCGCTGCACAGGCTGTCGAACTCGCTGGCCAGTGCGGCCAGGGTCACGCTGCCCAGGCGCTGCAGCAGCAATGCCTCGGCTTCGGCCAATGCATCGGCAATCGCCGCGTTGACCACGCGCTCCACCGCGCACTGCGGGTTGGGATGATCGGCACCGATCGCAAACAGATGCGGGCCGCCGACTGCGCGATGCACATCCAGCAGCGTCACCTGGGCCAGATCGCAGGCGATCTGCCACCCCCCGTTGTGTCCCTTGCTCGATTGCACGTAACCGGCGCTGCGCAACCCGGCCATGGTCCGGCGCACCACTACCGCATTGGTCGACAGCATGCTGGCGATCTGCTCGGAGGTCATCGGTTGCGCGCTTCTGGCCATGTGCAACAGCACATGCAACATGCGGGAAAGGCGGCTATCGGTTCGCACGCGGTCTTCGGCTTCGCTCGATCGGTTCAGAGGGACGGCATGCCGTCGTCACGCCTGGATTGTGCCGTAGCGTTACGCAATTGTCGCAGCGCAAATTCAAACGGTGCGCCGCAGGCTCAGCACACCGCCCATTGATCGCGCCCGGCGGTCTTGGCGGCATACAGCGCCAGATCGGCCTGGCTCAACAGCACGTCCAGTCCTGCCGCCGGGGTCACGCTCACCGCGCCCATGCAGAAGCGCACCGGCTGTTCTGCGGGCAAGCCAGGGATCTGGATCGCCGCCACCGCAGTGCGCAAGCGCGCGAACACCGCCGGAATTTCGTCCGCGCCGCAGCCCGGCAGCACCAGCAGGAATTCTTCGCCGCCCAGCCGGCCCAGGCGATCCTGGGCGCGCAACGCCAGCAGCGAGGCATTGGCCAGCGCGGTGAGCACCGCATCGCCGCTGGCATGGCCGTGCACATCGTTGATCAGCTTGAAGTGATCCAAATCGATCAGCGCCAGCATGCAGGGTGTGTGGGTGCGCAGGGCATGGTCGATCTGTTGCTGCGCCTCGGCGCGGATGGCGCGTCGGTTCGGCAGGCCGGTGAGCTCATCGCGCATGGCCAGCCGCGAGAGTTGTCGGCGATGGCGTGCGACAAACGCCAGCACGATCAACGCGCCCACCAGTAGCAGACACGCAGCGCACAGCGCGATCCACAAGGCGCGCTGACCGGCTTCGCGCGCCTGCAATGCCAGCTGCGCGGTTTCGCTGCGTCGGCGCAACTCGGCATTTTCCGCCTCGCGCCGCGCGTCTTCATAGCGGGCCTGCAGCCGCAGCATCACCGTGTCGCGCTGGCGGTCAAGGTTCTGCGCGCGCAGCGCGTTGGCGCGCTGCAGCTCCTGGTAGGCCTCGGCATAACGCCCTTCCACCGCCAGCGCCTGGGCGATGGCATCGACCAGCTCCGCACGCCCGCTCAAGGTCAGGTTCGGGTCGTCGGCCGCTTTGGCCGCGATGATCGCGCTGCCCAGGCTGGACGACTGCAGCGCGGTCAGGGCCTGCAACAGGATGGCGTGGCAGGCGGCCACCCGGCCGATATTGCCCTGCGCCTGCATCAACGGCAGCGCCTCGCGCGCCATCGCCAGCGCCGCTGCGGCATCGCCGGTCTTGATCAAGGCTTCGCTGGCGCTGGTCAAGGCTGCCGCCACGCCGGCCTGATCGTCCAGCTCGCGGCTGAGCGCCAGCGCGCGCCGGAAGTGCAGCAATGCGGCGGCGGGTTGCTGCAGTGCCAGCGTGGCACCGTATTCGTATTCGATCAGGCTGCGCTGAAAGCGCGCTGGTTGGTCGTGCAGGCGCGCCAGGGCGCGCTGCAGGTAATCCTGCGCATCGTTGTCGTCGGCCACGCGGCCTGCGACGCGGCTGGCCAACGACCCCAGCTGGGTCAGGCCATCCAGCTCAACGCTGAGCAGGTGTTCGCGCACGGCGCATTGGTAGCTGGTTTGCGCGGCGCTCCAGGCCTCGTCGCTGCTGCCGGAGGCCAGCATGCTCCACATGTCGACCGCTTCGATTTCGCACAACAGATCGCTGCGCCGTAGTGCGCGCGCCTGCTGACGTAAGCCATTCAGCCGCGCCACCATGTTGCGATTGGGGTTTTCGCGCACGTCGCTGAGCGCCTGCACGATGTCCAGCCACAACTGCGCCTGCGCCACATTGCCATGCAATTGGTCCAGCAGGCCGTGGGCCTCGGTGAGCGCGGCCAGGCGCGCCTCGCTGTCTTCCAGCGAGATCAACACGCGCGACTGCGCCAACAGCGCCCAGAACTGCGCGTCGCGGTCGCCATCGACGCGGGCCTGTTGCAGCGCACGCTGGGACATCTGCAACGCCCGCATCGGGTCGTCGAGCGTGGCCAATTCAATGGCTTTCCAGGGTTGCGGCTGCGCCCAGGCCACAACGCCGAACGACAACAACAAGCACGCAGCGAGCAGGCGGCGCCAGACCATCGCAGGCATGCTCATTGGCGTATCACGGGGAGGGTGGACCACACTGCATGCGCACGCTCTCCATGGCACTGCACCTGACCTGGCCGGGGCTAGCTGTTTGCTGCGGCATCTGAAGGCACTCCCGTGGTCGGACAGCGGTGGAATCGCGTGAGCTGCGCGGCAATGCGCGCGCTCGATGTCGTACGGCTGCAAGGGTGACCGGCGAACACGGCAGACGCCGTGATCGCTTTTGATGGTCGAGCCCGTTATCGGCCGGGATGCGCAAGTCTTGAATCCGCTGGATGACGCGGTTGGGCGCGCGCGGTGGCCGGCAGGCCGAGCGAGCAGGCGTTGGGCGCACGGGATGCAACGGCGTTGCGAGTGGGCGCGGTTGGTTTGCGACGCGCACTGCCAGGTCGCCGTCCTGCCAGCGCTGCCTGCCTGCAAGGGCTGCGTGGGCCGCAGTGGATGCGCGACGAGCGCTTGGGATCGATACGGCTTGCTGCCGCACGCGATGCCGATGCCACACCCGGCGCCACGATCAGGCGGCCACGGTTTCGCGACAATGGCCACGCCACAGCACGCGGCCTTCCGCCGCTTGGCAGCCACATGACGGACGCCACGGCGCGGCCACGTAAACTCCGGCACGGCAGCTGCCACCCCTGATCGTCTGGAGACGCCGTGACCTTGCCCCTGCTCCGCCTGCCCCGCCTGCTCCGCCTGCTCACCCTGATCGCCATCGCGCTGCTGTCGGCCTGCGCCACCCAGGCGCCGCGCGCGCCGCAGCGCTCGCCGGAGGCGGTCAAGGCCGATATCGCACGGCGCCTGCCGGCCAACCTGCCCGATCGCAGCGGCTGGGCCAACGATGTGTATGTCGCGCTATCGTCGCAGGCACTGGACACCAGCGCCGAGCACATCTGCGCCGTGCTGGCGGTGACCGAGCAGGAATCGACCTACCAGGCCAATCCCGCGGTGCCCAACCTGGGCAAGATCTCGCGCGCGGAAATCGACCGCCGCGCCAGTGCACACCACATCCCGGCTTTCATGGTCGATGCCGCCCTGCGCATCACATCGCCGGATGGCCGCAGTTACGCCACCCGTATCGCTGCGGCGCGTACCGAGCAGGAACTGAGCCGCATCTTCGAAGACTTCACCGGCAGCGTGCCGCTGGGCGCGCGCCTGTTCGATGGGCTCAATCCGGTGCATACCGCCGGGCCAATGCAGGTGAGCATCGCTTTTGCCGAACAACATGCCGCGCGCTACCCGTATCCGCCCGACAGCTCGGTCCGCCACGAGGTGTTCAGCCGCCGTGGCGGGCTATGGTTCGGCACCACCCATCTGCTGGGCTACCCCACGACCTACGATGCGCTGCTGTATCGCTTTGCCGACTTCAACGCCGGTTGGTATGCCAGCCGCAATGCCGCGTTTCAGGCCGCACTGAGCAAGGCCAGCGGCATCGCGCTCGCACTGGACGGCGACCTGCTCACGCCCGGCGCCAGCCTGGAGTCACCCGGCGGCACCGAGCGCGCGGTGCGCTCGCTGGGCAGCCAGCTGGCGATGAGCGACCGCCAGATCCGCAGTGCGCTGGAAGCCGGCAACACACTGGAGTTCGAACAAAGCGCGCTGTATCGACAGGTGTTCGCGCTGGCCGATCGCAGCGCCGGCAAGGCCTTGCCGCGCGCGGTGCTGCCGGGCATCACCCTGGACAGCCCCAAGATCACCCGTACGCTGACCACTGCCTGGTTTGCGCAGCGAGTCAATGAGCGCTGGACGCGCTGCATGAGCAAGTAAGCGACTGGCTTGGCAGCGCTGCGCGCAGTGCCTGCGCTGCGCACCGGCATCTCATTCCCCACTTAGAGCAGCTAACAAAACTACTGTGCAGCCGCCAGGCGGGCGCGGCCGGTGCTCGGAATCGGCATGTACCAGCCGTACACTCCGGTTCCTCCGCGCCGTCCACACCCACCTGACGACTGCTCGCTACGTTTTGTTAGCCGCTCTTAGGCGACTGGTCAACACATCGCCGACAACAGGACCCTGTTCCACCTTGCCATCGCGACCGCGTTGATAGTTGATGCCGACCCGACAGGCTGCAGGGTGCATCTCCCAGACCCAGCCATACAGGGCGCGCCCCGTGTCTGGCGGCGAGCGCAGCGGCATGTTCATGCGCAGCCCGTCGTCCTGGCCTCGGTCCAGTGTGCACATGACGGTGCCGGCGCCGTCGTCTTCAGCGTCGGGGTCGGCGTCGTCCACATGGGTGATGGTGGCGATGATCGCTTCGGCATTCACCCGTTGCTGTAACGCGCGTGGAAGATCGGCAAGCGGCGGCGCAGCGCGTCCATCGGATGGCTCCTCGACAAATGCATCACTCAACCTCACCTTGCGAAAGTAGTACTCGCTGCGGCCCAGCGTGTTCGAGCCATCCATGGCCGTTACCATGTCTGCCAGTTCGTCGCTACGCACCAGAAACATGTCGGTACCCGAGCGCATGACCACCAGCTGCGCGTCGTTGGCATCGCTACCACTGGAGTCGGGCCGCAACCGGATGTCCAGCGTCACCTGTTCGTCGCCCATCTCGGTCTGCGTCACCGCATAGCGGCCCGCATACGCACGCACATCGGTGCGTGCAAGACTGCGATGATCGATTTTCCAGAACAGCAGGCGATACTGGCCGTTGGGCTCGAGCGCCAGCATGCGATGCCAATCGATATACGACGACAGGTACACGCCGTGCAGGTCGTTGCCGGACTGTGGCTCGTTGAATAGACCCTCGAACATGGAGCGCTGCGCTGCGGGCAATGCCTCACCATTGGTCGTCGCTGCATCGGCAACGGTTGCAGGGCCGTCGACGGCATCGCGAAGTCGGGTGTGCAGCGCCAACGCATCGACCTTTTGGACCCGCAACATCTGCATCGAAAACATCATCTGATCGATCTCGTAGACCTCGCCCGCAGCCAGTGCGCCGCACTCTTTGCGCGCGGCGGCGAGCAGGGCCGATGGGATCAGGGAGTCGCAGAATTCCGCCTCGCACAGGGACTGGTTGAAGAAGTCGTCCAGGCTCCAGCTCAGGTCAGCGGCGGCTTTGGAGACCGGGTCCAGGTAGACCACGTCTTCGTCGGTGGCGGTCAGCTTGCGGTAGTACAGCAGCGCGCCGAAGGGGGTGAGCGCAATCGGAATACGCCGCACCGCATCGGGTGGCGAGACGATCCAGCGATCCAGCACCGGCTGCCATTGCCGGGGGTTGATCAGCGCGAACTGCATGTTCCCGTAGTGCCCCAGCCCTTCTTGACGCCATAGCTCAAGCAGGCTGGCAGGCAGCACCGGCGCATAGGCGGCAATCAGATCCGCGGGGGCAGGCTGCGTCTTGCGCGGCGGGTGCGCCTTGATAAAGCGGGACAGTGCCAAGCGGCGGAACCATGACATCAGACGGCCTCCAGTCAACGTTGCATGCGGTCAGTAAGAGCAGCGAACAAAACGACTGTGCTCACCGCCAGATGGGCGCGGCCGGTGCTCGGTGCTCGGTGCTCGGTGCGGCATGGTCCACTCGTACACTCCGGTTCCTCCGCGCCATCCGCACCCACCTGACGACTGCTCGCTACGTTTTGTTAGCCGCTCTAAACCCAGATCGTGCCGCATGATCCTGTGTGGACGACGAGAAGCGTAGTGCATAGCGTGACATTCCCGTCATCAGTGGCTGGCCGATCACGCGGCGCGCGTGCGGTCCACGGGTGTGATCTGCCTCGATGGCATCGAGCTCGACGAACCTCATCGGTCACGCTGTGCCGGTGCCGGTGCCGGGCGACCTGCTCGGCAACCGCTCGGTAACAGGTCCACCCCGCGTCGGTCACACCCACTCGGTCGCCGAAAAGCGCGCAGCCTGCCACCGTCGACAACGGCGCAGACACGACTTCTGGCAGAGGCACCCGGCCCGCGTAGCGGGTAGCATCGGACGGTCGCGCCGACCGCGTTGCGCGCTCCTTTCGTCCCGGAGAGTCCTACATGCCCACCCCGTTGCCGATGCGGCAGCTGTTCGCCGCCCTCGCCCTGGCCGTCCTGCCGGTCATTGCCAGTGCGCAGGCGCCCAGCGTCACCGAGGCCGACTATGCGCGCGCCGAACGTCTGATCGGCTACCTCACTCAGCCATTGGTCGATCACACGGCCTCACGCATCGACTGGCTGGACGCCACCCACCTGGTCTATGTCGACCACGATGCCAAGGGCGACCGGCTGCTGCAGCTGGATACCGCCACCGGCAAGACCGCACCGATCTTCAAACAGTCCGCGCTGGTCGCTTCGCTTAACACGCTGCTCAAGACCGGCAACAAACCGCTCAAGGCCGACACCTTCGCGCCGGTGGTCAAGGTCACCGCCGATGGTCGTTACCGCCTCAATGTGCGCGATACCGCCGTGATCTGCGATGCGCGTGCGCGTTGCAGCAAGCTGTACGCCAAGGACAAACCGGAACCTGGCGTGTTGTCGCCGGACAAGCGCAGTGAAGCCTTCATTCGCGACTGGAACCTGTGGGTACGCGATCTGGCCAGCGGCCAGGAAACCCAGCTCACCCGCGATGGCGTGGAAAATTTCGGCTACGCCACCGACAACGCCGGCTGGCAGCACAGCGACAACGCCATCGTGGCGTGGTCGCCGGACTCGCGCAAAATAGCGACATTCCAGCAGGACCAGCGCAAGACCGGCGACATGTACCTGGTCAGCACCAAGCTCGGTCACCCCGAGCTGCAGGCATGGAAATACCCGCTGGCCGGCGACAAGGACGTGACCATGATCGAGCGCGTCATCATCGATGTACCATCGCGCAGCGTGGTGCGTTTGAAGATGCCGCCGGACCAACACCGCTCCACCTTGTGCGATGACGTCAGCTGCGGCAACGATGGCGCATGGGACGATGCAAAGTGGTCGCCCGACAGCAAGACGCTGGCATTCGCCTCCACCTCGCGCTTCCACAAGCAGACCTGGTTCCGTATTGCCGATGCCGCCACCGGCGAGGTCCGCACCGCGTTCGACGAAACCGCCAAGACCTATTACGAAAGTGGACAGGTGGCCGCCAATTGGGCGTATCTGCCTGGCAGCGATGAGGCAGTGTGGTTTTCCGAACGCAGCGATTGGGGTCAGCTGTTTCTCTACGACCTGCGCACCGGCAAGCCCAAGCACGCCATCACCACTGGCGAAGGCAACGTCACCGAGCTGTTGCGCGTAGACCCGGCGACACGCACCGCCTGGTTCATGGCAGTCGGCCGTTCGCCGGGCGTGGATCCGTATTACCAGCAGCTGTGGAAGGTGAGCCTGGATGGCGGCGCGCCGGTATTGCTGACGCCGGAAGTGGCCGACCACAGCGTCGTGCTATCGCCCGACGGCGCGCGCTTTGTCGATACCTATTCCACCTCGCTGACGCCACCGGTCACGCTGCTGCGCGACGCCGCCGACGGCCGCAGCATCAGCACGATCGCCACTGCCGACATCACCCGCCTCAAGGCCGCCGGCTGGGTGCCACCGGAGCCGATCACGGTCAAGGCGCGCGATGGCAAGACCACGCTGTACGGGTTGATGTTCAAGCCCAGCAACTTCGACGCCAGCCGCACGTATCCGGTCATCGATTACATCTACCCCGGCCCGCAGACCGGCTCGGTCCGCGGTCGCCGGTTCTATGCCGGCCATGGCGACAATCAATCGCTGGCCGAACTCGGTTTCATCGTCATCGCTATCGACGGCATGGGCACCCCGTGGCGCTCCAAGAGCTTCCACGACACCTGGTACGCCGACATGGGCGACAACACCTTGCCCGACCAGGTGGCCGGACTGAAGGAACTAGGGCAGCGCTACCCGTGGATGGACCTCAACCGTGTCGGCATCTGGGGGCACTCCGGCGGCGGCAACGCCTCCACCGGCGCGATGCTGCGCTACCCCGACTTCTTCAAGGTGGCGTGGTCGGAAAGCGGCAACCACGACAACCGCGGCTACGAAGACGACTGGGCGGAGAAGTATCACGGCGAGCACATCGTCAACAAAGACGGCACCTCTAACTACGACGACCAGGCCAATGCCACGCATGCCAGCAAGCTCAAAGGCAGGCTGATGCTGGTGCACGGCACCCTGGACGACAACGTGCCGCCGTATCTCACCTTGTTGGTGGCCGAAGCGCTGATCAAGGCCAACAAAAACTTCGACATGCTGATGCTGCCCAACGCCAAACACGGCTACGGCGAGATGACCCCATATGTCACCCGCCGCCGCTGGGATTATTTCGTGCAATACCTGCTCGGTGCCACGCCGCCGGCGCAGTACCAGATGAAGCCGATGCCGTAGAGGTGATGGAAGCGAAACTACGAAGTGCGCTTAGCACACAGGCGCTCTGTCACAAACAGCCGACAGAGCGCATTCCATCTCAAGGCGTGGCGGACAGACGGCTCCAGGTTTCTTTCTATTTCGTCCACCCTGTCTGTCGACCGCGCGTCACTTTCTCAAACACCACCCGGAGGTGCGAGGCCTCCGCCATGCTGAGCGCATGCATCCGCTGGTATGCCGATGTTTCGGTGCAGGCTTAGCTTGTAATCTACTCGGCCAACGATCTTCAAAGGAACTGAAATGCAGTTGTCACAAGGTCAACGCGTCCCGCTGTCTACGCTGATCCAGCAGCCCAGGTTCGACTTCGTCACCCAGATCGCCTCAAACCGCACCATCGATTACGTGTGCTTTGGTCTCGACGCAGCCGGCAAGCTGTCCGACGACCGTTACATGGTGTTTTTCAATCAACCCAGTAGCCCATGCGGCAGTGTCCGACAGCATGCGGACGGGCGCTTCGAGCTGTCCTTGGCAAGCCTGCCGACGACGATCGATCGCCTGGTCTTCACCGCCTCCATCGACGGCCAGGGCGTCATGCACGACATCGACGCCAGCCATTTCAGTCTCCAGGCCAGTGGCCAGGAGACTGCACGCTGCAGTTTCTCCGGCACAAGCTTTGCCGACGAAAAAGCGATCATGGTCGCCGATATCTACCGCAGCAAGGATCAGTGGCGCATCGTCGCCAACCTGCAGGGTTTCAATGCCGGGCTGGATGCATTGGTGGCCCACTTTGGCGGTGAAGTCTCCGAGCCGCCGGCAGTGCCCGCAGCGGCAGGTACGCCCGCGTCTGCAGCGAAAGTCTCGCTGGAAAAGCGGGTGGGCGATGTGGCACCGCAATTGGTCAGCCTGGCGAAAAAGGCACAGGTCAGCCTCGAAAAAGCCCGGCTCACCGACGTCAAGGCACGGATCGGGTTGGTCCTGGATGCCTCCGGCTCGATGAGCGCTCAATACAGCCGAGGTCATGTTCAACAGGTGGTCGATCGCCTCATCCCGATGGCGGTCCATTTCGATGACGACGGCGCACTGGATTGCTGGGCATTCGGTGCAACTCCATGCCAGCTGTCACCTGTGACACTTCATAACTTTTCGGGCTATATCGAGCGCGATTCGGGTGGCTGGAAGAAATGGTCACTAGGCCCGCGCATCAACGATGAGCCCGAGGCCATGCGCATGGTGATCGACTACTACAAGCAATCCAAGGACCGTACCCCGGTCTACATCCTGTTTATCAGTGACGGCGGCGTGCATCAGGATCGCGAAATCACCCAGCTGATGAAGGAAGCCGCTGCACTGCCGATCTTCTGGCAGTTTGTCGGCCTGGGTGGCCGTGGCTACGGCATCCTCGAGAAGCTCGATGACATGCATGGCCGTGTCGTGGACAACTGCAATTTCTTCGCACTTGATCGGCTGGATCAGATTCCCGAAGAAAAACTTTACGACCTGCTGATGGAAGAGTTTCCCATGTGGCTCACCGCAGCGAGAGCGAAGAACATCCTGTAAGACAAGGCGTCACGCCTGGCTGGCGCCGGTCGCCTTGCCTGCAAGCGACAAGCACGGCTCACTTGGCCGTGCTGCCACCCAGCTGCTTGCTCAAGAACGCCAGCAAGCGCGTGTAGTACTCGCGTCGATGCGCTTCGGTGTAGAAGCCGTGGCCCTCGTTGGGGAAGTACAGCGACTCCACCGGCACGCCGGCGCCTTTCAACGCGCGCTCCATGGCCTTGGTATGTTCGATCGGCGCGCGCTCGTCCTTGCCGCCGGCCGCCAGAAACACCGGCACCTTGATCTGCCGTGCCAGGGTCACCGGCGAACGCGCAGCCAAGGTGTCGCGTGCGCCCAGCCAATCGACCGTCCAGTTCTTTGCCCAACGCGCGGAGCGCCCGGTATCGCGCGCCATCATGTCCAGATCGTAGACACCCACATAACCGGCCGCGCAGCGATACAGCGCCGGCTCCTTGGCCACGCCCATCAGCGCTGCATAGCCGCCGTAGCTTGCGCCATAGATGCAGATGCGCGATGCGTCGGCAATACCTTCGCCGATGGCCCAGCGGGTGGCATCGGTGACATCGTCCTGCATGCGTCCGCCCCACTCCTTGGCACCGGCCTGGGTAAACGCGTAGCCATAATTGGCCGAGCCGCGGTAGTTGACACGCAGCACCGCGTAACCGGCTGCCGCCAGCAACTGGGTGTCGTCATCGAACTCCCACTTGTCGAAGATCCCGAACGGGCCGCCATGCGGCATCACGATCAACGGCAGCGGCTTGCCGGCTTGCGCATGCAAGGGCTGGGTCAGGTAGCCATGCAGCACCAAGCCATCGCGCGCCTTGAAGCTCACCTGCCTGGTCGCCGGCACTCCATCGGGCGGAAACCACTCACGACGGCTGAACACACGGTCGGCCTTCTTGCTGACCGTGTCGAACAAATAGTAATCACCGTTGTTGCGATCGCTCCACACATACGCCAGCACCATGCGGCGATCGCTGGTGGCTGAGGTGATGTAAACCGCGTTGCCGTCGAAGGCCTTTTCCAGGCTGCGATACAACTTGGCGGTGGGCGCTGTTTCGTCGAAGAAGCGATTGCGCACGCGATCGCTCATATACGACGCACCGATCGGCGTGGTGCCGTCCAGATCGCGCAGGATGTGGTACGGGTCCACGGTATCGTCGTGCAGGAGCGGGGTTGCCTTGCTGGTTGACGGATCCCACGCCACCAGCACATCGGTGCCGGTGGCCTGCTCCACCTGCAGATAAGCGCGACTGCCATCAGCGGAAAAACCCAGCGGGAATTCGCGATGCTTGCTGGTGGCCGCATCGTTGATCAGCCGCCACGGTGCGTCGTCGTTGTCGCGGTAATACAGCTTGCTGATGTTGCTGATGTCCAGGCCGTTGGCAAAGCGGATCCGCCCTTGCTGGTCGGTCACAAACCCTGCCCGACGGACCGGCGAGGTGGCCACAGTCGTGCGCCGGCCGGTCTGGATATCCAGCTTGTCGATGCGGACGTTTGGATCGCCCACGAACGGAACCGCCGACACCAGGATGTTGCGCGCGTCGCCCGGCAGGGTATCCAGCATGTAGGTCGCCGGGTCCAGGTCCATCTTCAACTGCGCGCCGTTGATATCCGGATTGGTGCCGTACGGGCTGGCCAACAAGCGACCGTTCTTGCCGTCGGCATCGATGGCATGCAGCTGGCCGATGGCCACCGGCTCGTCGCGCGAGCCCAGCCGCTGCGCCATCGACACCACGATGCGCTCATCACTGGCCCACCAGAAATCGTCCACCACGCTGTTGACGCCGCCGGTGACCTTGGCCGTGGCCACCTTGTCCTGCCGCCGCACGATGCCCAGCACGGTGCGGTCTTCCAGCGGCATGGTCAGTGCGAGATAGGCACCGGACGGCGAGATCTTGATCCGCTCGAACTGGTCGCTCTTGAGATACGGCGCTAGATCCACGGTTTCCGACGCGCTCTGCGCGACTCCAGGGCTTGCCACTCCCCATGCCAGCACACTCAGCACGCCTATCGTCCAACCACGCATATCGCCCCCACGACCTGTCCTTGAGAGGTGCATGGTGGCAAACGACTGCCGCCGCGTCCATGCCCCCATCAGCGCAATCGGTGATGCTGCAAACCTGCGACTGGCTGGCCTACTGCGCTCGAACCTACTGCAGTCGATGCCGCAAGCGGCCTAAACGCATGCTCCGCATCAACCGACAGACGGCGGCCGCTGGCCGAGCAAGCCGATGCGCCGGAACCACATTTCCAACGGCACCGTCACCAACGGCGGCAGCGCGGCTAGCAGGCTCAGCGCCCAGGCCCACCACGGCCAACGCAGCCGCAGTGCGGCAAGCACGCTCACCACCACGTAGAAGAGAAAGGCGCCGCCGTGCAGGCGACCGAACAGCCACACCACCACCTCGGTGGTTTGTGTGCCGTACTTGAGCAGCATGCCGAGCAACAGCCCGGCCCAGGTCACGCCTTCGATCAAGGCGGCAACCGCAAACAGCCGACCCATCGGCGACAACGCAGCAGCAGAACGCATGCAACACTCCAGTGGCTACTCAAGGATTGCCGCGACGCGATGGCGGCGGCGACGCCCGCTGGCAGCGCCAGTTTACAGGCAAGACCAAGTGAACCGGCGCGTGGCGCTGCCAGTACACGTCCTGCGCTTGTTGATGGTTGCGGCACGCACGCAGGGTCCTACGACTCGGCGCATCCACGCGCATCCCGGCGATAATGCCGGCACTGTTGTCCTGACGCCCCACACCATGCGCATCGCTCTGCTGCTTTTATTACTCACTGCCTTACTACCCGCCACCGCAATGGCACTAAAGGTGCACGATGGCGACCTGCTATTCGTCACCGCAGCGCGCAGCGGCCTGAGCGGCGCCATCGACGACGCCACCGCCACACAGGGCGAACGCAGCTTCGACCATGTCGCGCTGGTGGCACATGCCGGCGATACCGAGGTGGTACTGCATGCCGACGAACAAGGCTCGCGCGAGCAACCGCTGCAGGCATTCATCGATGAGGCCACCGCCAAGCAGCGGCAGATCGTCGTATACCGGCTCACCCCCGCGCATCGCCCCGCCATTGCCGACGCCATCGCGCAGGCGCGGCGCATGCTCGGCAAACCGTACAACCAGACCTACGTGCAGGATGACAACAGTTACTACTGCTCGGACTTCATAGAGCGCGCCTTCCGCGCACATCAGGTGTTTGCGCTGCAACCGATGAACTTCAAAAACCTGCAGACCGGCAACGTGTCGCCGTACTGGACCGACTTCTATCGCATCAGAGGCATGGCCGTGCCGCAGGGCCTGCCCGGCACCAATCCGAACGATATGGCCAAGGCATCGGCGTTGCGCGTGGTTGGTCCGTTGAACTGAAGGCATGTGTTCCCGCGGTTTTAGCTGGTTGGGAGCGCTGCGCCGTTCGATCATCGAAGACTTTGGACCCAGGCGTGGTGTGCGGTACCAGGTGCCTACCGCTTCTTTCAGGTCGACTGACATCATCGATGTCTACACGCGTCCAACGCGACAGAGCAGGTACGCGCGGTTCGCCGCGTATCCTCGTCTAGATGTCATCTGCACTACTGCAACAACACTGTGCTCTATCACCACACAGGAGGCTGTCTTGAATAAGCTGTTATCAGCAGGATTGGGAATATTGCTTCTGGCTGGCTGCGGCAAGGCACCAGCACCAGCACCAGCACCACCGCCAACACCGGCTACTGCAGCGACGCCACAGCCAACGGTGTCAGCGCGTAAGCCCGATCACGCACCTGGTAGCCAGCGTGGCGAGGGCCAACCGTATGAACTGGCCGATACGCAGGTCTGGGACGTGCCCGATCCGGCGACAGGTCGCACCTACCAGGTCTTCGTCGCCCTGCCACGTGGCTATGCGGAAAATCCACAGCGCCGCTACCCGGTGCTGTATGCCACCGATGGCGACTATGCATTTCCACTGGTCAAGCAGATCGCGCGTCGCTTGAACGGCGAAGGCCCAGCCATCGAGGATTTCATTCTGGTTGGGCTGTCCTACGCAGTCGGCGACGAGCCCATGCCGAGCCGCAGACGCGATTACACGCCCACACCGGAAGATGGCCCAACCGCAGCGCCCGTTGCCACCCACGGCAAGAGCGCCGACTACATCCGCTACCTGCGCGATCGCGTGCTGCCGTTCGTTGCCAACCGCTACCGAATCGACGAACAGCGCCGCCTGTATCTGGGGCATTCGTACGGTGGCCTGCTGGGCACGCAGATCCTGTTGAGCACACCGGAGATGTTTGCCGGCTATATCCTGGGCAGCCCATCGTACTGGTACGGCGAGCACGCGATGGTGGTGCAGGAAAAAAGCTTTGCCGCCTCGCATACCGACCTGCCGGCACAGGTGTACATGTACGTCGGCGAGTACGAGCAGGTGCGCTATCACCAGAATTACGACATGGTCATCGACGCACAGCACATGGCACAGGCACTGCGCGCGCGACACTATCCGTCGTTGCAGGTCGAGCTGGACGTTCTCAATGACGAGGACCACCTGACCATCGGGCCACGCGGCGCCACCCACGGCTTGAAGGCCTTGCTCGGGATAAAGACTCCTGATCGGATGGAGCGGTGAAACATCGGGTGCTGGCTGGATGCAAGGTCCCGATGTCGCTAAGGGCAATTGCGCTGCTGGCACTCGCACCGTGTTCGCTGATGGCCGCAGCGCCGACACTGCCGGGCGCAGGGTTCGAGGTCGAGCGCTATCACGTGCAACTCCGCCCGGATCTCTCCACCACCGCACTCTCCGGAACACAGCGCATCAGCCTACGCAGCACCTCCGACCACCTCACCCAGCTGACGTTGATGGCCCCCCCCACTTCCGGCACATGGCGCAAATGTAACAGCGCTTATACATTTGATTTATGAGCGCAGCATCTCCAACCCTAGGCACCCTGGTCCGTCACCTGATCGAGCTGCTTGATGGCGATCTGGAAGCGGTCTATGCCGCTGCAGGGCTGGACTGGCGGCCGCGCTACACACCCGTCCTGCGCGTTCTGCTGCGATCGGGGCCGCTGCCTATCAAGGCTCTAGCGCAGGAGATCGGCATCACCCACTCCGCTGCCAGCCAGACCGTGGCGCAGATGACCAGGCAGCGGCTCACCGTGTTGAAGCCAGGTGCCGACGCGCGCGAACGCATCGTGGCACTGACGCCGAAGGCAAAAAAGATGGTGCCTGCGTTGCAACAGCAATGGGCCGCGACCAACGCAGCAGCCGCACAGCTCGATCAGGAGCTGTCCGTTGCGCTCTCCGCTGTCCTTGCTGAAGCCATTGCCGCCTTGCAGCACCGCTCATTCGCTACCCGTATCGCAGCCGCCTCAGACGCCTCATTGCGTTCAACCACCCGCTAGCAACCACCCCACAGGACGTCCCCAATGCAAGCCCCCACGCCATCGGTTGCCAATAGCGCACTAACCACGCACAGCCGAACGCCCCACCGGATCGCGCTGGGCGAGCGCAAATTCCTGCATCCCGGCCGCCTACGCTGGCTGCGAGCGATTGCCTGGGCGGTCCTGCTGCTGGTGGTGGTCGCCACGCTGGCGCCCATGGCCGGCAGAGGCATCGGCGGCCTGCTGCCCAAGGACTCCGGCCCCCTGCAACTGGTCGCCAGCCTGATCGGCATCACAGTTGGATTGGCGGTCTACGTGTTGGCGGTGCGCCTGGCCGAAGGGCGACGCGCCAGCGAGCTTGCGCTGCGCCCGATGCTGCCGCAGCTGACCATCGGCTTGGTGATCGGCGCGGCCATGTTCGCCGCGGTCATGGGCATCATGGCGCTGTTCGGGCTGTACGACATTCAAGCGCTGGGCCCGGCGCCAGCCTGGACGGCGGTGCGCAAGGCCTTGCAGGCCGGGGTGATCGAAGAGCTGTTGTTCCGCGCCATCTTTCTGCGCCTGGTATGGCGCGCGTTCGGCCCGTGGGTGGCGTTCGCCGCCTCTGCTGCACTGTTCGGCTTCGGCCATATCGCCAACCCGCATGCAACGGCGTTTGCGGCGATTTGCATCGCACTGGAAGCCGGCATCCTGCTCGGCGCGTTCTATGCCTTGACCGGCCGCATCTGGATGTCGATCGGCGTGCATATCGCCTGGAACTTCACCCAGGGCTATCTGTTTGGTGCAGCGGTTTCCGGAACCGACATGGGCCCGTCCATCGCCCGCAGCACGGCCCGTCCCGGATTTCCCGAATGGCTCACCGGCGGCGCCTTCGGCCCGGAAGCCTCGCTACCCGGCGTGCTGATCTGCCTGGCGGTGGGTCTGGCGGTGTTGTGGATGGCGTGGCGCGCGGGCAGCTTTGCAAAGCAACCCTGACCCGTCTTGGCGATGGCAACGCGCTGTCGCGTCTGCATGGTCGGGCAGCGTCATGGTGCACCCACCGCATCGCCGTTTCACAGCGGCACGACCACCCCGGCATGCATCGCGCACCGCGTGATGCCACACGTCAGGCAAGGTCGTTACGCCTGGACGCCAACACACATCGCCATGGCGCCGCCTTGCCATCGCGCAGACATCCGGCCTCCTAGGCTCTGAGCACCAACAACCTGATGCGCGCCTGCTGGCTCCACGTTGGAGTCCGTCGGCGCGCCCTTGCAGAGGTGCACATGGCGTTGATCCACTCCATTTTGATGAGCGCCGTCGCCGGCATGCGCTCGATGACCCCGCTGGCTGCAGTGGCCAACGCTGCACGCACCGGCAAGCTTCCTGCCGACAACGGCGCACCGGCGTTGCTTGCCAATCCCCTGGCATCGGCTGGCATGCTGGCACTGGCCGGCGGCGAGCTGGCCGGCGACAAGATGAAAACCGCCCCGGACCGCATCGTGTTACCCGGCATGATTGCCCGCATCGCCACAGGCGTCATCGTCGGCACCGCATTGGCACCGCGCGAACAACGTGGCATTGCAGCATTGCTCGGCGCTACAACAGCGGTTGCCGCGGCCTATCTCACCTTCAATGCGCGCATGCGTGCGATCGAACGCTATGGCCAGACCAGTACCGGTGTTGTCGAAGACACCATCGCGGTGGGTGCGGCGACGTTGATCATCCGGGATGCCGCCAAGCGTTAGTGCAAACCGGGCAGCTGCGTCTCAACCACCGCGCCCATGCGCTGCATGCAGATCCAGCACCGGCCCCATCGGCACGATAGCGGTCGGGTTGATGCTGTCGTGACTTTGGTAGTAATGCCCCTTGATGTGCTGAAAATTCACGGTGTCTGCAATGCCGGGCATCTGATAGAGCTCGCGCAGAAATCCGGACAACTGCGGGTAGTCGGCAATCCGTCGTAGATTGCATTTGAAGTGACCGACATACACCGCATCGAACCGGATCAGTGTCGTGAAAAGCCGCCAATCTGCCTCGGTGAGCGTGGCACCGCAGAGATAGCGTTGCTCACCCAGGCGCGCCTCCAGCCAATCCAGCGTCTCGAACAGCGGCACCACCGCTTCTTCGTAGGCAGCCTGCGTGGTGGCAAAGCCCGCCTTGTACACGCCGTTATTGACGGTGTCGTAGATGCGCGCGTTGAGCGCATCGATCTGCTCGCGCAACGGGGCCGGATAGAAATCGCCTTCGGCCGCACCAACTTCATCGAAGGCGCTATTGAACATGCGGATGATATCGGCCGACTCGTTGCTCACCACCGTGTTGCGCTCGCGATCCCACAACACCGGCACGGTCACGCGCCCGGAGTAATGCGGGTCGGCCTTGAGATACACCTCGTACAGGCGCGTGGCGTGGTGAATCGGATCGGCCACCACACCAGGGCCGGGATCGAACGTCCAACCCTGGTCGCGCATCAACCAATTCACCACCGACACATCGATCAGCGGCTCCAACCCCTTGAGGCGGCGAAAGATCAAGGCGCGATGCGCCCACGGGCACGCCAACGACACATACAGGTGATAACGCCCCGCTGCCGCCTGAAATCCACCGTCCCCATGCGGCCCCGCTGCGCCGTCGCACGTCACCCAATTGCGAAACTGCGATTGCGAACGCTCAAAGCGCCCATCGCTCTTATCGGTGTCGTACCAACGGTCTTGCCACTTGCCATCGACCAGCAGGCCCATGGTGTTTCCTTGCACTGCAGAACAGGCAAGCACCGTAGCCCAGCCATGTTGGAAAACACGTGAGCGGGCCTGCAATCAGAGCGCGTGCTTACAGCGCAAGTCGCTTCAGCAGGTCGCAGCGCGCTGCCTGATGGGCTGCCTGCTAGCGCGCGATCACGGAACGGCTGCAGGTGACCACTGTTGCGCTTAGCGACGCTTGGCGCGAGCAGATGGCTTCGGCAACAGAACTCTCGTAGAGCACACGCATCAGGTGTCCGGGGCAGCTGCCCCCCCTCCCACCCATCGATTGGCGCCACGGCCCCACAATCGGCGAAAATGCCCAAGCGGCTGCCCGAGGCTGGTCGCCAGCCGGCAGCCCGCTGTCGTCCTCACCTGCGTCCCTTTGTGCATTCCCGGCTGCCCGCCGTCCTTGCCACGGCCTGTGCCGCTTCTTTCGGATCTACCTTGAACACCACGACTTCCCCATCCCCGCCCACCGACGACCTGCCCCTGACCGACCGCCTGCGCGCCGCGCTGGATCTACTGGAGGCGATCGAGGCCGACCGCAGCGTGCTCGACGCGTTGCCCGAGGCCGACCGCGTGCGCCTGCACCAGGTGGTGGCCAAGGTCTATCACCCCGAGCCGAAGGCGCGCCGGCAGCTGCTCAAGCAGCGCGAGCGCGAGCGGCATCAGGAGAAGGTGCGTAAGGCAGAGGCGCTGCTCGAACAGCGTGGTATCCGTGCGTTGCGGCGCAAGCCGGTGTTCAGCACACCGAACGTTTTCCCGCCGCACGCCGCTGGCCTGCACGACGCCCACAACGGCGAGAACGCATCCGAGACGCCGGAGCCGATGCATTCGCCCGAGCTGCGTCACTGCTATGTGTGCAAGCAGAAGTTCACCCAGCTGCATCACTTCTACGATCAGATGTGCCCGGCCTGTGCCGAGCTGAATTTCTTCAAGCGCACCGAAACCGCCGACCTGCGCGGCCGCGTGGCGTTGCTCACCGGCGGACGGGTCAAGATCGGATATCAGGCCGGCTTGAAGTTGTTGCGCGCCGGTGCCGAGCTCATCGTCACCACGCGTTTCCCGCGCGATTCGGCCGCGCGCTACGCGGAAGAACCGGATTTTGCGCAGTGGGGTCATCGCCTGCAGGTATTCGGCCTAGATCTGCGCCACACGCCCAGCGTCGAGGCGTTCTGCAGCCAGTTGCTGGCCACACGCGAGCGGCTGGATTTCATCATCAACAACGCCTGCCAGACCGTGCGCCGCCCGCCGCAGTTCTACGCGCACATGATGGCCAACGAAACCGCCGCACTGGATGCACTGCCGGACACCGTGCAAAAGCTCGTTGGCCATTACGAAGGCCTGCGCACGCCCGAGTTATTGCGTGAAGCCTCGGCTACCGCGCTGCCGGCCGTGCACGGACGCGGCCTGGCCGATGCCGATGGCCTCACCCGCGCCGCCGAGCTGTCGCAGGTGGCACTGCTGGACGACGAGCTGGTCGGGCAGGAGCACCTGTTCCCGGAAGGCCGTCTCGATCAGGATCTGCAGCAGGTCGATCTACGCGGACGCAACTCCTGGCGCTTGCTGATGGCCGAAGTGCCGTCGGTCGAGCTGCTGGAAACGCAACTGGTCAACGCCATCGCGCCCTTCATCATCAACGCGCGGCTCAAGCCGCTGATGCTGCGCACGCCCGAGCGCGACAAACACATCGTCAATGTCTCGGCGATGGAAGGGCAGTTCTATCGCAACTTCAAGACCACCCGTCACCCGCATACCAACATGGCCAAAGCCGCGTTGAACATGATGACGCGCACCTCGGCCGCCGATTATCAAAACGACGGCATCCACATGAACAGCGTGGACACTGGTTGGGTCACTGATGAAGATCCCGCTGACATCGCCGCGCTCAAGGTGCAACAGGAACGCTTCCACCCGCCGCTGGACATCGTCGACGGCGCCGCCCGTATCGTCGACCCGATCATCCACGGCGCCAACACCGGCGAACACGTGTGGGGCCAGTTTTTGAAGGATTACGCGCCGACGGATTGGTGAGGGGTGATACTGGGCCACGCATCCAGGACAGATGCGCGGCCCATGCTCGCAATACGTATGCGCCACACGTGGCAGTGATCAGCACGCAGGGTGACGTGGTGCATCGGCGCCGACGCGACGGCTCGCATCCCACGCCATCATGGTCGCGATCCAGATGTGGGCCATATCCTGGATCGCCACGCCGCACCGGTGCAGCACCAGCTGCGCGTGCTTCTGCGCAATTGCGGAAGACCGCCCCGGTCCATGGGATCCACGGGGACCGATCAAGCGGCTCGGCCGCGGCCGTCGGTTTGCGTTCGCCACTGGCCGAGCGATGACAGTGGTATCCACCGTTCTTGCGATCGTTGTGGCAGCCCTGCTTGTTCAATCCACCCGGATGCGCGACAGCCGCAGGGGTTACCCAGGCAATTGCGGCGATACACATCGCCAGCACTAACGGGCGTGAGGGGATTCGATCAAGCATTCGTAAATTGCCACGGCCAATCGTGCAGCGCTTGTGCTGCACCTGTTTTAGAGTGGCTAACAAAACGTAGCGAGCAGTTATCAGGTGGGTGTGGACGGCGCGCAGGAACCGGAGTGTACGAGTGGTACATGCCGATTCCGAGCACCGGCCGCGCCCGCCTGGCGGATGCAAAGTCGTTTTGTTAGCTGCTCTTATTTCTGCTGCGCCGATGTGCTGCAATTTACTTGCAGTCTTTTGCAACCGGCGCAACATCCACCGGACTGACCTGACCGTTCGCATCCACACGATTGACGGCCAGCGTGCAAACCGAGCTCCGAAAATCCAGGTTCAAGGCCACCTCGTAATCTGCGCCAGGTTCAGGAATAAACGTAGAAGCAAGCAATGCGCCGCAGCTCCAGCCAATGTGGTACCCAGGCGACTGACTCCAATGCGCCGGCGAGCTCGCGCCCGCCTCCACAACGACCGGCTTACCAGGCTCTATCGTGTATTCCTTGTAGAACGGCTTGGAACCGATCATCTTCCGGTCGCGCAGATGACGCGTATTTTCTGTCTCCGGGATGCCGATCGACTCATTCTTCACCGAGCCCATCAACGACCCGAAAGCGCTTTTCAGCGAACCGGATGCGCGCACCTTCTCGCCATACTTGGCCGTGCACACCGCATCCTTGTACAGCACGATACCAACACCATTTTGACCAAACATCCGGATGCGCGCGCCGGTACCATCGGTGGGCGAGGACGCAGGCTCTGCGGCCATGGCGGGTACCGCAGACGCCAGAGACAAGAGCAGCAATCGAGTCAATTTGTTCAACGCATTCTCCACGATCGCAATCCAGCGATTTCATTGAGCTCGTAGTAGCGGCGCGACGTGACAGTTCTTGATAACAAACGACGCACTCATATGGAAAGTGCGCAACAGCGCACGAACAGGCATGCTGATCCGCGCCAAGCGCCAGGAGTTCCACCCTGCGACTCCAGCTCACCCGGTTGCCCGCACCGCTGGCATGATGACGCGCGGATGTTTACCGCTGATGCAAAGGACGCCCGGATGTCACAACACGCGATCGAGGAGTGGGCCGAGCGCTGCATCCATTTGGTCGATCGCAGCACCTTGCGTAGCGCGCACAAGGCAGCGCTCATGCGTAGCCTGCTTCGGCTGCAGGCGCGCTACGACACCGGCCTGACCTGGTTCCGGCTACACACCGAGTTACTGTGTCATGGCGTGCTGGTGCGCACAGCGGCCGAGGAGATCGACGACGCGACCTTGCGCGCGCAGGCCCTGGCCGCCGAGGCGCCGGGTTGGCTGGAAGATGCACAGGGCGAGGTCTATCTGGAGTGGCAAGACCAGGCACGCGTGGTTTATCGCCAACCAGACATCGGCCAAACGCTGCCGCTGGCAACTGTGTTCGGTGATCTTTTGATGCTCGCCGACCAGGCCGATGACAGCGCACTGTTCGCCGACTGCTACGGGCTGTTGGTCAACGGCTGGCTGGACGAGACCTTCGACGCTGCCGACGGCATCGCCTCCACCCTGGACGGCCTGCTCGCTTCCGACACGTTGCGCGCTATCCGTGCGCTGGCTGCCCACCGCGGGCTCAAGCCTCGGCGTGGCGCGCCCGAAGACCTGGCCCTGCCGCGACCGGACGACAACGCTGTACTCGGCGAGATCGATCGCGCGAGATCGATCGCGTGATCGGCCTGCATTTTTTCCTGCAACCCAAGCGCACACCAACAGCGCTGCGCGCAGCGCGCGACAAGGCCCAGCGTCAGCAGGCACGTGTCCGCGAGTTGCTCCCGCTGCTGGTCGAACAACGCCTGGGCGCACCGCTGCAAGCCGCTGGCTGGTCGCCCGTGCCAGTTGAACCGGAGCATCGCTGGCAATGGATCCGCGACCGCGGTGGCAGCCGTCTATGTCTGTGGACCATCTATGAACCGGATCTGGGTGAGCTGATCGTCCGGGTGGGGATGCAGCATGCACGCCTGCTGGCCTGGCAGCAGCGTGCGGCGACCACGCAGCTGCACGATCTGCATTTTGTCGATACCGCAACAGCCTTCATGGGCAAGGAAATCCTGGACAGCGCGGACGTGGGCGCCTATGGCGGATGGGTGCTGAAACCGGCCCACAGCGACGCCGTGCTAAGCGCCGGGCTGGACCGCCTAGCGGCTGCGCTACCCGAGCTGGATGCGCACTATTTCGGCCTCATTGACGAACAACTGGCTGGGCCCTGGTTCCAGCAGTCCGCCGACACTTGGCTGCAACGGATGGAAGGCGACCAAAACGGTGTGGTTCCGCCTGAGGTGTTGTTCGCCAGCCCCGAGAGCGTGCTGCTGGCGTTCGCGTTCTACCACCTGGAGTGCGATGAACAGCCACGCGCGCAGGCAATGGTCGAACAGTTGCGCGCACGGCAAACCGAACGCAGCCAGCGAAGTGTCTGGTATCGCCTGGTGCTGGCGCCGTTTTTTCAGCAATGGGAACAAGGGCTGCGCAACCTGCCGATGCCACCGGTACTGCACCCGCTGCTGCTCGCTCACCTGTGCGCACAAGACAGCGCCTGATTGCAACGCTGCGGCACGTCTGCGGGTGCGCAGGCGAGTGAAACCATGCAGAGCGATCCATCCATCACCAACGTGAGCACATCGGCGCGGCGCATCAAGCACGGCGACGCATGCTGCCGCTTGGTCAGCTTACAAGCTCTGCAGCGCGCAGGCGTTTTGCACAGCGGATCAATAGCGCAGCGCCTCCGCCGTGGGTGCAACCGGGGCAAACCGCGCATTGCTGAAGTCATACAACAGCCGAACCACCTGCTCGCCGTCCTCCGGATAGCGCCGAAAATCGCTTTTGCACAGCCGATACAGGCAACCGCCACGTGCAAACACCAGGTCGCCACCGTCCCAATCGGCCCAGTCGGTGCCGGGCAAGTCCGCCAGCACGTCACCATCGCGATCCAGCACACGGTGATCCAGCGCATACCACGCATCGTTCTGACGCCCCACGGCATGCAACAGCGATTGCAGCCGACGCCCGCCACCGCCGTCCTTCTCCCACACGCGCGGGCGCGTGAAGCGGTAGAGCATCCCGCTCCGCAGGCCGCCCCGCTCCCCCTCACCGGCGTCGAGCACCCGCCAACCGTCGCGCTGCCGCAGCACGCTGTCGATCGGCTCGTCTTCGCCACCGCCAGACCATTGCCCGAATGGCCGCACCGTCATCGTGTGCTTCAGCTGAAAGCCTGTCGGTCGCGGAAAAGGCTCGCGACCTTCCTGCGGGCGATGATTCAGCAGCAACGTCTGCTCATCTTCGAACGCACCGCCGCCGCCCCAGGCATCGCCCTTGGGCCAAAGCGCCAACGCCGTCAGAAACGGCGGGCGCGACAATGCCGTCCAGGTGCCGAAATCGCCTTTATGCTTGGCCGCGAAATACACCAGCAACCGCCCCGACGGCGACAGATCGCAACGCCGCTCGTAGATGCGGCCCTTGAACCACTGCCCGTGCTCGAAGGTGTCGGTGGCGCGATCCCAGCGGATGAGCTGCACCTGCTTGCTGGGCCCACGCCGAAAGATCACGCCGGTGCGCGCCTCTCGCGCCAACAGCGCGTAGAGCCGTGTGCGCGAAGCCAGGCGATCCTGGTGGTGGGATGTCGGGTCCATGCGAGTGCCTCCGTGCTGCCTATCCTACGCAACCGTGCGACACCTGCGCCGCCCCTGTCCCACCCGCGGCCAGGGATCGCCCAGGGTTCCAGCGCAACGCAGCGCCTGCAGCGGCCGCCTGGCCGACCTGCCCACCCGCGCCCGCAGCTGATGCGGCAAAGCCTTGTCGCGCGTTTAGCATTGCTGCGTGCATCCTTGCTCGCAGACGCCTCGCCCCGTCGCCAGACGCAAGGAACCGCTTCTGATCACGCTCTCACGCCGCAAGCTTCTCGAGGCCGGCCTCATGGCCCTGGCCACCTCCACATTGCTCGGTGCCTGCACACCACAGGACACCGCCCTGCAGACACGCTGGACCCTGTGGCAGGCGAAATGGCGCTGGATGGAAGCCATCGCCCGCAAGCGCGACTGGCAGGTGACGCCGCTGCTGATCGCCCCGCCTGCGACCGAACGTCAGCTGCTGTCGCTCGAACGCCGCCACCACCTGCCGATCCCGACACAGCTGCGTCGCGTGCTGCGCGAGCTGTCGGCAGAGGTGAGCTTCGGCTGGTACGTGCCCTCGCACCTGCGCGCGATGGAGCAGCAAGACCTGCCGTCCATGAGCTGCAACCGCGACGCGGTGTGGAGCCTGACCCACATCGACACGATGGCCCTGCCGGTGTTTCTGGACTGGAAGCAGGAGCTGGCCGATCGCGACCTGTCCGAAGCACCCAACAGCCCCGCACTGTGGGAACACCAGTTTGCCTTCTACACCCTCATCAATGGCGACTGGCTGACCATCGACACCACGCACCCGGATCCCACCAGGCAACCGGTGCGCTATTTTTCGCACGAGCTGGAAATGCTGCACGGCCTGGCGCTGGCCACGGATTTCTTCAGCTTCATCACCCAAATGTCGGCGTTGGGCATGGCCGGCACCGAATGGGCCTCGTGGATGCGCTTCGGCAATGGCCAGAAAAACGACACCTTCTACCTGGATGCCGGCAGCGAGGGCGCCAAGGCGTGGCTTGCCTGGCTGGAACGCGACCCCGCACAGCCCGACAACGACACACCGCCAGTGCCGGTAGTGGAGCGCAGTGCGGCCGATCGCGCATTGCTGGACGCAGCACGCGCCAATTCGCTCGTCGGTATCGAGGCGGCATTGCTGGCAGGCGCCGTGCCCGATTGCACACCGGACAGCGACTGGCTGAGCGAGCACATCGCGTCCGATCAGGAATTTTCCACAGCCATCAACTACGCCACCCGGCACGACAACACGGCCATGATCGCGCGCCTGCTCACGGCCGGCGCAGCGCTCAACACACGGTTGCTACCGCTCAATACGGCGGTCAAACACAGCACGCTAGCCACCGTACGCTGGCTCATCGCCCACGGCGCACGCGTCAACGGCTGGACCAATCAGCGCTATTGGCCGCTGCACGATCTGGTGGTCACCCGCGGGCCCATCGCCGCAATGACCCGCGCCCAATACCGTCAGCACTTGGTCGACAGCATCAGCATCGGCAGCCTCGACTCGCTGGATGCCATGATCGCCCACGCCAAGGATGCACAGACCCGCGAGCGCTATCGCGCCGCCAAGCATGCCCTGCAGCAAGCCAGCAAGGATGCGGTGAAAGACGTGGACAGCAAGCTGCGTAACCACCTCAGCCTGCAGGACTATCTGGACATGCTGGAAGCACTGCTGGATGCCGGCGCCGACCCCGACGCACGCTGGGACAACGGCACCACCATGCTCGACTGGGGCGGCGTCGCCACTGCACGCGTGCTGCTGGCGCACGGCGCCGATCCCAACGCGCGCGACATCCACGGCACCACTCCGCTGCACACAGCCAGCACCGGCGAGAAAGTGCGTGTGCTGGTTACCGGCGGCGCCGATATCAACGCGCAGGCCATCGCACAGAAGCGCGACGACTCGCTGCACTACACTCCGCTGCAATCGGCCTTGCTGTCCCACACGCTAGACGCCGATAGCCCCATCACCGCGCTGCTGGAACTGGGTGCGGACGCCACCCGCACCGCAGCCGATGGGCGTTCGTCGCTGGCCTATTGTTTCCAGCCAGACTTGGTCCGCCTGATCATGGCCAAGGGGCTGGACCCGCTCGCCCTGCAACCGGGCCAGCAAACCCTGTTGCATAACCTCACCTCCCATCACTGGTTACCACGCCACACGTTTCCAAAGGAAGTGGCCTTTCTCGACTTTCTGCTGAGCCGGGGCATCGACATCAACGCCCGCGACGCGCGGGGCCGCACCCTGCTGCACTACGCCGCCGAACAGGAAAGCAATGACGAGAGCGCGCCCAATTACGTGCTCGTGGTGGCCAGGGGTGCCGACAAGACCATCAAAGACAACGACGGCAAGCGCGCCGTCGATCTGTTTGCCACCTCGTTGCAGACGGTGCGGGCGGCATTGCGGTGAGCGTCATGCGGTGACCATTACCGGAGCCAGACATCACGCATCAGCCGGCGCGCACCGGCGTCCCCTTGATGATTCAGCCGTCGAAGGCAACACGTCGGCAGCACCACCAGCCTCCCACTGGGCCGCCTAGCGTCCAGGCGCAGGTGCTTGTTGTGTCGCCTGCGATTGCGCTTGGTCGTAAGCCTGGACGGCGTTGTGCTGATCGGCGGTGTAAACACTCTGCCGCATATCAGGTGCCGGCGTGTTCGCGTCTACCTGTGCACGAAATCCTGGCGTCTTGCCAGAGACGAAGATGTGGTCGTCACGCAGAACGGCGCCGGCGAGCTGGTCAACCCGTTCCATACCCGCCTGCTTTGCGGCAATCATGACCTCGGCCACCTTGGTATCGGACACCGATGCAGGCAGCTGCCCCCGCAACGTATTGAAATACGCACGGTCCGGATGCGTATCTGGAAACCTGTCATGCGCCTGGTCCTGCAGGCGCGATACATCCTTGTTGATCCGGTCAACATCGCTGCTGGTCACAAGGTCCCGTTCGGGATCTCCCTGGGGGCGCGCAAGGCGTGGATCGTCGGGAAACAGCTGCCTGAGCCGCGGATCGTTCAAACCGGTCGCCAGATCGCCGTGACGCAGCGCGTCATAGGCTTGTCGTGCCAATGCATCCTGCCCGGAGGTCTGATCGCCGAGCCGGCGGCCGGCTTCGTTGTTCCATAGATCCATCCGATGTTCGTAGGGATCATTTGGATGGGCCGGCCCAATCTCGGCATCATCCCCAAACTTGCGTGCGATCCACTGCTGACCTAACGCAAGTTGGGTGACACGGCCACTGGTATACGCATGCCGAAAGGCATCGAGCTGATCGTTGTGCCCCTGTGACTGGAACGTGCCATCGGGACGCCTTGCCAACGTCGTGCCGCTCAACTGTTCGTAGTGCCGATACGCTTCCTGCTCAATCTCCCGCTTTGCACCTTTTGGATCGGTGATATCGACCATGGCTTAGCCTCCCTGCGCTGCCTTCTGAAACTCGATAGGCCCTTGATAGCCCGGATACTTCTTCTTGATCAGGATGCGATCGGATGGCGTGACACAGCTATCTTCCAGGGAATTGGCCACATGCGCCTCGTCCACGAAGAACTCTTCATAAGGCAACGGCAGCACGGATGTCTCTCCGTCGCGATCGAACTTCAGCAACAGGCTGTCATCGCGCTCGAAGCACAGCGTCTTCCAAGGAAAATCGGTCAACTTGCCGGCTTCGACCACAGCCGAATCCTTGCCGGCCAGCAGCGTCACAACATGCTCGGAAAACTGTTTGTTTGAGATCGGCGGCTCGGTCATGGCGCATCCTGCAAAGGTAGCAACGACCACTACGGCCGATGCCGAAACGTAAGAACGGAAGATAGCGAATGGCATACGGCGCGGCTCCTTCCTGCGGTAGAGCGATGTTTTACCAGAAGCGGCCAGCCGGCACAGCACCTCGCCTACCTCCCTACAGCGTGCGGTTGACGGAGCGTGTAAGAGCCCCAGACAAATTGCACTAGGCCTCACACCATCCGGTGTTGAGGCGCAATCGACTGCTCTCGCTGTTGCTCCTGCTGCTGGGATTGCTGTTGGCGCTGCGTTTCGCCCAAGGCCTGCAATTGCGCCAAGGATTGCTCGACGGGCTGCGCTATCGCCTCGCTCGTCTTCATATGCGCCATCTTGTGAGCGGGATCGTTCAACGCGCCTTCGACAACGAAGACATTCTCGCCCTGCTGCACGGACTTGGTGTTCTCGCTCAGCACGACATGATCGATCCGCGACAGCCCGTGCTCTTTGGCCAGATGTGCGCTGCTTGCTGCCAGCCTGGCACTGTTATCGTCGTACTCTCGACCGAGGCCCTATTCAAGGCGGCGAACGGCCTGCTCTGCTTGGTGATGAAGTGGGTCACGAGGCTGTTGGTTCGCGGCGGTTGCGTTAGCATCGCCTGCAGATCTCTGATCCCCTGGCGCCTGCGCATCTCCAATCACCTTCTGCCAGAAAAGCTGAGGCGGCTTAGGATTGCTGTGCTCTTTGTTCAACTCACTGTTCGGCATCGGAGCATGGATGCTCTTGATTTCATCAACATTTCCTACAGGCTTAAGCGCGCCCTCAAAATCCTTGTCGACCCCCTGCTTGGTGGTGCGGTGCAATCCCGCATAGTTCAACGCACCCCAAGTGAAGTCGATGCAGCTATTGGAAGCACCGCCGTACTCCATATTAAAATTATGCTTCGCCGGCGACCTGCCAAATTCTTTTAGCTTCTCGTATTGCGACTGATTGATCTCCATCGTGCGCGAATAATAAGGATCTTTATAATTCCTGGCATCGTCTTTGAAGACCTTTCCTGGCCCACTTGACTCACCATGCTTCGCGGGAGCAAATCCATAGCTATTAACTTCCGCGCCATCACTCACCGCGTAATACATGTGACCGGCCATTGAGTTTCCGCCGCTGATCAAGAGCGGGGTACCTGCCGAAGCGACATAAATGGTAACGGTGTAGCGCTTGTCGTGATCATCCATGTCATGCACACCTATTTTGCTTTGTGAGTGTAAGCAATGAGTAGCTGCGCGTTAGCGTCCACTAAAACCTGCCGATTCTGATCAATACGCAACCGAAGACGATAGCGACCAGACGGGAGGGAAGTGCTATAAGCGAATGCAAGCTCCTCTGAAACCATACCCCTCGGGGGCAATCCGGCATTTTCCATTGTCGCAACATCCGCATTGAGCGCGAACAATCCCTCTGCAATACCGTCTACTGCGATCGTGACGGGCTTCTCTTGCTCTCTTCCGACACGCTGGCTGCGTAGCAGCTCCACCGGGACCGACCCGGCCTGCTCAGTGTGCTCCAGATGAACGACTGCAACGACATCAGCGCGCACTAGACGCTCAGCGACATCTGCCACCGCGTCGGTGTCACTTCCAGTCAGTAGAACACCGACAGAGATCGGCGGATTCGTATCGTCCGGCAGAGCAGGCACCGCGAACTCAAGCACCATTTCTTCGCCGTCGTGCGAAGGCAAGCTTCGCGTGAATGGCACTGCGGATTGCATACCTGACTGCTCCTTTGCGATGGGTGTATTTGCGGGAGGTTGTTGCATGCTGCAGCCTACAATCAGGCAAATAGCCAGTGCCATAACTGCAAAGCGCACTCGATCGTTTGCAAGGGGCACCGTATCTCTCCTAAAAGTGTGAAGCTAAAGCTAACGTTTAACGGAAGTAGGCTTCGAAGAGCATGAGGCCATTTAGCCGCCCCTTGCGGCTAACATGCTGCATCGTATCGCTTGCCCCTCTCCACGGCTAACTCCGCTTGTCGCTGGACGCTACAACCGCTCCACCGGAACCCCCCCCCTCCCCGCGCTTGCAGTGGTGCGCAGCTTGGTGCCGATGGCAACGCCCAGCTTGTTCCAGCCATAGGCCGCTGAGGCTGAAGCGTCCTCGTTAACTCGATCCACTTGGAAGTAGAGTTCCATCCCAAGGAGCTCTGTATGAAGAAGTCGAAGTTCACCGAAGAACAGATGGTTCGGATCCTCAAAGAAGTCGAGGCCGGTGCAAGGGTTGGCGAGACCTGCCGCAAGCACGGGATCAGCGAGCCGACCTATTACGTCTGGAAGTCCAAGTACGCCAGCATGGAGGTGTCGCAGTTGCGGCATCTGAAGGATGTGGAAGCCGAGTTGGCCCGGATGAAGCGCATGTATGCCGAGTTGACATTGGATCACCACGCGCTCAAGGACGTGCTGTCGCGAAAAGGTTGAGCCAGGCTCGTCGACTGGAATTGAGTCTGTCCATGCAAACTACTC
>NZ_JAVTIK010000007.1:0-208080 GCF_031843525.1 Xanthomonas sp. WCS2018Noco2-27 | reverse complement strand
TTGGTCGGGCGTCGTGCGTCTTTGCAGTAATTTCACTCGTGCTGTATCGGGCCTATCGGCAATCGCATCGCCACACCCCGTAGGAGCGCACCTGGGCGCGATAGGGCGTTACCGATAACGCTTCTCGCGCCCTGGTGCGCTCCTACGCATTGGTCGGGCGTCGTGCGTCTTTGCAGTAATTCCACTCGTGCTGTATCGGGCCTACCGGCAATCGCATCGCCGCATTCCGTAGGAGCGCACCTGGGCGCGACGGGGCTTTACCGGTAAGGCTTCTCGCGCCCAGGTGCGCTCCCACGTGGGTTGCCCGCCACCGTGGGGGATCGCCAATCGTTCGGTCACACGAGGCGCGACACTACCCGCACTCCGCGTCAGCAGCCGCGATGTCCTGCACGTCCTCGAACCTACAGGTCCCCGAACCGCGCCTGCAACGCGGCGATGGCGGCCAGGCCGGCGGTCTCGGTGCGCAGGATGCGTGGACCTAATTGCAGGCCGGTGAAACCGGCAGCGGCGAGCGTGGCGCGGTCGCGTGGCGACCAGCCGCCTTCCGGCCCGATCGCCACGATAAGCCCCTGCTCGACATCGGCACTCAGGGTGGACAGGCGATGCTCGCCCTGCGGGTCCAGGGTCAGCCGTCGCGCCTGCGGGTCGCTGGCCTGCGCGGCCTCTTGCAAGCCCTGTGGCGCGGCGACGGTCGGCACGCGTGCGCGGCCGGATTGTTCGCAGGCCGACACCACCACACTGCGCCAATGCGCGATGCGTTTTTCCATGCGCGCTGCATCGAGCTTGACCTCGGTGCGCTCGGCGTTGACCGGCACGATGGCGGCCACGCCCAACTCGGTGGCTTTCTGCAGGATCAGGTCCATTTTTTCGCCGCGCGCGATGCCCTGGAGCAGCGTGATGCGTAAGGGCGATTCGTTGGACAGCGCTTCCGCACGCTCGACCAGCGCACGCGCTTCGCGCTTGCCAGCCACGGTGATGCGCGCGTGGTAGTCGCTGCCATCGCCATTGAACAGGATGCAGGCATCGCCCTCGCGCAAGCGCAACACGCGCAGCAGATGATTGGCGGACTCTTCGGGGAGGGCCACTTCCTGGTCGCACTGCAGCGGCAATGCAACATGGGACCGGGTCAGGCGCATGCGACGGCCTCGTCGATGGCGTGACGGGTGGTTGCGGCAAGCAAGGCCAATTGCGCCTCATCCACACAATACGGCGGCATCCAGTACAGCACGTCGCCCAGCGGGCGCAGCACCACGCCGCGTTCCAGCGCCGCGCGATACGCCTTCAATCCAACCCGTGCTGCGGCGGGGAATGGGGTACGTTTGTCGCCGCCCTTAGTCAACTCGAAGGCCACGATCATGCCGGCCTGGCGCACGTCCGCCACCGCGCTGTGCTCGCCGATCTGCGCAGCGAGGGCGCTCATGCGCGCGGCGGTGTGCTGGTTACGCGCAATCACGTCGTCGTCTGCGAAGATCTGCAACGTCGCCAATGCCGCCGCGCACGCCAGTGGGTTGCCGGTATAGCTATGCGAATGCAGAAACGCGCGCTCGCGCGAATCGTCCAGAAACGCGTCGTACAACTGCTGCGTGGCCAGCACCGCCGACAGCGGCAGGAAGCCGCCAGTCAATCCCTTGGACAGGCACAGCAGATCGGGCATCACGCCGGCCTGTTCGCAGGCGAACAGGGTGCCGGTGCGTCCGAAGCCGGTGGCGATCTCGTCGGCGATCAGGAACACGCCATGCGCATCGCACAATGCGCGCGCACGGCGCAAATACGCCGGGTGATACATGCGCATACCGCCGGCGCATTGCACACGTGGTTCCAGAATCAACGCGCAAATTTCGCCCGGTGACTGTTCGAACAGTACCTGCAGCGCATCGGCCGCCTGCAGTGCGTAGTCTTCCGCGCTCTGGCCCGGCTTGGCCAGGTAGGCGTCGGGCGACGGTGCAAACAGCGATTGCAACAACAGCGGTGCATACACGCGCCGATACAACGGGATGTCGCCGACCGACAGTGCGCCGATGGTTTCGCCGTGATACCCGTTTTCCAATGCGATGAAACGCGTGCGGCGATGCTCGCCACGGTTGTGGAAATAATGGAAGGCCATTTTCAAGGCCACTTCGACGCCGGCCGAGCCGTTGTCGGCATAGAACACCTTGGACAGCGGTGCGCGGTCGGGCTGGCGCGGCGCAATCGCCAGCAGGCGCTCGGCCAGCTGCACTGCCGGCGCGTGGGTGAAGCCGGCCAGCATCACCTGCTCCAGTGTGCCGGCCTGCTGCGCGATGGCCGCGCCGATACGCGGCTCGGCATGGCCGAACAGGTTGGTCCACCAGCTGCTGACCGCGTCCAGATAGCGACGGCCATCGTGACCGATCAGCCACGCACCCTGGCCACCGGCGATGGGGACCAGCGGAAGCGTGTGTGGATGCTCGCGCATCTGTGTGCACGGGTGCCACAGCACCGCAAGATCGCGTTGCCGCCAATGTTCGGCAGCTTCGGAGGCTGCAGGGTCTGCTAGGATTTCGGGCTCATGAACATGTCGATGCATCTGCCTATTCTATCGGTCCGCTCCGCGGCTGCGTGCCACGCATGAGCCCGCGTCTGCCGACCATCCACAAGATCACCGATCTGGGCGACGGGCCGTTCCGTCGCCAGCAACTGGATCTGGAGTTTTCCAACGGGCAGCGCCGTCTCTACGAACGGCAACTCAGCCAGGGTCACGGTGCCGTGGTCGTGGTGCCGATGCTCGATGCGACCACCGTGCTGCTGGTGCGCGAGTACGCCGCCGGCGTGCACCGCTACGAGCTGGGTCTGGTCAAGGGGCGCATCGATGCCGGCGAGACGCCGGAGCAGGCGGCCGACCGCGAGCTCAAGGAAGAGGCCGGCTACGGCGCGCGCCAGGTTCAGGTGCTGCGCGCGATGACGCTCGCTCCTACTTATATGAGTCACCAATCCTGGTTGGTGCTGGCGCGCGACCTCTACCCCGAGCGCCTGGTCGGCGATGAGCCGGAAGAGATGGAAGTGGTGCCCTGGCCGATCGCTCGTCTGGACGAATTGATGCTGCGCGACGATTTCTCCGAAGGCCGCTCGCTGGCCGCCCTGTTCATTGCGCGCGAGTGGCTGGAGCGCAACCCATGATCCGTATCCCGATGGAGCTGCGCGAAACCGTGATCGCTATTGCCCGCGAAGCGGGTGAGGCCATCATGCAGGTGTACGCGCAGGACTTCGCGGTCGAGATCAAGGACGACGCCAGTCCGTTGACCCAGGCCGACCTGGCTGCCAATCGCGTCATCGTCGATGGCCTGCGTCGGGTCACGCCCGACGTGCCGGTGCTGTCGGAAGAATCCGCGCACGTGGCCTGGGAAGAGCGGCAGTACTGGACCAGCTACTGGCTGGTCGATCCGCTGGATGGCACCCGCGAGTTCGTCAAACGCAACGGCGAGTTCAGCGTCAACATCGCCCTCATCCACATGGGCGCGCCGGTGTTGGGTGTGGTGCAGGCACCGGTCGATGGCCGGGTCTGGTACGCCGCACGCGGCGAGAACGCGTTCCGCCGCGACGGCGACCGCGACGAGATGCTGCACACCCGCACACCGGCCGCCACACCCTTGCGGGTCGCTGCCAGCCGCTCGCATCGCGACGCGCGCACTGCGGCCGCGCTGGAGCGCATGGGGGAGATCGACGTGGTGGCGCAAGGCTCGTCGTTGAAGTTCTGCCGCATCGCTGAAGGCGACCTGGATGTCTATCCGCGCTTCGGCCCCACCTCCGAATGGGACACCGCGGCCGGCCAATGCGTGTTGCACGCCGCCGGCGGTGTGCTGCTGGCTGGCGGTTCCGGCAAGCCGTTCCGCTACAACCGCCGCGACACCTTGCTCAATGGCGACTTCATCGCGCTGGGCGATCCCAGTCTGCCTTGGCGCGATTGGCTGGCCTGAGCATGCCCGCCTGCCGTGCGCGTGTCGCACGCCAGGCAACGCGGATGCGCAAGGTCCTGATTGGCTGACCGGTACACTGCGGCGGCATCGCGTGCGGTGGTTGCTGCCATGCGCAATGCCGCACTGCGTCAGCGCTCTCGCCGCGGATGCGCCTTCCAACATCGCTCCAGGAATACACCATGCTCCAGACTCCGCCCACCGGCGATATCCACCGCCTGCTGCAGTTGATGGCGCGCCTGCGCGACCGTGAGCACGGTTGCCCCTGGGATGTGGAGCAGAGCTTCGCCACCATCGCGCCGTACACCATCGAAGAAGCCTACGAGGTCGCCGACGCGATCGATCGCAACGACCTGCCCGGGCTGCGCGACGAGTTGGGCGACCTACTGCTGCAGGTGGTCTTCCATGCGCAGATGGCGTCCGAACAGGGCGCGTTCGACTTTGCCGACGTGGTCGCCACACTCAGCGACAAGCTGGTGCGCCGGCACCCGCATGTGTTCGCGGCGCAAACCGCGGACGATGCGCAGGCGGTGAGCGCCAACTGGGACCAGATCAAGCGCGAAGAACGCCGTGCCGCAGGACACCAGGACGACTCTGCGCTGGCCGGCATCGCGCGCGGACTGCCCGAGTGGCAGCGTTCCACCAAGTTGCAGTCGCGCGCGGCGCGGGTGGGCTTCGATTGGCCCGGCCCGGCGCCGGTGCTGGAAAAACTGCAGGAAGAAATCGAGGAGCTGCGGGTGGAATTCGCCCGCGGCCCGGTGGCCGACAATCAGGCGCGCCTCGAAGACGAACTGGGCGATGTGCTGTTCGTCTGCGCCAATCTCGCGCGACACGCCAAGGTCGATGTGGGTGCCGCGCTCCGGCATGCCAATCTGAAATTCGAACGGCGCTTCCGTGCGATGGAAGCGCAGGCACACGCGCAGGGCACCACGCTGGATGGGTTGTCGCTGGGCGCGCAGGAAGCGCTGTGGCAACAGGTCAAGCGCGACGAATCCGCCGCTGCGGTGCCGGATGCCGGCGCCGTGCCCGGCGCATGAGCGCCGCGCTGACCACACTGTTGCTGTTCGTCGCCACCGCCATGGCCGAACTGGTCGGCTGCTACCTTCCTTATCTATGGCTACGCAAAGGCGGCAGCGTGTGGCTGCTGCTGCCCAGCGCGCTGAGCCTTGCAATCTTCGTGTGGCTGTTGAGTCTGCATCCGGCTGCCAGCGGACGCGTGTATGCCGCCTATGGCGGGGTCTATATCGCCAGTGCCTTGCTGTGGTTGTGGTGGGTGGACCGCATCACTCCGACGCGATGGGACCTGCTCGGCGCCGCCTGCTGTCTGCTCGGCATGGCCGTCATCATGTTCGCGCCGCGCAACGTCTGAGCCTGGCGGTCGTGTGATCCGCGCACGCCGAGGCGCTTGCTGCCCGACGCGGTAATGGTCGCGAGCGCATTCCTGCACTGCATCCCCAAGCCGGCGACGGGCAGCGCGGGTGCATACTGCTGCAAGGATTGACTCGTCATATGCAAGGGGATGCACATGTTTCCGACTTCGTTTTTGGCCATGGCCGTTCTGGTCGCTGGCGTCATCGTGTTGTTCAAGACCGTGCGTATGGTGCCGCAGGGATTTCAGTGGACGGTGGAGCGCTTCGGCCGCTACACCCACACCCTGAGTCCGGGTCTGCACTTTCTGGTGCCGGTGGTCTATGGCGTGGGCCGCAAGATCAACATGATGGAACAGGTGCTGGACGTGCCCAGCCAGGACGTCATCACCAAGGACAACGCGGTGGTACGCGTGGACGGTGTGGTGTTCTTCCAGGTGCTGGATGCCGCCAAGGCCGCCTATGAAGTCTCCAATCTGGAGATCGCCAGCATCGCGCTGGTGCAAACCAATATCCGTACCGTGATCGGTTCGATGGATCTGGACGAATCGCTGAGCCAGCGCGAAACCATCAATGCGCAGTTGCTGAGCGTGGTGGACCAGGCCACCAACCCATGGGGCATCAAGGTCACGCGAATCGAAATTCGCGATATCCAGCCGCCACGCGATCTGATCGATTCGATGGCGCGGCAGATGAAGGCCGAGCGCGAAAAGCGCGCGCAGATCCTGGAAGCCGAAGGCTCGCGTCAATCGGAGATCCTGCGCGCCGAGGGCGAGAAGCAGGCGGCCGTGCTCGAAGCCGAAGGCCGCAAGGAAGCCGCCTTCCGCGACGCCGAGGCCCGCGAGCGTCTGGCCGAGGCCGAAGCCCGCGCCACCCAGGTGGTGTCCGATGCGATCGCCAACGGCAGCGTGCAGGCAATCAATTACTTCGTCGCACAAAAGTATGTGGAGGCGTTCAAGGCACTGGCCACCGCGCCCAACCAGAAGTTCGTGCTGATGCCGATGGAATCCAGCGGCATCATCGGCTCGCTCGCCGGTATCGCCGAGCTGGCCAAGGAAGCGATGGGCAAGCCCGACGCGCCAGCCGTACGCATGCCGCCGATGCCGCCGCGCGCGGGAGGCTGAGCCATGCGCTGGGACGTTGTGATCTGGGCGGTGCTGGCGCTGCTGTTGATCGCCGCAGAGACGCTGGTGCCCGGCGCGTTTCTGCTGTGGATGGGGATTGCCGCCGCCGCCGTCTGCGTGCTCGTGCTGGCGCTGCCGGGCATGTCGCTGCTGGTGCAGATTGTGGCGTTCGTCGTGCTCAGCTTTGTGTCGGTGCAGGTCTATCGCACCTGGTTCCGCGGCAAGGGGCGGCAGAGCGATCGCCCCTTGCTCAACAAACGTGCCGAGCAATTGATCGGCCGTCGTGTGCTGCTCGATCAAGCCATCCACGATGGCCGCGGTCGCGCCAAGGTCGACGATGCGTTCTGGGTGGTCAGTGGTCCGGATCTGCCCGCCGGCGCGCCGGTGCGCATCGTCGGCGTCGATGGCATGACCTTGCAGGTGCAAGCCACCAGCTGATCGACAAGCAAGGCGAGCAGCCCGGCCGCACATTGCTGCAGTGCGGCGTGCTTGTGCCCAATTGCACGGTTGGGCCGGTGCTGCGTTTGCGCAGTGACGCGGTTACCCGCAAGCATGGCCAGGCAGCGATAATGGGCATCTTTCCCTTGGACCGGCGCCCATGACCCAGAAGACCATCCTCAACGACACCCATCGCGCGCTCGGCGCCAAGATGGTCGACTTCGGCGGTTGGGACATGCCGATCCACTACGGCTCGCAGCTGGACGAACACCATCAGGTGCGTCGCGACGCCGGCATGTTCGACGTCAGTCACATGACCGTGGTCGATCTGCACGGCGCACGCGTGCGCGAGTTCCTGCGCTACCTGCTCGCCAACTCGGTGGACAAGCTCAAGGTGTCCGGCAAGGCGCTGTACACCTGCATGCTCAATCCGCAGGGCGGGGTGATCGACGACCTCATCGTCTATTTCATGACCGAAGATTTTTTCCGTCTGGTAGTCAACGCCGCCACCCGCGAAAAGGATCTGCAGTGGATCGGCGAACAGGCCGCACGCTTCGAGGTACGCGTGGAAGAGCGCGGCGACTTCGCGATGATCGCCGTGCAGGGCCCCAACGCACGCGCCAAGGTCATCGAACTGGTCGATCCGGCCGACGCCACGGCAGCGAGCAAGCTCGGCCGTTTCGCCGCACTGCAGACGCGCTCGCGCGATGGCATCGACCTGTTTGTTGCGCGCACCGGCTACACCGGCGAAGACGGTTTCGAAATCGTGTTGCCGCAGGACGCGGCGGTCGCGTTCTGGAATGCGTTGCTCGCGCAGGGCGTCAAGCCGGCCGGTCTGGGTGCGCGCGATACCTTGCGTCTGGAAGCGGGCATGAATCTCTATGGGCAGGACATGGACGACGCGGTCACTCCTTATGAGGCTGCGTTGGCGTGGACGATCACCCTGGACGAAGGCCGCGACTTCATCGGTCGCGCCGTGCTCGAAACGCAAAAGGCGCAGGGCGCGCCGCGTCAGCTGATCGGCGTGGTGATGGATGAGAAGGGCGTGCTGCGCCACGGCCAGAGCGTGTTCACCGTCAGCGGCGAAGGCGAGATCCTGTCCGGCACCTTCTCGCCGACGCTCGGCAAGGCGATCGCATTCGCACGCGTGCCGGCCGGCAGCATCGACGACCTGCGCGTGGACATTCGCGGCAAGCAGGTCCCGTTGCGCGCGGTGAAGTTTCCGTTCGTGCGCGACGGTCAGGCGCAGCCCGGCGTTCTTGGTGACTGAGTCGCATGACGCCGGTCGCCGTCGGCCGGCCTCCTGTCACCGCATGCAACCCAGCCATACCGACATGCGTGCACCTGTCTTGTCGCGCGGTCTAAACTAACCACCTGTCCCCAACCCCAGTTTCCCCGGAGCACACCCATGAGCGAGATTCCTGGCGACCTCAAGTTCCTCAAATCCCACGAGTGGGCCCGTGTCGAAAGCAGCGGCCGCGTGACCGTCGGTATTTCCGACCACGCGCAGGGCTTGCTGGGCGACCTGGTCTACGTCGAGCTGCCGAGCGTCGGCGACACCGTGCAGGTCGGCAACGGCGCAGCGGTGGTCGAGTCGGTCAAGGCCGCATCCGATGTCTATAGCCCGGTCAGCGGCACCGTGGTCGAGGTCAACGGCGCGCTGAGCGACAAGCCGGAAACCATCAACGAAGACGCCTATGGCGAGGGCTGGATCTTCGTTGTCGAACTCGACGACAAGGAGCAGCTCAACGATCTACTGTCGCCCGACGACTACGCCGAGCTGCTCGAAGACGACGACCACTGAGTCCGTCTTCCCTGCTGCGCACCGATGGCCGCTCTCAGAGCGGCCATTTTTTTTGGCGCGTCGCCGCCGTGCGGTGTGCGTTCGAGATCGAGATCGAGGGGGCGGTTGGGCAGCCACCTGCACGGTGCTGACACTCGCAGGCTTGAAGGGCGGTTGGCGATGCGCTGACGCGATGCGCGTGGAGGCATCCATGCGCGATCTGTCGCCGCACAACCGCCTGCATCCCGGTGCGCCGGATTTCTGACGTGAGTCGCTCGTGAGGGTCTGGGGTGTACTCGGTGAAAAAAAATTCGACGCTCGCAACATGCATCGATGACCGATCGACGTTGCGCAACACGCTGTCGGCGATGCGCAAGCGCACCTGCATGGCGATCGAACGGCGCAATAAGTTTGCGCATTTCTGCTCGTACGACGTCCGAAGCGGAGTTGTCGGATAAAAAATTTTCAGCTGGCGGACAGGCGGCAAGCGATGCCGCAACGCGCAGCACATCGTCGCAGCGTTACCGCGCCCTGCATCGTGCGGATTTAGAGCGCTTGAAGAAAACAGCGGAAAAGAAGTGCTTTTTCGCTAACACTGTTGCGTGGGCGCGCGCTTCCAACCCATCCAGCTTGCCGCGCGCGGTGCATTTGCCGGACGTCGATGGCGAACGTGGCGATGGTCGACTGAAAAAAAAATGCAAAAGAGTGTTGACAGTAAAAAAAAGCGTGATTAGGTTTCGCCCAGCAGACATTGCTGCGAAAGAGAGTGAGCAGAATCGACATCGAGCCGACACGCTTGTTCAAGACGTCCACCGAAGCACACTCAATGGTGGAGTCGGGTCCGCTTCTCTCCAAAAAAGCAGTTGTCGTTTCGACTACGCACCCGTGTCGCCGTTCGATGCGGGTGTTTCTGTATCCGTCCCGTCGCGCATTACCTGCGGACGGTACCCGACGACGGCATGCCGACGCGGGGTTTGGTTCAACTGGGCGTTTCACCTCCATAGTTCACTGACGAGGAGCCAATTACATGGCCACTAAAAAAGCTGCGAAAAAGAAACCCACCGCCAAAAAGGCAGTGAAGAAGACCGCCGCCAAGAAGGCGACCAAGAAGGTCGCTAAGAAGGCAACTGCCAAGAAAGCAGTGAAGAAGACTGCTGCCAAGAAGGCCGTCAAAAAGACTGCCAAGAAGGCAACCGCCAAGAAAGCAGTGAAGAAGACTGCCAAGAAGGCAACCAAGAAGACTGCCGCCAAGAAGGCAGTGAAGAAGACCGCAAAGAAGGCGACCAAGAAGACTGCCGCCAAAAAGGCCGTCAAGAAGGCCGCCAAGAAAGTAGTGAAGAAAACTGCCAAAAAGGCAGTCGCGAAGAAGGCGACCAAGAAGTCCGCCACCAAGAAGGCTGCTACCAAGAAGCCTGCTGTGAAGAAGGTCGCCAAGAAGAAGCCGGCCGCTCGCAAGAAGAAGGCCGCTCCGGTCGCGCTGCCCGCAACTCCGGCACCGCTGATCTGATCTGCAACACCCGATCGCCGTAAACATCGAGCTCTCTCCCCGACGCCCAGCGGGGAGGGAGCTTTTTTATTGCGCGGCTCCGTGACCACGTCCGATGCAGTGCGCGAATGCCGACCGTCATCGAGGCGGCGTGGTTCGCGGGGTGGCACGGTCCGGAGCTGTAGCCAACCGCCAACGCCAACGCCAACGCCAACGCCTAGAGCTTCTCAAAAGGTAATGTTGCGCGACGCATTGACGCGTCCGATGCATCACCCAAGGCTGCACTTGCGTTGAGGCGGCGATGCTTCCAACCCGTATCGATATCGGCATCGGTATCGGCGTTCCGGAGGGATAGTTCGGCCACCACTTGTCCAGTCCGATTCCCTGGGCCATTGGTCAGCTGGATGCAATGACAGTTCGCCGCCTTCGCACTGCCCGACGCCCGTCTCCCGACCACGCGACCGCCAGATGATTTAGAGCAGCTAACAACACGACTGTGCTCACCGCCAGGCGGGCGCGGCCGGTGCTCGGTGCCGCATGGACCACACGTCCACTCCGGTTCTGAGTAAGCCGTCCACACCCACCCAACGACTGTTCGCGACGTATTGTTAGCCGCTCTTGGTCCGGCACGTTGTGGTGCAGGGTGGTGTGGATCCAGCAATGACGCGTGCGGCAGCCTGACGGCGCCTGCGAGCCGGCGTCTTCGCACGAAGAAGGCGTGATCAAGGCGCCTGCACCTCTCGCGTCGATCCGCTGCCCAGCAACCGCATCCACTCTCTACATGCAAAGACGACGTGCAGCGGCGACGAACCAAGCCCAGCGGTGTGCCGCAGATGCAGTATCGCGTTGCAGCGTTGGTCTAATGCACGCCGAGCACGGCAAGCACGCCCCAAGCACGCTGCCCAGCACACGCCTGGCGCCAGGGCGTTCAAACCACCCACAGACTCAGCGATCAGAAACAACACAGGCGGCCAAGGCCGCCTGTGTTTCAGCATGCACCGCTACGGTGCTGGCGCTTCGCCTTAGCGCGGAGATGCCACCGACTTGCCGGACGATGCGCCCTTGCCAGCTGGGTCGGCCTTCTCTGCCAGCATGTTCTCGCTGCCGAAGTCGCCGTCCACATCGATATCCAGCCACCGCTTGGCCGGCAAACCGAGGGCGCGGTCCAGAATGGTCGGCAGCATGCCGGAGGGCAGGCCGCTTTCGCCATTCCACATGATGGCGATGCCGACGTCGCGCTCGGGCAGCAACGCGACCAGGCCGCGGTAACCCTGCACCGCACCGGCATGGAAGACCACCTGGTGGCCCGCATAGTCGAACACGCGCCAGCCCAGCGCGTAGCTGGCCGCGTCCACGCGCTCGTGGCGCCAACCCGAACGCATTTCACCCGGCGTGGAAATCAGTGGCGCGTGCAATGTCGCCAGCAGCGGCGCAGGCAACACGTCGGTGCGATGGCCGGTATGTGCAAGCAGCCATTGCGCCATGTCGCTGGCGCTGGCATTGACGCCGGCAGCAGGAGCAAGACGGTAGTAAGTGGGCTTGGGCGTGAGCGACACCCAGCCGTTGCGGCTGCGCACGTGCGGGCGTGCCCAATGCGGACTGGCCTGGATGCCGGCCAGACCCATGCTGGCATCGTTCATGCCGAGCGGCTTGAAGATGCGGCGCTCCACCGATTGCTCGTAAAAACTGCCGGAGGCGGCGAAGACCACATCGCCGACCAGACTGAAGGCCACGTTCTGATACGCATAGCAATCGCCTGGCGCACACCGCAGCGGCGCGGCAGCCAGCTTGTGGCTCAGCGAGTAATAGTCGACGTTGGATTCGATATCGCGGTCGTAGGCATTGCGGGTCAGGCCGACGCGATGACTGAGCACCTCGGCGACAGTGAGCTGCCGGGTGGCGACGTTGTCGCTCAGCTGGAAGCCGGGCACGTAGTCGACCACCTTGCTGTCCCAACGCAACACGCCATCGTTGACCAGCAGGCCCGCCATGGTGCCGGCGAAGGCCTTGGACAGCGACGCCAGGCGGAACACGGTATGCGCATCGACCGGTTGCGGGTGATTGACGTCGGTGACGCCATAGCCGCGCGCGCTGAGCACCTTACCGCCCTGCACGATGGCCATCGCCATGCCGGGCACGCGGTTGCCGTAGGTCAACTGGTCGGCCATCGATTCGAATGCCGCCACGTCGAAGCCGGCGGCCGGCGCCAACACGCTGCTGGCCGGCAACGAGGTGCGATATGGAAGCGGGGCGGTGGGCGACTGCGCGACGGTCGCCGGCTGCAGCGCATAAGCGGTGGGCGCGGGCGTCTGTGCCGTGGAAGAGAGGGCCAGAGGCAATAACGCCCCGAGCAGCCCGATGGCCAACGGACGGAACCGTCGGCGCCTGCGCATTACTGTCATGGTTGTCCCGCCTGTTCCACTGCTTGGAGCGATTCTAGCCCCGCGCTTCGCAATAGCACAAACTGCCGGAAGATGAATGGGCATCATGTTGATCCTATTGACGATTTGGGTTCAGAAATCGGGCTGCTCAGGGCCGTGGCGACGCCACGCAGGGTGCATGCGAAGAAGGTTGCAAGTGCCGTGCCGGGGCAGCCCACGTGCGCGTCGCAGCGTCCTGCCTCCGCCGCTGGTGGTGCTGCGCCGCATCGGCTAACTTGCGCGCTACTTCGTCAGGTGCTGCCGCCGCCATGCTCTTGTTGTCGGGCTCGTTCGCACGGGCGATGTTGACGCCATGACCCGTCCCTTTGCCCCGCGCTCGGCGGCTGGCCGTCTGGGCGCTGCGCTGCGTAGCTCGCCACCGCTGGCGTGGTCGTTCCTGTATTTCTTCTGCCTGCTCAGCGGTTACTACGTGCTGCGTCCGGTGCGCGAGGCGATGGGTGCATCGTCGGATGTGGCCGCGTTGTTTCCGGCCGGCATGATCGGCTTCTTCGCCGCGCACGGCATGCCGCTCAAGGACTTCACCTTGCAGGTGCTGTTTACCTGCACCTTCCTGATCATGCTGCTACTGCAGCCGGTGTACGGCGCGGTGGTCAGCCGCTATCCGCGGCGCGTGTTCCTGCCGCTGGTCTACGGGTTCTTCATTGCGACCCTGCTGCTGTTCTACGTGCTGTTCGACAGCGGCGTGCCAGGGCGCGGGATGGCGTTCTTTTTGTGGCTCACGGTCTTCAACCTGTTTGCCGTGGCGGTGTTCTGGAGCTTCATGGCCGACGTCTTCAGCAATGCCGAAGCGCGCAACTACTACGGCTATATCGGCGCGGCCGGCACCCTGGGCGCGTTTCTCGGGCCGATCCTCACTCGCACCTTGGTCGAGCGCATCGGCATTGCGCACCTGATGCTGGTGTCGGCCGGGTTCCTGACGGTCTGCGTGGTGTGTGTGCTGCGTCTGCGCCTGTGGGCGGTGGCGCGCGAGCAGGAGCGTCAACTGGACTCCGGCGAGGTGCCGATGGGCGGCGACGTGCTGGGCGGCCTCAAACTGATCGTGCGCGAGCCGTTGCTGCGCTGGCTGGCGTTGATGACGTTATTCGGCGTGGGCGTGGGCACCTTGCTCTACAACGAGCAGGCGGCGCTGGTGCGGCGGCTCTATACCGATGCGGCGGCCAGCACCGCGTACTACGCCAGTATCGACCTGGCGGTCAACGCGCTCGCACTGGTGCTGCAATTGCTGGTGACGCGTGCGCTGTTGTCGCGCTTCGGCATCGCACCGGCGCTGCTGATTCCGGGGGTGGCCATCACCTTGGGGTACGCGGTACTGGCAGCCTCGCCATTGCCCCTGATGATCGCCATCGTGCAGGTGATCACGCGCTCCAGTGAGTTTGCACTGGCCAAGCCGGCGCGCGAAACCTTGTACACACGAGTCAGCCGCGAATGGCGCTACAAGGCCGGTGCGGCGATCGACACGGTGGTCTATCGCGGCGGCGACCTGAGCTTTGTGTGGATCCACAAGCTGGTATCGGGCTTGGGCTCCACCGCGGTGTTCGGGGTTGGTCTATTGGCGGCAGTGGGCATGACGCTGGGCACGTTTGGCCTGCTGCGCGAAGCACGCAATTTGCCTGCAGAGCGCGATGGTGTGGCGGATGGGCGCGCAGCGGAGTCGCAGGGCTGACACGCGTCACGTGCTTGCAGCTGTGTTGTCGCTGCGCATGGCGGCCTTGCCGGGATATCCATGGAGCGATGGCGCGCGCATAGTTGGGCGGCCAGGTGCTGACGCGTGGTAGTGCTTGTACGGGGTGTCTATCCCGTGACTGCGCGCGCACTCCGCAGCCAGCGGATGACAACCAGCACGCGACATCGATCATCACGCGTGGGCCAGTGCTGCGCTGGTGACGTCATCTCGTTCAAGGCACGATCTCTGTGCGTGTTGCCAGACAGCCGGCGCGGCATCGCGGCTATGCTTGCCGCCACGTCCACACGACTTTCTTGCCATGTCCCTGTTCGCGATCATCGCCGGCATCCTTGTCGGCCTGCTGCATGTCTACATCCTGGTGCTGGAGATGGCGCTGTGGACGCACCCATTGGGCTTGAAGACCTTCCGCAACACATTGGAGAAGGCACAGGCCACACGCGTGCTGGCAGCCAACCAGGGCCTCTACAACGGCTTTCTCGCCGCAGGTCTGCTCTGGGGCGCGCTGGCGGCACGGGTCGATGTGCTGAGCTTCTTCCTGGGCTGTGTGGTGGTAGCGGGGTGCTACGGCGCCTACAGCGTCAACCGCCGCATTTTCTTCGTGCAGGCCATGCCCGCGTTGATCGCGCTCGGGTTGGTGTGGCTACCGCACTGAGGCGTCTGTTGGCAGGGTGTTTGCCTCTCGTCAGCAGGCTTGCCCGCGATGTGGCATCACCGGTCACGCCGCTTCGTGGGCAAGCCCACGCCTGCAAGACAGCCACCTGAGACTGACTGGTCGGCAGCCCATGGCTGCTCGCATCTGCTCACAGCGTAACCGGGTAATGGGCGGCCCCCGCAAACAACGACGGCGGGCTAAAAGCCCGCCGTCGTCGCTGATCACCTCGGCCAGAACCTTACGCGGCTTCGCGCGGCTGCTGTGCCTGCGGCTTGTCGTAGAAGCTCGCCGCACGCAACTCGTGCGGATCGAAGTCGTCCACGGTGATGGTGTCCATCATGATCTCGCGCAGCTCTTCCAGCAGCTTGCGCTCGTCCACGGTGAGCACGCCCTCGGCCACCGCTTCGTCGAGCTGTGCACTGAAGTCGAGGGATTCGATGCCCTTGGTCTTGAGCGCCTTCAGGAACTTGCGTTCCACCGGCTCGGCCATCACCGCCTTGGCCAGATAGCTGGAAATGCGTCCACCCGGGTTGTTGGCGCACGGGGTCAGAAACACGCCCTGGGCCAGGCGATCGCGCGCCTCGTTCGGGGCCATCAGGATCGATGCCACACGGTGTCCCAGGCGATCGCCCGGCGCTTCGGCACGACGGCCCAGCGGGAAGATCAACACCCACATCAGCCAACCCACCGGGCGGATCGGGAAGTTACGCAGCGCCGCCGATAGCGAGGTCTCGATCTTGTGCACGCTGTCGTGGAAGGCCCAGGCCAGCAGCGGCTGGTCGGCCGCCGGCGCGCCTTCGTCGTGATACCGCTTGAGCATCGCGCTGGTCATGTAGATATGGCTCAGCACATCGCCCAGCCGACCCGACAACGACTCCTTGAACTTCAACTTGCCGCCCAGCATCAGCATCGACACGTCGGCCATCAGGGCCAGGTTGGCCGAGTAGCGATCCAGCTTGCGGAAAAAGCGACGCGTGTATGCATCACCCGGCGCTGCGCCGATACGCGCACCGGTCAGACCGAACCAGAACGAACGCACCGCATTGGAAATGCCGAAGCGGATGTGCCCGAACAGGCTCTGGTCGAACTCTTCCAGACCGCGGCGCGTATCCGGATCCTGCGCCGCCTTCATTTCCTTCATCACCCACGGATGGCACAGGATGGCGCCCTGGCCGAAGATCAGCAGACTGCGGGTCATGATGTTGGCGCCTTCCACGGTCACACCGATCGGCGCAGCCTGCCAGGCGCGGCCGGCGAAGTTGCGCGGCCCCAGAATAATGCCCTTGCCGCCGATCACATCCATCATGTCGCTGACCACTTCGCGGCCCATGGTGGTGCAGTGGTACTTGGCGATCGCCGATGGCACCGACGGCACGTCGCCACGGTCCACCGCTGCGGCAGTGGCCTGTGCCAGCGCACTGATCGCATAGGCCTTGCCGCCGATCCGCGCGAGCGCTTCTTCCACGCCCTCGAAGCGGCCGATCGACAGACCGAACTGCTTGCGGATGCGCGCATACGCACCGGTCACCACCGCGGCGTACTTGCCGCCACCGCTGGCGGTGGAGGGCAGGGTGATCGAACGACCCACTGCCAGGCACTCGTTGAGCATGTTCCAGCCCTTGCCCACCATCTCCACGCCGCCGATCAGCTGGCTGAGCGGAATGAACACTTCGGTGCCACGGATCGGGCCGTTCTGGAAGGTGGAGTTCAGCGGGAAATGACGGCGGCCGATTTCCACTCCCGGGGTCTCGCGCGGCAACAGCGCCAGGGTGATACCGATGTCCTTCTTGTCGCCGATCAGGCCGTCCGGATCATAGGCGCGGAACGCCAGGCCGATCAGCGAAGCGACCGGTGCCAGGGTGATGTAACGCTTGTCGAAGGTGAGCTTGACGCCGAGCACGTTGGCGCCATTCCACTCGCCCTTGCAGACGATGCCGTAGTCCGGGATCGAGGTCGCATCCGAGCCGGCAAACGGGCCGGTCAGACCGAAACACGGCACTTCCGCACCAACGGCCAGACGCGGCAGGTAATAGTCTTTCTGTTCCGGGGTGCCGTAATGCAGCAGCAGCTCACCTGGGCCGAGCGAGTTCGGCACACCGACGGTGGAGCTGACCACGCTGGAGATCGACGACAGCTTCTGAATCACCTTGTGGTGCGCCAGCGCGCTGAAACCCAGCCCACCGTATTGTTTGGGAATGATCATGCCGAAGAACTTGTTCTTCTTGATGTAGTCCCACAGCTCCGGCGGCAGATCGGCGTGGACGTGGGTGATTTCCCAGTCATTGACCATCTTGCACAGCTCTTCCACCGGGCCATCCAGGAACGCCTGCTCTTCGGCGGTCAACTGCGGCTTGGGATAGTTGAGCAGCTTCTGCCAATCCGGGTCGCCGGTGAACAGCTCACCCTCGAAACCGACCGAGCCGGTCTCCAACGCGATGCGCTCGGTCTGCGACAGCGGCGGCAATACCTTGCGGAAAAAGCCCATCAACGGCGTCGTCAGCAGCGGCTTGCGCAGGAACGGCAACAGCACCGGAGCGGACACCAGCACCACCAGTGCGGCGGCGACGATGGTTGCGGTGAGATTGGCACCCAGCAGCCAACACGCCACCAGCACGCAGGCGCTGATCGCTACCCAGGTGGCAAGGCGCATGCGGTGATAGGCAGCGATACCCGCCGCCAGGATGACGAGGAGGAACGGTGCAACGATGCTCATGGTCTTGCTCCAGTGACATGCTCGGTGATGTTGGACGCTGCAATGGTGCCAACCGAGGGCAGTGCGTCCAGATAATGCAACACGGTGGCGGTAAAGGTGGTGTTGTCGTCGCCTGCCAGCATGTGCGTGGCGTCGGCCAGCTGCACGTGCTGCGCATGTGGAGCGATCGACAGGAATTCGGTGATGTTGTCCGGCGTGACCAGATCGCTGCGCCCGCCGCTGATCAACAACATCGGGCAACGCACCTGCGCTGCGGCTTCCACCAAGGCGTGCTGCTGCAACTGCGCATCCTGACCGGCCAGTTCTTCGACCAGGCGCGGGTCCCAGTGCCAATGCCAACGGCCATCTGCGCGTTGACGCAGCAATGCCTGTAACTGATGTGCAGTCTTGCGCGGGCGATGCGGCAGATACGCGGCAATTGCATCGGCCGCCGCATCCAGCGAGGCAAATCCATCCGGATGCGCGGTCATGAAGCGCAGGATGCGCTCCACGCCTGTGGTGTCCCAACGCGGCGTGATGTCGGCCAGCACGATCGCGCGGAACAGCCCCGGCCAGCGCGCCTCGGCAAGCAGCCCGAACAGGCCGCCCATCGAGGCAGCGACCAGCACCGGCGGCTCTGGCTGCTCGCCGGCCAACACAATCAGGTCGTCGGTGAATTGGGTGGGCGAGTAGGGCAGATCGGCCTCGTTGAAGCCCGAGTCGCCATGTCCGCGTGCGTCGTACGACAGCGCGCGGTAACCGGCCTGCGCCAGCACGGTTGCCGTCGCCTCCCAGGCATGCCGCGTCTGCCCAAACCCATGCGCCAGCAGCACCGTTGGTGCGTGCTGCGCACCCCGTACCGACACGGCCAGCTCCACGTCGCCAGCGCTAACGCGCGACATGGTCGCAGTGGGGGCAAGCGTAGAAGGAGATGTGACCATACCTAATGGTATGGATGCAGGACACCTGCTGTCAATACTCCCTCGTATGGAGTGTTAAGCCCTTGAATCATGGCAGTTGTCTGTCATTTTTGTGATGCATACTGCAACTGACCCAGGCGTATGGTTAAATCGCGCCATGAACGACATCACCGAATCCACCCCCACCACGCCCCGTACCAGTTCCGGTCGCGGTAATCGCCTCAGCGCGGATGATTGGGCGCAGGCCGCGCTGGACCTGATCGCCGAACAAGGCGTGGGTGCCGTCGCTGTCGAGCCATTGGCGCGTCGTCTCGGCGTCACCAAGGGCAGCTTCTACTGGCATTTCCCCTCGCGCGACGCCCTGTTGCAGGCCGCCCTGGAGCGCTGGGAAATCTTCGAGCAGAAGGAAGTCTTCGGCAGTCTGGAAGACGTTCCCGATCCCAGCGCCCGTCTGCGCGCGCTGTTTCAGCTGGTCGCCCACGAAGTCAAACCACACGTCATCTACAGCGAACTGCTCAAGGCACTCGACCACCCGGCCGTGAGACCGGTCATCGATCGCGTCTCGCAACGCCGCCTCGACTACCTGATCGCCTCGTTCCGCCAGGCCGGCCTCAGCCGCACCGACGCCCAGCATCGCGCCCGCCTCGCCTACGCCGCTTACGTCGGCTTCCTGCAGTTATCGCTGCAACTGCAGCAACCCAAACAGGCCCGCGAAGAATTCGAATCCTACGTCGAGCATGTGATTCAGACATTGATTCCTGGGTAGAGCTGCTAATGCTGGGTAGGTGGGCCGATGATGGTTTGCTTTTCTTCGACGCATTGATATGAAAACGGCCCCTTTCGGGGCCGTTTTTTAAACTATGAAATCCTTTTGCATTAGAAGCGCTGCTGGTACTTCATGTACATAAAGCGGCCGATATCGTATCCGCCGTAATAGGAATAGCCAGAGTTGGGCTGGCCATACGCAGGTGCCGAGTAATGCTCGAAGATGTTGTTAGCACCAACGGCCACTGTAGCGTTCCAAGGCAGGACATACGCGACCTGCAGGTCATGGAACGTGTTCGAGCCGAGCTCGTTCATGCCGACGATGGAACCCTGAAACTCGGGAGCGCTAAAGTTCGGCAAGCTGCAGCGGTCGTCCGAGAAACAACGTTCCTTGGTGCGCGAGAAGTAACGCGTGCTCCAGGTGACAGACCAGTCATCCCACTGCCAATTCACCGACAAGTTGGAGCGTACGCGGAAGTTGCCGCCGTAGCCGTTCTGCTGGCTCGGAGGATTAACTGTGTTATCAGCCTTCAATTCGTTCTTGGACACATAGGTGTTCAACAACGCTGCTGTGAAGTTGCCCCACTGGGTTTCAAAACGGTAGTTCAGATCAAAGTCGAAACCTTCAGTCTCAACATAACCCGCGTTGCGTAAACCAAAAGAGAGTGTGCTGATATTACCTGCCGCATTGCGCGTAAATCCGACGCAACGAGATTCCAGGCCGCGCAGGTAGCAATCGTCCAGCAGATCCGTCGGCGTATCCGCCACGATCGTGTTTTCAATCCGAATGTTCCACCAGTCCAGCGAGGCATTCAGACCAGTGATGAAGCCCGGGCTCCATACAAATCCGAGAGTCTTGGAGGTAGAGGTCTCCGGGGTCAGAGTCGGAGTGCTACCAGAAATGAAGGGCACGTTCGATTGTTCGCCGGGGCCGTCTGCGGGAGCGATGGCGGAAGCATTGAGCTGACGGAACCCCGCCGGCACATCCGCCGAGCAGCGCGCATTGCCTGCAGCCGGACCGAACGAGGTGTCACACGGATCGGTGTAGTTCTCGAAGCTCTGCGACAGGCCACCAAACAGGTCTGCAACCGTCGGCGCACGAAAGCCTTCCGACCAAGTGCCGCGGATGAGCAGCGATTCGATCGGCTTCCACTTAAATCCGAACTTGCTGTTGGTCGTATTTCCGAAGGTGTCGTAATCCGAATAACGGGTGGCGAGAGTTACGCTTAATTCTTGCGCGCCCGGAAGATCTGCAAGCAGTGGAACCTGCAATTCGGCATAGATTTCGTTGAGGTTGTAACCGCCCCGTGTCGGGCCGGCAGCCAAGTCAGTTGAGATGCCGGTTTGTGCTAACGCGTCAGGAGAGAATGAGCCGTTTTCTTCGCGGCGCTCGACGCCTAACGCCATGCCAAGGTCACCGGCCGGCAGCGTCGCGAGAACGCCAGCCACGCTTGCGAAGTAGTTCTTCGTGGTGGTTTCAGATAGCGCTTGACCCGGCTGATACAGATAAGCCTGCACATTTGGGTCCCCCAGGCCGTTCGGCGCGTTATAGCCAAACGGAACCAGCGGATTCCACGGTGTGCAGGCCCCTGGGCCGGAACCAAGCGGAATCGAAGCGCCGGCACTACCACATTGGGCAACACCATCTGCATTGATGAAAGAAGGACCAGTGGCCTGACCGACTGCAAAGGTATTGAGGTTACCCGTACTGATCTGGGTCCCCTTGTTCTGGTTGTAAAGGAAGCCAGCTTCCCAATCCCAGTATTTCTCACCGAAGTTGAAGCTGCCGCTGAACTTGCCAGTAAACCGCGAGGTGGTCAGGTTGTTTTGAACTTCACGCGGAACTTCCCAGCCGCGTCGAACGTACTGAACATTCTGCGGCGCTACTCCCGGCGGAAGTGCACCACTTGCCTGGTTGCCCAGAGGGTTGAACACACTGTCTACCGAAAGGCCGCCGTTGCTCAGATCAAATGCGGCACTTTGCATCGGGTAGCCGGCATTTTGCGCAAACGATTCGCGGTCCGTGTAGAGGACGCTGGTATCGAATGCCACATTGTCGGTGAAGTCGAAGTGCCCGTTAAGAAATGCTGACTTACGCTTAATGCCACTGTAAACGGTCGAGGCGAGTGCAGGATTGGAGGTGTCCGTCCCGTTGAGTGGACGAAAACTTGAGAAATCTGCGGGGTTGAGCCCCGCCACGTCGCGGCGTAGCGTTGCGGTGGATGTTCCGCCGGTAGCATTGCGATATGCCAAACGGCCGAATTCCGTGGTGCCGGAGAGACCGCCTGGACGCGGATCAGTCTTTTCGCCAGTGGGAAAACGGTTGCGGCTAAACCAGCGATCACGTGCCCATACCGGATCTTCATTGGTGTATTCGACACCAGCGGTCAGCGAACCACGATCGCCACGGAAACCCATGGTGAAGTCGTAGACTTCGCGCTGACCGTCACCTTGGCCCCATTGACCGATATAGACGTTGGCTTCGGCGCCTTCGAAGTCCTTGCGGGTGATGATGTTGATGACGCCAGCGATCGCATCCGAACCATAGATCGTCGACGCACCGTCCTTAAGGACTTCGATGCGCTCGACCATGACAGAGGGAATCGACGCCACGTCCTGCAAGCCACCATTGGTGATGCCCAGTCGGTGACCGTCGACCAATATCAGGGTGCGGTTTGCGCCCAGATTACGCAGGTCGATGTAGTAGCCACCGACGTTTTCGCCAGAGCTCAGAGGCGACGTGCGGCTAATGGCCGGCGAACCTGCGGTAGGAATGTTCTGCAGGATGTCTGCGACCGACTTGAAACCCTGCTTCTCGATCTGGTCGCGGCTGATCAACAGTACCGGCTGAGCGGTTTCACTGTCGACCTGGCGAATACGCGAACCAGTGACTTCGATCTTGTCGAGGTTGGTGGCTCCGCCGGCTTCCTGAGCGATGGCGGTACCAGTACCGCCCACACCCACGACAAGCGCGAGGACAACTGCATCGCGCAGCTTGTTGGACTTGCAATTCATTAGCTCTCTCTCCAAGTGATCTTGGGTACTGCCAAGGGTTGTTTGCCTGTCGGGGGTTCCGAAGTAGCGGATCCAAAACGTCAGGGTGAACCGATGGTATATGCGTTGCGCCAGGAATTAAAGTCCCGTTAACGAAAAAGAAGGAAGTCGTGAAAAAGTACCGTTTCAGGCATTCCTGAACGAAAAACGCCACCGATTTTGTGATCGGTGGCGTTCTTGGAATTTCGTTTCAGGTCAGTGGCTTACAGGTCTTGCTCATACCTGACATAAGGAATGGTGCCGTCGCTGTTGCTCTCGTTGTTGGGAGCAAACGGGTTCTTACCGCGGGAGATGACGTTCTCCGCGCCGACTGTCAACTGCCCGCTCCAGGGGGTGCGCCAGGTCAGGCCAAGGCCCAGACCTTCCCATTTTTCCGGCTGTCCGGGGACATCGACGACGCGGCCGATGACATTGGCGCTGAAGGCGCCGTAGCCGCCGCCCACGCTGAGCGTCTTGCTGTCCCACTGGTCGGCGATGGCCGGGGAGACGTCAGCCAGCGGGACCAGGCGCGCACGGGCGTAGGTGCCGCCGATCGAGACAAAGCCTTCGCGCCCGATGTTCTTCTGGCCGAAAACGGTCAGGTCATTTTGCTCCACGCGGGTCAACGGTGCCTTACCGGCGCCGATCAGCCAGGCGGGCAGGGTGTCGCGACCGGCACCTGCGGTGACGCCGACGCGGCCACTGCCACGGTTGAAGCCCAGCGTGCCGGAGACGCGACGCGACGCGGCGGCGCTGTCTTCTTCATCGTCGCCGATGCCGGCCAGCAGGCAGTGACTGGCGAGACCGCTGATGTTGGTGCCACGGCTGCTATTGCAGAGCAGGCCTAAGGAATCGCCCGAGGTCATGCCAAGCGCAGCATCCAGCGAATTACGGCCGAAATGCCAGCGCGCGCCAGCCTTCTGCTCGCCGGTGGGTTCCAGGTACAGAAACGCTTCCACCTTGCCGCTGCCCTTGTTCCACACCGGCAGGATGGTGCTCTCGCGCAACTGCTGGGATGCCGACTGCGCATGCACACCCGTGGCTGCCGCAAGGGCAACCAGCAAAGCGAGCGGAAGGCGCAGAAGGTGTCGCATACCAGAGTTCAGACCCTAGGGGCAGTTGTTAAGTTCCCGAGAGCGGGCAGTGAGAATGCTAGGGCGTTTATGATTATTTAACAAGTGGTCACGTTCCCCAGAACGCACCGCCGATGCTATCTATTGCAACCGTTCCGGCGCCTGCTGAGAGGGCTGCGCCGTGCTGAAAAGTACGGCCAACTCGGTCAACGGAAAGTGATACTCGCGGCCACAGAACTCGCACCGCACTTCCACCTCGCCGGTTTCTTCAGCGGCTGCGCGCGCCTCTTCTTCACCCAGCGATTCCAGCATCGACGCGACCCGCTCGCGGGAGCAGGAGCAACCGAAGCTGAGCGGCTTGCCGCCCAACAACTGCGGGTCTTCTTCGTGGAACAGGCGGTGCAGCAGGTCGTCGCCGGCCACCGACAGCAGCTCGGATGCGCCGAGGGTGTCGAACAGGGCGCCGATGCGGGTCCAGCCATCGTTGTCGCCTTCGTCGCCAGGCAGTTTCTGCAGCAGCAGGCCGGCGGCGTGATCCGGGCCAGCGGCCAGCAACAGGCGGGTCGGCAGCTGCTCGGACTGCTTGAAATAGGTTTCGAAGGCTTCGGCCAGATCCGGGGCCTGCATGCCGACCAGGCTCTGGTAGCGCTGCGGTTCGCGCGGGTCCAGGCCGGGGTTTTCGATGGTGATCGCCAGCAGGGCGGCCTCGCCCAGCTCACGCAGGTCGGTGGGCGCGTCGGCACCCTCGGCCAGTTGCACGATGCCGCGCAAGGTGCCTGCGGCCGTGCATTCGGCAAACAGGGTGCGCAGGGTGTCGTTGCCGCGCAACTGCACCGAGAGACGCCCGTCGACCTTGGTGTGGCCGGTGAACAGGGCGGCTGCCACCGCGGCTTCGCCCAGCAGCTGGCGCGCGGCAGGAGGGTACTCGGCGGCGCCCTGGACGTCGTGCCAGGCCTTGGTCAGACGCACGTGGACACCGCGCACGCCGGCGGCAGGCAGCAGGAAACGGGAAAGCTGATCGTGATCGGTCATGGAGACATCGGACGTAAGGGACGCTGGTTGCCGGATAATGCGGCAGGCATCGGGATTGAAGGTCGAAGCGAACTAATGGGGACGGATGCATTGGATGGCAAGCAGGTGACAGCACCGCGGCGCAGGCGCTGGCTGCGCTGGATCCTGGCGGCGCCGCTGCTGTTCGCGGCGGCGAGTGTGCTGCAGGTGCTGGTGCTGCGGGTGGTCGACCCGCCGATCAGCAGCATGATGGTCGGGCGCTACCTGGAGGCCTGGGGCGAGGGGGACGGGAGTTTTTCCCTGCACCAGCAGTGGCGCGATTACGATCAGATCGCCGCCAGCCTGCCGATTTCGGTAGTCGCTGCCGAGGATCAGCAGTTTCCGATGCATCACGGTTTCGATCTGCAGGCCATCGAGAAGGCGCGCGATCACAATGCGCGCGGCGGGCGTGTGCGCGGCGCCAGCACGATCAGTCAGCAGGTCGCCAAGAATGTCTTTCTGTGGCAGGGCCGCAGTTGGGTGCGCAAAGGCCTGGAGGCTTGGTACACCGTGCTGATCGAGCTGTTCTGGCCCAAGCAGCGCATCCTGGAGATGTACCTCAACGTGGCCGAATTTGGGGACGGGGTCTACGGCGCGCAGGCGGCTGCGCGGCAGTTCTGGGGGAAGGATGCGGCGGGCCTGTCGCCGGCCGAGTCGGCGCGCCTGGCCGCGGTATTGCCCTCTCCACGCCGGTACGATGCGCGCCGGCCTGGTGCCTACGTGCAACGGCGCACCGCCTGGATTCAACGGCAGGCGCGCCAGTTGGGCGGCGCTGCGTACCTGCAGGCGCGGTGAGGTGAGCACGATCGATACCGCCCAATTGCCGGCCGCCACCGAGCGTCTCACGGTGGTCATCGCTGCCTTCAATGAAGAATCCAGCATTCCGCTGTTGCATCCGCGCCTGTGTGCGGTGCTGGCGGACTTGCATGGCTTGCAGACGCGCGTGCTGTATGTCGACGACGGCAGCACCGACGGCACCTGGGATGTGCTGCGGGCGCTTGCCGAATCCGATACGCACGTGAGTGCGCTGCGGCTGTCGCGTAACTTCGGCAAGGAAGTGGCGGTGTCCGCAGGCCTGGACCATGTGCTGCCGGGTGCGGTGGTCCTGCTCGATGCCGATGGCCAGGATCCGCCGGAATTGATTCCCGAATTCGTTGCATTGTGGCGTGCCGGCTACGACAACATCTTTGGCACGCGCGTCTTTCGCGAGGGCGAGAGTTGGCTCAAGCGTGGCGCCGCACATACGTTTTATCGGGTGATTCGGCGTTTGTCGCGCACTCCGATTCCAGCCGATACCGGCGACTTTCGACTGCTCTCGCCCCGCGTCGTGCAAGCCTTGCAGCAACTGCGCGAACGCCACCGGTTCATGAAAGGCTTGTTCGGCTGGGTGGGGTTTCGACAGGTGGCATTGCCGTACCGACGCGCGCCGCGCCTGTCCGGGCGTAGCAAGTTCACCGTGTGGCGGTTGTGGAATTTCGCGCTCGACGGTATCACCAGTTTTTCCACGGTGCCGCTGCGCGCGGCGACCTACCTGGGCCTGATGACCGCGCTTGCTGCCTTCCTGTTCGGGGGCTGGGTGGTGGTCAAGGCGGCGCTGATCGGCGACCCGGTGGCCGGTTGGCCGACCATGATGTCAGTCATCCTGTTTCTGGGCGGCATCCAGCTGATTGCCTTGGGCTTGATCGGCGAATACCTGGGCCGGCTGTACGACGAGGCCAAACAGCGCCCGTTGTATCTGGTCGATACCCACCGCGGCGCGGTGAGAGTAGTCTGCGACGACCAGACCAAGCGCGGAGCGGGCCATGCAGACCGTACGACAGCTGTTGGGGACCAAACAGGTTGAGGTATTCGCAGTTGCGGCCGATGCCGCGGTGATCGAGGCGATCCGGCTGATGGCCGAAAAGGGCATCGGTGCGGTCTTGGTGATGGATGGCCAGCGACTCGCCGGCATCGTGTCCGAGCGCGATTACGCGCGCAAAGTGGTGCTGCGCGATCGCTCGTCGTCCACCACCAGCGTGGCGGAGATCATGAGTTCGCAGGTGGTGACGGTGTCGCTGTCGGAGACCGTGGAGCGCTGCATGCAGTTGATGACCGACGGCCGCTTTCGGCATCTTCCGGTGGTCGAGAACGGCCGCGTGCACGGCGTGATCTCCATCGGCGATCTGGTCAAGGCGGTGATCGAAGCGCAGCGGCAGGATATCGACCAGTTGCAGCGCTATATCGCCAGTTGAGCGTTACCCCGGTTGGCGGTTGGTGGCCGGTGTAGTCTGCCAGCCGGCTGATCGTGCCAGTGGGGTCGGCGCATGTACGTCGAGTGCAGCCTAAGAGTGCCTAAAAAATGTTGCGAGCACTCGTCAGGTGGGTGCGGGTGGTGCGCTCAGAACCGGAATGCACCAGCGGTACATGCCGCGCCGAGCACTGGTCGTGCCCGCCCGGCGGTGAGCACGGTCGTTCTGTCAGCGGCTCCAAGCGTCACACGACACGTGCGCGCTCACTGCACGTACTTGCCGCCGCAATCGCTGTCCTTGCCAGGGCCGGGTTCGAAGGTGGCAAGCAATGCTGCAGGTGGCGCAATGGTGGCGAGTGCGACAGCAATTGCGCCGCGTAGCCCGAGTGCCTTGAAATCCGGGCGGAAGCTCGGGTCCTTGAAGGTCCCGGCAATCCGCAACGGCGAACGCAGGCTCAGAATGCTGCGATCTTTCGGGCGTGGGCGCAGCAGCAAATCGAGCGTCTCGTTCTTGAGGCTGATGTTGCCCTCGCCGACGATGATGGTGTCGGTGCTGTCGAACGCCAGGGCACGCGACTGCATGAGTCCGTCCTTGACGCCGAAATCGCCGAACATGCAACGCACCGGGATCTGACGATCCTTGATGATCAGATATTTCAGCGATTCGGCGATGTCCAGACCGGCCAGTTCCATGATCAGGTTGCCGACATGACCGCGCCCCATGCCAACGCCAATCGAGCCGTCGGCGCTGCCGAGCATCGCCGCAATCGAATTGCCGCGGCCACGCAGGTCCAGCTCACCACCGATTGCGCCTGAGGCCTGTTTGGCGAGCGTGGCGTCTGGAAATAGCCGGTCCAGCCGAATGCCGCGAATGCCGGCCTTCAGCTGCGTGGTGATGACGGGGTTACGCGCATCCATGCGGATGGTCGAACGGATGTCTCCGCCGGCCACGCCGAAGTTGAGCGGGTCCAGTTGCAGCAGACCATCCTTCAACGTCAACGACGCATCCATGTCGTCCAATGGCCAGGACGGCGCATTGATGCGCTGCGCGCGCCAACGCACCTGCGCATCCATCGCGCGCAGTTTGGACAGGTCGTAGGGCGTGGTCGGCAGGATGCGCGCGCTGGCGGCAAGTTGCGCCGCCTGCTTTTTCTGCTCCGCATTAGCCGATTCGTTCGCGCCGGTCTTGGGCGGTGCACCGACAAAGCCGGCCAGATCGTCGAAATCCAGCCGTTTGGATGCGAGATCGGCACGCAGAAACGGGCGTTTGTTGCGCAGGTCTATCTCTGCTGTGCCGGACAGATCGCTGTCGCCGGCAGTGCCGGTGAATGTCTCGTAGCGCCACACATCGCCATCGCGGCGCAGGTGGCCGTCGAGTGTGTACGGCGGCGTGGATGGCATGGCGACGCCGGTCAGCGGGTATAGGTCTTCCATGTCCTGCCCGCTGAGGGCCATCTGCAAATTGAAGACGCGGAACTGAAACGGATTGGTCAGCGTGCCGCGCACGTGCGTACGGGTGGCGCCGGCACTGCCGCGCAAATCGATGCGGAAGGGATGTTCGCTCTGGCTCAACTCGAGCGGCGAGGCGGTGTTGCCTTTCAGCATAAACGGGTAGCCCTTCCAGCGGCCCTTGCCGTCGATGCCGATCGGCGCGGCACGCTGGTCGCTGCGTGGAGGCGCCAGACTGTCGATGGCCACATCGATATTGGAGCGCATGGCATCGTCGATGTATTGCAGCCGCCCCTTGGTCACCAGCAGCCGGCCGAGCCGCGGCATGCTGCCATCGCCTTCATGGGTATCGAACACCCAGTTGCCCGGATGCGTTTCATTGCCGGCTTCCAGCAGAACGGTGGGCTGATCGAGGCGGATTTCCGGCAGCCGCACCTTGCCGCGCAGCAGGGGCCACAGCTCGACATCGATCTCGGCAGCGTTCAGTTCTGCCATCGCGCCGCGCTTGGACCACGCGGCATTGCCCAGCTGCAAGCGCTCGCCACGAACGGTGATGGTGCGGCCCAGGTCCACATCCAGATGTCCCAGATGGAAAGCGCGGCCGGTCTTGGCGCTGACCATGCGTTCGACCGGGCCGCGTAGCCAGTTCCAGTCGAAGATCAGCAGCAGGATCGCCACGATGGCGACAACGCTGCCGAGCCCGATCAGCCAGCGTCGACGGCGCGCTGTGCGGGCGGAAGGGGTGTCAGCAGTCGGGGGCGCGTTGTTCACGCGACCCATGGTTGGCGATGGCTCGTGACCGGCGCGCGAACGCGACGACGATCACACCACCTGTTCGATCACCGCAACGAAGTGGCAGGCGCTGCCGGCCAGCACAAACAGATGCCAGATCGCGTGGAAATAGCGCTGGGTGTCGCGTTGGTAGAAGTAGGTGCCCAAGGTGTAGAAGAGCCCACCGGCGAGCAACCAGCACAGCGACCAGGTGTCGACCGAACGCAATAGCGGTTCGATCGCCACGACGATCAGCCAGCCCATCGCCAGGTACAGCACGGTGGACAGCAACCGAAAGCGGCCGGTGAAAAACAGTTTGAAGATCACCCCGGCCGCGGCGATGGTCCAGATCGCGGCAAACAATCCCCAGCCCCAGGAGCCACGCAGGTTGATCAGGGTAAACGGCGTGTAGGTGCCGGCGATCAGCAGGTAGATCGCGCAGTGATCGAGCACCTGTAGGCGTGCCTTGGCACCGGCATGCGGGATGGCGTGGAACAGCGTGGAGGCGACGTAGAGCAGCACTAGCGTGGCGCTGAAGACGATGGAGGTGGCCAGCTGCCAGCCATCGCCATAGATGGCTGCCAGCGTGATCAGCACCGAGCCACCGGTCAATGCGGCAATTGCGCCCAGGCCATGGGTCAGCGCACTGGCGATTTCGTCGCGCAGGTCGGTCGAGGGGGAAGCGTCTGCATTCATGCCAAAAATGTAGCGCAACTGCGAGCAATTCGCATCGCCAGCAGCCGCGTAGCGTTTTTCCCGTTAAGCGCGGCTCAATCGATGGCCTTGGCGTGCGCATGTTCGCGCGTCGCCGAGAAGCGCACATCCGGCGCACGTTCCTGTGCCAGCTGCAGGTTGACGCGCGTGGGGGCGAGATAGACCAGCTGGCCGGCCGCATCGATGCTCAGATTGCCGGCGTTTTTCTCGCGAAATTCCTCAAGCTTCTTGGGGTTGTCGCACTGCACCCAGCGCGCGGTAGTGACGCTCACCGGCTCGAAGATCGCATCCACGCCGTATTCGTCCTTGAGCCGGTAGGCCACCACGTCGAACTGCAGCACACCCACCGCGCCCAGGATCAGGTCGTTGCTCATCAACGGGCGGAAGAACTGTGTGGCGCCTTCTTCGGACAGCTGCGCCAGGCCCTTTTGCAACTGCTTGAGCTTGAGCGGGTCGCGCAGGCGCGCGCGGCGGAACAGTTCCGGCGCGAAGTTCGGAATGCCGGTGAACGACAGCGATTCGCCTTCGGTGAAGGTGTCGCCGATGGAAATGGTGCCGTGGTTATGGATGCCGATCACATCGCCCGGCCAGGCTTCGGCGGCGATCTCGCGGTCGGAGGCCATAAAGGTCAGCGCGTTGGCGAGCTTGACGTCCTTGCCGCTACGCACGTGCAGGGTCTTCATGCCGGCGGTGAACTTGCCCGAGCACACGCGCATGAAGGCCACGCGGTCGCGATGCTGCGGGTCCATGTTGGCCTGGATCTTGAACACGAAGCCGCTGAGTTTGGCTTCGGTGGCCTCGACGCGGCGGCCGGTGGTGTCGCGCGCCTGCGGCGGCGGGGCGTGTTCGATGAAGAAGTCCAGCAGCGGCTGCACGCCGAAGTTGTTGACGCCGGAACCAAAGAACACCGGTGTCTGCTGGCCGGCGCGGTAGGCGTCCACATCGAAGGCGTTGCTGGCGCCTTGCACCAGTTCCAGCTCGTCGCGCAGCTCGGCCAGCATCTGCTCACCGATCTTGGCGGCAAGGCCCGGCGCATCCAGCGACGGGAAGATGGTCGAATCCTGACGGGTGAAGTTGCGCCCCTGTTCGTACAGATGCACCTCGCCGGTGATCAGATGCACCACGCCCTTCAGCCGCTGGCCCATGCCGATCGGCCAGGTCACCGGTGCGCACTGGATGCCGAGCACGGTTTCCACTTCATCCAGCAGGTCGATCGGGTTCTTGCCCTCGCGATCGAGCTTGTTGATGAAGGTCATGATGGGCGTGTCGCGCAGGCGGCAGACTTCCATCAACTTGATGGTGCGTTCTTCCACGCCCTTGGCGACGTCGATCACCATCAGCGCCGAGTCCACCGCGGTGAGCACGCGATAGGTGTCCTCGCCGAAGTCGGCGTGGCCGGGGGTGTCGAGCAGGTTGATCACCTTGCCCTCGTACGGGAACTGCATCACCGAGGAGGTCACCGAGATGCCGCGCTCCTTTTCCAGCGCCATCCAGTCCGAGGTGGCGTGGCGCGCGGCCTTGCGGCCCTTCACCGAGCCGGCCATCTGGATCGCGCCGCCGAACAACAGCAGCTTCTCTGTCAGCGTGGTCTTGCCGGCGTCGGGGTGGGAAATGATCGCGAAGGTGCGGCGGCGCGCGGCTTCGTTGGAGACTTCGGACATGGGCGGGGCGCGCCCGGTCGGACGCCTGCGGAAACTGAGGAAGCCGATGATTATAGCGGCTTCGGCGCAGGGGGCTTTTATGGGCCCGCGGCCAGGCGGCATCGGGCCGCTGTGCCGGCGGTGGCGCGCTACGGGGCCGGCGAGGGGAAGTGCAGCTCGCCTTGCGGGCCCAGCATCCGGAACGGCACCGACACCAGCTGTAGATCGGCGTTGCGCTGCACCGAAAAATGCAGGTGCGCGGCGGTGCTGTAGCCGGTAGTGCCGGAGGCGCCCAGCCGCTCGCCGGTGCCGACCCGCTGGCCGGGGCGGACCGCTACCCCGTTCGGGGCCAGATGGGCATACAGCGCCATGCTGCCGTCGGCGTGCAGCACCCGCACCAGGTTGCCGCCGCCGGCGCTGGGGTCGTGGGCGCTACCTTCGGCAACGTCCTGGCGTACTTCCATGACCATGCCCTCGCGCGCCGCCAGCACCGGCGTGCCCTGCGGCAGGGCGAAGTCCACTGCATACCAATTGGGCAGGTCGGCATGGCTGAACTGGCCGCCGAAGCCCTGATCCACCTGCACCGGTGCGTCTCGGAACGGCAGCTGGTAACGCACCGGCTGCGGCTGCGCCAGCGGATCGCCGGGCACCATGTCGAGTTTGAGTCCCAGCCCGCCCAGTGTGCGCTGGTTGCTGGCCGGGTACAGCCGCGCCAGCAGGCGCCGCTCGTGCGCCGCCAGCAGCATCGTCAGCGGCAACTGCGGCACGGCGCGGTAATCCTCGCTGGGCGGCGCACTCAGCCGGACCTGCGCAGGTCCGGCCAGCGGGTTAGTCACCCACGCCAGATAGACCGGCGCCTGCCATTCCAGTTGCAGCGTCGGGCCGGTGCCGGTTGAGGCAATGGCGGTTTGCGCCGGCGTGGTGGCAGGTGAGGTGGGTACCGCGCCGCCGTTCCAATGCCAGCGTTGTTGCGCAGCGGCGTGCGGCGCACCTGCCAGCAGGGCGGCGACCAGCACCGGAATAAGTGCGGGCGAAAGAGGGCGAAAGACGCGGTGATGCACGCGATTGGCTTGAGCGAGCGGGGGCGCAAGTATGCAGCCCATCACGGTACCCGGTGGTATCGAATGAAAATATATCTTTCCATCCGCATGAAGCGATTGACATCGCAAAAGTGCGGTGGCATCTTAGCCTCACCATCGAGACCGGCGGAGGGACAGGCCCTTTGATGCCGGGGCAGCCAGCGGAGCGCGCAAGCGCCCGCGTTTGGTGCCAAATCCTGCGGGGACCTCCGCGTCCGCCGAAAGATGGTTCGAATCGTGCCTTGTGCACCTCGAACGCGAGCTCCCGCGAAGCTCGATGGCCGATCCACCCCGGATATCGCCATGAGCCTCGTGACCACAGCATCGCCAACTATCACTGATTACCTTGATACACCTGCCGCCGACATCGGCGGTGCCATCGCGTTGCGCGGCGACATTGCCGTGTCGTTGCCGATGCGCCATGCCGGTATGCGCGAGGTGCGCCTGCGCTACGAGCTGATCGGCGCTGCCAATGCGCCGGTGGTATTCGTTGCCGGCGGCATCTCTGCCCATCGGCATCTTGCGGCCAGCGATGTGTTCCCCGAAAAGGGCTGGGTGGATGGCCAGGTCGGTGCGGGCCGCGCGCTGGATCCTGCATCGCGCCGTTTGTTGGCATTCGACTTTCTCGGTGCCGATGGCACGCTGGATGCGCCGATCGATACCGCCGACCAGGCCGACGCGATTGCGGCGCTGCTGGACGCGCTGGGAATCGCCCGCCTGCACGGCTTTGTCGGTTACTCGTATGGCGCGCTGGTCGGGCTGCAATTCGCCACCCGTCATGCTGGCCGCGTGGGTACCTTGATTGCGGTGAGCGGGGCGCATCGCGCACATCCCTATGCCGCGGCATGGCGCGCACTGCAGCGCCGCGCAGTGGCGCTGGGCCAGCTGCAATGCGCGGAAAATCATGGGCTGGCGCTGGCGCGGCAGTTCGCGATGCTCAGCTATCGCACGCCGGAAGAATTCAGCGAGCGCTTCGATGCGCCGCCGGAAGTGATCAATGGCCGCGTGCGTGTTGCCGCCGAAGACTATCTGGATGCCGCCGGTGCGCAGTACGTGGCGCGTACGCCGGTCACCGCATACCTTCGCCTGTCCGAATCCATCGACCTGCACCGTATCGACCCGGCGCAGGTGAGCGTGCCCACCGTCGTGGTGGCGGTGGAAGGCGATCGCCTGGTGCCGTTGGCCGACATGGTCAGCCTGGTCGAAGGTCTTGGCCAGCGCGGCAGCCTGCGTGTGTTGCGCTCGCCATATGGCCACGACGCCTTTCTGAAAGAAATCGATCGCATCGACGCGATCCTCACTACTGCCCTTCGCATCACCGGAGAAACCGCATGAGCTATCGTGACCCCGCCGACGCCCCTTGTACCGCCGCCACTGCCGCCGTGCGCGCGGGCATCGACCGCGATACCGCCTACGGTGCGGTGACCCCGCCGATCGTGCTGTCGTCGAACTTCTCCTTCGATGGGTTCGGCAACAAGCGCCAGTACGACTACACCCGCAGCGGCAACCCCACCCGCGATCTGCTCGGCGAAGCGTTGGCCGAGCTGGAAGGCGGCGCGGGTGGGGTGATCACCTCCACCGGCATGGGCGCGATCAATCTGGTGCTCAATGCGCTGTTACAGCCCGGCGATACGCTGGTGGTGCCGCACGATGCCTACGGCGGCAGCTGGCGCCTGTTCAATGCGCTGGCTAAGAAGGGCCATTTCGCGCTGATCACTGCAGACCTCACCGACCCGCGCTCGCTGGCCGATGCATTGGCGCAGTCGCCCAAGCTGGTGTTGATCGAAACCCCGTCCAACCCGCTGTTGCGCATCACCGATCTGCGCTTTGTCATCGAAGCGGCGAAGAAAGTGGGTGCGTTGACGGTGGTCGACAACACCTTCCTGTCGCCGGCGCTGCAAAAACCGCTGGAATTCGGTGCCGACGTGGTGCTGCACTCCACCACCAAATACATCAACGGCCATAGCGATGTGGTGGGCGGTGCGGTGGTGGCGCGCGATGCCGAGCTGCATCAGCAACTGGTGTGGTGGGCCAATGCGCTGGGCCTGACCGGCTCGCCGTTCGATGCTTTCCTCACCTTGCGTGGCCTGCGCACGCTGGATGCGCGTCTGCGCGTGCACCAGGAAAATGCCGATGCGATCGCTGCGTTGCTGGACGGGCACGCGGTGGTCAACCAGGTGTATTTCCCGGGACTGGCATCGCATCCGGGCCATGCGCTGGCGGCGCGTCAGCAGAAGGGCTTCGGCGCGATGATGAGTTTCGAATTGAATGGTGGCGAAGCGGCGGTGCGTGCCTTCGTTGATGGGCTGCGCTACTTCACGCTGGCCGAGTCGCTGGGCGGAGTGGAAAGCCTGATCGCGCATCCGGCTTCGATGACGCATGCGGCGATGACCGCCGAGGCACGTGCGGCGGCCGGAATTTCCGATGGCTTGTTGCGGTTGTCGATCGGGATCGAATCAGCCGAAGACCTGCTGATCGACCTGCGCGCCGGTCTGGCGCGTGCCGAAGCGACCCTGACTGCGGCCTCCCGCAAACAGGTCGACGCGTGAGCAGCGTATTGCCTGTTTCGCGACGTGCATCCGCGGCGACGGTCACCCCCACGCCACGTTTGGCATTGCTGGGTACCGGCACCGTGGGACGCGCCTTCGTGACGCGCTACACCGCCCTGCAGCAACGCCAGCTGCGGTTGCCGCGCTTCGATTGGCTGGCCAACTCGCGGATCGCTCAGGATTGTGGCGTGAGTGCGGAGCAGGCATTGCTGCAGGCCAACGCCGCGCCGCGTGGCCAGGCGGTGTTGCAGCCGTGGGCCGAAACCGTGGCGCTGCGCGCTGGCGATGTGCTGGTGGATGCCACGGCCAGCGATGTGGTGGCCGATTGGCATGTGGAGTGGTTGGGGCGCGGCGTGCATGTGGTGACCGCCAACAAACTGGGCCAGGGCACGGCGTTGTCGCGTGCGCAGGCGCTGCTTGCCGCCCGCCATGCCAGCGGTGCGCATTACGGCGACAGCGCCACTGTGGGCGCCGGGTTGCCGGTGTTGAGCAGCGTGCGCGCACTGGTGGCAGGGGGCGACCATATCCATTCGATCGAGGGCGTGCTGTCGGGATCGTTGGCATGGCTGTTTCATCGCTACGACGGCAGCGGCGCGTTTTCGCAATGCGTGCGCGAGGCGGTGGCAGCGGGTTACACCGAGCCGGATCCGCGGATCGATCTGTCCGGTGAGGATGTGCGGCGCAAGCTGTTGATCCTGGCGCGTGCGGCCGGTTGGCAGCTGGAGGCCGAACAGGTGCATGTTGAGTCGCTGGTGCCCACCGGCTTGGCCAGCGTGCCGATCGCTGAACTGGACGCGCGGTTGGGCGCGCTGGATGCCGAGGTGGGCGCGCGTTGGCAGCAGGCACGCGCAGCAGGGCGGTGTCTGCGCTTTGTAGGCCGCGTGGACGCACATGGCGCAAGCGTGGGTCTGCGTGAGCTTGCGTTGGACCATCCCTTGGCCGGTGGCGCCGGCACCGACAACCGTGTCGCCATCAGCAGCGACCGTTATCGCGAGCAGCCGTTGTTGATCCAGGGCCCGGGTGCGGGTGCGGAGGTCACTGCGGCCGCGTTGCTGGACGATGTACTGCGGATCGTGGCTGGTTGATGTGGGGAGTGGGGCCGCGAGACGTGCGGCATCTCTCGCAAGCGTGCCCGGGTTGTGTGCAGGCGTCTGGGTTGTTGGCGGTCTAGGACGAGAGAACGTCTGCGCGTTCTCTGCGTCTTGTCGCTTGACCGGCGTGTGTGCGGCTCCCGGCGCTGTAACGCGTCTCGTCGCTCGCATGACGACGATTCAGTCACGACAAGCATCCGACCGATTCGATCGCGGTAGCCTGCAGCAGTCTTCTGCGGTACTCGTCTGACCAACGCTGCGCGATGGCCGCAACCGGGAGCAATCCGGCTGCGGTTCGCACAAGGCATTCACCCACGGCATCGGTCTGCCGCGCGCTGCGGCGGTTACGGCGTGAGCGCCTTCAACAGCGCGGCGTTGAAGCGCGCCGGGTCCTGCACCTGCGGCGAGTGCCCCAGGTCTGCAAATTCGATCAAGGTCGCATTCGGAATGGCCGCAGCTGCCTGCTTGCCCAGTTTGGTGTAATCGCCGACGCGCGCCTTGACCTCTGGCGAGGCGGTGTCCTTGCCGATTGCGGTGCGGTCCTTGAGACCGATGAACAGCGTGGTCGGCACCGCCAACTTGGGCAGCTCGTAGACGACCGGTTGGTTGAAGACCATGTCGTAGGTCAGGGCCTGATTCCAGGCGACCGCCTGTTTGCCGTTGCCTAGCGACATGCCGGCCTGCATGCGCGCCCAGCGTTCGAATTCGGGCTTCCATTGACCGGCGTAGTACACGTCCATCTGATACTTCTTGATACGCTCGAAGCTGATCTTGAGTTCGTTGTCGTACCAGGCATCCACGCTGCGCCACGGAATGCCTGCGGCCTTCCAGTCTTCCAGGCCGATCGGGTCGACCAGGGCGAGGTGTTCGGTGGCCTGCGGGTACATCAGCGCGTAGCGGATCGCGAGCATGCCGCCCATCGAATGGCCGACGACCACGGCGCGGTCGATCCCCAGCTTTTGCAGTAGCGCGTGTGTGTTGTCGGCGAGCTGCGCAAACGAGAACTGGTAGGCCGCCGGCTTGCTCGATTTGCAGAAGCCCACCTGATCCGGCGCGATCACGCGGTAGCCGGCCTTGCTCAAGGCCGCGATGCTGGATTCCCAGGTGGCCGCGCAGAAATTCTTGCCATGCAGCAGCACGGCGGTGCGTCCATTCGGCTTGCCGGTGGGCGCGATATCCAGATACGCCATTTCCAGCGCTTGCTGCTGCGACGTAAACGCGTAGGTCTTGACCGGGTAGGGGTAATCGAAGCCTTCCAGACGCGGGCCATAGCTGGCTTGCTGGGCCATCAGCGGGCCGCAGGCCAGGGTCAGTGCGAGTGCACAGGCGAGATGTCGCATCGTGTTTCTCCATCCGGGATCCGTGCGGGAAGGCTACATGGCGCACTGTGGTGGAGGCGTGGATCCGGGCGTTGCCGCGGCGAGGGCGCACGTTGTGGTGGAAGCCGAGGGTGCGCGCGGGTTGTCCTCATCCGCCCTTCGAGCAGCTTCGCGCGTGGCGGGAAAGGCAGATGCCGTCTTACTGTTTTCGCTGCTGCGGTTTCAGCTAACTACAGACAGTGCGTGGTGTCTTGAGCCATGCGAACGAGGCGCGCGCTGTCGCTGGTCTTCTCAGGGCAAGCTGACGTGCAGTGTGACTTTTCGAAAGAAGCGTAGGTGCGATTTAGCGCTGTTGTTCGCCAGACGTGCAGGGCGGCAGTGTGATGCGCAAGTGGGTGTCGCACTGCGTGGTCAAGATACCGCTTTGCGCTGCGCGTCGGGCAGAAGCGCGGGGACGCTGCGCTTGCTGCATCGTGCAGACCGACCACGCCTTGCGCTCACCGCGGCGCGGCTAGTCCCTGCATTCCGCTACGCCGCGCAAACGCATTCCAGTGCTGCGCACAGACGCTGCATCAAAATGCCACCGGCAGACTCAGCACTCGATCACGTTCACGGCCAGGCCGCCGCGGCTGGTTTCCTTGTATTTGTCCTGCATGTCGCGGCCGGTGTCGCGCATGGTCTTGATGACCTTGTCCAGCGAGACCTTGTGCTTGCCGTCGCCGCGCATCGCCATACGGCTGGCGTTGATCGCCTTCACCGCGCCCATCGCATTGCGTTCGATGCACGGGATCTGCACCAAGCCACCGATCGGATCGCAGGTCAGGCCGAGGTTGTGTTCCATGCCGATTTCGGCGGCGTTTTCGATCTGGCCCGGGTTGCCGCCAAGTGCGGCAACCAGGCCGCCGGCTGCCATCGAACAGGCCACGCCCACTTCGCCCTGACAACCGACTTCGGCGCCGGAGATCGAGGCGTTTTCCTTGTACAGGATGCCGATGGCCGCGGCCGTGAGCAGGAAATCGAAGATGCGTTGTTCGGACGCGCCGGCACAAAAACGATCGAAATAATGCAACACCGAGGGAATGATGCCGGCCGCGCCATTGGTCGGCGCGGTGACCACGCGGCCGCCGGCTGCGTTCTCTTCGTTGACCGCGAGTGCGTACAGGTTGACCCAATCCAGCGTGGTCAGTGGGTCGCGCATGGCCGCTTCGGGTTTGGATGAGAGCTCGCGATACAGTGCCGGCGCGCGACGCGACACGTTTAATCCACCGGGCAACGTGCCTTCCTGGCGGATACCGCGCTCCACGCAGGACTGCATCGCCACCCACAGTTCGCGCAGGCCGGCGCGGATTTCGTCTTCGCTGCGCCAGCTCTTTTCGTTCTCGAACATCAGTGCGGCGATGCTCAGACCACTGCGTGCGCATTGGGCCAGCAGTTCGTCGCCGCTGAGAAACGGATACGGCAGCGGCGTTTCGTCGGCCACGATGCGGTCGTCGGCGGCGTCGTCCTGATTGACCACAAATCCGCCGCCCACCGAGTAGTAATCGCGGGTAGCGATCACGCCTTCATCGGCATCGTAGGCAGTGAAGCGCATGCCGTTGGTGTGGTACGGCAACTTCTGCCGCTTGTTCATCGGCAGGTCGCGCTTTTCGTCGAAGCCGATCTCGTGCTGCCCCATCAGTGTGATGCGCTTGCTGCTGCGGATACGATCGAGCGTAGCGGGGATGACGTCCGGGTCGATCAGGTTGGGGCGATGGCCTTCCAGCCCGAGCAGCAACGCCTTGTCGGTGCCGTGGCCGCGGCCGGTCAGCGCCAGCGAGCCGAACACCTCGGCGCGGATGCGCACTACATCCTGCAGGCGGCCGGCATCGAGCAACCAGCGATGCACGAAACGCTCGGCGGCGCGCATCGGCCCCACGGTGTGCGAGGAACTCGGACCGATGCCGATCTTGAACAGGTCGAACGTGCTGACAGCCATGCGTGCCGGAGAGGTGAGCGTAAAGGCGGCTATTCTAGTCGTTCGACGATTGCGGCACGGCTGCAGCGCAGCATGAGACCTGTTCGATGGCCCTGACCCTGTACCAGCGCGACGATTGCCACCTCTGCGACCAGGCGGTGGAAGTATTGGCGCAGGCGCGTGCCGGCGAGTTCAGCAGCGTGTTTATCGACGACGATGTGGCGCTTGAGGCCGCTTATGGCGCACGTGTGCCGGTGTTGCGCGACGTGCACGGACGCGAGCTGGACTGGCCGTTCGATGGCGCGCGGTTGCGAGAGTGGTTGAGCGCCGGTACACGCTGATGCGGCGTGTGCGCATGCGATACGCGCCAGCTTAGGGATTTGGAGCGGCTGAAAACGACTTCATGCCGGTCTGGTGCGGAGCTGCGGGTCTGCGACTTGGCTGCAGGGTCCTTGCCCGCCCACCCTCGCGGGACACGCTGCAAGTACGTCCTTGTAAGCTCTTACGCGGCATCCATGCCGCGTAAGGTCCCGCGACGGTGGGCGGGCAAGGACCCGTCGAGAGTGTCGGGGTGCATGGCTTTAAAAAAAGCCACCGACTCACTCTCTGGTGCGGTGTCCTTGCCGATTGCGGGACCGTGTGGCGGCATGGATGCCGCCACCGAGCCTTACACGGACGTACTCGCGGCCTGTCCCGCGAGTGGTGAGGGTACCGCTCGCGCGACCGACTCGGCGTTTGACCTGGGCTTTTGACTGCATCTAGCAAGACGCGGCTAACACACGATTCTTGTCGGCCGACCGTTCAAGGTGTCAGCCGCATTGATTCAGCGGCACCACTGATCCTCGCACGGCACACCATCGTGGTCGCCGTCCATTGCGGTATTCGGGCAATGCTGCAGTACGTAAGTAGCTTCGGCGCAGGAACTCATCTGTGTGCAACGCGTGCGCCCGCCACAGCTGTATTGCGCGGTGGGCGCAGACGCGGGAGCGGTTGCTACCGACGGCGTTGGCGACGACGTTTGCTCCAATGCCGGTGTCGGGGTGAACACATCGATCAAGTAATCGCGCTGCTGATAGGCAAACGCCCCGCAACCGAGCGCCAGCATCATGAGCAAGGCCTTGCCAAGCCCGATCTGCCCTTTTGCCGGCGGCGTGCGTGTCGTATTGCGTCGTGCAGGGGCGTTGTGTTTTGGCGCGTGCGTACCGGCACGCACGACCCGCACCGCGCGCGGACGACCATCCGGACCCGGCTCGGTTTCGAAAGAGACCACTTCGCCGATACGTGGCGCCTCGGCGCTGCGCGCAAACGCAGAAATGTGCGCGAACACGTCATCGCCCGGTTGAGCAGGGGTGATGAACCCGAAGCCGCGGTCGGTATTCCAGCGGGTCAACGTTCCATGTGTGCGCATTGGCGGCGTCCCTGAGTGGACGCCAAGTCTAGCTGCCGTGCGGTGTCATCCGGCATGCGGGCATAAAAAAGCGGCGGACCCGACGAGGTAGTCCGCCGCTCAGTGGCCGCGTCCGGTTGCGGCCTGTGGCCTTACTTCGCCTTCAACACGACCTTGGTGCTGATCGCGGTTTCGTTGGGGATGGTCTTGGTGTCGGCCCAGTCGCCACCGCCCACGCCGAAATCCAGCCGCTTCACCAATGCCTTGCCGGCCAGCACGGGCTGCGCGCCCGGTGTCCAGGTAAAGGTCAGCGTGACCGGCTTGCTGACGCCGCGCAGTTCCAGGGTGCCGTCGGCCGCGTACTGATTGCCGCCGAGCGCACGGAACTTGTCGGCGCGATAGCGCGCGGTGGCGAACTTGGCGACGTTGAAAAAGTCCGGGCCTTGCAGGGTCGAATCGCGATCGTTATTGCCGCTGATCGCGCTGGCCAGCGGGATGCGCACATCGAGCTTGGCGGCGGCCAGATTGGCCGGATCGAAACTCAGCGTGGTGTCGAAACCGGGGAATTTGCCGGTGAATACTTCGCCTTCGTACTTGCTGGCGAACACCAGCGACGAGCCGGGCGCCTGGACGTAGTCGGCGGCCAGCACCGGCGCGGTGGCGAAGGTGGCGACCAGCGACGCGGCGACCAGCAGGGGAGAGGCAAACAACTTGGACGACATGGGAAATCCTTAAGGTTTGGAGGACAGCCAGCCGCGCGGCAACATCCGCGCCAGGGTGGCATCACGCTGGAAAATGTGGTGGTACAGCGCAGCGCCGGCGTGTGCCAGCACCACAGCGATCAACAGCCAGAAGCCCCACTCGTGGATGGCATGGGAGATGGCGCGTAGCTGCTCGTCCGGGCCGCTGAGCTTGGGCACCGCGAACAGGCCGAACCAGCGGAACGGGCGCAAGCCGCTGCTGGAGTCGTACAACCAGCCAGAGAGCGGCATGGCGAAGATCATTGCGTACAGCAGCCAGTGGGTCAGCCCGGCGATCCGTTCCTGCCAGCGCGGGGTGCCCGCCACCGGCGGCGGCGCGCCTGCGTACAGACGCCAACCCAGCCGCGCGATCACCAGCGCCAGCACGGTCAGCCCCACCGATTTGTGCGCGGTATAGACCCAGAAGTATTTCGGTGTCTTGGGCAGCTCGCCCATGGTCAGGCCGACGATGCCCAGCACCAGAATCAGCAAGGCGATCAGCCAATGCAGGGTCTGGCTGACACCGCCCCAGCGCTCGTTGTTTTTCAGGCTCATGTTCCCGATTCCTGGCCGGCGGGCGCGTCAGTGGTGGCAGGTTCGGCTTGCGGTGGCGCTGCGTCGTCGTCGGCACGGCCTTCGCGCACGGCTTCGGCTTCGATGCGCAACTCCACGCTGTCGCCGATCATCGATTTCCACGCATCGATGCCGAACTCAGCCCGACTCAGCGTGGCGGTTGCCGAGAACCCGACAGTGCGGCGAAACGGCGGCAGCGGATGGCGTTTGAGTGCGTTGAGGGTAACGTCCAGGGTCACCGGGCGGGTGACGCCGTGCAGGGTCAGGTTGCCGGTGACCTTGGCGTGGTTCTCGCCGCTGGCCTCCACGCGCGTGGAGACGAAATGCGCGTCGGGAAAGCGCTCGGCGTCGAGTAGGTTACGTGCCAGGGTGGCCTCGTTCCACTTGGCATCGCCCAGGTCGGCGCGGTGCAGCGGCACAGTCACGTCCAGCCGCGCGGCTGCCCAGTCGTCAGGGTCGAACACCAGGGTGCCGCTACTGCCCGACACGGTGCCCAATGCCTTGGAAAAGCCGGCATGTTCGACCGCAAACAACACGCGGGTGTGCACCGGATCCAGCGCATAGCGCACCGGTGCGGCGGAGGCGGCCAGGCTGGTCAATGCCAGAGCGGGAAGGAGCAACAGGCGGGCGAGGGGTGTCATGGGCGGATTCTAGACACATCCCGGCGCTGCGCGCGCGGCTTGCGCTTGCAACGATCCATTGCGAGCATGCCGGCTGGACGTGGAAAGGATTCCCGCATGCGCGGTCTGTTATTGGGGTTGCTCGTTGCGTTGATGGCGTTTCCGGCCCTGGCCGAGGTACCGGCCATCCCGCGCTTTCGCATCGTGGGTGCCGCCGAAGGGCTGCCCTCGACCATGATTACCGCAATCGCACAGGATCGTGCGGGCTATCTGTGGATGACCACCACCGATGGCCTGGTTCGGTATGACGGCGCCGAGTTCAAGGTATGGCGTAACGATCCGACCGATCGCTACTCGCTGCGCAGCAATAACCTGCAGGCGATGTATATCGACGACCAGGATCGCATCTGGCTGGCGCTGGCGGGTGCCGGGTTGACAATGCTGAGCGCCGATCGCAACAAATTCATCGCCTATCTGCCCGACGACGTTCCCGCGCTGTCGTTGGGAGACATCTATGCCATTGCCGGCCGCGGCGATGAGATATGGCTCGGCATGTCGACCGGGAATGTCTTGCGCCTGGATGCAAAGGGAAATTTCAGCTCACTCGATCTGTCCAAGATGGAAGACCCACTAGACCCCAATCCGGTCTATGCCCTGGCCCTGGACGACCGTGAGCGCATGTGGATCGGGACGCTCGGCGGTTTGGCGTACTACGACGGGCTGGCCTTGCACCGCGTGCGACCGGATGGCGACGCCGGCGGCATCAATGCGCTGCAGTGGGTAGGGCAACGGCTGTGGAGCTCCTCGGACACCGGGTTGCGCTATATGGATTCCTCCGGCGGATGGCATACGCCCACCTGGGCCTCGATGTTTGCGACAGGCAATCGGGTCTGGACGGTGGCCGATGCCGGAGATGGCGAATTCTGGCTCGGCACCGAGCAGGGGTTATGGCACACCCGCGCCGGTCATCCACCGACGCCGGTCAACAACGGGGATGAACCGTTGGTCTCCAATCGTCATGTCACCACCATCTGGCGAAGTCCGCATGGAGGGATCTGGGTACCCCTGCATGGTCGTGGGCTTGCCTACCTGCGCGAAGACTGGCATCGGACGGCAGCTTTCAAGCAGGTCAACGATCAGGGCAAAGGCATCTCTTGCAGTCTTGCGTTGGCCAATCGCTCTGGTGGTCTGTGGCAATTCGACAGCAGTGGCAGGTTGCTGCGCTACGACACGTCGTCTGGTGCCTTGGTGCAGACCGGAATCCAGCATCCGGATTTGCGTGAGATGGCAATCACCTCCGCACTGGAAGACAGTCGCGGGCAGCTCTGGCTTGGTAACGGACGGCACGCACTGTCGCGTCTGGATCTGACCACTGGTGGGCTGACCCATTTCACCGGGGATGGACCCGACGAGGCGGTGTTCTGGATCGGGGAGCCGGGCGATGGCACCGTGTGGACAGCGTTCGAGCAAGTGATCCAGCGACGCGACCTCGTCAGCGGGCGCGTCCTGGAGACGATCTCCCCAAACGATCTGCATGGCCTGAAGGAGTTGCCGTACTACCAGATCAGCCTGGGGCCGGATGGGCGTGTGTGGATCAGCGGTACTGGCGGAGTGTATGCCTGGCATGCCGACACCCATCGATTCATGCTGGTGCCGGGGCTGGATGTCAACTTTATCCAGCGCTTTGTCGTCAAGGATCGCAATCGCATCTGGCTTTACCGCCCCGGTAGCATCGAGCACTGGGAGCAACGTAATGGTGTGTGGAAACGGGGAAGCCGCATTCGCGCTGCCGAAGGATTTCCCGCCATGGATGCCTACGGTCTTGAGCTGGATGCGCTTGGGCGTGTGTGGATGTCCGGCCCGCGTGGCCTATGGCGTATCGACCCCCGCACAACCCCTGCCAAAATCCGCAGTTTCAGTGCACGTGACGGGTTGACCAGCCAGGAGTTCAGTCGCCGCTGTCTGCTGATGTCCAACAACGGTGTGTTGGTGGGCGGGACCGCCGACGGATTCACGCTGCTGATCGATACCAATGCGCCAGACGTTCCCTCGTTTACCCCGCAGATGCGGCTGGAAGCGGTGAGTGTCCAGCAGGGCGATCGACGTCGCGCCTTGCCGATTGGCGGTGGTTTTTCGCTGGTACCGAGCGATCGTCAGTTGCGCATCAATATGCGGCTGCTGTCTTTCATCGACCCGATGGCGAACCGTTACCGCACGCGATTGAACGGCTTCGACACCGATTGGGTCGAGCATGGCGCCGCGGGCATGCGCGAATTTTCATCGTTGCCGCCGGGCAATTATGTGCTTGAGATGCAGGGTGTGGATCCGCTTGGCAATGCATCGCAGGTGCAATCGTTGCAGTTCTCGGTGCTGCCACCCTGGTGGCGCAGCGATATCGGTATTGCAGTGATCTGCATGCTCGGCCTGCTGCTCAGTGCACTGCTTGCCGCGGCCTACCGGCATCGCGTGCGCATGCGGGCGCAGTGGCAGCTTGCCCAGCATAAGCGCGAGTTGGCAGAGCAGGCGTCGTTGGCCAAGACACGCTTTCTGGCGACCTTGGGGCATGAGGTGCGCACGCCGATGACCGGTGTGCTGGGGATGAGCGAGCTGTTGTTGCAGACACCGCTGGATGCGCGCCAGCAGGGCTACGCCGGCGCGATCCAGTCGGCCGGCAAGCACTTGCTGCGACTGGTCAACGATGCCCTGGATCTGGCGCGGATCGAAGCCGGCAAGCTGCCGCTGGACAATCGCGATTTCGATCTGCGCCTGTTGATCGGGCAGGTGGTCGAACTGGTTCGTCCCAGTGCCGAGCAGAAGCAACTGGCGTTCGCGTGCGAACTGGATGACGCGCTGCCGCCGGCACTGCATGGCGATGCCAGCCGGGTGCAGCAGATTCTGCTCAATCTGCTGTTCAATGCGGTCAAGTTCACCGAGCGCGGCGGCGTGCAATTGCGCGTCTCGGCGTTGCCGCAGAGCCCGACGCAAGGCATCCGGGTGGAGGTGCGCGACACCGGGCCCGGCATGAGCGTCGAGCAGCGTGGGCGCCTGTTCCAGCGCTTCGAACAGGCCGAAGGCGCACTGACCCTGGCCCGGCATGGCGGCAGTGGGCTGGGCCTGGCGATCTGCCGTGAGCTTGCTGCGGCGATGGGCGGCGTGGTGAGCGTGGACAGCGAATTGGGGCAGGGCGCGTGCTTCATGGTGGAGCTGCCGCTGCGTTGGGTGGCGACGTTGCCTGCGGCGGCACCGGCTCCAGCACGCGCGGTCGCTGCCCGGGATCAGGCACCGCTGCAGTTGCTGCTGGTGGAAGACGACCCGACCGTGGCGCAGGTGATCGTGGGGTTGCTGCAGACGCGCGGGCACCAGGTCACCCATGTCTTGCATGGGTTGGCCGCCTTGGCCGAGGTAAGCACGCGTAGCTTCGACGCCGGATTATGCGATCTGGATCTGCCTGGCCTGGACGGTGCCGCGCTGGTGGCGCAACTGCGCGCGCGCGGGGTGCGCTTCCCGATCGTGGCGGTGACCGCGCGGGCCGACGCCGATGCCGAGCCGCAGGCGATGGCGGCTGGCTGCAATGGTTTCCTGCGCAAGCCGGTCACCGGTGAGCTGCTGGCGAACACGCTGGCAAGGGCGCTTGCTGACGCTGCCGACTCGCCGGACGACAGCGCCGCCGACTAGGGGCAAGTGTGCTGGAGCGGGTAAAGTGCAGTCCGGCCGGGGAGTGCGCGCGATCGCGCAAGTGGCCGCGACAAGGACGACCATGAAGACGCTAGTGCGGTGTTTGCTGGCATCCATGCTGCTGCTATTTGGCATGGATGCGGTTGCAGTCAATCAAATCGAGACGCCGCGGATGCGCCGGTTCGGGCCGGCCGAAGGTCTGCCTTCGCGCATGGTGCTGGCAATGGCGCAGGATCGGCAGGGCTATGTCTGGGCGGCGACCAGCGACGGCCTGGCGCGTCATGACGGTATCGGCCTGGAGGTGTGGCAGCACGACCCGCACAATGCCCGCTCGATTCCCGGCAACGAGGTGGAAACGCTGCTGGTCGACGATCGCGACCGGGTGTGGTTGGGCGTCAACGGCTCGTCACTGAGCATGCTGGATGCGGACCGTGCGGCATTCACGACTTTTCCGGACGTTGCGCAAGCCTGTGTCGGGCAGGTCTGGGCGCTGGCGCAGGCGCAGGGTGCGCTGTGGATCGGCAGCAGCGGCGGTGGCCTGTGCCGCCGTGAGGAAAATGGCCGCATCACCGTCTTCCGTGCCACGCCCGACGCAGTGGACGGGTTGCCCAGCGACACCATCATGAGCATGCTCACCGATGCGCGCGGCCGCTTGTGGATCGGTACCGCGGGCGGGTTGGTGATGCGCGACGGCGAGCGCTTCGTACGCGTCGCACCCGACCGCCTGAGCGCGACTGTCTTCAAGCTCAGCAAGGATCCGGACGGCACGCTGTGGGTGGGAAGCGGCAAAGGCCTGTACCGGGTGACACCGGCCGGCGTGTTCGAACCCGCACCCTGGGAAGGAGCTTCCAGCGTGCGTGCCGGCAGCGTGGTGCACGACGTGCATGGCGGTTACTGGGTGGGTGCGGCCGATGGGTTTTTTCGCGTTGCTCCGGGCGAGACCAAACTGCGCGTCATGGAGGGCGATCGGGGCAGCGGCTTTCTCACCGCCCACAGCGGCGTGCTCGATGTGATGCAGGACCGCCAGGGCGGGCTGTGGTTGGGGCTGATTTCGCAGGGGTTGGCCTATCTGCCGCCGGACTGGCGGCGCTTCTCCACGATCCTGCAGGCGCAGGGCAAGCCGCTGGAAAGTCTGTACCTGATGAACGCGGCCGCTGACGGCGACAGCTTCCTGGTGACGACCGGCGAAGGGGTGTATCGCGTCGGCGATCAAGGCGAGATCGTCCCTGTGCTGCATAGCGATGTCCTGGGAGGCGGCAGCGTGCAGTCGGTGCTGCCGGCCGGCGACGGCAGCCTGTGGGTGGCGCTGCAGAACGGCGTGACCCGCTATCAGCCCAAGACCGGAGAAAAACACCCACTGGCAATGCAGATCGACACCTCCGACGCGCATCGCGTGGAGCTGATGACGCCGGGCATCGATGGCGAGTTCTGGTTGTCGATCGTCGAAGGCGGCGTGCAGCGGCGTGCGGCCGATGGCCGCCTGCTGGCCACCTTTCGCTTCGGTACCGACCTCAGCGAAGTGGGTGACATGGTGCAACAACTGCTGGTCCGTCCGGATGGCTCGGCATGGGTGGCCGCCGGTGACGGGCTGTGGGTCTGGCAGGGCGAGCGCTTTCGCAAGGTGATCGGCGGCGCCGGCGCTGCGTCTGAAGTCTATGCGTTGGCGTTCGTGTCGCCGCGCGAGTTCTGGGCCGGGCGGCCTGGGGCTATGGAGCGCTACCGCTGGGATGGCCGGCAGGCACATCTGCTGGAGCGGGTGGGCCACGCGCAAGGCATGCCTTCCACCGAGATTCGCGGCCTGGCGCTGGGCGGCACCGACACCGTCTGGGCGACCACCTCGCGCGGTCTGTACGCCTACCGGCGCGGGCAGCCGCAGGTGCGCATGTTCGGGCAGCGCGACGGCCTGCCGGACAGCGAATTTTCGATGCGCCCACCGGTGACCGGCCCCAGCGGGCAGGTGTTGGCATTGACCACCAGCGGCATCGTGTTGTTCGACCCTGCGCAGCCATTCGCGCCGGCACCGGTGGCGCGGCTGGTGATCGAATCGGTGCAGGTCCGCCGCAACGATGCCGAGCGTCCGCAGCCGCTGCCGCACAAGGGGACGATCGTGCTGCAGGCACGCGATCGCGATCTGCGCATCAGCGCGCGGTTGTTGTCGTTCGTCGATCCTGCCTCGGCGCGCTATCGCTACCGTGTGGAGGGCTACGACGCGGGGTGGGTGGAGCAGGGCGCTACCGGCGAGCGCGTGATGTCGCGGCTGCCGCCCGGCGACTACCGCATCGACGTGCAGGCGCGTGCCGGCGACGGCGACTGGATCGCCGCACCGTCCCTGCACCTGCAGGTGCGTCCGCCGTGGTGGCTCAGTACGCCAGCGCAATTGGTTGCGGTGCTGCTGGGCGTGCTGCTGCTTTGCCTGGGTGTGTGGGGCTGGCGGCGACGCGTGCGGCGCCAGCAGGAGTGGGTGCTGGCGCAGCAGCGCCAGCAACTTGCCGAGCAGGCCTCGATCGCCAAATCGCACTTTCTGGCCACGCTGGGGCATGAGGTGCGCACGCCGATGACCGGCGTGCTGGGCATGAGCGAGCTGTTGCTGGCCACGCCGCTGGATGCGAAGCAGCGCAGCCATGTCGATGCGATCCGCAAGGCCGGCGCGCATCTGCTGCGGCTGGTCAACGATGCGCTGGATCTGGCACGGATCGAAGCGGGCAAACTGGAATTAGTGCAGCAACCGTTCGATCCATCGCAGCTGACCCAGGACCTGGCCGACTTTATGCAGCCCATCGTCGAGGCGCGCGGGCTGCGGTTTCATTACCGCAATCAGCTGCCCGCCAATCTGTCGGTGATGGGCGACGCCACGCGCGTGCGGCAGATCCTGATCAACCTGCTCGGCAATGCGATCAAGTTCGCCGAGCGCGGTGAAGTGGGGCTCTCCGTCAGCCGGCATGGCGACTGCCTGCGCTTCAAGGTGCGCGATTCCGGCCCGGGCATCGGGCCCGAGCAACAGAAGCATCTGTTTCAACGCTTCGAACAGGGCGAAGGCGCGCGTACCAGCTCGCGCTATGGCGGCAGTGGGTTGGGGCTGGCGATCTGCCAGGAGCTCACGGTGGCGATGAAGGGCCAGATCCGTGTCCGCAGCCGACTCGGCGTCGGGACCCAGTTCACTGTGGATCTGCCGCTGCCCATCGATCGGTCGGCCCCGCGCAGTGCTGCGGGCGAAACACGCACGCTGGCCGGCGCGCCGCTGCGCATCCTGCTGGTGGAAGACGATCCCACCGTGGCCGAAGTGATCAGCGGGCTGTTGATCGGGCGCGGCCATCGCGTGGTGCATGCCGCACACGGTCTGGCGGCATTGTCCGAAGCGGTCGATGGCGGATTCGATGTCGCGTTGCTGGACCTGGATCTGCCGGGCCTGGACGGCTTTGCGCTGGCCTCGCAACTGCGCCGGCTCGGTCACGGCTTCCCGTTGCTGGCGGTCACCGCACGCGCCGATGGCGATGCCGAACGCCAGGCACAGATCGCCGGTTTCGACGGATTCCTGCGCAAACCGGTGACAGCCGACATGTTGATCGAGGCGATTGCGGTGGCATGCGCAACGGCGCGCGCGCGCGATCAGTCCATGTCTATATCAGGCTGAGCTGGCGCACAGCGCTCACCGCGCACGGCCTGCCTCAGTGCCATGACGGAGATGGCACTAAAGCACTGGAGGTGGCCCGCATCGGGATGGGCATGCGGGCAGTGGGCCGCACATCGACGCTGCCTGGCAGCGCGCGCCACGGGTATGCCAACCCGGCCGCGCAAGCCTTGTGATCTGCCGGGCAACGACAGTTCGCCGAAGCTTGAGCCCATGGCCTTGCGGTGCAGTTGCCGCTGGCGATGCTGCAATCTGGCCAAATGACCATGGTGCCAATCCTGCGTGGGCTCGACACCCTATGCCGCTAGCCGCGGCGTTGCGATCGAATTGCTGGCGCTACCGGACTGGCTGCTTGAGGCCGCTTGGGCTTGCCCGCGTACCGCGCGGCCCGCACTATGCGGCGACTTGTCGTGAAACGTATCCAGTGCGCCTTTTTTTGTCTTTTCTCTATCGGTTATCGGTCTTGCTGCCGCTTGGCTTGTGCATCGGTGTGCCAACCGCATTGGCAGTACGCGCACCGGTGACTCCGGTGCCTACCCAGATCACGCTTGCGGATGGGCTACCGTCGGAGACCATCAGCGAACTCGCCGAAGACAAACAGGGCTATCTCTGGCTTGCCAGCGACGATGGTCTGGCCCGATTCGATGGGCGCAACTTCCGCATCTGGCGCATGGAAGAAGGGCTGCCCAGCAATGCGGTCTGGACGGTCTGCGTCAGCGCCGACAATCGGGTGTGGATGGGCTTCGAGAACGGCGGTGCCGGTTTCCTGGAGAACAAGACGCGCATTTTCACGCCGTTTGAGAGCCCGCAGTTTCCGGAGTTGCGCGAAATCACGGTGTGGGCATTGGCGCAGACCCCGAACGGCGACATCTGGCTGGGCACCGCAACCCATGGTCTGTATCGGCGGCGACCCGATGGCAGCGTGCAACGCTTCTCCTCTGTGCCGGGCGATGACACGAGCCTGCCGGCTGACAGCGTCATGGGGTTCGAGGTGGCGCCAGATGGAACGTTGTGGATTGGCACTCCCGGCGGGGTCGCACGCTGGAACGGCACGCGGCTCGAGCGTGTGGCGCTTCCCGGAAACTCCCAGACCGTCAACCGGCTGTACCTGGAGCGTAGCGGCGACACACTGTGGGTGTCGGATGTTACCGGCGATTTTTTCGGGGTGAAGGCCAATGGTCAGGTCCGTCCCCAGCCATGGCGCGACATCTCGCGCAAGCAACGCATCCTGGGCGTGCTGCTGCACGATCGCAGTGGGCGGTACTGGCTGGACGCCAATGGTGGCATCGGCTTGGCGATTACAGAGCAAAACATTCGTAACGTGCCGATCTACAGCTTTTCGGCACACGGCCTGGTCGAGCGGAACTGGATGTCCGCCTACGAAGACCGCGAAGGTGGACTGTGGTTTGCGGCGCTCGAAGGAGGGCTGTGGCACCTGCCTCCCCACTGGGACATGTTTGCCGTGCTGTCTCACCATAGCAACGCTCTGCAGTCGCCGGCCAATCCGTCCATCACGGCAACGACGCCGGCGGCCTCTGGCGGCATCTGGTTGACGGGCACAAAAGGCGTGCTGGAGTACCTCGACCCGGCAACCGGGAACCTGCGGCAAGAGCGGCCCAAGATCGGCAAATACGTTGCCGCGGACTACATGCTCGAAAGCCGGGCCGGCTACGTCTGGATTGGGGTCCACGACGAATTGGTGCGGTATGACCCGCGCTCGCGTCAGGTCAAACGCTGGCAGTTGGGTAGCAATGTCGATGCCGATGCGTCCCTGGAGCGGGCAGGCCGGATGGCCGAGGATGCGCAGGGGCGACTGTGGGTCACCGTTGTGCAGCAGGGGCTGCAGATCAGAAGCGAGGAAGGGCAATTGCTTCGGACCATCGTCGAAGGCAGTCATGGGCTGGAGGCGTTGACCATTCTCGACATCCGCGCGGGTCCGGATGGACAGATCTGGCTTGCCAACAATGCCGGGTTGCGGCGCTGGGATCCGGCTGCCGACCGTTTTGTGCCGGTGCGCGGCGCGCCAACGCTGCCAACGCAGGTCTTTCGTCTTGCTGAAGGCAACATCGTCTGGATCGGCTTGACGGGGCAGATACGGCGCTACCTCTGGGATGGTCGGCAGCTCAAGCATCTGGACACGGTGGGGAAAGATCAGGAATTCCCGATGGTGGCGCCGAACGGCTTGGTGGTCGATGCCAAAGGTGTGGCCTGGGTGTCGAGTCAGCGCGGCTTGATCCGTATCGATCCCGGCAGCAAGCTGGTGCGGGTGTATGGGGTACACGACGGGCTTCCAAGCCCGCAATTGCAGCCCAACACCCTGGTGCAGGCGACGGGCGGACAGATCGTTGCAGGTTCTCCCGACGGCCTGGTGGTCTTCGATCCCACTGCCATGCGCCCCAACACCCGCAGGCCGCCCTTGCTGATCGAGCGGGTTGGCTTGCGACGTGGCGAACGTGGGTTGGATGTCACCGGGCAGGAGCCGTTGAGGATGCAGGACGACGACCGCGACCTGCACATCGTGGCGCGTATGCCCACCTTTACCCACCCGGAATCGTCCAGCTACCGCTTCCGTCTGAGCGGCTACGACCCGGACTGGATCGACGTCGGTCCCAGCGGTGAACGTCTGTTCTCGCGGCTGCCGTCGGGGGACTACACCCTGGACGTGCAGGGGCGTACCGCCGATGGCATCTGGTCGGCGACCCAGACATTGAAGTTTCAGGTCCTGCCGCCGTGGTGGCGTAGCCCGTGGGGGCTGCTGCTGCTGGTCACCTTGGCGGTGTGCGTGGTGGTGGCAGCGGTGCTGTTGTATCGCCGGCGATTGCGCCGGTTGAATGCCTGGCAGTTGGCGGTGCACAAGCAGGAGTTGGCCGAGCAGGCGTCGCTGGCCAAGACCCGCTTTCTGGCCACGCTGGGGCATGAAGTGCGTACGCCGATGACCGGTGTGATGGGCATGAGCGAGCTGCTGCTCAAGACGCAACTGGATCACCGGCAACGCAGCTATACCGAATCCATCCGTCGTGCCGGTGCGCACCTGTTGCGGTTGGTCAACGATGCGCTGGACTTGGCGCGCATCGAATCCGGGCGCCTAGAGCTGGATCAGCAGCCGTTCTCGTTGCGTCAGCTGGTGGCCGAGGTCGAAGCGTTGATGGCGCCGCTCGCACAGGAGCGTGGGCTGCGTTTCAGCCTGGAAGTGGGCCTGCTCGGGGACATCACCGCCAGCGGCGACCCTACCCGGATTCGGCAGATTCTGCTCAATCTGCTCAGCAACGCGATCAAGTTCACCGAGCGCGGTGTGGTCGGTTTGAAGTTGACCACGCTGGGGTCGTATCAGGGCCTGCGGTTCGAAGTCGCCGATACCGGCCCGGGCATCAATGCCGACCAGAAAGCGCGGTTGTTCCAGCGGTTCGAGCAGGGCGATGGCGCAAAGACCACCTCGCGCTACGGCGGTAGCGGTCTGGGTCTTGCGATTTGCCAGGAGCTGGCCCTTGCGATGGGCGGGCATATCGAGGTGATCAGCCGGCTTGGCTCCGGTACGCGATTTGTCGTGGACCTGCCGCTGCGTTGGGTCACCTCCAACGCAGCGCTGAGCGGTGAGGTGACGCGTGCCAGCGCGGTGATCGCGCCGCAGCGCATCCTGCTGGTGGAAGACGACCCGACCATCGCCGAGGTCATCATCGGCCTGCTGCGCTCGCAGGGGCATTCAATGGTGCATGCACCGCACGGCCTGGCCGCATTGACCGAGGCCGCCGACAACACGTTCGACCTGGCGCTGCTGGACCTGGATCTGCCCGGCCTGGACGGGTTCGCACTCGCGCGGCAATTGCGCGTATTCGGTTACGAGATGCCGCTGATTGCGGTGACCGCACGTTCCGATGAAGCCGCCGAACCAACCGCCAAGGAAGCAGGCTTCGACAGTTTCCTGCGCAAGCCGCTGACCGGCGACATGCTGGCCGACACCATTGCCGATGCGTTGCGACGGGTCCGTCCGCGCGAAGACATCTAAAAAAACCGCCGCATCATTGGCGGCACCTGTGCCATGCGCGGCCCGCACGCCCCGCGTTTCAACGCGTCCGCGCGAAGCCGTTGCGCCGATTACTCGGCCACCGCTTCCACGTCCTTGGGATGCGGCCGTGTGTCGGCCAGCTGCCAGAAGATCAGCGTCGACGTCAGCGTGATGCCGCCCACGCACAGGAAGGTGGCATGCAGTGCCGCAGTGGCGCCGTGCGTATCGCCCAGGTGGGTGTTGAAGGCGGCCAACAGGCTGCCGGCGGCCGCCGCGCCGAAGCCGGTGGCCAACATCATCACCATCGACAACAGGCTATTGCCCGGGCTGGCCTGATCGCGATCCAGGTCGCGCAAGGTGACGGTATTCATGACGGTAAATTGCAGCGAATTGACGCCGCCGAAGCAGGCAAGTTGCAGCAGTCGCAACCACAGCGGTTGGCCCACATCGATCAGTGCGAAGCTGGCCATCGCCAGCCCCACCAGTACGGTATTGATCATTAAGGTGTTGCGATAGCCGAAGCGTCCGACCAGCTTTACCGCCGCGCGTTTTGCGGCCATGCCGGCCAGCGCCACCGGCACCATCATCAGCCCGGCGTTCATCGGGCTCATCTCCAGGCCCACCTGCAGCAGCAACGGAATCAAGAACGGCATCGAGCCACTGCCGACCCGCGCAAACAGGTTGCCCAGAATGCCGATGCGATAACTCGCCACCTTGAACAGCGCCAACGGAAACAGCGCGTTGCCGGTATTGCCGGCATGCAGCCAATAGCCGGCCAATGCCGCCAGCCCGCCGATCGCCAGCAACATCACAAACGCATGCCGCAGCCCGAGTTCGGAAATGCCATCCAGCGCCAGCGACAACGCCACCATGCCGACCGCGAGCATCAGATAGCCGACCAGATCGAAGCGCCTGCGTGCATCGCCGTAGTGGTCCGGCATGATCTTCAGTGCGGCGATAAAACCGATGACGCCGATCGGCAGGTTGATCAAAAACACCCAGTGCCAGGCCGCCACTTCCACCAGCCAACCGCCCAGTGTCGGGCCGATCAGCGGGCCGATCAGCGCGGGAATGGCGATAAAACTCATGGCGCGCAGGAAGTCCTCTCGCGCCACCGTCTTGAGCACCGCCAGCCGGCCCACCGGCAACAACATCGCACCGCCGATGCCTTGCACGATGCGCGCGCCCACCAGCTGCGGCAGCTGTTGCGCTGCCGCGCACAGCAACGAGCCCAGCGTGAACACGATGATTGCGGCCAGAAAGGTGCGCCGTGTTCCGATGCGATCCGCGATCCAGCCCGATGCCGGGATGAACATCGCCACCGCCAGCGCGTAGCTGAAAACCACCGACTGCATCTGTAGCGGACTCTCGTGCAGGCTGCGCGCCATCGACGGCAATGCCGTATTGACGATGGTCGCATCCAGCATCTGCATGAAGATCGCCAGCGATACCAGCCACAACAGCGGCTTGATGGTGGCGTAGCCACGCAGGATGGGGGCGGGCTGGGACATGGGGATCGCCATCGGAAGGACAGCGCATTCTCTCAGCGCCGTTGTGCAGAAAGTCGCAACGGTGTGCGCATCTGATCAGAACGTGCATGTCCTGCGGACTGCAGTGAAGCGTCGCCAGAGGTGTTGCCGGGCTGCTTGCAGGGGCGCGGTCGATTCCGATACCCCAGTCTGCACCGCGGCGAGCGCCTTGCGACCCCGGCGCTGCGTCACTGCTTCCGATGCCTTGCATGGCGGACTGCATCGCAGTGTCTTGGCATCAGCGCATCCGCCAGCGTCGCCCGCTTGCTCGGCGCAATGCGGGCTCGTTTGCACGGGTGGTTGCTGGAGATCTTCGCAGCACGCCATCGCCATGCCGGCAACGAATGAGACGAGCCTCACCCAATGGACGATAGGGGCAGCCACATGCCACGAATGGTCGGGACAGGCACCAGGCAGCGTGTTAATGCCCAATATGGCTTTGCAACAAGCGTCTGATTCGCTGGCGACTACTTGGTGCCTCCAACGGGTCCAGCCAACGCAAGCGAGGTTCATCCCACAGTGCGATGGATCGATCGAGCGGGACACGCGGGGAGCATTGGATTGTCGCGAAAAGCCGAGTCGTTTCTTGGAGCGTTGCCGACGGTCTGGTCAGGGATGGCGCGACTTGGGTATGGCCGCCTTCTGAGCGCGCCAGTATCGAGTCGGACTATCAATGAAAAAGCAGGTCTTCGATGTATTACGGCGCGCCTATCTTCCGGGCGATCCCCTGGCAACAATGCTCGGAAAGATCGCCGCGGAACTGGCGCAGAGCGAACTCTTGAACGATGCGACATGCGCGTTTTTCGGGGTGGAGGGCAGCGATGCGCCGGCTCCGGATCTGGCGAACAGGCAGACGACGATCACCCGTGATTTTCCTGTCCAGCATGCCCATCACGTTCTCGGCACACTGAGAGTGACGCCGGCCCAGGGCGGTATGACCACGCAGGCGATGACGTTGTGCCAGCGGATCGCCACCTGTTGTGCCTATCTGATCAAGCGTGATGCCGCGCGGGCCTGGGCGGAAGATCGATTCGATCGGCCGTTGTTTGTGGCAGGCGTGTGCGAACAGGTCTGGATGGTCGATGCGTTCGTCGAGCGTGCCGCAGGCAGTCGCTTGCCGGCCATCGTGCGTGGCGGATTCGGCACCGAGAAAGAGGACGTGGCCGTCTTGCTGCATGCAACGGGGCCCTGGCGGGATGGGCCGTTTGTCGCGGTGGACTGCGACGATGCGGATGGCGACCCGTCGACCTGGTTCGAGCGCGCGGCCGGCGGAACGCTGTTCTTGCAAGGGGTGGATGAGCTCGACGCAGCGCTGCAGCGCCAGTTGTCGCGGTGTCTTCGGGGGCGGCACGGCAGCTGGTCCGCCTCGGGTGCCGATATTTTCACCCGGGTGATCGCGTCCACCACTGCCGATCTGTCGCAGCGCGTGCGCGCGGGACAATTCTCGCGTGCGCTGTTGTCGCAACTCGATGTGCTGTCGATCGAGCTTGCCGCGTTGTGTGAGCGGTTGCCGGACATCGCGTTTCATCTCGAGCGCGTGCTGGAACGGCACGGCTTCGATTCCCGGCAATGGGTGACTGACACGCTGATGGATGCCCTGACGCAGTATCCATGGCCCGAAAACCTGCTGGAACTGGAGCGGGTGGTGCTGCGCCTGGCGGTCATGACCGCAGGCAGGTCGATCCAGCTCGCCGATCTCCAGCAACATGCACCTCGCCTGGCCGCAAGCCTGCTGCAAGGACAGCAGCGTGTCGCGAGCTCAGTGCCATCGCAGCCGGACGATGGTCCGCTCGCGCCCACGCTACCGGCAGCGCCTGTCGATTGGATCGACGGTCTTCCGCATCGTCCAGGTCAACGCCTCGCCACCTTGCATGACGCCCTGCGGCGAGCTCTGGTCTATCTCGGCGCGCATTACGCCGAGCCGCTGACCCTGGGTGATCTGGCCCGGCAGGCGCACGTCAGCCAGTCGCATCTGGGCTTTCTGTTCCGCGAGGAGCTGGGCACCACGTTCAAGCCGCTGCTGCAGCAGCTTCGTATTGAGAAGGCCAAGGATCTGCTGCAGCGCGAGCAGAAACTGCGTGTGACCGAAGTGGCGCTGAAGGTCGGCTTCGGCGACTTGAGTCATTTCGAAAAGAGTTTTCGACGGCTGGTGGGTGTCAGTCCACGCGCGTTTCGCAACGCGCGTGGACAAGGAGATGTGTCTCCGGTTTAAGCCTGAGGTAATAGGGTTTTGATGGCATCGTGCTGTTTGGACAGCCGTTCACGCAGCACGAACTCGTCGACCAGCGCCGCAGCCGCCTTGCGCTGGCCGTCGATATCCAGCAGCGCTGCATAAGCGCTGCCTTGACCGGCTGGGCCAGAATGGAACGGCGCCTGCGCGTCCGTGGCAGTAGTGAGCGTCAAGAACGCCAGGACGATTTTTTCGAACGGTGGCTGCTTGGCATTGACGAACACCACCAGTGTGCATTCGTAGCTGATGCCTCCCACGCGCGGCGTGTTGTGCGGTTGGGCCAGAACCTGGACGTCCTCGCCAAGCCACTGTCCTACGGCGTGCTCGAATGCAGCAATGTCCAGTGCCTGCAGCTGTTTGTAGCTGACCCGTGCCACCGCTGCCATGTCCACGCCGGAAAAGCGCAGCTGATCGACGGCCAGATAGGGGCTTTGTGCGAGGGTGTTCATCAACAGCAGATCGTCGCTGAAGGCGGCCGAGAGCAGGACCGGCGCGGTAAACGCATCCGACAGCAACGTGAGCAGGGTGCCGGTGCCGTGGCGTGCGGCAAGAATGCGCGCGCGCGTGACGTCGGTCGGCTGTCCATTGGCATAGTCCGGCGCCGCCTGCGTGGTGCGTGTGCGCACCGACGCCATCAACGCGTTGACCAGCGTGGCGGCATCGTCGCCTAACGCGCCTACGTGTCTGCCAGCCATCCCGGCGAGCACGCTCTGAAAATGCGGCAGCTGAGCGATGGATGCGTACCAGGCGTGAATTGCGGCGACACGCTCGCGGCGCTTTGCTTCCTTGTGCGCACCGAGTGCCAACGGATCGCTGGCGATCTCGCACAACATCAGCAGATTCTCGCGCAGATGGTAGTCCAGATCCGGCAGCGGCAATTGCCAGCGTTCCTGTTGGCCAGCAGCGGTGGCGATGGTCAGGTGCCCATTGCCTATTTCCGACCAGATCGCGATTGCCTCGATCGTATCGCGGCGTGGCACGCTGACATCGATCAGTTCCATCAGAATGCCGCGTGGACTGGCCGGCTGCGAAACGATGTGGTCGGGGTAGCCTTCGATCAGCGTGGCGTGCCACGTGTAGCCCAGTCGATAGAGAACAAAGGGCTTGATCCCATCGTTCAGCACGATACCCGGTGGGGAGGGCATATCGCGCTCGCCGAGTGTGGCGATTTCCACACCGGTGTAGGCAGACAAGCCGGTGCGGTCGCGGTCGAAGACACGGCGAAAGGTTTGCGGCTCGTCGCACTTGAGCAAACACCCCACGTCGGTCGTATGCGGAGGCCATTGGGCACGTGGAATGGGGTAAACCTGCTGTGCCAACGGCGACGCGTTAGGCGCAAGCAGGCTGAGCTCGAACGCGATGAGCACGCCGGCCTTTTTCATTTCATCGACGACGATGTCTTCGATCTCTGCATGCAGCGCATCCTGCACGGAGCCGGGAAGCCAGGGGTCGATCGCTACCTGCGTGTCCCAGTCCGAGCTTCCCGAGTCGAACAGGTGCTGGTCTTGTCCCTGCAGCAGATCCATGCAGGCGGTGAACGCATTGCCGCCCTTGATGTAAAAACGGGCCAGCGGTTGGTCGGCGCGCAGCATGAAACGGTCGCGTAACTCGATGCACAGACTCGCGATCCGATCCTGGATGGTGCCCAACGCCTGGATCACCGTCGAGCGCACGTTGGGATAGCGTGCCGCGTCGTTGATCCGCTTGGTCAGCTCGCCGCTGATCGCACGGCGCAGGTCTTCTTGTTCGGGAGATTCCTTCATGGCTTGGCCTTGTCTGCGAACCTGTGGAAAAGATCTGTGCTCACGGCGTGCTCGGATCCGCGACGGCCGAATGACTCAGGTCGATTTCCAGGTCATCGCAGGGCGTGCCGGGCAGCGACAGCACCGCGTCCTGCTCGAACTGCCAGAGCGCAGCGTGCGCATAGCCGCAGCCGGCCGGATCTGATGCCGTCAGCGTGCGAATGTCGCCGGCATAGGCATGGCTGCCGACGCTCGCGACACGCCATGCCCAGATCTGCGGACTCGGCCCCGGCGCCAGATCGGCCACCAGATCCGCTGCCAGCGCATGCGAGCAATACAGCCCCGGCGCATAACCGGCGTCAGCCAGTGCGACGATCCAGGCGCGGATGTAGGCGATCGCAGCGGCGCCGGGGCGGCTGCCGTCCTCCCAGTCCAGGTAGACGGTGGCGCCAGTTGGAAATCCTTCGCTGGCGGCCAACGCGGCAGCCTGCGCGCCGTCGATGCCGCCCTGCTCGGCGGTGACGACGTGCGCGCCTGGGCCAGCGGTCTGCTGGCCCAGATAGACCGGTGCCAATCCCCAGCCATTGGCGACCAGCGTCGGCCGCCATCCCATCCAGCCGGTATCGGCATGGCTGGGCGCCGGTGCGAGGTAATAGCCGCACCAGGCAAGGCTGGTGTTTGTCTTCAGCCAGGCCAACGCAGGCAGGCCCGGAAAGCGGTCGGTGTCGAAGCCGGTGTGGAAGGTCATGGTGAAACTCCGCGTCGAGGGGAGGAAACGTCGAGATCGGAATCAGGGGGATGTCTGCAGATACGTGGCCATTTGTCCGTACCAACCAATTGCCTGGCTTTCTCTTCGCGGCCAAGTGTCGTCACGAGTGGTTGGATAAGGCGGGCCTGGCTTGGGTGGATAAGCGAGTTTTGCGCTGACGTAAGCGCCTTCCTCGATAGTCTGCGGCGCCAACGGCTGGTGGACACCGAGGTAGTGGGTCAGTTGCGATCGATCGATGCGTTGCACCGAGGCGATCTCCCAGTCGCACACCGCACTTGCGTTCGGTCGATTGGCGCCGACTCGCGACCTGATCGCCCGATTGATGACATCCACGATGCCATCGAGTGCAGCCGTGCTCTTGAAACGCACCAGCTGGAAAGCGTTCCCACCTGGATCCTTCAGTTCGATGTCGAGATCCCGCAAAAAGTCGGCGGGATTTTCAATAGCGAAGCCGGTTTCCTCGCTAAATTCGCGCCGTGCCGCGTGTTCGGGAGATTCCCCGGGATTGAGGCGGCCGCCAGGCAGTGCCCACTGGCCAGCCTGGTTCACGATTGCCAACGGTTTTTGCCGTGCCCATTCCCGCATGTCGCGTGCGAGCGTGTCGGCCTCCACGCATGCAGCGTTCCATTGCAGAGGATCGCTGCCGGCGCCTCTGATTTTCAATTCCAGCGATTCGCCTGTCTTTGTACGAGACGAGCTCGGTCCGAATTTCACCCTGAGCAAGTGGCCGGCGCCCTCCATGGCCTTGTCGGTGACTGCATCGCAACTTGGACTGTCGGTGCAGGCATTCTGGTATGCAAGACCGAGTGCCTGCGCTGCGCCGATGTAGGCTGCATCTTTCTCCCGCAGGCCGTTGGCGGCTAGCCACGCCCCTCGCAGGCAGTTTCGAGCACTGTCCCAGTCGACATCTGGAAAGGGTGGGCTGACACCGGCTGCATTCGCAGTGATCTTGCACAACAGCGCAACCGCTTCCACCGCCAACACCGGTGCGGACTGATCCCCCCACCAGTTGTTGAAATAGCGTTTGCGTGCGATCAGATAGGTGCCCGCTTCATCCCACAACGCGGCATAGACCTGCATGGCCTCAGCCTCCGTTCGATGGCGATCCTGCGGCCGGCTGCGATGCCGCTACTGTCGCCGCCATCGCCTGCTCGGCCTGCTGCTGCGCGGCGGCAACGGCAGCTGTTGCGGCTTCATCGGCCTGCTGCAATGCCTGACGGGATGCATAAACCGCCTGCTCGTTGTCGGTGACGGCGGCGGTTGCGGCCTGCATCGCCGCCTGTACGGCCCTCTCGCTGGCGGCTATTGCCTGTTCGACCTGAGCTTGTGCGGCCTGCAACGCGGCATCGATTGCCGATGGCTCAGGCGGTTGCGCAGTACTCGCGGTTGGCGCTGCAGCGGTCGTGGCTGCTGGGGTCGGAAGGGTGTCGTCGGACATGTCGGTGTCTCCTGAAGTGGAAGCGGGTTGGAGCGGGGCAACGGCATCGCTTCGCGGGTGCTGTATCGGTACCGGCAGCGATGCAGTATCGGGCGGGCGCTGCGCTGCAGGTGCGCGCAGCATCTCGCCCAGTGCGTGTTCGGCCTGCGTCATGCCCTGGCGTGCGGCAGCCAGGGCCGCGGCGCGTCCTGCGTGCACCGCGTTGCGGACTGCGTCGGCGGCGCTGATCGTCGGCGGGGCCTGGTCTGTTGCCGCGGGAAGCGACGTTGGTGCGTTCACTCCGGCTCCTCTGCATCCTGGGGCACGCTCGCACTCATACTCGCACCCGCACTCGCCGGTGCCGCCCCGAAATCGCGGAGCGAGATGATGCCGTTGTTGACCTGTAGCAACGCAGCCAGAGTGTCGTTCTGCATGGCGAACACGCAGCTGTTGCCATCCTGGCCCAGCACGCCATGGCTGGGCCGGTTGGCCGCCAGGAATGCCTGTGCAGACTGCAGATAGAGGCGGATTGCATCGCTCGCTGCCTGGTTGTCGCCTTCGCCTTGGTAGCGGGTGTGTTGGACGATCTGCTGGGCGGCCAGCGATAACCGCGCGAAACCGATCTGGCGACCGCGCGCCAGCCATTCGGCAACACTCATTGCGACCTCGTTGGGCGAGGGCAGCCCCTGCACTTGTGGGCAATCCAGGGCAGCGAACAGCAGCGGCAGCAGTGTCTGCAGTGCCGAGGACGCCGCAAGCGCGCGCTCGTCCTCAGTGGCGAGCGTAGCGGTGCAGGCCAGATAGAAGCGGTAGTAATCGCAAAATTCCAGCGGTGTGCGCGCCTGCTCGATGGCGAATGCGGCGGCCTCCTGTTGCAGCGCAGGCGTCACGTTGGCTGGCGGCGCTTCGGCGGCCAGTTGGCGCAGCGCCAGGCTTTCCTGCAGGTCCAGCGACTGGAACACTCCGGCGCCATCGACCTTCAACTGCGTCAGAAGGCTACGGCCTGCGGCCAGGTCGCTTGCGGTAAACAAGGCGTTGTCGTGAAAAATACGCTGCAGCTGCGCCTTGACCACCGAACCGGTATCGCCGGATTCTGCCTGTGCGAGCGTGCCCAGGTCGGCCGAACTCAAGGTCATCAGCTTGACCGGGCTGACCTTCAGCGCCAGCTGCGGAAGCAAGGTCAGGCGCGAGCCATGCAGACCTTGCTGCACCTCGTCGAGCAAGCTGGTCTCGTCGGGGAAGTCATAGCGCGCCCCAGGCGACTGGATCGCCCAGTCCAGCCATTGCGTGCCTCCATCAATAAAGGCCATGGCCTGCCTGCCCAGTGACGACAACATTCTTGGCATCGAGATCAGGCGGCCTGCGATCGAAACGGACATTGCATGACTCCTTGTGGATTCAACCAGCGGGGAAATTCTTCAGCACCAGCCCTGCCGCCGAACCGATCCTGGCGAAGTCGTCGGTGGCGCCTTGCATCAGTGCCTGCGCCTGGACGAGCGCGACAACATATTTGTCGTCGCCGGTAGCCAGGTACTGCGCCATCGCCACGCCGACCGCGGTAGTCGCGATGGTCGAGACATTGCGCAGCGCATCGGTGGCGTCCTGTACTGCGATGGCAGTCGATTGCGCCACCGATTGATAGGCTTTGCCGGCTCCGCTTGTCAGTACGACCTGCGGGCTCATGGTCGCAAGCTGCACCTGGTTGATGACGTCGATGACCTGCGCATTGACCTTTGTCGGTTCCATCTTGGTTCCCATGGAAGGATCGGCCGCCTTTCAATGAGGCCTGGTGATAGGGGGGCAACACGCCATGTCCGTAGACGGTCTACGACTGAGGAGGTGGCGCAGGTGCAGGTGCAGAGCTAGATGTAGATGAAGGTGCAACAGGAGCAACAGGTGCAGATGCACGAACAGCTGCGGGAGTGACAACAACTGCAGTTGCGGGTGCAGCAGCAGAAGCATCAGAAGTGGCAGCATGATCTGAGCCGGCGCCGGGGGCGGGAGGACTGGTGGGCAGAGGGGGCGGCACGCTCAGTGCATGCACTTGCATCAGGTCGGCGGTTGCGGTCGCCGCGTTTGCCGACGCACCCTGCGCCTGCGTTTTCAGCACATCGACAGCCACCTTGGCTTCTGCAGCGGCGGCGGCGATCAGCGCTGCCGGTGGAGGCGGCATCGGCGGCGGCCCAGGCAAGGGCGCGACTGTCGGTGCAGGGCCGGGTGGTGCGGGTGGCAACGGCGCTGGAACCGGGAACGGTGCCGAAATCATCTTGGCGCAGGCCGCGGTGATCGCTGCGGCATTGATCATGCCGGCGCCCTGCTGTCGGTTGACCGCGTTGTGCATCGCCATGCCCAGCGTCTCCAGCATCACGGCATCGAGCATGCCGAGCGCCTGCGCAGGTGCCTGACCGGTGGTCAGCGTCACGATGCTGCTGACGGCGTCGACGATCTGGCTGTTCACGGTACTGTCGTCGATCATGACGAAGTCGCTCCCTTCTGGATGATTAAGGCAAGAATCTGGGTGAGGGCGGCATCGGCAAGCACCTGTCCGCGTTGCTGGTTGGCGACGGCGTTTTCCATCGCCAGTGCGATCGAATCCGCTAGCGCCAGATACGTCGCGCCCATTGCAAAAGCCGGGGCCTGCCCGATGGTCAGCGCCGCGCCCGTGGCGGCAGTGCCGACCAGGCTGGCCACGCTTGCGGCACGTGCGCTGGGCTGCATGACCGTGCGCTGGCGTTTGCGTGCTAGGCCAACAACGGCCTGCGCTGGGCAACGCTGACCGATGCCGTGAACAGGACGCTGGTCTGTGGCTCGTGTTTGCACGCGTACTGCAAGGCCACGCCGTTGTGTACGCGTTCGAGGAGTGCGAAATTGCCGTACGGCACGTCGATCACGCTGTCGGACTGCTGGCGGTACACCAAGGGCTCAACGCCGGGAATCACCGGCAGGATGCCGTCGAACTCGACGTTCATTACCGCTTTTTGGTGCGGTGCGAACGTCGCCACGATGGTGCGGCCTCTGATCAGTCTCACGACCACGTCCAGTGTGTTGGACGTGGGGACATGATGTAGTTGCAACATGATGCGTCCTTTCTCGATGCGTCCAGGGGGTAGGTCAGAGCGGCAATGGCGGTGCAGACCGGGCGCCGCTCTTGTGGCAGCAGCGGCGCCCGGTTGCCGCTTACCGAAGCCCGGCGCTCAGGATTTCCCGGGTGGCGACGCCATCGGACGCGGTGTCGATCGCATACAGGGTGGACACACCCTGGGTCGTCGATGCCTGCATCGTCACGTAGGACTGCTGCTGGTTGTTGGTGGCGTTGTGGGCGGCGTTGGACAGCGCCTGGCTGGTGGCGACGAACAGATTACCCATTGCGATCGCCGGCGCATCGCCGAGGACCTTGGTGTTGACCTGGGAAACCGAATCGGTGATCTGGCTGTTGACGGCAGTCGGAAAGGCCATGGTGATAGCTCCTTGAGGTAGTGAAAGAATGAAGACGTTGCGGCGTTAGCGGTTAGCCGAGCATCTTCTTGGTGGCGGCACCCGTGGCGCCGGTATCGAGCGAATACAACAGCGAAACGCCCATCGTGGTGGCTGCTTGTGCGGTGATGTACATCTGCTGTTGCGCGAGCGTTGCGTTGTGGGCTGCGTTTGCCAGCGCCTGCGCGGTGGCCTGGTACAGATTGCCCATGGCTGCGGCAGGGGAACTTCCCAGTACCTGCAGGTTGGCCTGGGTGACCGAGTCGGTAATCTGGTCGTTGACGGCGGTGGGAAATGCCATGCGCGGATGTCCTTGGCGTCAGCCTGGCGATTAAACGCTCAGGATCTGCTTGGTGGTCACACCGGTGGTGGCGGTGTCGATGGAGTACAGCGTCGCCACACCCATCGTGGTGGCCGACTGCGCGGTGACATAGCTCTGCTGCTGCGCATTGGTCGCGTTATGGGCGGCATTGGCCAGCGCTTGCGCAGTTGCCTGATAGAGATTGCCCATGGCGATTGCGGGCGCGTCGCCCAGGACCTTGGTATTGACCTGGGTAACGGAATCGGTGATCTGGTTATTGACTGCGGTCGGAAATGCCATTTCGTGCTCCTTATGTGCCAGAGATCAATGCGATTAACTCAGCCCAGGCCCTTCACGCCGGTGCTCAGGATCTGCTTGGTCGCCATCCCGGTGGTGGCGGTATCGATGGAGTAGAGCGTGGCGACCCCCATCGTGGTGGCCGACTGCGCCGTGACGTAGCTTTGCTGCTGCGCGTTGGTCGCGTTGTGCGCGGCGTTTGCCAACGCTTGTGCGGTGGCCTGATACAGATTGCCCATGGCGATGGCCGGGGCATCGCCCAGCACCTTGGTGTTGGCTTGTGTGACGGAGTCGGTGATCTGGTCGTTGACGGCGGTTGGAAATGCCATGTGTCTCTCCTTGGAATGTGACGACGGTTGGAATGCTTGAAAAGCGCGACGGTGTCGAGGTTTGCCAGGTCGTTGGCCTGTCGAGAGAATGTGCAGTTCCACCGCATCACCGTGTCGCCACAATAGAGCGCCATCGATCGAAGAAATTGGGGTTAACGATGGCAATATCGGGGTTAACGACGTGAATGCTGTTCTGCTTTAGCGTTGTATCCGACTTAATACCGGTTTTATCGAATCTTGCAGCGCGTTCAGCGGTAAACCGCGATGCGGTTTGCACTAATTCCCTGTAGAACCGACGGGAGCGCCGCAGTTGGCAATCGCGGTGATCTTTGAATGTTTTCCGCTTGACGGCTCTGCGTGTGCCAAGCGCCAAAGGTTGTGCGCGCGATCGCGTTTCCGATGTGTGCCGGACGATCAGATGCGTATCGATCGATGGCTGCGGCTGAGTCTGCTGACGAGCGCGCTGCCTGATCGCCACGCCATGATTTGGGTTGGGACATCGACGCATCGAATGTGGGCGGTGCGACGCTACTGACGCGCAGGGTGTGCGTCGGTGGGCGTTGCCAGGCGCAAGCGCATGAGCCTGTAATCGGCCCGGTTTGCGGGGACGATTGCAGATAGCCGTCCGTCGGTGCGGTGCGCGCGTTGTACGCGGACGCTGGCCTGGGTGGCGCGGTCTTACGCGGTGCGCTGCGTCGCGTGGATGACATCAACGCAGACGGTGTGCGCGAGCACAGATCGCTGCCATCAGTTGGCTGTAGGAGATGGACGGGAGCGCACTGCAGTAGGTGGCGATTGCTGCGCGTAGCAAGCGTGTCTCGCGGTGCGCGGTACGCTGCGTCGCGTGGATGACATCAACGCAGGTGGCGTGCGCGAGCACAGAGCGCTGCCATCAGTTGGCTGTAGGAGATGGACGGGAGCGCACTGCAGTAGGTGGCGGCTCCTGCGAGCAGCATGCGTGTCTCGCCGTCGGCGCAAAGAGCGGTGATCACGCTCTGCCTCAGTGTGTGGCTTGGTAAATCAAGGGATTTTCGGCTTTTCTGTGCAGCAAGGTATGTGTGCTGGTAAGCGCCATCAGTCGCTGCGCGGACCAGATGCTTGCGTACAACCGAGCGGTGATCGACAGCGAATATCGGCGCTGTCGATCACAGATAGCATCAGCGCTTGCTCAGGCTCTGCACCGCTTCCACCAGCACGCCGACGTGATCCGGATTCATGTCCGGCGACATGCCGTGACCGAGGTTGAACACGTGGCCCTCGCGCGAGCCGCCATTGCCTTGGGCGTAGCTATCCAGGGTCTTGCCGACTTCGCTGCGGATCGCCTCGGGCGAGCCGTACAGCGTGGCCGGGTCCAGGTTGCCTTGCAGGGCGACGCGGCCGCCGGCGCGCTGGGCGGCGTCGGCCAGCGAGATGGTCCAGTCCACACCCACCGCTTCGGCACCGCTGGCGGCCAGGTCGGCCACGTAGGCGCCGTTGCCTTTGCCGAACAGCACCAGCGGAGTGCGCTCGGCGCCGTCGCCGCGTTCGAGTTCGCGCGCGATGCGGGTGAGGTAGGGCAGCGAAAATTCGCGGTACATCGCCGGCGACAGCACGCCACCCCAGGTGTCGAACACCTGCAGCGCCTGCGCACCGGCCGCACGTTGTGCAGACAGGTACGCAATCACCGCATCGGTCACCGTGCTGAGCAGGTGGTGCAGCACGTCCGGGGCATTGAAGGCCATTGCCTTGATGCGCGCATATTCCTTGCTGCCGCCGCCTTCGATCATGTAGCAGGCCAGCGTCCACGGGCTGCCGGAAAAGCCGATCAGCGGTACCGCGCCATCCAGTTCGCGGCGGATCAGGCGCACCGCGTCCATCACGTAGCGCAGCTCGGTTTCCATGTCTGGCACACCCAGGCGATGGATGGCGGCGGCATCGCGCACCGGGTGACGGAACTTGGGGCCTTCGCCTTCGACGAAGTACAGCTCCAGGCCCATCGCATCGGGGATGGTCAGGATGTCGGAGAACAGGATCGCCGCGTCCAGCGGAAACCGCTGCAGCGGCTGCAAGGTCACTTCGCAGGCGATGTCCGGGTTCTTGGCCATGCCCAGGAAGCTGCCGGCGCGCGCGCGGGTGGCGCGGTATTCCGGTAAGTAGCGGCCGGCCTGGCGCATCAACCACACGGGGGTGCGGTCCACGGGCTGACGGTTGAGGGCGCGCAGCAGGCGATCGTTCTTGAGCATGGGAGATGTGTCCTCAGCGCGGCGCGTCGGCGCCGCCGGTGATGAGTTGGAAGCCGCGTTTGAGTTGGGTATCGCGGGCCTTTTCGAACGCCCGGTCGGCCTCGTCCTGCAGCAGGTACTGGTCGCGTCGCAGTTGCGTGCGCCCACCGATCTGGCCGCTCTCGCGCAGCAGTTCCCAGCCACCGAACAGGTCCGGTTGCAGGGTCAGCTGGACGTAGCGGAGCGGCTCGTTGCCGCCGGAATCGTGTTGCAGGAGGATGCGCATGCGGCCGATTGTAGCCGGGCAGTGCTGAAGGCTGGGGGGCAGTGGGCGCGCCGTGCTGCTCCGCTTGCGAACGTCCAACGCGGGCAGTGGGGCGGAAATCGGTGCCGTGGATGCCTGACCGCGCGCAGTGGCCGCCGCAATCACCTTGGTGGCTGATGCGCTGTGCTGCGGTTGTCTGTACCTAGAAGCGCCCCCGGGCGCGACGGGGATTTATCGGTGAGGCCCATCGCGCCCAAGGGCGCTCCTACAAGGCAACGGTATCCAAGCGCAGCAGTGGCGCGCTGTCAGATGCGTCCGCCTCGTGGCCGGCGATCAGTTACGTGGTTGAAAAAGGCGTCAGGCCGGACGGTGCGCGGTTGATCAGTGCACCGGCGTTTCGCAGGAGTGCCGCTGGGGTTTTATCGAGAAGACCCATCGCGCGCAGGCACGCTCCTACCAATGCAGTGTCTTCGCGCTGTCAGATCAGTGGGCGTCGGGGCCGGCGTTCGACGGCGGTATTGCGTGGCCGTCTAGCAGTCCGTGCTTGTCTTTGCTGGCAAACCTCGATCTCAATCCAGCCAACCCCAGCTTCAATTAGCCGACGCAACCTCAACCTGCCAACGCCACCCCAACCAGCCAACGCAACCTCAACCAGCCAACGCACCCTCAACCAGCCAACGCAACCTCAACCAGCCAACGCAACCTCAATCGGCCAACGCAACCTCAACCGGCAAGACAACCTCACCCCGCCAGAATCCGCAGCACCGCCGCCTCGTCCACATCGGGCACCACTTCGGCCTTGCCGATGCCGCGCCACAGCACCAGGCGCAGCCGGCCGGCGACATTCTTTTTGTCCAGGCGCATGCGCCCCAGCAGGGCCTCGGGCGACAGGCCGGGCGGGATCTCGGTGGGCAGGTCGAACTCCTGCAGCAGGGTGCGCAGCGCCTCGGTGTCCTGTGCGTCGCTCATGCCCAGCGCAGCCGACAGGCGCGCGGCCAGCACCATGCCGACCGCGACCGCTTCGCCATGATTGAGGTTGTCGTTGCCGGGCGCGCCGTAGCCTTGCTCGGTTTCGATGGCGTGGCCAAAGGTGTGGCCCAGGTTGAGCAGGGCCCGCTCGCCCTTTTCCAGCGGGTCGCGCGCCACGATCTCGGCCTTGTGTTCGCAGCTGCGGGCGATGGCCTGTGCCAGCGCTGCCGCATCGCTGTCGAGCAAGGCGCGGCGTTCGGCGTGCAGCCACTGGAAAAACAGCGGGTCGCGGATGGCGCCGTATTTGATCACTTCGGCCAGGCCGGCGCGCAGTTCGCGGGCGGGCAGGGTGTGCAGGGTGTCGGTGTCGGCGATCACCGCGCGTGGCGGATGGAAGGCGCCGACCAGGTTCTTGCCCTGCGGGATATCCACCGCGGTCTTGCCGCCGACCGACGAATCCACCATCGCCAGCAGGCTGGTGGGCAGCTGCACGCAGTCCACGCCGCGCATCCAGCAGGCGGCGGCGAAGCCGGCCAGGTCGCCGACCACGCCGCCGCCGAGCGCGAACACGCAGGCATCGCGAGTGGCGCCCAGTTCGGCCAGCGCGGTGATGGCGGCGCCGAAGTTGTCCAGCGTCTTGGAGGCTTCGCCGGCGGCGATCACCAGCTCGCCCAGTTGCAGGTCCGGGCGCGCCTGCAGCAGCGCGCTGCGCACGCCGGCCGCGTAGTGCGGCGCCACCTGCGTGTCGCTGAGCAACAGCACGTGGCGGCCGCGCACATGGCTGGCCAGGCGCGCGCCGTCGGCCAGCAGGCCGGGAGCAATGGTGATGGTGTACGGCTGCGCACCGTCGACATCGACGCTGCGCGAGGAACGGGGAAGTGTCATGCGGGGGTACTCGACATGCGCCATTGCGCAGCCAGGCGCAGCACCAGCTGCGCGGTGGCCTCGGCGGGGGAGAAGTGATCGGTTTCCAGGGTGAGGTCGGCGACCTCCTGATACAGCGGGGTGCGATGTGCGGCCATCGCGTGCAGCACCTGCTCGCGGTCGGCGCGCTGCAGCAGCGGGCGATTGCGGTCGCGCGCCAGCCGGGTGAGTTGCGCCGGCACGCTCACGTGCAGATAGACCACAAACCCGCGCTCACGAATCCGCGCGCGGTTGAGCGGATCCAGCACCGCGCCACCACCGGTGGAAATGAGTTTGTTGTCCTGTTGCAACAGCGCCTGCAAGGTCTCGGTTTCATGCTGCCGAAAGCGCGCTTCGCCATGCTGTTCGAAGATGGCGGGGATGCTGCTGCCCACGTGTTCGACAATGGCCTGATCCACATCCACAAACTCCAGCCCGAAGCGCTCGGCCAGGCGGCGGCCGATGCAGCTTTTTCCGGCGCCCATCGGGCCGATCATCACGAGATTGGGTGCGGGGTTCATGCGCAGGGATCGTAGCATTCTGCACGCGCGGACCGGGCCGCCCGATGCGCGCTAATACCAGTGCGTCCTGCGCACGCCGATACCAGTGCGTCCTGCGCACGGCCGGTGCCTGCCGCAGCAACCGCGTGCCGATGGCAATGCCAACTGCGCAGGCGGCGACAGCCAGCCCATGCGACAAGCGCGTGCGATGCGCCCACAATGGGCGCTTCTCCTGCTGCCACCTACCGTCATGCCCGATCTGTACGCAGAAGCGCTTGCCACCTTTACCGCGCTGTATGCCGAGGCGCAGAACAGCGCCGAGCTGGAAGCCAGCGCAATGACCGTGGCCACCGCCAACGTGGATGGGCGGCCGAGCGCGCGCACCGTGCTGCTCAAGGCCTTCGACACGCGCGGATTCGTGTTCTACACGCATCTGGACAGCGCAAAAGGCCGCGATTTGCAGACCCATCCGCAGGCGGCGCTGCTGTTCTTGTGGCGCAGCTTGCGCGAGGCTGGCATCCAGGTGCGTATCGAAGGCGGCGTGCAGCTGGTGAGCGCGGACGAATCGGACGCGTATTTCGCCTCGCGCCCGCGCATGAGCCAGATCGGCGCGTGGGCCTCGTTGCAATCGCAAACGCTGGGCTCGCGCGAGGAGTTCGATGCGGCGATCGCCAAGGTCGAAGCCACCTTCGAAGGCCGTGAGGTGCCACGTCCGGACGGCTGGGGCGGCTTCCGGGTGGTGCCGCAGGCGTTCGAGTTCTGGTACGGCGCCAAGTTCCGCTTGCATGAGCGCTGGCGCTATGAGGCCGATGCGGCCAGCCGGTGGACCAAGCGGATGCTGTACCCGTAAGTCCGGCCATCTGCGGCGCGCTCGCGGGCGAGCCGCTGGCGCACGGTGCGGCATTGGCGCTGCGACGCCTGCCAAAGAGAGGGCGCATCCGGTCGGTGCCACGCACAGCGGCCTTGGCATGCAGGCGCGCGACGCCTGGCGCCCGGCCTCTGCCGCCCTGTCCGGACGCCTCGCTGCCCTGGGCAGACCGGGACCCGGCCGTGCTGCGCATCCGCCCAAGCCGCGGCACTGGATGCGGCATAACCGGTGCCAAACGGCACGTTCTGCCGGTCGCGAACAGTCTGTAGTATGTCCGCCCATCGCTTGACCATCGTTTCCAAAGGACAGGACATCGTATGACGCAGTACACCACTGTCGAATTGCACGGCCTGCTGGCCGAGCGCTACCGCGACCAGCCGATCGAGGTCGAGTTGATCGACGGGCTGGAACCGGCCATCAACCTCATCCTGGCCGACCACGGCGACATGCAGATCCAGGTTGCCGCCTCCGGCTCGCAGGTGTTCGTTTCCACATTGCTGGCCAATGCCGACCAGGTCAGCGACCGCGTAGCCTTCAACGACGCCTGCCTGCGGCTCAATCCGCTCAATCCCTTGTCCAACCTGGGCCTGGTCCAGGTCGATGGCAAGGATGCCTATGTGGTCTTCGGCGAGCTGTCGGCGTCGTCCACGCTCGACCAGATCGACGAGGAAATCCAGACCCTGGCGGCCAATACGCTGGATGCCGCCGAATCTCTCAAGCCGTTCTTTTCCTAAAGGCGTGTTGTCATGAGTATTTTTTCCAAACTGATCACGCTGCTGCGTGGCACCGCACATGAAACCGGCCAGAAAGCGGTCGACGCCAATGCGTTGCGCATCCTGGACCAGGAAATGCGCGATGCCGGCGCCCAGCTCACGCGCTCGCGTGAAGAGCTGACCAAGCTGATGGCGCAGAGCAAGCTGGCGCAGCAGAAGATCGACGCGCGTGGCGGCAAGATGGCCGAGTACACGCGTTACATCGAAGGCGCGCTGGCCAAGAACGACGAAGCACTGGCGCATGACGTGGCGGTCAAACTGGCCGCGCTGGAAAGCGAAGACGCTGGCGACAAGGCGTCCAAGACATCGCTGGACCAATCGGTGGTGACGCTCAAGGCCACCATCCAGAAGACCGAAAACCAGCTGCGCGGCATGCGCCAGCAGATCGACACCGTCAAGGCCACCGATGCGGTGCAGAAGGCGCAGGCCGCCATCGCTGCGCGGCATTCCGGTGCCAGCAGCAAGATGGGCTCGGCACTGGAATCGCTTGAACGCATCAAGGCGCGCCAGGCCGAAACCTCCGCACGCATCGAATCGGCCGAAGAGCTCGAATCGTCCACCGGCGATGGCGATCTGAATCGGCGTCTGGCCGCAGCTGGCCTGATGGAAGGCGAATCCAATGCGGCCGCGGTGCTGGCACGCTTCAAGAAGCCGGCCGCCCAGCTCGGCCACGACACCGCCAGCGGGACCGCGCCGTTGATCGGTCAGGTGCGCGACGTGCAGCAGGTTCCCCGCAGCGACAGCTGACTTAGAACAGCTAATAAAACGACTGTGCTCACCGCCAGGCGGGCGCGGCCGGTGCTCGGAATCGGCATGTACCACGCGTACACTCCGGTTCCTGCGCGCCGTCCACACCCACCTGACGACTGCTCGCTACGTTTTGTCAGCCGCTCTTACAGCGGCACGGCACAGGACGCGCCATGATCATCGTTGGAAAGCTGTTCCGGGTCTTGCGGCGCCACGTGCGCCGCGTCAGTTGGGGCATGGTGGCGCTGGCGTTGCTGGCTCACATGGGCCTGAGCTGGGCGTTGCTGTGGCTGGCTGGCGAGCACAAGCTGGTCGGTCTGGATGCGTTTCCGTATTACTACATGACCACCGCCACCACCATCGGCTATGGCGACCTGTCGCCGGGTTCGGTGGCCGGGCGCTATATCGCCGCGCTCGTGTTGATGCCGGGCGCGGTGGCGTTGTTCGCCACGGTGCTGGCCAAGACCAGCGGCGTCCTCATCACGTTTTGGAGGCGTCATTCCATGGGCAAGATGGCCTACGCCGATTTGAGCGGGCACACCATTTTGATCGGCTGGCAGGGCGCGGCTTCGGCACGCTTGCTGGAGCTGTTGCTGTCCGACACCGCCACCGACGACGAAGGCGTGGTGCTGATCGCCGAAGGGGTCGCTGAAAACCCGATGCCCGACCATATGCGCTTTGTCGCCGCCGAGTCGTACACGCATACCGAGGTGTACCTGCGCGCCGGCATCGCGGGCGCGGCGCGGGTGATCGTCAATCCGCCGTCCGACGACCAGACCCTGGCGGCGGTGTTCGCGTTGATGGCGCATGCGCCGCGCGCGCATGTGGTGGCGCATTTCGACTCGGCCAGCGCCGCGCGTCTGGTCAACCACCATTACCCGGCCATCGAGTGCACGCGCCCGATGACCGCCGAAATCCTGGCCCGCGCCGCGCAGGACCCGGGCAGTGCCGCCATCACCGCCGAGTTGTTGTCGGTGGACGATGGCCCCACCCAGTTCAGTCTTGCCGTGCCTGCGGAGGTGGACGCGCTGGATTACAGCCGGCTCGCCGCCGATTTCAGCCAGCGCGGCGCCTTGCTGCTGGGGCTGCGTGCGCCCGATGGCGCATTGCGCTTGAACCCGCCAGCACGCACCGCTGTCGCCGGCGGTGCCATGCTGTATTACCTGGCCGAACAGCGGGTGCCAGCGCAGGCGATTGCGTGGCAGGCACTGCGCGCCGCCGACCCCATTCCTGCATCGCCACAAGGTGTCTGACGATGAGTTTTTTCAGCAAGTTGTTCGGCCAACCGCAACCGCCACCGTTGCCCAGCTCCGGCACCGGCGCCATCGGGCATGCACTGCCGCTGGGCCTGCGCGTGGGGGGGCAGGTGGCCATCGATACCACGCTGTACCGCATGGCGCCGGATGCCATGACCGCCGAGTTGCCGGGCGGCAATCAGGGCATCCCGTGCTATGGCCACGTCAATCTGGGCGATGGTTATTCGCTGCACCGGTTCTATCTGGACGACGATGCGTTTTTGCAGGTCACCACCGTGGGCGGCGATCTGGAGGCGATGAAGGCGTTCGTGTATTGCGAGACGGTGAACCCACCGAGCAAGCAGGCGTTTCAGGAGTTCGTGATGCAGCACCCGCACCTGGGCGCGGCGCAGATCGAGTACGCCGGCAAACGCTGGGAGCGCGCCACCCAATCCACCGATGATGCCGCGCGCATTCCGCCGATCGCCTACGACGAGGTGCTGTACCGCTATCAGCCGCCGCGCCGCGATGGCGACCTGACCCATTACGCCATGCTCTACAGCCGCGATGTGCCCGAGCTGCAGCGCGAAGAATTTTTGCTGGTGACCGGCGAGGATTCCGGCCCCAACGAATTTTGCGTGACCTACGCAGTCGGTATCGACGTCACCGTCGCCGATCTGGACATCACCTGAGCGCGCGCTCGCCCTTCACTCAACCGGTCCTGTCATGAATCCGATCAATCTGCAGAGTTTTCTCGCGTTTCTTTCCTACTTCGGTACCGGCCTGGGCGTGTTGATCGTCGCGGTGGTGCTGGTGACCCTGGTCACCCCGCACAAGGATTTCACCTTGCTGCGGCAAGGCAATGTAGCCGCTGCCACCGCGTTGGCCGGCAACCTGATCGGGGTGGCGCTGCCGCTGCATTCGGCCATCACCCATTCGGTGAGTCTGATCGATGCCTTGATCTGGGGCGTAGTCGCCTGCGGCATCCAGGTGGTGGCGTATCTGCTGGCCAACCTGGTGGCCGGACGCATCTCGCGGCAGATCACCGACAACGTCGCCGCCGCCGGTATTTTTTCTGCCGGCGTGTCGATTGCGGTTGGCCTGATCAACGCCGCTGCGATCACGCCGTAACGGAGCCTGCGCCATGAAGCGATCACGCAATCTCAAGCTCACCCTGATGGCGGCATTGCCGGCCGCGCTGGTCACCGGCTGCGGCTCGGAGCCGGAAACCGGCGTGGTGCTGCAGTCGGCCTCCGACTGCTACCAGGTCAAGCAGGAACAGAACGACATCCAGCAATGCCTCAAGGCCTACGACGAGGCGGTGGCCAAGCACCAGCAGGCCGCGCCGCGTTTCAACACCCGCTACGAGTGCGACGAACAGTTCGGTAGCTGCACCGCGGTGCAGAATCAGGGCCAGCAGAGCTGGATTCCGCCGATGGGCGGATTTTTGCTGGGCTACGCGCTGGGCAACATGACCGGCGGTGGCGGCTATCGCTATGGCGGTTCGATTCCGTTGTATCGCGATTACCGTAGCGGCGGCTATTACAAGCCCAATGGCGATCTGGCCAGCAATCGCATCGGCAGCGTGCGCGGACGTAGTGGTGCGATCGATATGCCGACGCGCGCGATCACCGTGTCGCGCTCGGGCTTTGGCTCCAGTGCGGCGGCACGCAGCTCGTTCGGCAGCGGCGGGCGCAGTTCCGGGTTCGGCGGCTGACATGCAGCGCATCGCAATTGCCGAACGTCCGGATTGGCGTGCGCAGGCCGAGTCGCTCGGTTTCCATTTCCACACCATCGACGGCGAGCCGTATTGGGACGAACGCGCGTACTACGCCTTTTCGTTGCGGCAGATCGAAGACGACATCGAGGCGCCCACCCAAGACCTGCACGACATGGCGATGCAGTTGGTGGACGAAGTGGTCGGCTCCGAGGCGCTGCTGACCAAACTGGCCATCCCGCCGTTTTACTGGGACTGGATCGCCAACTCCTGGAAGAACCGCGACCCGCATCTGTATGGCCGCATGGACCTGGCGTACTCCGGCAACGGCCCGGCCAAGTTGTACGAGCTCAATTACGACACGCCTACCTCGTTGTATGAGGCTGCGTATTTCCAGTGGTTGTGGCTGGAGCAGCAGATCGCCGCCGGCGTGCTGCCAGCGGGTACCGATCAGTACAACCTGATCCAGGATCTGTTGTGCGAAACGCTGGGCGCGCTGGCGGTGGATGGCGCGTTGGGTGCGCAGATGCATTTTTCAGCGGTGCGCGACTCGCTGGAAGACCGCGCCACCGTGCGTTATCTGCGCGATTGCGCGCATCAGGTCGGCATTGCGACCGAAGAAGTCGCCATCGAAGACATCGGCCTGAGCGCCGAAGGCTGGTTCACCGATGACCAGGACCGCGTGATCCAGACCTTGTTCAAGCTGTATCCGCTGGAATTCATGATGGAAGAGCGCTTCGGCCCGGCGTTGATCGCCAACCGCGTGCGTCTGATCGAACCGGCATGGAAATCGGTATTGAGCAACAAGGGCATCCTGCCGCTGCTGTGGGAACGCCATGAAGGGCATCCCAATCTGCTGGCAGCGCGCTTTGCGCAGGCCGGCGAAGCACCCGCTGCCGGTTGGGTACGCAAGCCGCTGCTCTCGCGCGAAGGCGCCAACATCGCGCTGGTCACCGCGCAAGGCGAGGCCGCACACACCGATGGCCCGTATGTGGACGGCCCGGCGATCCTGCAGTCGCACCACCCGCTGCCGGTCTTCGATGGCCGCCATGCGCTGGTGGGCAGTTGGGTGGTGGCCGATCGCCCCGCCGGTTTGGGCATGCGCGACGACGATGGCCCGATCACCCGCGACACCTCGCGCTTCGTGCCGCATGTGATCGTGGACTGATCTCAACGCGTCAGCGCGTTGCAGATAGGCGATGTGGTCGTAGTGACGATGCGCGTCACGCGTGTCCAAGTAACTGCGGCGTTTGCTTTGCATACGCCGCAGTTGCGCGCAAGCCCTGCGGGCTGTGCGACGCAGCGCAGGTTTTCCACACCCCCTGTGGATGGAACTTGCACAAGGCTGTGGACAACTGCGTGCAGGCCCCGGCCCGCAACGCTGTCAAGATGGGTGGCGAAAAAATGACCAATCGCTCGCGGTGAGCGAGCCGGTGCAGCTTTTGTAGCGATCTGGACAGAATCGGCAAACTTCTGGAAGCGCTCTGCGTCGCGATGTCACTGCGGATGCAGTCGGCCAACCAGGCATGATCGTTTGCGCAAGGCCTGCACGATGCACGACGTATCCGCATCGATCCGATGTGCATGCGGCATCGGCCTATCTCGGCACCACCACTCACCGCGCCAACCACGCAGCTCTCGTCACACCCGCCGCGCCACAAAAAAGCCCGCCATCGCCAGCAACCAGGCCAGCGCGAAGACGCTCAGGTAGGCCGCCCATGGTGCCGACGCCAACAGCGCGGCGAAGAGCGCGCCGGCCAGTGCCAGCATGCCGGCAACGGCAATCGCTTCGCTCAGCTGCATCGCAGAGCTGTTGGCGCCTTGTTGCGCCGGTGGCGACAAGGCCAGCGTCAGCACCGACAGGCTGGGATACACCAGGCCCATGCCCAGGCCGGTCAGCGCCCAGCCGGCGACTGCCAGCGGCACCGGAATCGCCGGCCACACCGCGCCTGCGCCGATCACGATGCCGAGCGTCATCAGCAGCGCGCCGGTCTTGAGCAGGCGCGGACGCGACCAGCCAGCCCGGCTGTGGCCCTGGTACCACGAGCCGCTGAACCAGCCGAGCGCACCCACGCTCAGTGCCACGCCCGCCAGCAGTGGCGTGAGCCCGCGTTCGCGCGACAGCAGCAACGGCAAAAACGCCTCGAACCCGAAGAACGCCGCTGCAGCAATGCCACGCAGCGCGATCACGCTGGGCAATCCGCGCGCCAGCCGCAGCGTGCCGTCCGGCAACAGTTGCCACGCGCAATACACCGTGAGCAACAGCGGCGGCAGCATCGCGCCCAGCGCAGTCATGCCGTGCAACTGACCGCCCAGATACACGCCCAGTACGCCCAATGCCGCGCCGATGGCCCAGCCCAGCGACGCAGTTGGCGCGGCGGGATCCGCATTGGTCCAGCTCCGCCCGCGCAGTGCCGGCCACAGCATCAACCCGGCAGGAATCGCCAGCAGCGGCACCGATAGAAACACCCAACGCCAGCCCACGTGCTGCACGATCAACCCGCTGATGCTCGGCCCGATCAACGACGGCACTACCCAGCCGGCGGAGAACGCGGCAAACACGCGTGGCCGCAACGCTTCCGGATACAGCCGCCCGACAATTACGTACAACGCCACCGAATACGCGCCGGCGCCCAGCCCCTGCAACAGGCGCCCGGCGATCAGCGACGGCATGCTCGGCGCCAGCCCGGCGATCAATAGCCCGATCACAAAACACAGCAGCCCGATGCCCAGCGCGCCGCCGGGGCCGCGACGGTCGCTCCAGCGCCCGGCGGCGGTCATGCCCACCACGCTGGTGGCCAGTGTGCCGCCAAAGGCCAGCGCATACAGCGGCAAGCCGTTCAACTCGCGCGCCACGGTGGGCATGGCGGCGGCCACCGCCAGCGATTCGAAGGCATTGAGCGATACCAGCGCGACCATGCCGAGCGTGGCGGCGCGATACGGCGCTGCCAGGATCGAGGTGGGGTGCGTGGCGTGGGGCGGTGTGGCGGGCAGGGCGGTATCGGTGGGCATCGAACATCCAGAGCGAGGGAGCAGGGGCGTGACCGTGGCGCTTGCGTCGGTCATGGCCGCGCAGCATCCTGCCTCAACCAAGGTTGAGGTCAAGGCAATGCAGCGTGAGTTGTCGGTGGGCGAAGTGGCCAAGCGCAGTGGCGTGGCGGTATCGGCATTGCATTTCTATGAGCGCAAAGGCTTGATCCGCAGCCTGCGCACTGCAGGAAATCAGCGGCGTTACGCGCGCGATGTGTTGCGGCGCATCGCGGTGATTCGTGTCGCGCAACGGCTTGGGGTGCCTTTGCAGCAGGTGCTGGATGCGTTCTCGGTATTGCCGGATCAGCGCACGCCCACGCGCGCGGAATGGGCGCGCATGTCCGCGCGCTGGCGCGGGCAGCTGGATGCGCGCATCAGCGAACTGCAGGCCTTGCGCGACCAGCTCACCGATTGCATCGGCTGCGGCTGCCTGTCGTTGCGGCGCTGCCGCTTGAGCAACCCGGACGACGCACTCGGCGCGGACGGCGATGGTGCGTTGCGACTGGGCAGCTTGATTCCGGAATAAGAGTGGCTAACAAAACGTAGCGAGCGGGCGCCTGGCGGTGAGTCTGGTTTTGTCGGCCGTATCTTGGTGGATGCGGTCAGAAGTCCAGGTCAAACGCTGAGTGGATCGAGTGCGCGGTGCCCTTGCCGCTCGCGGGACACGCCGTGAACCCGTCCATGCGGACTCGGTGGCGGCATCCATGCCGCCACACGGTCCCGCAATCGGCGAGCACACCGCACCAGAGAGTTTGCTGGCTGCTTTACTCAAAGCATGCATACCGACCATCCCGACTGGTGCTTGCCTGGCTACCGTCGCGGGACCTTACGCGGCATGGATGCCGAGTAAGCGCTGACAAGGACGTACTTGCAGCGTGTCCCGCGATGGTAGGTGGGCAAGGGCCCTGCAACCAAGAGCAGCTAATAAAACTACTGTGCAGCCGCCAGGGGGCGCGGCCGGTGCTCGGAATCCTCATGTCCCACTCGTAACACTCCGGTTCCTCCGCGCCGTCCGCACCCACCTGACGACTGCTCGCTACGTTTTGTTAGCCACTCTAAGCCGCAGATCAGCCGCTCTGCGGTAGGCAGGCGTGGGTTAGTTTTGGTAGCCGCTCTCAGCATCACCGGCATGGCCGTCGCGCAGATCGTCGAGCGGAGTGCTGCTGCCGCGGAATCGTGCAGCGCCATCCGGGACCAATGGCATTCCCGCGCGCGGCGAGGCGCGCCGTAGGATGGAAGTCCCCCACGCCGCAGGATTTCGCATGACCCCCACCGTGCGCCGATCGCTTACCGTTGCATTGTCACTTGCATGCGTTGCCGTGCCCGCACTTGCCGCTCCCGCACCAGCCAGTTCCGCAACCGCAGCACCCGCACTGGCCAGCCCTTTCGATCCACTGGCCTTGTTCGCCCCATTGCACTTGCCCGATGCGCCCAATGCGTATCGCAGCGGCAGTGGCGTGCCCGGGCCGTTGTTTTGGCAGAACCGTGCCGATTACCAGCTCGACGCGCGCATCGATCCGGCCAGTCACACGCTCACCGGCACCGCCGCCATCCATTACACCAACCACAGCCCGGACACGTTGGACGTGCTGTGGCTGCAGCTGGACCAGAACATGTACCGCGCCGACGCGCGTGCGGCGGCCAGCCGTCCATCGCGGCGCACCGAGTTCACCGAGGGCATGCAGATCGCCAGCGTGGAGATCGAGCGCGATGGCCGCCGCCAGCCCGCGCATTTCGTGGTGGACGACACCCGCATGCGGGTGGACCTGCCGCAGCCGTTGGTCGGGCAGGGCAAGGCGCTGACACTGCAGATCCGTTACCGCTACCGCATTCCCGGCACCTGGGGCGGGCGCACCGCCTACAGCGCCAGCAAGCAGGGCGAGATCTACGAGATTGCGCAGTGGTATCCGCGCATGGCCGTCTACGACGATCTGCGTGGCTGGGACACGCAACCGTATCTGGGCTCGGAGTTCTATCTGGAGTACGGCGACTTCGATTACGCGGTGACCGTGCCGGATGGATTTCTGGTGGCCGGTTCCGGTGCGTTGACCAACCCGGCCGAGGTGCTCAGCCGCTCCGAGCAGCAACGTCTGCAACAGGCGCGCGACAGCGACCGCACGGTACTGATCCGCACGCCCGCAGAGGTCGCCGCACGCGCAGCGGCGCCGGCAGCCAGCGGCACGCGTACCTGGCGCTTCCATATGGAGCACACGCGCGATGTCGCGTTTGCCGCATCGCCTGCGTTCGTCTGGGATGCCGCACGCATCAACCTGCCGGGCGGCAAGCAGTCGCTGGCGATGTCGGTGTACCCGGTGGAGGGGGTGGGCGCGGATAAATGGAACCGCTCCACCGAATACGTCAAAGGTGCGATCGAACATTTTTCGCAGTGGTATGCGTACCCGTGGCCCGCTGCGATCAACCTGGGCGGCTACGGCGCGGGCATGGAATACCCCGGCATCGTGTTCGACGGCTTCGAAGACGGCGGTAAGGACCTGTTCTGGATCACCGCACACGAGATCGGCCACACCTGGTTCCCGATGATCGTCGGCTCCAACGAACGCCGCCATGCCTTCATGGACGAAGGCTTCAACACCTTTATCGATGTGTACGCATCGGATGCCTTCAACAAGGGCGAATACGCGCCCAAGCGCGACTCGGAATATGCGCCCAAGGGCGGAAACCCGGTCGATGAAATCCTGCCGTTGCTGGCAGATCGCACGGCGCCCACCTTGATGGATATCGCCGATGCCACCAGCGAAACCTACCGTCATCCGCTGACCTATTTTAAAGGCGCATTAGGGTTGGTGTTGCTGCGCGAGCAGATTTTGGGACCGGAGCGCTTCGATCCGGCGTTTCGCAAATACATCGCCACCTGGGCTTACAAACATCCCACGCCTTCGGATTTTTTCCGGTTGATGGAAAGCGAAAGCGGTGAAGACCTAAGCTGGTGGTGGCGCGGCTGGTATCTCAATAACTGGCAGCTGGACATGGGCATCGCCCGCGCGCAATACGTCGATCACGACCCGGCCAAGGGGCTGCAGCTCACCTTGCGTAGCCGGCAGAAACTGGTGATGCCGGTCACCGTGCGGGTGGATCTGGCCGACGGCAGCCATCTGGACCGTCGCGTGCCGGTGGAGACCTGGCTGCAGAACACCGCCCCGACGTTGACCCTGCCCACCACGCAGAAAGTGCTGCATGTGACCCTGGACCCGGATCATGCGCTGCCGGATGCCGACCGCAGCGACGATCGCGTGGACGTGATCGGCTGACCGTTGCCAGCGCGAGCGGGCTGACGACCCCGCTCGCCAATGCGCGCAATCGCCGCGCGCTGCAACCGCGCTACACGGCGCAATCGATTGCGAAGATTGCGCCGTTTTTTCTTTGTGTATCCGTCCGCGCTGCACTGGTTTCCAACGCCACGACCTCAGCCAGCATCAGTGCATGGCCATCATGTGCGTGGCGCGTCTGAGTCAACCACGTTGTTGTCGATGCGACGTTTGCGCAATCGCCTTGCGCGACCCTGCTGCGCCGATTTCATTGTGCGAATTTCACCGTGGCTACCGCCGGTTTTCGCGCAATCGGATGATAACGCTTACAGCCGCGCTGCCATTGAGTACCGCATGCGGGCTCAAGCGAGTGCCGTATCGGCTGTAACAGTGCGTGCCCATCACTATGCTGCAACGCACGGTGACAAGCGCTTTATCGCCTGACTAGGCTGCGCAGCGTGTTAGCGCTATCACTGGCAGACACACCGTGCAGGGCACGCGTTGCGCAGCTGTCGCCGACATCACCTCTGTTGGCGATGTCTGCTGCAGGCATGCAATGCACAACGCAGTCGACGATCGTAGGGGCGATCGGCGGCATGCGCGTTAGGGGACCGTTAGAGCAACCAACAAAACGTAGCGAGCAGTGGTCAGGCGAGTGCGGACGGCGCGCTTAAGAACCGGAATGTACGAGCGGTACATGCCGATTCCGAGCACCGGCCCCGTCCGCCTGGCGGCTGCACAACAGGTTTGTCAGCTGCTCGTATTCACAGCAGTGCTGTTCCATCGCCTACCGGGCGGTGGTCATGACTTCGCCGTGTCGCATGCCGCGACATCGGCCGTAGGCGGTTGGACTCCACTCCCGAGGACACATCGATGCGTCGTACGTTGAACAGCTTCAAGTCGAAGGCCATGTTCACCTTCGTTGGCGGCCTGTTGGTCATCAATCCCGCGTTTGCGCAGGACGTCGCGCCGCCGCCACCCGCGCCGCAGTCCAGCAGCGACTCCGCCACCACGCTCGATACCGTCAACGTCACCGGTATCCGCAGCAGCCTGGACCAGTCGATGGGCATCAAGCGCGATGCCGCCGGCGTGGTGGATGCGATCAGCGCCGAAGATATCGGCAAGTTTCCGGACACCAACCTGGCCGAATCGCTGCAACGCATCACCGGCATCTCGATCGAACGCCGCGATGGCGAAGGCGCGCAGGTCACCGCTCGCGGCTTCGGCCCGCAATTCAATACGGTCACCCTCAATGGCCGCCTGATTCCCGGTGCCGACGCCTTCGGTGCGCCCGGGCAGACGCCGATCGGTGGCGTGGATGTGGGCACGCGCGCGTTCAATTTCGCGCAGCTTGCCTCCGAAGCCATTACCGGCATCGAAGTGTTCAAGACCAGCCGCGCCACTGCACCCAGCGGCGGTATCGGCGCCACGATCAACATCCAGACCGACAAGCCGTTCAATCACGAGGGCGTGGTGGCCAATGCCGGCGCCAAGATGGTGTCCGACCGCTCGCAGCCGTTCGGCGATTCGCTCACCCCGGAAGTGTCGGGCATCTTCAGCTACACCAACCCCGACAAGACCTTCGGTATCGGCCTGAGCGCCAGTTACCAGAAGCGCCATGGCGGTTCGGTGCAGGCCACCGAAAATCGCTGGAACATCCAGCGCTGGACCGGCACCGACCCGGCACTGCGTCCGGACACCGTGGTGACCAACGCGCCGGCCATCGGCCAGCTGTATGGCCTGCCCAACGATATCCGTTACGCATTCGCCGATTTCCAGCGCGAGCGCATGAACGGCCAGGCGGTGATGCAGTTCGCACCGACCGACAGCCTCACGCTGACCCTGGATTACACCTATTCGTCTAACGAGATCCGCGAAGAACGCGGCGAGCAGGGCATCTGGTTGCAACGCGCCAATAGCTTCACCGATCTGACCTTCGATACCGGTCAGACCGTGGCCACGCCGGTGTATCTGCGCGATGTGCCCAACGGCGCCAAGGACTTCGGTATGGAGCAGCAGCGCAACGAGCAGAAGTACACGCTCGGTTCGCTCGGCTTCAACGCGGACTGGCAGGTGAGCGACCGCTTCCAGCTGACCTTCGATGCGCACAACTCCAAGACCCAGAGCCTGCCCAATGATCCGGTCACCGGCGGCAGCGCGACTTATTTCAGCTTTGCCGGCACCAACAACTGCACCGGTGGTCCGTCCTGCGGCGGCCAGTGGGGGCAGGAGTTGTGGTTCAACAACTCGCTGCCGATCGGCGCACGCACGTGGTATCCCACGGTCGCCGATTCGCTGGCCGGTACCAATGGCGTGGTCAACCCGGACTTCACCAAGAACAATCTGGGTTCGCAGGTGCAGCGCATCTACTATCAAAAGCAGGTGACCGAGACCAAGGAAGGCCGCCTGGATGGCAAGTTCGATTTCGACGACGGGCGTTTCCAGTTCGGCGTCAGCTCATCCAACACCACCATGCACCGCCTGACCAGCGACAATTATTCCACGCTGGGCGACTGGGGCGTGGCCAACGCCGGCAGGGAGCCGGGCATGACCGACCTGCTGCGGCCGGTGAGCATCGTCGGCATGTTCGATGACTTCAACGCCAATGGCGCCGCGCGTAATGCATGGCGCGGCGATGCCAGCCAGCTGGCGCTATGGGGTGGAAGCCAGTACGGCGCTGCGACGCGCTACAACCCGTTGTACAGCGCGGACAATCAGGTCGAAGAAAAGACCCGAGCGGCGTATGTGCAACTGGAATTGACCGGCGACATCGCCGGCATGACCACCAACACGCGCCTGGGCCTGCGTTACGAGCGCACCGATGTGGAATCCACCTCGCAGGTGGCCACGCCCGTCGCGCTGCAATGGCAGGCCAACAACGACTTCCAGTTGCTGCGCTCCGCCGAGCAGCAACCCTTCAGCGAAAAGACCAGCTACAACTACATCCTGCCGAATCTGGATTTCAGCATCGATATCACCGATCAGCTGAAAGGCCGTGCCTCGTTCGGCCAGACCATCGCGCGGGCGCCGTACAACAACCTCATCGCCGGACCCACGCCGAACACGCCGTCCGGCTCGGTCCTGATCAACCCGTCCAACCGCGCCAGCGGCGATTCGCAGACGCCGACCCTGGACCCGCTGGAATCGGACAACCTCGACCTGGCGCTGGAATGGTATTTCGCCGATGCCAGCTATGTGTCGGCCACGTTCTGGAACAAGCGTGTCAGCAACTTCATCGGCACCACAGTCTCGCGCGAAACCCTGTACGGCTTGACCGACCCGACCTCGGGGCCGGACGCGCAGGCTGCACTGGCGTTCCTGCAAAGCGGCGCTTGCACCGCGCAGGTGGGCGCCGCCGGCAACGACGTGGCGGCGGCCTGCTCGGCCAACGATACCTCGCTGTTTGCGGCAATGGCCTTGCTGCGTAACGCCGCTGCTACCGGTGGCCTGGGTGCGTATAACGGTGGCTCGGCGCAAAGCCTGGCGTTGGAAAATGCGTACGACATCGTGGGCAATGCATCCGACCCGCTGTATCAGTTCGATGTGTCGCGACCGGTCAACCAGAACAAGGCCAACATCCACGGCTGGGAGCTGGGCGGTCAGTACTTCTTCGGCAGTACCGGCTTCGGCATTTACGCCAACTACACCATCGTCGAAGGCGATGTGGCGTTCGACAACAACGTCATCGATCGCGATCAATTCGCGTTGCTTGGCTTGAGCGATACCGCCAACGTGATGCTGATGTTCGAGAAGTACGGTTGGAGCGCGCGTCTAGCCTGGAACTGGCGCGACGAGTACCTGATCGCGGCCAATCAGGACGCTTCCAATCGCAACCCATACTACGTCGAGGCTTATCAGCAGATCGATCTCAGCCTCAGCTACGCGGTCAACAAGCAGCTGTCGGTGGGTTTTGAGGCGATCAACCTCACCGGCGAAGACGTGCGTTGGCACGGGCGCTCGGAGAAGCAGATCGTCCGCCTGATCGACCAGCAGCCGCGCTATACGTTGGGTGTGCGCTACGCGTTCTGAGTGCATCGCAGACGTCGTGATGCTTTGACGCCAGTGCGGCCTGTCTGCGCAGCCGGTGTGTGCCTTGGTGCACGCCGGCTGCCGCGCAGGCTGTCTCTGCGCGATACGCGCATGCGATGGTGCCAGTCGAGATCTGTGTGGGCGAAGCTGCCGCACCAGCCACACCAGCCACACAGGCTGCATGCGTCATCCGGCAGCGATATCGGAGACGAGCGCAACAGGCGGCACAGTTGCGCTGCGTCATCGAAGTGAAACCGGCCCACGGATGACGTGTCCGCCAATCGACAGCCCATCATCTGCAGTCCGGCGGCACATGCTGCCCTGCCGCTTGCCGGCTTCGCACTTTTTGGCAATGCTCGCGGGCAGCAGGCGCGGCATGTCGTCGCGTGATCGATCCCCCACCGGTGCAGTGCCCATCGCAGGCCACTGCTGGAGCTTTAGATGACGCGATATGCAGTGCTGAACAATGTGGCGCACCACGATCTGCGCGTGATTCTGCGCTTTGGTGCCGAATTCGGCGATGCGGTGGGCTTTGTGCCGGCGTTCGTCACCGAGTACGCCGAGCTGCAACGCGAATACCCGCTGTTCTTTCGCAAGGATGCGGCCACCGGCGCTTATCATTCGGTGGCCTTGCTGGGCTTTGCGCCCGACGAAAACCTGTTTCTGCAAGACGGCCGCTGGAATGCCGGTTACCTGCCGGGCATCGTCGCCAAGGGGCCGTTTCTGATCGGGTTTCAGGAGCAGCGTATCGATGGCGCGCTGGTGCAGGAGCCGGTGATTCATGTCGACCTGGAGCACCCGCGCATCAGTCGCGCCGACGGCGAGCCGGTGTTTTTGCCGCAGGGCGGGCATAGCGCATATCTGGAACACATCATCAGCGTATTGCGCGGCATCCGTGACGGCATGGATGCGGGGCAGGCGATGTGCGCCGCCTTCGATGCGCTGGGCCTGATTCAACCGGTGAAGCTGGATGTAGTGCTCGACGACAGCCACGGCGTGCACCTGGAAGGTCTGTACAGCATCGACCGTGAGCGATTGGCCGCGCTGGATGGCGCAGGCTTGCAGCAGCTGCATCACGCCGGGTATCTGGAAGGCGCCTTTTTGATGCTGGCCTCGCACCACAACCTGCGCCGGCTGATGGGCGAGAAGCAGCGCCGGCTACAGCACGTGCAGGCCGCTGTTGCAGCCGCGGCACACGCTTGATCGCATGAGCGCATTGTCATCGATCGCCCCGTTGCCCGAGCGCAGCGACTGCCGGCCGGATGCGGCGTTGCTGGCGCAGTTGTGCGCGGCCGCGCAGCCGCTGGTGCTGCGCGGGGTGGCGCGCGACTGGGCGCTGGTGCAGGCCGCACAGCGTGGTACATCGCCGGCCATGGCGCAGTTGCGCAGCATGGATACCGGCCGCGCACTACAGTATTCGTATGGCGCTCCGGACATCGGTGGGCGGCCGTTTTATCGCGACGATTGCAGCGATCTTAATTTCGAGGTGCAGCGCGGCAGCTTGAGCGCGCTGCTGGATGCAATCGACGCGCATCTGGACGATCCGCAGCCGCCTACGTATTACCTGGCCTCGTTGCCGATCGATGCGCATCTGCCGGGTTTTGCGGCAGGTAATGCATTGGATGTCAGCGCAGACGGCAACGCCGTGCCGCCCAGCATCTGGATCGGCAACCGGGTCATCGCCTCCTGCCACTTCGATGCGCCCAATAATCTGGCGGTGTGTGCGGTAGGCCAGCGGCGCTTCATGCTGTTTGCGCCCGATCAGGTGGCCAATTTGTATCCGGGCCCGCTGGAACCCACGCCGGGCGGGCAGGTGGTGAGCATGGTGGATGTGATCAATCCGGATCTTGCGCGCTATCCGCGCATGGCCGATGCGTTGTCGCAGGCGCGTACGGCGGTGCTGGAACCGGGCGATGCGATTTTCATCCCCAGCATGTGGTGGCACCACGTGCAATCGCTGCAGCCGTTCAATGTGCTGGTCAATTATTGGTGGAGCACCGCTCCGGCGCAGCTGCCTGCACCGATGCAGGCGCTGTATCACTCGCTGTGGGCCATCCGCGACCGACCGGCGTCGGAAAAGGCCGCCTGGCGTGCGTTGTTCGACTACTACGTGTTCGGCCCTGCCGAGCGTGCCGGCGAACATCTGCCCGAGCACGCGCGCCAGGTGCTGGGCCCGATCGACCCCACACTGGCGCGCCAGCTGCGCGCCATGCTGATCGGCAAGCTCAATCGCTGATCGCCTCTATCGTGTTGTGCTCCCACTGACAGGAAAACGCCGTGAACCAGGCCAGGATTCGCAAGGTTGTCATCGCCGGGGGCGGCACCGCCGGCTGGATCGCCGCCTGCGCGTTGTCGCATCAATTTCGCGACTTGTTGGACATCACCCTGGTCGAGTCCGATCAGATCGCCACCGTGGGGGTGGGCGAGTCCACGGTGCCGCCCATCCGCACCTTTCATCGGTTTTTGCAGATCGACGAACAGGAGTTTCTGCGCGCGGTCGCCGGCACGTTCAAGCTGTCGATCTCGTTCGAGCATTGGCGCCGGCAGGGCGAGCGCTATATCCACCCCTTCGGCATTACCGGCCAGAGCACGCTGGTGTGCGCGTTCCATCATCTGTGGCTGGAAAGTCAGCGCCGCGGCATGCCCGGCGCGTTCGGCGATTACTGCCTGGAAACCGTGGCCTCGCGGGTGGATCGCTTCGCGTTGCCACGCGAACCGGCCGTCAACTATGCCTACCACCTGGACGCGGCGTTGTACGCGCGGTTTCTGCGCACGCGCAGCGAAGCGCACGGGATCACGCGTGTCGAGGGCAAGATCCAGCAGGTGACGCTGCAGCCGGATAGCGGCGATGTGGCCGCGCTGGTGCTGGAGGACGGGCAGGTGATCGAAGGCGACCTGTTTATCGATTGCACCGGCTTCCGCGGTCTGTTGATCGAGCAGACACTGCACACCGGCTACGAAGACTGGAGCCACTGGCTGCCGTGCGACCGCGCGGTGGCGGTGCAGACCGAAGCAGTGGGCCCACCGGTGCCGTATACGCGCGCCATTGCGCATGAGGCGGGCTGGCGCTGGCATATTCCGTTGCAGCATCGCGTTGGCAACGGGCTGGTGTTTTCCAGCCAGCACATGTCCGATGACGAGGCGCACGCCAAGCTGCTGCGCGACACGGCCGCAACCCCGGTCAAGGAGCCGTGGCTGGTGCCGTTCCGCACCGGGCGACGGCTCAAGGCCTGGAACAAGAATGTGGTCTCGCTCGGCCTGGCCAGCGGTTTTATCGAGCCGTTGGAATCCACCAGCATCCATCTCACCATTGCCGCGGTGGTGCGGTTGATTACGCTGTTCCCGGCCGATGGCATCGCGCCGTCGCAGGTCGATGTGTTCAACGACATCAGCCGCACCGAGATGGAACACGTACGCGATTTCGTCACCTTGCACTACCACGCCACGCAGCGCGACGAGCCGCTGTGGCAGCAGTGTCGCGACATGGAACTGCCCGACTCGCTGCGCCTGCGTCTGCGTGCCTGGCGCGAGCGAGCGCACGCCTGGCAAGGCACCGACGAACTGTTCCGCGTGGATTCCTGGACGCACGTACTGCTGGGGCAGGGCATCGTGCCGCAGCAGCATCATCCGCTGGCGGCGGCGTTGTCCGACACCGATCTGCGCCGCCTGCTGGATGGCATTGCGCAGCCGATCCAACGCGTGGTGGAGCAGATGCCGTCGCAGCAGGACTTCATCGAGCGCTATTGCAAGGCTGACGAGCGGCTATGGGGTGGGCGCAGGCGGGTGGCTATGTAAGGATGTTTAGTTGCGCGTTGCCCACACCTTAAGATGCCTGTGTGCTCCAACTAAAGATCACGACATGAAGGCGATTAGGTGCACTGCGCTTCAGGAGTAACGGGAAACGTGTTGATTGATCTGGAAGCCACAATGCCTGCAAGGTGCTGGCTGCTCCGCCGAGCGTAGCAATGCTGCCGGACCATGATAGGAACGCTTGCATTTTGGGCAGGGGCTGCGCAGAAATGGTAGCGCTGTCAATACGATAATGATGGCGCTCGCCGCCGACAGTGGTACGCCAGCCATCAGTAACGCGTTGTCCTTGAATAGATCTCGGACTTGGAAAAACGCCATGGCGGCGAACATCGCGATCAGTACACCGCTGCGCGCAAGCCGCTGGTTAGAGCGCATGCGCTCCATCGACGCGCGCAGACGGCGATTTTCCTGCATTGGATCAACGTGTGGTTCCATATCTTGCGGCATTATTTTTGGCCTGCGAAATGCCCCGCAACGGGCAGCTAAAATGATGAATTTTGATTTTTTCGATCTTTCAAATTCTGGATTTATTCTAAAGCCTGCGCAACATTATGTTGATCCATAGTGTAGTTCCGCCGGCTACAGCCGCATCAAATCGGCGCCGACCACGATCGGCCCGGCGTAGTGCTTGCGCGCGCCCTCGCTCCACATCGCCTCAGTGATGCTGGGGTCGCCGCCAGGTACGAAGTGATTGAGTACCAGCATCTTGGCATTGGCCGCGGCGGCGATCCGTCCCACCTCTTCGCTGGTGGAATGGCTCTTGAGCAGGTGGTCCAGCAAGGTGGGAGCGTTGTCGTTGGTCTTGAGCATCTTTTCCAGTGCCGGCAGATACATCACCTCATGCACCAGGATGTCGGTGTCCTTGGCAAATGCAGCCAGCGCCGGCAGGTAGCGCGTATCGCCGGAGAACACCACCGTGCGGTCGCGGGCCTGGAAGCGGTAGGCGAACGCCGGTTTGAGCGTGTAGTGGTCCACCAGCGTGGCGGTCACCGTGACCTGATCGTTCTGCAACACGGTGCCGGCCTGGTCGAACTCGTGCACATGGATGAGCGGTTTGAACGGCGGGCGGCCTTCCTCGCGGATGCGCGCTTCGATGTCGATGGCATGCATTTCGACGAACGCATCCACCATCTTGCCGATGCCCGGTGGCCCATACAGATGCACCGGCTTCTGCAAGCCACTGGCCCAGGCCAGCCACACCACAGTGAGCAGGTCGGCGTTGTGATCGGAATGATGATGGGTCAGGAAGATATCGCGCAACGCGGGGAGCCGGATGCCGGCCTTGGCCAGCTGTTGGGCAACACCGTTGCCGCAATCGATCAGGTACGGCTGCCCGTCGATCACCAGCGCATTGGCTGCCGCCGCACGCAGCGGCGAGGGCGTTGGCCCGCCCTTGGTGCCGAGGAGTACCAGCACGCTGCCCTTGGCCGGGAACGGCGCAGGCGCGCTGCCGTTTGTTGCAGCCGCTTTGCGGGGAGCGGCAGCGAGTTGGCTTGCCGCCAGCAACGCGCCGGCACTGAGTGCGGTCTTGAGCACACCGCGGCGGCTGCGGAGAGTGGTGAAACTGGTCATCGCGGTTCCGGGATCATCGGGGGGCAGGATGTCGGCAGCGATCGAAACACGCCGCGCCGGCACGGCTCAGCGTTGTTCCGCCACAAAGTCGCGCAGCGCGGGTGAGCGATAGAACGCCATGCATTGCGCAAAGATGGTGGTGAACGGCCCGCGGCGTGCTTCGTCCTTCATCGGCACCTCGCCACGGTGATAGTCCGCCGTCTGTTGCGCGACAAAGGTCTGCAACAGCCCGGTGGCGCCAGGCCTGGCATTGTCCAGCGCGTAGGTGGTGAGCAGATACGAGCGGTCGCGCAGTTGGTCGGGTTCCAGCCTGCCGCTACGTTCGTAGTTCTGCTGCAGACACAGCTGCAACGCATAGGCCTTGACGTCTTCCGCGGCGGCCGGCGTCGCGGCCATCGCGGCAGTGGAGATGGCGGACACTGCGGCAAGCAGCGCGGCGGTAACGGCATGGCGACAGCGATGGGAAAACGGCATGCCGATCCTGGCGATGGGAGTACTGGCAGTCTGCAGGATTACCATGCGCTTTGCTCGCTTGAACATGCGATGCGCTTGGCGTGGCAGGAGCGTGCGTCGCATCGCCGTAGCGATGGCTGCGCAGGCACCACAGCATGCAACCACATGGATTGCCGGGGATTGCGCTTGGTGGCGTCTCCGCGAGGCCAGTCGGTCTCCGAAGCAGGTCGGCCCAACGTCCTGCGACGCAGCACAATCCTGCCTGGCACCCGCACTGCCTTGGCAGCGCCGCACACGCTTGCCGCCATGCAGGCGAGTCCGCATAGTGCGGCACCATCGAACCAAGAGCGTCGCAGCCATGGATGTGCGCAACAACACGAGACGGCGCGAGCGCCGTCGCTACGCATGCCAGCTCGCAGTGCTGACGTTGCTGTTGTCGTCGCAGGCGCAGGCCTGGCATCCGCAGTACCCTCCCTGGTCGCGGCCGCCCGTTGGCTCCGAGTGCAAAGTGGACTCACTACCCGCAGTAGAAGGCAGCGTGCAGTGGGAGGGCGTGACCCATTTTCGCGATGCAAACACTGTGCTCGCCATGGACAATCGCGGCGCTGCGCCGATGTTGCAGGTACGCGACGCAGCCGGACGCGTGCTGCTGCCACCGGTCGAATTGGGCGGTGGGCTGCTTGGTTTTCATGACGTGGAGCGCGTGGATCTCAATGGCGACCGTCGTCCGGATTATGTGGTGACCCTGGGCAGTGGCGGCGTTGGTCTGGCCGGCGGCAATGCGTGGCGCACCGTGGTGTTGTCGCAGGGCGATCGCTACCGCGCGCTGCGTGTGCCCACGCATGAACCCACCGCCGACGATTACCGGCGCGTGCCACGCCGTCGCGGTTGCGCGTTGCTGCAGCTGTCGGTGATCACCGCCAACCCGGCTGCGACCCGCGACCATCGCTGGCATACGTTCTGGGTGTACCGGTTGAGGCGTTTTCAGGGTGCTCGCGCGATCGAAGCGAACCCCGCGTTCCCGGGCCTGCCGAACTGGATTCTGTACACGCATCGCACCGGCAACAGCACCGCGACCACGCTGTTGAACGATGCCAGCAAGAGACAGTTGTGGAACGACCCATCGCGGGAGCGCATTACCGCGTTGCCATAACTGCGCCAGGCAAGACTCCGCATACATCGATCATGCAGATGGCTGTGCGGAGCATCGCTCTGCTTCTAAGAGCGGCTAACAATAACGTGGCGATCAGTCGTCCGGCGCGTGTGGACGACGCACAGGGAACGGAGTCTAGGAGTAGTGGTCCATGAGAATGTTGGGCACCGTCCACGCCCGCCTGACGGTTGCGCAGTAGTTCTGTAAGTAGCTCTAGATCGGCACGGCCCAGCACGTGGCATGCAAACGCGTGGCAGGCGATCTACCGCCTGCCACGCATTGCTCGACAACGCTTGTGCGATTACTGCCCGAAGAACGTGGAGATCGACGAATACACGTCGGAGAAGCGCGAGTAGTAATCCGGATCGGTCTGCGCGGTGCAGTACGAATACCCGCCATACAGGCCGCCGCGCAGCTGATACGCACCGCCACTGGCAATGGTGAACAGCCCCGAGCCGGACGAGCCGCCTTCGGTCACGCCGTCGTTCCAGACCACGCGGTACAGCGGCGTCTTGCCGTCGATGGAGGTGTTGAGCCCATTGACCGCACCCAGCGAGTATTTCTTGACGTCACCCGCGGGGTGATGGATGCCCACGATCGACGTGCTGGTGGCACCGATCGCCGCGCTGTTCCATGCGGCATAGAACGCGCCGCTCGGTGGTGCGGTCTTCAGTTCCAGCAGCGCGGTGTCGCGCGTGGTGTTGGCATGGCGCAGGAACGCGCCGCCGGTGAGCGTGGTCGCCTGCGAACTGGCGGTGTTGCCATTGCAGCTGGCCGCATCGTAGAACCAGTATGTCTGCAGGCTGTTGGCCACCGTCTGCGTGCTGATGCAGTGCGCCGCAGTCCAGAACAGATTGCGCTTGGGCGTGTTGGTGTTGTTGAGCAGGGTGCCAGTGCACAGGAACGAGCCCTGGCTGGTGGTGTACAACATGCGCGCCACCGCCTTCGCGGCGCTGGTAAAGCCGGCGGTGGGATTGGCGCGGCACACGATGTCGTTCTGGCAGGAATCGCTCTCGCCGATGGCAATGGTCATCATGTCGCGCGGGCTGGCGGTGGGGCTGATATCCAGATGCGACAGCTGCGGAATGCTGAGGCTGAAGTTCTCCGGGTACAGGCCTGCCGGCAGCGATAGCTCGACCAGCAGGTTTTCGCCGCTCACCGTCGGCGACCAGCCGATGGCATCGCCGGTGCCGACGAAGCTGGCACCGGATTGTTCGAACACGCGGCCGTCGTCGCCTGCAAAGCGCAGTGTCACCTTGGACGGGTCGCCCGGTTTTGCGCCGGCACCACGCAGCAGCAACGCCGCACGCAACGATGCTGCCTGCGCGGAGCCCAGCTTCAAGGTCGCAACGCGCGAACCGTCGCCGGCCATCTGCCAATCGAGCTTGGCCAGGTTGACCAACGGCTGCGCCACCGCGCGCGTAAAGCCGATCTGCAGCGGCTGCCCATGCTTGACCTGCGCAATACGGCGCTCACGCACGGCGCCGAGTTCCTTGCTGCTCGGTGCAGCCAGTTGCGCCACGCGCGTGGGCATGATGCCGCCGCGCAGGCTGGCCGACTGCAACGTCGCCGCGCCGAGCTTGGTCGCCTGCGGCGCGCTACTCACCGGTGCGGCATCCATCTCGGTGGGCGGCGCAGCCAGCGCAACGCCGGACACAGCAGAGAGCAGCGCGAGGTACAACGCATTCTTGCGATTCATGGGTAGTCCTTTCTCGTCAGGGAACGGCAGGCTGCGGCGGGGGCCACACCCTTCGGCGCCATCGTTGGCGCCGAACGAGACTAGCGAATGTTTACAGCTGAATATGTGCTGAAAATCTCGTTCAGAGACGGGCGATCAAGAAAAATACAATCGCTTTTGCACACATCGACGCGTTAAGTCGTATGTGCGATGGACATGGGAACCTCGCGCGTGCGTGTACTTAAGCGCACGTGCACGCGTGCGTGCACGGCACTGTTGGAACAGCACGTTAGGGAGACTGGCTGCGCGACTCAGCAGGTCGACGAAAGATGCGCGTGCGGCTAATGCATCGCGGTATGTCGCGTTCGAGCGGGCGGGTGATGGCCAAAGCAGACGCGCGTACTGCAGCGTGCATGCAGTCCGCAGTCCGCAGTCCACAGTCCACAGTCCACAGTGGCAGACAGACACTGCATACGCTCAACGCGGTGCGCGAAGCGCTATTGCACTGCGTCGCTGGCGCGGAACTCGGTCGAGCGACCACTGACTTTCAAGAACGCCAACACGCACAACCCCACCACCATCCATGCGCTACCGCCGAGCTGCGCATACCGGTCGGCGTTGATCAATACATAGGCCAGGATCACGATGCCGATCAGCGGCACTACGCCATGCAACACGATCCGGCCCTGGTTGCGGAAGCGCCAGAGCACGGCGAGATGCAGCAGTACGAATGCGGTCAGCGCGCCGACGTTGCACAGCGACGACAGCAGCGCAATTTGGCCGACGAATACCTCGCCCAGCACCATGCTCAACGCCGCCACCAGCAGGATGGCGCGCTGCGGCACGCCCGTGTGTGGATGGATGTAGCGCAGAAACGCCGGCAACTGGCGGTCGCGCGCCATGGCGAACAACAGCCGCGAGGTTGCCGCTTGCGCCACCAATGAATTAGCGATTGCCGCACTGATGGCTACCGTCAACGCGATGACGATCTGCAACCACGGCCCGGCAATCAGCCGGCCGATCTCGAAGAACGCATCGTTGGATGCCTGCGCGCTTGGGTAACGCTGCAGCGTCGGTTGCAGCAACGCGGCCAGCCAGGTCTGCAGCACAAACAGGCCCGCCACCAGCACCAAGGCCAGCAAGGTGGCGCGGCCTACCACGCGGTTACCGCCACGCGTTTCTTCCGACAACGTGGAGATCGCATCGAAACCCAGAAACGACACCACCGCCACCGACAGCGCACTGAAGATCAGCTGCGGCGAAAACGCCTGCGGGTTGTAGAACGGGCGCAGCGTCCACTGCGCGCCGTTGACGCCGCGCTGGATCGCCAGCGTCGCCAGCACCACGAACACCGCCAGCACCACCAACTGCGCGAACAGAAAAAATCGATTCGCGCGCGCCGTCGTTTCGATGCCCCGCAGATTGACCACGGTATTGAGCACCACGAAGAACGCGATCCACGCCGGCTGCGGTACCCCCGGCAACACGTTATGCATGGCATTGGCACCAACCACGTAGAGCAGGGTGGGCACCAGCAGATAGTCGAGCAGGATCGCCCAACCAGCGAGGAAGCCCATACCGCTGCTCAATCCCCGGCCAACGTACGCGTACACCGAGCCGGCCACCGGAAATGCCTGCGACATCTGCTGATAGCTCAAGGCGGTGAACAGCATCGCCACGAAGCCGACCAGATACACCAGCGGCACCATCCCCGCACTTATGTCGAACACCCCGCCGAAGATCGAGAACGGCGCGGTCGGCACCATGAATACCAGGCCGTAGATCAGCAGATCCTTCAGCGTGAGCTGGCGCTTGAGCTCCTGCGTGTAGCCAAAACGTTCCAGCTCTGCCGCATCGTCGCGGCGTGGTGTATCGGTCATGCAGATATCCGCTGTAAGGAAGGCAGGTTCAGCGCAGGCGCGCGGTCCGGGACGCCGATGCTGCACTGCAGCTGTGTGACCGGCATTGTGACGATAATGTGGCCGGCAAGCCCATCCATTGGTAAAAGTGCTAGGTTTTCCGTGCTGGATGTCATCCAGCAATGGCGTCAACGGCTCCGAAGGACCCCCATGTTCGACACTCTGGCCAGCCTGGGCCGCGATCTGCAGGCACTGCGTACGCTCAATGCCTGTCTGGATCGGGTATTTGGCGACGTGTGCGCGTTGGGCTTTCAGTCGCTGGTATACGACTACGCGCCGGTGCCGCTGAGTATGGAAGGTGCGCTGATCACCCCGACCGTGTTCATGCAGCGCAATGCGCCAGGCGATATGCAGCATGTCTGGTGCGAGCACGGTTACTACCAACATGACCCCGTTCAGCAGCGTGCCACGCGACGTACCACGCCGTTCGTGTGGTCTTACCGCACCGATGGCGACCGGCCCGGAGTGGAATACGTCGGCGCGCAGCACCGCCAAGTGACGCGCTATCTGTGCGACAGCGGCATGGCTACCGGTGTCACTGTGCCGTTGCATCTGCCCGGCGGCGCGTTTGCCACGTTCAGTGGCGCGGTCGACGCGAGTGCCGCCGAAGCGCCGCGCCTTGCCGAAGCGCAGCTTGCTCCGTTCTTGCTGCTTGCGCATGCGTTTCAGGCACGTGCGCAGGAGCTGTTGGACCCGCAGGAGCGTCGTTGCCACCACATCGCGCTGACCCGGCGCGAGCGCGAATGCCTGCAGTATTCGGCCAAGGGGCTGACCGCCAAAAGCATTGCGGCCGCGCTCAATCGTTCCACTGCCACGGTCAACCTGCATCTGAATTCGGCCGCGCGCAAACTGGGCGCACGCAATCGTGTCGAGGCGGTGGTACGCGGGATGCACTACCGATTGTTGGAGCCTTAAGTACGTTGCGGTGGCTGCTTGTGGCATTGATTGCACGCCACGCATCGATGCGCGGCGATCGACGTTCTCAATGACCGGCGCCGCGTTGCGCAGGCTGGGTGCGACGATTGGCGTGATAGCAAGGCGCGCGTCTGCGCTGCAGTGCGTGATGCTGAAGACCTGGTCACGCTATGCATCGCAGCAGTTGCAGCGGTGTGGTCGATAGTCGTCGACCTTGAACATCGAATTTGCGATTGGTCTGCACAATCGTCGGTACTTCATAGGCGTTGATCCGCAGCCTGTCTAACGCGCAGTCCACCAACGCGATGGCCTCGAAACCGCTGCAAACCTGTGAGATTTGCCAGTTAACGCAGACGCAGCTGCCCGCTAGGCTCGGCGCTCATCATTAGCCGAGCAGGCGCAGGTCATGCAGTCCACCGAGGGGTATGTCCAATTCCGCGGCTATCGCACCTGGTACCGCATCAGCGGCGACCTGCGCAGCGATGCCTGCCCGCTGGTGGTGGTGCATGGTGGGCCCGGTTGCACGCACGACTATGTCGACAGCTTCAAGGACCTGGCCGGCAGCGGCCGTGCGGTGATTCATTACGACCAGCTCGGTAATGGCCGCTCCACCCATCTGCCCAACGCGGATTCCGCGTTCTGGACGGTTGGCCTGTTTCTGGACGAGTTGCAGACGCTGATCGACCACTTGGGCCTCTCGCAGTACGCCCTGCTGGGGCAGTCGTGGGGTGGGATGTTGGCCGCCGAACACGCGGTGCGCCGGCCCAGCGGGTTGCGTGCGTTGGTGATCGCCAATTCGCCAGCGTCGATGGGCTTGTGGCGCGCGGCAGCGCTGCGTCTGCGCGCCGGCCTGCCCGAGCAGGTACAGGCCGCGCTGGACGAACACGAAGCTGCCGGCACGCTGGATCACCCGGAATATCGGGCGGCCAGCCAGGTGTTCTACGCGCAGCATGTGTGCCGCATGGTTCCGTGGCCGGACGAGGTGGCACGCACTTTCGCCGCCATCGATGCCGACCCGACCGTGTATCACGCCATGAATGGCCCAACCGAATTCCACGTGGTGGGCAGTCTGCGCAACTGGAGCATCATCGAGCGTCTGCACCGCATCATGGCGCCCACGCTGGTACTGTCCGGCAAGTACGACGAGGCCACACCGGAAACCGTCGAGCCTTACGCGCGTCTGATTCCGGATGCACGCTGGCATGTGTTCGCCAACTCCAGCCACATGCCGCACGTGGAAGAACGCGCTGCCTGCATGCGTCTGGTCGGCGACTTTCTCGATGACCACACGCCGTGGCCGGGCGGCGAGCTTGCGCATGTGTCGGGATCGATCGCTCGCGCTGTGTAAAGGCGCGGTGCTCCTGGTGGGCAGCTTGTCTGCCTGTTGCGTCGCGGCGTAGCACTGGCGCCCTCGCGCGTCGACTATCGTGCAAAGTCGAGCATTGTCGCGCGACCGTGTCGCAGTGGTGCCCTGCATCAGGCATGCGGGCTGTGCGTGAAAACATTGCGCCACCGCTCGACGAGACATCGACTGCGTGCGTCGGTGATATGCGGTCTCCCTGATCGTTCACTGCGTTGCCTGCCGCGCAATTGCGCGGCAAGTGGGCTTCCGCGCCCACTGCGGCGTCATAGCGCTCGCAATCCACGCGCGGTCGGTCGTGCGTACTGCATTTAACACTGTGGCTGCATCAGCCTGTCATCGCCAGGAGCATCGGCTGATCTGACACTGCGCGGCTTGCGCCGGCATGTCATCAACACTCGCCGCAGCGTGCCGTGCCTGCGGGACTGGTGCGCCATGTCATCGCTGCAACGTAGAGGCCACGCGGCAGTGTTGCATACGCTTGATTGTCTATAGCGCACGCACATCGTCGATGTGCAGGTTGTGCTGCGTTGCGTGGCGCTGCATTGCAACAACGGATCGAAGCGACACGCTGTCTCAGCGCAAGCATGCAGTAATCAGCGCCGATGTAGCTGCCTCTGCGCGCATCGTACGCATCGCAAATACCTGCATCTAGCCGCCAATCGCGCGTGAAGTTGCATACACAGCAGTGTCCTGTCCTGCCTGTCTCTTGCTGTCTCTTTTGTATGTCCTGCAAAGAGAACACCGTGGTGCGTCAAAGTTTCAAAGATGGATAATTGTTTTATGTTCTAAATCGCGCGAAGAATGCGGCCCCCACGCACTGCTTTGCCGACGTCGTTGCCATCGCGCAGACGTCGCGCATCGCCTATCGACTTCTTTGGGAGAGGCTGCATGATTAGCAAGATGCTCCAGGGCGCACTCGCGCTTGCACTGTCCACGTGTGCCGCAAGCGCCATCGCCGGCCCGGTTGGCTACGGCGCTGCCACCACCGGCGGCGGCAACAAGACACCGGTCAACGTGGCCACCTTCGAAGCGATGCAGGCGGCCATCGACGGTTATTCCGGCAGTGGTGGTCTGGTGCTCAACTACACCGGCAAGTTCGACTTCGGCACCATCAAGGATGTGTGCGCGCAGTGGAAGCTGCCGGCCAAGACCGTGCAGATCAAGAACAAGAGCGATGTCACCATCAAGGGCGCCAACGGTTCGGCGGCAAACTTCGGTGTGCGCGTGGTCGGCAACGCGCATAACGTGATCATCCAGAACATGACCATCGGCCTGCTGCAAGGCGGCGAAGATGCCGATTCGATTTCGCTGGAAGGCAATTCCACTGGCGAACCGTCCAAGATCTGGGTCGACCACAACACCGTGTTCGCCTCGTTGACCAAGTGCTCCGGCGCCGGCGATGCCTCGTTCGATGGCGGCATCGACATGAAGAAGGGCGTGCACCACGTCACCGTGTCCTACAACTACGTCTACAACTATCAAAAGGTCGCGCTCAACGGCTACAGCGACAGCGATACCAAGAATTCGGCCGCCCGCACCACCTATCACCACAACCGCTTCGAAAACGTCGAGTCGCGCGTGCCGTTGCAGCGTCGCGGGTTGAGCCATATCTACAACAACTACTTCAACAACGTCACCACCTCGGGCATCAACGTGCGCATGGGCGGCGTCGCCAAGATCGAGTCCAACTACTTCGAGAACATCAAGAACCCGGTGACCTCGCGCGACAGCAGCGAGATCGGCTATTGGGACCTGATCAACAACTACGTCGGCAGCGGCATCACCTGGGGCACGCCCGATGGCAGCAAGCCCTACGCCAATGCCACCAACTGGGTCAGCTCCAAGGTGTTCCCGGAATCGCTGGGCTACATCTACACCGTCACGCCGGCCGCGCAGGTCAAGGCCAAGGTGATCGCCACCGCAGGTGCAGGCAAGAATCTGGCCGAGTAAGCGTCGGCGCAGCGTTGCATCCACAGATCCCCGGCAATGCCGGGGATTTTTTTATGTGTCGCGAGGTTGCCGGCCACGCCTTCTGCATCTGTCTGAGGTGGCCGCGCGCCGCAGCGACATGCCGTTGGTAGGAGGGAAGGGCGATGACGACCGCGCATCGCCACACGGTTGGTGTGGACGGTGCCGCAGACGAGTTATCGCGGCACGAGATCACGGTGTGGCCAGGCCGCCTTCGATCAACGCGCACGCTTGGCAACGTCGCCACGTTGCAGCCTGTCTTCAGACCGACCGGCGCGTTGCCTCGCCTTGGCAATGCCAATGCCGCCGTCGGCGTTGCTCCTGCGGTCAGTGTGCACTGCAGCATGACGCGCGAGCGCGTCGCGCGTCGCGCATCGGCATGGCCTTGGGCAATCGCTTCGGAGCGAGCGCACGCTGTCGACGGCGCGGCCGCAGCTTCAGCCTGGCCTGGACGTCTTCGTCAAGAGGCGCGGCCGGCGCCACGACGCGGTATCGTGTCGCGTTACCACCTTCGCGATTCCGTCCATGTCGCTTCCGACCGATCCTGTTGCTGAGACCGCTGCGCCTGCGTTGCGCCATGCCTTGAAACCGCGGCAATTGATGATGATGGGCCTGGGCACGGCGATCGGCGCCGGGTTGTTCCTGGGCTCAGGCGTGGGCATCCATGCAGCCGGCCCGGCCGTGCTGGTGTCCTACCTGATTGCTGGCGCGCTGGTGATCATCGTGATGAACGCGCTCGGCGAGATGGCCGCGGCCAAGCCGGCCAGCGGCGCCTTCTCGGTGTACGCGGCCGATGCGATGGGGGCGACTGCCGGCGCAACGGTGGGCTGGCTATGGTGGCTGCAGATCGTGGTGGTGATCGCCGCCGAGGCGGTGGGCGCGGCGAGCCTGTTGGCCACCGTGTGGCCGGCATTGCCGGTGCCGCTGCTGGCGTCGATCTTCATGGCCACCTTCACCGTGATCAACTTGCTGGGCGTGCGCAATTTCGGCGAGTTCGAATTCTGGTTCGCCATCCTCAAGGTGGTCGCCATCGTGATCTTCCTGTTACTCGGCTGCGCATTGCTGGCCGGCCTGCTGCCGGGCGTGGCGTCGCCGGGGCTGTCCAATTTCACCCAGCACGGCGGGTTCGCGCCCAAGGGCCTGGCCGGCGTGGGTACTGCGTTGCTGGTGGTGGTGTTCGCCTTCGGCGGCACCGAGATCGTGGCCGTGGCGGCAGCCGAAACCGCCGACCCCGGGCGCAGCCTGGCGCGCACCATCCGCACCGTGGCCTGGCGCATCCTGGTGTTCTACATCGGTTCGATCAGCGTCATCGTGGCGGTGGTGCCGTGGACCAGCGCCGCGCTGAGTTCGCCGTTCGCCGCCGTGCTGGAAGTGGCGCGGATTCCCGGCGCGGCCACCGGCATCACGCTGGTGGCGGTGGTGGCGCTGTTGTCGGCGCTCAACGCCAATCTCTACGGCGCCTCGCGCATGATCTTCTCGCTGGCCCAGCGCGGTGAGGCGCCGCGTTGGCTGAGCAACACCAGCCGCCAGCAGGTGCCGCTGGTGGCGGTGATCGCCAGTGTGCTGTTCGGTTTTGCCGCGGCCGTGCTGGAATTGCTGTATCCGGGCAAGGTGCTGCCGATGCTGCTCAATATCGTGGGCGCCACCTGCCTGCTGGTGTGGACCATCTCGCTGCTGTCGCAGTTGATCCTGCGTGCGCGTGCCGACCGTGCCGGTATCGCCTTGCCGTTCCGTATGCGCGGATATCCGGTGCTGACGCTGCTGGCGTTGGCGATCCTGGCGGTGATCTTCGTGCTGCTGGCGTCCTCGGCGGACACCCGCGCGCAATTCCTGTCGATGGTGGGGCTCACTGCCGGCATCGCCTTGATCAGCGAACTGGCACGCCGGGTACGCGCCGCGGCGTAATCGTGCCGGGTGCGTAGAGCCGACGCATCGGTTTGCAGCGGCAAACTGTCGGCGCCTGCAGTTCAGCGACCTGCAGGCGGGTATCGGCGGCAATGTCATGCCGCCGGCTCGATCCCGTCGCTGCACGCACTTGCGGCTGCCGACGGCAATGCCATGACACGCGCGCATCCTGCGGTCAAATGACGCCGGCAGAGGGTCGGCTACCCATCACCGCCAATGAGCACGCACGTCGCCTTGTGGATGCGCTCTCAAAAAAGCGCTGCGCCCGTGGACTTGCCGGAACGGTTCCATTAGGTTTTAGGCAGTCGAATCCAGCGCTTTCAGCGAGTTTTCCGGATGCCATCTTTTATGATCCAACGCTTATAGGGCGCTGCGAGTCGTGCGTTTTTCAGGGGCATTGCCGGAGCATCCATGAGTGCCGTGTCATCCCAGGAGTCTGCAGGCCCGACTGTTGCGCAGACGTTGGAGGCCGTGCATGCGCTTGCCTATCCGGTCGACACGCATCTGGATTCGCTGTATCTGTCGCGGGTGGGCGGTTACGATTTCTGGAAAGGCGACTGGAAGGCGCATCGACGCTCGTTGATCCTCTGGCTGATGAACAAGACCTCGCCGAGAGGTCGCAATCAACCGCTGATGCACCATGTGAGTGGCCCCGATTTTCTTGCAGGCGGTTACGGCGGTGCCTGTTTCAGCGCCCACGCGCTCTGGGAAAACCTCGTTGCCGTGCCGTTCTTCGACCCCTGGAAAAACTGGGTGGATCATCGGCGCTATGTCGAGGCGATGGTGGAAGCGAGCCGGGGACGCTTACGGTTGGCACGCAGCGCCGCCGAGCTGCGTGCGATTCGGGCCGAAGGTCTGTGTTGCGCGATCCTGTCGTTGGAGGGGGCGCATATGCTCGGTCCACGCGGCAGTCGCAGCCAGGCGTTGCGGCTGGAGCGTCTGGGCACCGCTGCCAAGGAAGGGGCCGCCTACCTGACACTCAACCATTTCAGCCATACCGACATCTCGCAGGCCGGCTATGCCGCGCTCAATCCGTGGCGCATGATCGAGGGGGCAGGTCTGTCGGAATTCGGTCGGCAGGTCGTGGAGCGCTGCATCGCGGTCGGACTGCTGGTGGATCTTTCGCATACCTCGAGCCAGGGGGTGATCGACGCGTGCGAGATCTGCGTGCAGCGCAACGTGCCGGCCATGGCCTCGCACGCCGCATCGCGCAGCATTACCAGGGGCACCGAAACGCGGCCATCGCATCATATCGAGCGCGGCTTCGACGATGCGGCGATCCGCGCCATCGTGCAAACCGGTGGCTGCATCAGCGTCATTCTGGCGCCGTACTTTCTGCAACATGCGTATCTGGCCGACGACACGCCGAATATGGATGCCGATCTGGCCTTCGTCATTGGCTACTACGAAGCCTTTGCCCGGCTGATCGCTGGCATGGGAATCGTCGAAGATCCGTGGAAGCATCTGAGTTTCGGTAGCGATTTCGATGGCGGCATCTCCAGCCTGCCGATCGGCATGCGCAGCGGCGCGGATCTGCCCCGGCTCACCCAGGCGATGCTCGATGCAGGCTGGCCCATCCAGCGCATCGTCGATGTCTATAGCGGCAATTTCGTGCGCATCTGGGAGCAGGTGCGGCCATAGCGGCCTGGGTGATGCGGCGGCGGCATGGGAGGCCAATGCGCTGTCAAGCGGCTCGGCGGTGCCGGTGCCGGCAGGGAGGCGGACGACTAAGAGCAGCTAACAAAACTCCTGTGCTCACCGCCAGGCGGGCGCGGCCGGTGCTCGGTGCGGCATGTATCCCTCGTACACTCCGGTTCCTCCGCGGCGTCCACACCCACCTGACGACTGCTCGCTACGTTTTGTTCGCCGCTGTAAGTGCACGGCGAGCGGTGCGACGTGCGCGCATCGTCTGAGCGGGTCGCACTGATCAGGGCCTTGCCGCATGCGCACCGGTGCGCCGTTTTCGCCTGGCAGCTGCGACACACTGCCGCAGATGCGACGCCATGTCGCATCGGGAACGGGCGCATCCGTCCATACCATGTTGGTGTCGCGTAGACGTCGCGATCGACCACCGCAGTGTGTCTCGGCGATCGATTTGCAGCGTGTGCGCCGACGCTTCCCACCTTTTCCTGGAGCACTTTCCGTGGACGCTCTGCTGCTATCGCGTATCCAGTTCGGATTCGTCATCGCCTTCCACGTCTTGTTTCCTGCCTTCACCATCGGGCTTTCCAGCCTGCTGGCGTTTCTGGAATGGCGCTGGTTGCGCACCCGTCTGCCGGTCTGGCGCGAGCTGTATTTCTTCTGGCAAAAAATCTTTGCCGTGTCGTTCGGCATGGGTGTGGTCAGCGGCATCGTGATGGCCTTCCAGTTCGGTGCCAACTGGCCGGAACTGAGCCGCATTGCGGGCGGGGTGATCGGGCCGTTGCTGAGCTACGAAGTGCTCACCGCGTTCTTCCTCGAAGCCAGTTTTCTGGGTGTGATGATGTTCGGGTGGGGACGCATTTCCGAGCGCCTGCACTTCTTTGCCACCTGCATGGTGGCGCTGGGCACGCTGTTGTCCACATTCTGGATTCTCTCGTCCAACAGCTGGTTGCAGACGCCGGCCGGCTACGAGGTGATCGATGGCATCGTGCATCCGGTGGACTGGTTGAAGATCATCTTCAATCCCTCGTTTCCGTATCGGCTTGCGCACATGGCGCTGGGCTCGTTCATCACCACCTGTTTTGTGGTGGGCGCGGTGGGTGCGTGGTATCTGCATCGCGGCGTGCACCGCGAGGCCGGCCTGCGCATGCTCAAGCTGGCGGTGGTGTTCGCGTCCATCACCGTGCCGCTGCAGATCTTTGTCGGCGACATGCATGGCTTGAATACGCTCAAGCATCAGCCGATGAAGATCGCGGCGATGGAAGCGCACTGGCATGCCGAAGAACCAGGCAAGGGATTCCCGCTGGTGGTGTTCGCACTGCCGAATGCGCAGGCCGAGCGCAACGACTACGAGCTGGCGATTCCGCGCCTGGGCAGCCTGATCCTGACCCACAGCCTGGACGGCAACATCGCGCCGCTGACCTCGGTGCCGGCGCACGACCGCCCGCCGGTGACGCCGGTGTTCTTCGCCTTCCGCATCATGGTGGGGATCGGCTCGTTGATGTTGCTGGTGGCCTGGGTGTCGGCATTCGCGTTGTGGCGCGGCAAGCTGGTGCAGTGGCGCTGGTTGCTGGCGACCTGGCGCTGGATGCTGCCGAGCGGCTTCATCGCGCTGATCTCCGGCTGGTTTGTGACTGAAATGGGCCGGCAGCCGTATGTGGTCTACGGGCTGCTGCGCACTGCCGATGCGGTGGGACCGCAGTCGGCGCTGATGACCGCCATCTCGTTGGCGGTGTACGTGGCCGGCTATGCCTTCGTGTTCGGCTGGGGCATCTGGTATCTGGTCAAGATCGGCAAGACCGGGCCGACCCCGCACGATGCACCGCATCTGGACCATGGCGAACACACCCCCGCACGGCCGTTGTCGGCGGCCGATGCATCGATCGACGGAGCCGCATGATGGACATGACAACAGTGTTGCCGGTGGCATGGTTTGCGGTGATCGGCTTCGGGGTGCTGATGTACGTGGTGCTGGACGGCTTCGTGCTCGGCATCGGCATCCTGGCGCCGTTTCGCAAGGACGAAGCACAGCTGGACCTGATGATGAACACCGCCGCGCCGATCTGGGACGGCAACGAGACCTGGCTGGTGCTGGGCGGGGCAGGGCTGCTGGCGGCATTTCCGAAGGCCTACGCGGTGATTCTGTCGTCGTTGTATCTGCCGGTGTTGCTGATGGTGATGGCGTTGGTGTTCCGTGGTGTGGCGTTCGAGTTCCGGTTCAAGGCGCAGCGTTCGCGGCGGCTATGGAGCAATGCGTTTGCCGCCGGCTCGATTCTGGCCACCTTCGCGCAGGGCGTGATCCTGGGCGCCCTGGTGCAAGGCTTGCCGATCGAGAACGACCGCTATGTCGGCGGGATCTGGGGCTGGTTCAGCCCGTTTGCGATGTTGACCGGCGCGGCATTGGTATTCGGTTATGCGCTGCTTGGCAGCACCTGGCTGATCCTCAAGACCGAAGGCCACGTGCAAGCGCTGGCGCGTCAGCTGAGCCGGCCATTGACCCTCAGCGTGCTGGTCTTCATCGGCTTGGTCAGTGCGTGGCTGCCGTCGTTGCAATCGCATGTGATGGATCGCTGGTTCAACGATGCGCATTACCTGTGGCTGATGCCGGTGCCGGTGCTGGTTGCCGTGGTGGGCTATGCGCTGTGGCGCGCGACCGAACCGGGGCGGCCGGACACACCGCCGTTCCTGCTGGCAATGGGCTTGTTCGTGCTCGGGTTTCTGGGCCTGGTGCTGGGCATGTGGCCGTATCTGGTGCCGCCGGTCTACACCATCTGGCAGGCCGCCGCGCCGCCGTCTTCGCAACTGTTCGCGATAGTGGGTTTGGTGATGTTGCTACCGCTGATCCTGGGCTACACGGTGTGGTCGTACCGGGTGTTCCGCGGCAAGATCACCGCGGAGACCGGCTACCACCATTGATGGCGGCGGTTAGGTCTTCGCGTGCTGTGCCAGATTGAATCCACCGGCAAGTGCAGCGAGCTGTAGAACCGAGAACGCGCCGGCACAATCACCGCCGGCCTTCGCCTTCACTGCAGCAGTCGCCGCGCGCCTGAGCGCACGTCCACTGCGTCCAACTGCAACACGCTCAGCGCAGGCGCTGCTTGAACATCCATTCCCACATCGCCGGGTCCGCGTAGGTCGCGTCCCAGACGTTGTGGTTGCCTTCGGGATATTCGCTGTAGCGCAGGTTGGCGCCCACGCCTTTTGCCGCGCGGTACAGCGCGCGGTCGTCGTGCGGTGGCACGGAGGTGTCCTTGGCGCCATGGAACGTCCAGATCGGGACGTGCTTGAGCTGGGTGACCGCCGCCGTGTACGGGTCGGCTTCCTTGGCCACCAGGCTGACGTACAGCGTGTGGCGCTCGTCGCGTGGCGCCTTGAGCGCGCCGCAGACCGGCACGATCGCGGCGAATCGCTGCGGCTGCATCAGCCCGATTTCCCACGCCCCATAGCCGCCCATCGAGATGCCGGTGAGGTAGGTGCGTTGCGGGTCGGCAGCGAACTCGGCGCTGGCCGCATCCAGCGCAGCGATCGCCATGCGCGCATTGATGCCCAGCCATTCCTCGTCGTCGGGCACCTGCGGCAATACCACCAGTGCAGGGAATTCGGCGGTGTGTTCGCTCAGGTAAGGCCCGACGCCGACTTCGGCCTGATCGCGACCGTTGTCGCCGCGCTCGCCCGAGCCATGCAGAAACAACACGATCGGCCGTGGCTGCGGCGCCTTGGCGGCCGGCACGAACACCTGATAGCGGTATAGCCGGCCCTCCAGCTGCAGGGTGCGGGCGACGAAGTGGCCGCGCCGCCCGTCGTGCTGGCGCTCAGCCATGCTGGAGCAACCGGCGAGCACCAGCGCAAGAATTGCAAGTAAGACGCAACGAACGATCACGCAGCACTCCCCATCGATCACAGAGCTGCAGTATCGCCGCATGCAGCCGCGCTGGCACGTCGCGCTGCGGCGATCGGCATGGGCGCGTCATGCGGTTCTTCACTCTTGGCTGCGCGTGCACACGATCAGGCGCCCGCGCTCACGGCATCAGGATCAACGTGGCCAGGCCCAGGAAGCTCAAAAAGCCCATCACGTCGGTCAATGTGGTCAGGATCACGCCGCCGGCCAGCGCCGGATCGAAGCCCAACCGTTTGAGCGTCACCGGCACCAGCACGCCACCGAAGGCAGCGGTGAGCATGTTCAAGGTCAGCGCGGTGCCGATCACCAGCGACAGCATCGGCTGACGGAACCAGGCCAGCACGATCAGGCCAAGCCCCACGCCCAGGAACAGGCCGTTGATCAGCGCGACCGTGAGTTCCTTCTTGAGCAGGGTCATCACGTTGGACGAGCCGATCTGCCCCAGCGCCAGGCCGCGCACCATCAGCGCCAGCACCTGGGTGCCGGCGTTGCCGCCCATGCCGGCCACGATCGGCATCAATGCCGCAAGCGCCACCAGTTTTTCGATGGTGCCTTCGAAGCGGCTGACCACGCTGGAGGCCAGAAAAGCGGTGCATAGATTGATGCCCAGCCAGATCAGCCGGCGACGGAATGCACGCCGCGCCGGGCTGAACATGTCCTCGTCTTCGTCCAGACCGGCCGCGCTCATGGCCTGGTGCTCGGCCTGCTCGCGGATGATGTCCACCACGTCATCGATGGTGATGCGACCGAGCAGGATGTTGTTGTCGTCCACCACCGGGGCGGAGATCCAGTCGTGATCGGAGAAGCGCCGCGCCACCTCGTCCGAGCCATCGCCCACATCGATCGCCGGTTGTTCGTCGTCGATCAACCGGTTGACCGGCGTACTGTCCTCATGCGTAACCAGCGCGGCCAGCGACACACGGCCCAGGTACTGATGACGTCGGCTCACCACATACAGGTGATCGGTGTGATCGGGCAGCTCGCCGCGCAGGCGCAGATAGCGCAGCACCACATCGACATTGACGTCGGCGCGCACCGTCACCACGTCCGGGTTCATCAGGCGGCCGGCGGTGTCTTCCGGATACGACAGCACCTGCTCCAGCCGCTCGCGGTTCTCGCGGTCCATCGACTTGAGCACTTCGTCGATGACGGTGTCGGGCAGGTCTTCGACCAGATTGGCCAGATCGTCGATGTCCAGGTCTTCGACCGCGGCGACGATTTCATCGGTGTCCATGTCGGCCAGCAGGCTTTCGCGCACTTCGTCGCCGACATGCAGCAGCACTTCGCCATCGTCTTCCGGGTCGACCAGACCCCACACCACTTCGCGCTTGCCGGGCGGCAGCGATTCGAGCAGGTTGCCGATCTCCGCCGGCGCCAGCGTGTTGACCAGCCGGCGTACCGGCCCCAGGCGTCCGCTATCCAGCGCGTCGGACAGCAATCGTAGCTGGCGCGCAGTCTTGTCGTGGCGGACGGCTTCGGCCATGCGCGGCTCCCCGGAAGAGTGGACGCGCCGTCAGTAGGAGACGCGGTGCTGGATCAGCACGGCATTATCGCTTGCGCATGGTGACGAAACATACAGCGGCGTGGCGAGACGCATGCAGATTGCCGAAGCGACGCGGCAAGCGCCCTGAAAGGGTGAGGGCATTGCGCCGGCGCTTGCCGCATCGGGTGAAAGACGTGCGGCGTGCGCAAGTGGCTATGAAATGGCCGACTCTGCGTGTCGCGGTGCGCGCAGGGCAGAGGCGATCAGATCGGCTAACAACACGTAGCGAGCAGTCTTCAGCTGGGTGCGGGCTGCGCGGAGGAACCGGATGTCCGTGTGGTACATGCCGCACCGAGCAACGGCTGCGCACGCATGGCGGTGAACACAGTCGTTTTATTGGCTGCTCTCAGTCGCCCGTGGCGCTACCGCAACACAGCCTGCGCATTGCAGGCCAGCCACTTCTCGATGCCCTTGCGGTCGCGTGCGCGCAATAGTTTGTCGCCATGCACGCGCAGCTCGCCCAGGTGGATGTCGCGTACCGCGCGGCGCACTTCCAGCAAGGTGGCCGGGTGCAGGCTGAACTCGGTGAGCCCCAACGCCAGCAACATCGGCACGAACCGCGGGTCGCCGGCAATCTCGCCGCACACCGCCACCGGCTTGCCGTAGGCCCGCCCGGTGGCGATCACCTGCGCAATCAGCCGCAACACTGCCGGATGCAATGGCGAATACAACTCGCCCAGCGCCTCGTTATTGCGATCCACCGCCAGCAGGTACTGCACCAGATCGTTTGTGCCGATCGACAGGAAATCGATGTCGTCGATAAAGCAATCCAGCGCCAGCGCCGCGGCAGGCACCTCGATCATCGCGCCGAGCGGAATGTGCTCGGCAATCTCGTGGCCTTCGTCGCGCAGCTGCGCGGTGAGCTTTTTCAGCTGTTTGCGCACCAACTGGATTTCTTCGCGGCCGCTGACCATCGGCACCAGAATGCGCACCGGGCCGTAGCCGGAGGCGCGCAGGATCGCGCGCAACTGCGCCTGCGCCACCGCAGGGCGTGCCAGCGACAGGCGCACGCCACGCAGGCCCAGGGCCGGGTTGTCTTCGTCGCTCAAGGTCAGGCCGGTGCGGTCGGCCTTGTCGGCGCCCAGATCCAGCGTGCGAATGGTTACCGGGCGGCCGCTCATGCCCAGTACGGTGTCGCGATAGGTCTGGAACTGCTCGTCTTCGTCGGGCAGCTCGTTGCGCTGCAGGAACAGGAATTCGGTGCGGTACAGGCCCAGGCCGCTGGCGCCCAGCGCATGCGCGCGCGCGACGTCTTCCAGCGACTCGGCGTTGGCCAGCAGGGTGATATCGACGTTGTCGCGGGTGCGCGTGGGCTTGGAGCGCAGCCGGCCCAGTTCGCGCTGCTCCTTGGCCAGCGTGCGTAAACGCTCGCGGTAGTCGCGCAGATGGTCGGGCGTGGGGTCGACGATCACCTGGCCGGAGCCGGCATCGACGATCAGGACATCGCCATCGTCGATCCGCTGCACCGCATCGGCCACGCCCACCACCAGCGGCAGATGCAGGCTGCGCGCCAGGATCGCGCTATGCGACAGCGCGCTGCCTGCGGTGGTGACGATGCCGACCACGCCTTGCGCCTGCAGCTGCGCCAGTTCGGATGGCGCCACGTTGTCGCAAACCAGGATCTCGCCGGCCACGCCCTTGAGATCGGGCGCACGCTTGTGCAAGAACGCATGGATGCGGCCGATCACGTGATCCAGGTCGTCCATGCGACTCTTGAGATACGCGTCTTCCATGCCATCGAACACTGCCGCCAGCCGGTCGCGCTGCACACGCAGCGCGTAGTCGGCACTGTAGCGGTGGGTGCGGATCAGCTCATCCAGCCCCTGCAGCAATTCCGGGTCGTCCAGCAGCAGCGCATGCAGTTCGAGAAATTCGCCGACTTCGCGTGCCAGCGCGCCATGCAGGCGGTCGCGCAGCTCCTGCATTTCGACGCGTGCTGCCTCGATGGCAGTGTGCAGGCGCTGCAACTGCGTTTCCACCTGGTTGGCGGGCACGCGTTGTTCGGCCACTTCCAGCGTGTGGCTCTGGCGTACGCGCGCGCGCCCGAGCGCATTGCCGCGCGAGGCGCCATGTCCGCGCAGGCGCAGACTCATGCGTGTGCCTGGCGCAGCGGCGCCGTGTCGGTCGCAACGGCGCCGACGCCGCGCATGCTCAGCTGTCCTCGTCGAAACGACGCTCGAACAAGTCCACCAGGGCCTGCAAGGCCTCGGCTTCGTCTTCGCCATCCAGGCGCACCACCACGCTGGTGCCTTGGCCGGCGGCCAGCAACATCACGCCCATGATGCTCTTGGCGTTCACCTCGCGGCCCTTGGCCGCCAGCGTGGCGTTGCTGCGATAGGACGACAGCGTCTGCACCAGCTTGGCGGTTGCCCGCGCATGCAGTCCGAGTCGGTTGGACACAATGAGTTCGCGTTCAAGCATCGTCGATGATCGCTCCGTTGCGGGTACCGGCCGCCGCGGTGGCGGGCAGCTCCTGCAAACTTTGTTCTGGGTAATTCATCACCCGCAGCAGCATCGGCAGGCTCAGCGCAGACACCCGGCGAACCGGCGTGCCCAGCTTGGCCAACCGGCTGGCGAGATTGCTGGGGCTTGCGCCGTACAGGTCGGTCATGACCAGCACGCCGTCGCCGCTGTCGACCCGACGCATCGCCGTCGAGGCCTGGGGCAACAATGCGTCCAGGTCTGCATCGAACGGCACATCGAATGCTTCGGTCTTCAGCGGCAAATGCCGCAACAGCCCCGTCGCCACGTTCAACAACGCTGCGCCGATGCCGGGATGAGTAATGAGGAGAATGCCACAGGCCATGTCGAAACGTTAACAGGTCAGCGTGACCGCGCGATAGCGTTTACCCGCACCGATGCGTTGCGAACTGAATAGCCGTTTAGGACCGCAGCAACAGAGCGCATGCGCGGCGCGCAACAAGCGCGTTGCAGCGGCTGTGACGAATGATCCATGACGTGCATCAGGTCGCTGCCGAACGCACAGCAAGCGAGCGCTGCAGTTCGCACTTTGCGGAGCAGTGCACGTCCAGATAAAGAATGAGGCCTACAGGTTCTGAAAAGCGCACGCGCATGTCCAAGCACCTGCAATCCACGATGCCGCATAAAAACTAAGCAAGCCGCAACAAGGCGCGCCAGCTACATCCAGTCCCGCGATCCACGCCAACGACGCGTAGGCAACGCGTCAACCCGCAAACGAAACCTACCAAGCCAGTTCAGTCAAATTCGTCACAGCACGCAGGACAGCGCTTGATCGCTTTGACGAATCCCCAATCCCGAATTCCAAATCCCGGCCCCAATCAGTCCTGCTCACGATGAAACGTCGCCACTTCCGGCCAGCCCTGTTCGCGCGCATGCCGCGCCATGCGTTCGGCCATGTATACCGAGCGATGCTTGCCGCCGGTGCAGCCGAAGGCGATGGTCACGTAGCTGCGGGTGTCGTTGCGCAGCCGCGGCAGCCAGGTATCGAGCAGGTCCACGATCTGCGCGCTGTAGCGCTGCACGTCCGCCTCGTTATCCAGATAGTTGCGCACGCCGGCATCGCGGCCGGTGAGCGGTCGCAGTTCCGGGTCCCAGTGCGGATTGGGCAGCACGCGCGCATCGAACACGAAGTCGGCTTCGGCCGGCACGCCGCGCTTGTAGGCGAACGATTCGAACAGCAGCGACAGGCGGTCGTTGGAGCCGAGCGCAAACTCGGTGACCACGCGGCGACGCAACTGATGCACGTTGAGCGTGCTGGTATCGATGATGGCGTCGGCCTGCGCGCGTAGCGGCTCGGTCAACTGCCGCTCGCGGGTGATCGCCTCCGGCAACGCCAGGCCGAGATGGCTCAGCGGATGACGGCGACGGGTGTCGGCATAGCGTTTGATCAGCGCTTCGTCGCTGGCTTCGAAAAACAGCAGGCGTGCCTCGATGCCGTATTCCTGCGCGGCCTGGCGCCATTGCGCCAGCTGGGTGAGGTCGCTGCGGCTGCGCACGTCGATACCGACCGCCAGGCGCTGGTCGCCGATCGGGTTGCCGCGCAGGCGGCTCTTGACGAAGTCTGGCAGCAGCTCGACCGGCAGATTGTCCGAGCAGTAGTAATCCAGGTCTTCGAAAGTTTTCAGCGCGACCGATTTGCCCGAGCCGGACAGCCCGCTCACGATCATCAGCGTGGAGGGCGTGATGCTCATGGCGTGCGTCGCTCCAGCAGGTTGCTGTGGCGGGCGATGAACATCGCCGCCGGGTCGATGCCCTTGGTGCGCAGAATATGCAGCCGGGTGGCGGCCTCGGTGAGCACGGCCAGGTTGCGGCCCGGCATCACCGGCAGGGTAATCAGCGGCACATCCAGATCCAGCACGTGGCGGCTGCCGGAATCGCCGGTCAGGCGCTCGTAGCCGGACGGCATGGGTTCGGTCATCGGCCGGGTCAGGTGCACGATCAGGCGCAGGTACTTGTTCTTCTTCACCGCGGTGTCGCCAAACATGTCGCGCACGTTCAACACGCCCAGGCCGCGCACTTCCAGCAGATCCTGCAGCAGTTCGGGGCAGGTGCCATCGAGCACGTCGGGGGCGATCTGGGTGAATTCCGGCGCGTCATCGGCTACCAGGCGGTGGCCGCGGCTGAGCAGTTCCAGCGCCAGCTCGCTCTTGCCCGAGCCGGCTTCGCCGGTGATCAGCACGCCGATCGAATAGATCTCCATGAACACGCCATGCAGCGTGACCCGCGGCGCCAGCGTGCGCGCCAGGTGGTAGGAGAGGTGATTGAGCAGCTCATGGCCGCGCTTGGGCGAGATCCACAGCGGGGTATTGGACTCATCGGCCGCCGCGCGCAGATCTTCCGGGCACGACTGGTTCTTGCTGATCGCCAGTGCCAGCGGCTGCACCTGGATGATCTTTTCGATGGTTTCCCAGCGCTGCCGCGCGTCCAGCGAATCCAGCCAGGCCAGCTCTTCGGTGCCCAGGATCTGCACCTTGTTGGGATAGATCACATTGAGATAGCCGGCCAGCGACGGGCGGCGGGCATTGTTGCTGCCGGCCTCGATCTCGCGGTGCTCGCCCTTCTGCCCGGCGACCCAGCGCAGCGCCAGCTTGTCGCGCTGCTGGTCGAACAATTCGCGTGCGGTGATGCTGGTATTCATGCCGCGCTGGCCTGTGGTGGAGGCGCATCGGTGAGCAGGGCCATCAGCGCGTCGGCATCGGGCGCGGCGCGCAGCTGCTGACGGAACTGCGGGTCGGAGAAGCGCTCGGCCAGTTCCGACAACAGCATCAGGTGTTGGTGGGTGTAGTGCGCAGGCACCGCCATGGCGAATACCAGATCCACCGGTTCGTCGCCGCCGAACGCGACCGGGGCGTCCAGCCGCAGCAGCGCGCCGCGGGGTTCGGTCAGATTGGGGCAGCGTCCATGCGGAATGGCGATACCGTGGCCGATGGCGGTACTGCCCAGGGCCTCGCGCTCGCACAGGTTGGCGTAGAGCTCGTCGGCGCCGGCCTGTCGGCAGGACAGCAACTCGGCGGCGGTGTGCAGGACGGTGTCGCGATCGGCGGCCGGCGACACCACGGTGCGCACGGCCGCCATCAGATCGGTTAAAGGCATGAGGGCATCAAGCGGGAAGCGTCATGCGGGATTGTCGCGCACCTCGCGTGCGTGGTGGTTACATTTCTTTTCTTTGTGCTTGAGCACCAGGCGGTCGAGCTTGTCGACCAGCAGGTCGATGGCCGCATACATGGTGGAACCGCTGGCATCCGCGTGCAGGGTGCGACCGGGAAGGTTGACGGTGGCGACCACGTGGTGGTCTGGCTTGCGAACCGCCAGCTGCGTTCGAACTTCGCAGTGCTGGTCGAAATGGCGCTGCAGTCGCTGCAGCTTGCTTGCCACGTAGTCCCGCAGGGCGGGGGTCACTTCAAGCTGGTGGCCATATGTCTCGATGCGCATCGGATACCTCCATTGGTCGGTGGGCCAATGAACCGTTCCGGTGATCCGACTAACCCGGCGCAGGCCGGCGTTGCGGTGGTTGCAACGTCAGGCGATGCGTACGCGTTCGTGGGAGGCGGAAATGTTCATGGCCTCACGATACTTCGCAACGGTGCGCCGCGCCACTGGTACGCCGGAAGTTTTCAACAGATCTGCCAACTTGGCGTCCGACAAGGGTTTGCGCGGGTTTTCTGCGTCGATCAGGCGCCGAATCATGGCCTGGATGGCGGTGCTGGACGCTTCGCCGCCGCTGTCGGTGTCGATGCCGGAGGCAAAGAACGAGCGCAGCGCGATGGTGCCGCGCGGGGTGCGCACGTATTTGCGGGCAATGGCGCGGGAAATGGTGGATTCGTGCAGGCCGAGCTCGCCAGCGATCTCGCGCAGGGTCAGCGGGCGCAGCGCCTGCGCGCCGAATTCCAGAAACCCGGCCTGGTGCTGCAACAGGCAACGCACCACCCGCAGCAGGGTTTCGCCACGGGCTTCCAGGCTCTTGAGCAGCCAGCGGGCCTCCTGCAATTGCCCGCGCAGATATCCGGCGTCGGATTCGCCGCAGCTGCGGATCAGGTTCTCGTAGCCACGATGGATGGTGACCTTGGGCTGCGAGCGGCCGGCCAGCGACGCGCGCCAGACGCCGCGCTGGCGCCAGATCACGCAGTCGGGCACCACGTAGGTGTCCTGCGACAGGTCGCCGATCTGCTTGCCGGGGCGCGGGTCCAGCGAGCGCACCAGCTGCACGGCCTGTTCGACATCGGCGGCGGAGCGCTTGAGTTCGTGCGCCAGGCCGGGCACACCGGCACGCGGCAGCCGTTCCAGCGGGCCGGCGACGATCTGCAGCGCCAGGTCGCGCCCCGGGATGGCCGGGTCGAGCACCGCCAGCTGCAGCGCCAGACACTCGCCCAGCGTGCGCGCACCCACCCCGACCGGGTCGAAGCGCTGGATCTGATGCAGCACGGTCAGCACTTCCGCCTCGTCCACCGCAGCGCCCAGCGCCAGTGTTTCGAGAATGGCCGACAGCGGTTCGCGCAGATAACCGTCTTCGTCCAGCGCGTCGATCAGCATCGCGCCAATCTGGCGGTCGCGTGGCGACAACGGCGACAGGTGCAGCTGCCACAGGAGATGGTCGGCCAGGGTTTCCGATTCGGCCACGCGCTCGGCGGCATCGCCGGACTCGTCATCGTCGAAACTGCCACCGCTGCCCGAGCCGGTCCACTGCAATTCGTCCTGCGACCAATCGTCGTCGCGTTCGGCAGGCGCCGGTTCTTCGCGCTGGGGTTCCTCGGTGGACGAGGACGGCGAGGACTCCACCGGTGTGTCGCCGGCCGCATGTGCGGCTTCGTCGGCCCATTCCAGCAGCGGGTTGGTTTCCACCGCTTCGGCGATTTCCAGTTCCAGCTCGGTGGTGGACATCTGCAATAGCTTGATCGCCTGACGCAATTGCGGCGTCATGACCAGCTGCTGTCCTAGCGATGTCTGAAGCCGGGCTTTCATGCGGGCACTGACTGGAAGAATCGATGGCGCGGCGACGCGCTCAAAGGCGGAAAGTTTCCCCCAGATACACGCGACGGACGTCGGGATTGGCTAGCAGCGCGTCAGGTGCCCCCTGCGCCAGCACGCCCCCCTCGGCGAGGATATACGCGCGGTCGCAGATTCCCAAGGTCTCACGCACGTTGTGATCGGTGATCAGCACGCCGATGCCGCGTTCCTTGAGGTGAATGATGATGCGCTGGATCTCGCCGACCGAAATCGGATCCACGCCGGCAAACGGTTCGTCGAGCAGCATCATGCGCGGCTTTGCGGCCAGCGCGCGGGCGATCTCGCAGCGGCGGCGCTCGCCACCGGAGAGGCTGGCGCCGAGCTGATCGGCCACGTGGGTGATCTGCAATTCTTCCAGCAGCGAAACCAGTTCCTTCTCGCGGCCGGCGGTGTCCAGTTCCTCGCGCAGTTCCAGCACCAGCCGGATGTTGTCGGCCACGGTGAGCTTGCGGAAGATCGACGGTTCCTGCGGCAGGTACCCCACGCCGAGCTTGGCGCGTGCGTACATCGGCTCGGCGGTAAGGTCGCGTCCATCCAGCTCGATGCGCCCGGCGTCGGCTTCGACCAGGCCCACGATCATGTAGAAGCAGGTGGTCTTGCCGGCACCGTTGGGGCCGAGCAGGCCGACCACTTCGCCAGCCTCGAGCGTGAGGCCGAATTCCTTGACCACTTCGCGTTGCTTGTACTTCTTGCGCAGACCGGTGGCGACCAGCATTACTTCTTCCCCTGCGGCTTGGCAGCAGGCTTGGCGGCCGGTGCCGGCGTTGCCGCGGCGGGGGCTGCATTCTTGGGCTGGATGATGGTGCGCACGCGGCTGCCATCGCCGCCGCTCTGCATATTGCCGGTCTTGGTGTTGTAGACCATGCGCTGGCCGGCGTTGGTGCCCTTGGGCGAGTCGACCTTGTAGTTGCCGGTCAGAATGATGATCTCGTCGGCGACCTTGTATTCGATGTTGTCGGCCTGGCCGTTCATCATCGCGCCGTCGTCCATCTGCTGCTTGAGCGTGGCCTGCTTGCCGTTGAGCACCACACGGTCGGTCTGGCCGTTCTTCTGGAAGATGTCGGCGGTATCGGCGTGGATTTCCAGCGTGCCCTGGGTGATCACCACATTGCCGCTGAAGCGGCACTTGCCGCTGTCGTCGAGCATGTTGCAGTCGTTGGCATTGGAGTCGATCGCCATCGGCTGATTGCGATCGCTGGTCTTGGCCATCGCCATGGCAGGCAACAGCAGCGCGGCAAACGCCAGTTTAGCGGGCAGCATTCGGTTCATAGCGGGTCTTGACCTGAGAAAGGAGCTTGTACTGGCGTGATTTGAGATCGGCCTCGAAGCCGACCCCGCTTTGCATGATACCCGGCCGGCGCATGGTCACCGGAGCAGCGGTCTTGGCGAGGTTTTGCTGCGGAAACACGTCCAGACTCTCGGTACGGAAGGTGGTGGGCGGCGTCGCGCCGGCGGTCGGGCTGTCCCCTTCGACATCACCGCGCAAGCGCAGCTCGTCGCCCTTGGGGCTGACCCAGCCGGTCTTGGCGCGCAGCGTCCACGGCTGGTTGGCGTTGTCGGGCAGCAAGAACACCGGCGTGGTGATGTCGGAGGTCTGATCGGCGCGGTTGCGGTGCATTTCCGGCGCGCGCAGCGTCATCGATTCCTTGCCGCTCTGCTTGTCCAGGGCGATCAGTTCGAAGTCGCGCAGCACGTAGTCGACTTTCGACTCGTCCACCGCTGCCGCAACCGGGCGCGCGCGCTGCTGCCATGCCGACCAGCCGGAGATGGCGGCCGCAGCAAACAACACGACGCCTAGCGTGGTGCGCCAGTTCAAGTTCATGCGGAAAACCTTTCGATGATGCCCTCGACCTGGCCTTGCGCGGCGAGCACCACATCGCAGACCTCACGGGCGGCGCCTTCGCCGCCACGGGCCTGGGTGTGCCACTGCACGCGCTCGGCGATCCAGGGGTGCGCATTGGCCGGTGCCACCGGCAGGCCAACCGCCAGTAACGCCGGCAGGTCGGGCAGGTCGTCGCCCATGAACAACACCTGGTCCAGCGACAGGCCGTGTTCCTGGCACAGCGCCAGCACCGCCAGGCGCTTGTTCTTGACCCCGATCTGCACGTGCAGGCCCAGATCCTGGCCGCGCTTTTCCGCCGACAGGCTGGCGCGCGCGGTGATCAGTGCCACGTGGATGCCGGCATGGTCCAGCTGTTTGAGGCCCTGGCCGTCGAGCACATTGAAGGACTTGCTCTCATTGCCGGCGTGGTCGTAGTACAGGCGCCCGTCGGTCAGGGTGCCGTCGACGTCGAAACAGGCCAGGCGGATACGCGCGGCGCGTTCGATCAGCTCGGCGGGGAGGTGCTGCAAGGGAGAGTAGGGCATCGGCACGAATGGGTGAGAACGGGGTTCCGCAGTTGAAAACTGAACCTGTTAAACCACCTTGGCGCGCAACAGGTCGTGAATGTTCAATGCGCCGACGGCGCGCTGCTGCGCGTCCACCACGATCAGGCCATTGATCTTGTAGTCCTCCATCAGCCGCGCGGCCTCGGCGGCCAGCTGGTCGGCGCCGATGGTGCGCGGATTGCGCGTCATCACCTCGGCAATGCCGGCGCTGCGCACGTCGATGTCGCTATCCAGCGCGCGGCGCAGGTCGCCGTCGGTAAATAGCCCGATCAGGCGACCGTCGTTGTCGACCACCGCCGTCATGCCCAGGCGCTTGCGGCTCATTTCCATCAGCGCCTGGCTCAGGCTGGCATCTTCGCGCACGCTGGGCAGATCATCGCCGCCGTGCATGACGTCGGTGATGTGCAGCAGCAGGCGCCGGCCCAGGCTGCCAGCCGGGTGCGAGCGCGCAAAGTCGTCGGCGGTAAAACCGCGCGCATCCAGCAGCGCCACCGCCAGCGCATCGCCCATTGCCAGCGAGGCAGTGGTGCTGGAGGTCGGTGCCAGGTGCAGCGGGCAGGCCTCGGCGGAGACGCTGACATCCAGGTGCACGTCGGCGGCCAGGGCCAGACTGGAGCCGGGGCGGCCGGTCATGGCGATGATCGGGTTGCCCTGGCGCTTGAGCACCGGCAGCAGCATGCGCACTTCGTCCGATTCGCCCGAATACGACAGCGCCAGCACGATATCGGCTTCGGTGATCATGCCCAGGTCGCCATGCCCGGCTTCACCGGGATGCACGAAGAACGCCGGGGTGCCGGTGGAGGCCAGGGTGGCGGCGATCTTGCGCGCGATATGGCCGGATTTGCCCATGCCGGTGGCCACCACCCGCCCGCGCGACGCCAGCACCAGCCGGCAGGCCGCGGCGAACGCGCTGCCGATGCGCGCGCCCACGCTGGCGAGGGCTTCACGCTCGATCTCCAGCACGCGCTGGCCGCTGGCGACTAGGCTGGCGTCGCTGACGGTGGCGGTGGGCAGGTGCGAGACGGCCATGCGGGACTCGGGTGAAGAGTAGAATGTGCGCTCATTTTATGAGGAAACGCCCTGTGGACGCCGAAACCATCCGTAAACTCATCGAATCCGGCTTGCCCGAAGCCCGCGTCGACGTGCACGGCGACGACGGTGTGCACTTCGAGGCGACCGTGGTCAGCCCGGCATTCGCCGGCAAGGCCCCGTTGGCGCGCCACCGCATGGTCTACGCGACCCTGGGCGATTTGATGGGTGGCGCGATCCACGCGCTGCAGCTCAAGACGCTGACCCCCGACGAAGGCTGAGCGGCGCCGTCGGGCAGACCGGCCCCGGCCGCAGTGCCGCCGGGTCGCGCCGTCCGCACGCCGTTGTCTCAGCTCTTAATCCCGCGAAATCTCATTCCCCCGACATCTATTTCGGATCTCCCAAGCTCCCATGGCAAAAATCGTAGTGACCGGCGGCCAAGCGCTGCATGGCGAAGTCAATATTTCCGGCGCCAAGAACGCAGTGCTGCCGATCCTGTGCGCCACCCTGCTGGCCGATGCGCCGGTGGAAATCAGTAACGTGCCGCACCTGCACGATGTGATCACCACGGTGAAGCTGCTCAGCGAGCTGGGCGCCGAGGTCACCATCGACGAAGGCACGCTGGCCAAGGGCCGCTCGATCCTGGTCGATCCGCGCTCGGTGACCCATCAGGTTGCCCCGTACGAGCTGGTCAAGACCATGCGCGCCTCGATCCTGGTGCTGGGCCCGCTGCTGGCGCGCTACGGCACCGCCGAAGTGTCGCTGCCCGGCGGTTGCGCGATCGGTTCGCGCCCGGTGGACCAGCACATCAAGGGCCTGCAGGCGCTGGGTGCGGAGATCAGCGTAGAAAACGGCTACATCAAGGCCACCAGCAATGGGCGTCTGAAGGGCGGCCGTTATGTGTTCGACATGGTCAGCGTCACCGGCACCGAAAACGTGCTGATGGCCGCGGTGCTGGCCGAAGGCACCACGGTGCTGGAAAACGCGGCGATGGAGCCGGAGGTCACCGACCTGGCCGACTGCCTGATCGCGCTCGGTGCGCAGATCGAAGGTGCCGGTACGCCGCGCATCGTGGTGCACGGCGTCGAGCGTCTGGGGGGCGGGCACCACGCGGTGCTGCCGGATCGCATCGAAACCGGCACCTTCCTGGTCGCTGCGGCGATGACCGGTGGCAGCGTCACCGTGCGTCGCGCGCGTCCGGACACCCTGGATGCGGTGCTGGACAAGCTCACCGAAGCCGGCGCCACCATCACCACCACCGCCGACAGCGTCACCCTGGACATGCACGGCAAGCGCCCGCGCGCGGTCAACCTGACCACCGCGCCGTACCCGGCGTTTCCCACCGACATGCAGGCGCAATTCATGGCGCTCAACTGCGTGGCCGATGGCGTGGGCGTGATCAACGAAACGATCTTCGAAAACCGCTTCATGCACGTCAACGAACTGCTGCGCCTGGGCGCGGATATCCAGGTCGAAGGCCATACCGCCATCGTGCGCGGTGCCGAACGCCTCAGCGGCGCGCCGGTGATGGCGACCGATCTGCGCGCGTCGGCCTCGTTGATCCTGGCCGGGCTGGTGGCCGATGGCGACACCACCATCGATCGCATCTACCACCTGGACCGTGGGTACGAAAACATCGAGGAGAAGCTGGGGGCGCTGGGTGCGACCATCCAGCGCATCGCATGATCCTGCGCGGGCGCTTCACCACCCGACGCAAGATCCTGCTCGGCGTGATCGTGCTGATCCTGGCGTGGCTGGCCTACGCCTGGAGCGTGGGCATGGCCATCACCCAGGGCGTCGAGTTCAAGGACATGGACTGGAACGGCGACGGCAACGCCAGCCGCAACGAGATCGCGCAATCGTTCTATGCGGTGGCGGTAAAAAAGACCGTCGAAGGCAAGCGCCATTGCGATCTGTTCTATTGGCGCAAGAACGACGCGCAGATTCGCGTGGATTGCCGCACGGTGTTCAGTACCGGCGATGACAAGGCTGCTGCCAAGCCCTGAGAAGGGATAGGTGCGTGCGGATGGATCACCATTGGAGCAAGTGATAGGTCAGCGCGGACAGATCACTTGTGGAGCGGCTGATCTGCGGCTTCGTTGCAGGGCCCTTGCCCGCCCACCGTCGCGGGACACGCTGCAAGTACGTCCTTGTAAGCTCTTACGCGGCATCCATGCCGCGTAAGGTCCCGCGACGGTGGCCGGGCAAGGACCAGTCATGATGGTCGGTGGTCATGGTGCAAGCAGTGCATGACGTGCTTCTGATGCGCTGGATCTCATGTAGTTGCAGCCGTACTCGCAAGCCAATGCAACCCGCGAGATGGCAACCTTTTACTTGGCTAACCGACCAACTTCCTGGCGCGGTGTCCTCACCGATTGCGGGACCGTGTGGCGGCATGGATGCCGCCACCGAGCCCCCAGGGATGGGTTCACGGCGTGTCCCGCGAGCGGTGAGGGCGCCGCGCCCTCGACGCCGCGAGTTTGCTGCAGAGCCCTTACCCGCTCACCATCGAAGGACACGCTGCAAGTACGTCCTTGCAAGCTCTTATGCGGCATTGCATTGATGCCGCGTAAGGTCCCTCGGCGGTGAGCGCACAATGACCCGTCGAGATGATCGGTGTGCATGTTTTCAACAAAACAACCGACTAACTCTCTGGCGCGGTGTCCTCACCGCCGCGAGTTTGCTGCGGAGCCCTTACCCGCGCACCATCGCAGGACACGCTGCAAGTACGTCCTTGCAAGCTCTTATGCGGCATTGTATTGATGCCGCGTAAGGTGCCTCGGCGGTGAGCGGACAAGGACCCGTCGAGATGATCGGTGTGCATGTTTTCAACAAAACAACCGACTAACTCTCTGGCGCGGTGTCCTCACCGATTGCGGGACCGTGTGGCGGCATGGATGCCGCCACCGAGCCTCCAAGGAAGGATTCACGGCGTGTCCCGCGAGCGGTGAGGGCATCGCGCCCTCGACTCAGTAAGCGTTTGACTGCACTAAAACGACTTTACGACTGCACTAAATGACTTTACGACCGGGACTATGGTGGCAATCAGTCCTTTGGTCGACGGTTTGACGCGCTTAACGCAGCGACTTGATGGTCAGGTCCAGCGCGTCCTGGCCTTTTTCCTTCTGCAACAGACGCGCCGGCACCGGCAGGTCCTTGACCACCCAGGCGATCAATTCCTTGTCGCCATCCACGCGCGAAACCTTGGTGGCCTGTTCCTGCTTGCCGTTGACGGTGATGGTTTCCTTGCCGATCACCTTGTAGCTCATCGGCTTGATGCGGCCCTCGTCCACCATGCGGTAGTTGAGCGGCTTGCCGGCGGCCACATCGCGGGTGATCGCCAGGTTGATCAGCAACGCGTCCATGTCGCCAGGCTGCAGTTTGACCGGGCCGCGACGGTCCGGCTTGATATCGCCGGCCCATGTCGCCTGGCTGGTTTTCCAGTCGTAATTGGCAGTGACGTTGCGGCGCTTGACCATCATCGACGAGGTGTCGTTGCTGCTGACCGGGCGCAGCTGGCCACTGGTTTCTTCGAACACTGTGCTCTGGGTCAGATTGGCCAGCTGGTTCTGGATGGTCAGCGTGTAGCGCCACTGGTTGGCGCCGGCCGCGGCCAGCGTCATCGTGCCGTTGGCCTGCATGCCCATGTAATTGGCGGAGTAATCGGCCTGGAATGGCTGCATCGCGAATGCCGGCAGGCTGGCCACGGCCAGTGCGGCGGCGGCGATCAAGGCGCTGGTGCGAGAGAAGGTTTTCATGGTCAGACTCCTTGGTATTCGACCAGGCGGAGATCGACCTGATCCTCACCTTTGTCACGTTGCAGGATGCGCACCGGAGTCGGAACCCCGTTGGCGATCCAGAGGATGGTTTCGTTGTCGCCGCTGTTGACGCGGTACACGCGCAACGCGTCGTAGCTCAGGTCGCCGACCTGCACCACCTCGGTGGTGTCGGCGGCGCGGTAATCGTATTTGCGCACCCGGCCCACATCGACATAGCGGTAGCTCAGGCTGCGGCCGGGCTGCGCATCGCGCATCAGCGACAAATTCAACGACAGTGCGCTTTGATCGCCGTGCTGCAGTGGAATGGGTTGCTGACGCTCTTTCTTCAGGTCGCCGTCCCACTGCGCGGTGCCGGCTTGCCAGTTGTAGACGCCGGTGACTTTTTTGCCGAAGAACATCGCCTTGCGCACGGTGCTCTGGCTCAACGGCACATAGGTGTCGCCATCGACGCGAAATACCGTGCTCTGTTCCAGGTTCAAGCCCAGGATGCTGGCGAAGCCCTTGCGGCCGCGGACCGACATGTCGATGCGCCACTGGCTGCCTTCGCCGTGGCTGACCTGCATGGTGGCATCGCCGGCCTCCTTGCCGCGGTAGAACGCCTGGTAGGTCGCCACGAAAGGCTCCAGCGGCGGCGGCGTCCAGGTGCTTGCCGGCAGCGCGGCTGCAGCCGCGGGGGCAACCGGCGGAACAGGCGTGGCAGGTGGTTGCGCAGCAGTTGCCGGCGGGGCCGCTGCCTGTTGCGCACGGCCTGCGCCGGCCTGGCAAAGCAGGGCCGTGGTCAACAGCGCGGCGGCGATCGGGATGGCTTTCATGCGCGGGAGTTGAGGCACGGGGCCACAAGGATGTCCGAGACGGGATGAGGGGGGCGTATCCGCATTCAGGCGAGCGCGGCGTCAGCGGACTCTAGTCGTAGTGGCGTAAACAGGCACTGACCGTCGACATGCACCGCATCGCCGTCCACCTGCAGGCGTCCGCTGGCCAGCAGGTCCAGTGTGGCGAGCAGCAGCGGGTGCTCGCGGGCCAGAACGCGTGCGGCCAATTGCTCGGGGCTGTCGCCGGGGAGCACCGGCACGCGGGCCTGTGCGATCACGCTGCCGGCATCCAGTTCGGGTACCACCAGATGCACGCTGGCGCCGTGCTCGGTATCGCCGGCCTCCAGCGCGCGCGCATGGGTGTGCAAGCCACGGTACTTGGGCAGCAGGGACGGGTGGATATTGAGCATCCGCCCGGCAAAGCGCCGCACCAATGGCTCGCCCAGAATGCGCATGTAGCCGGCGCAGATGACCCAGTCCGGCTGTACGACGGCGATGGCATCGCCCAGCGCAGCGTCGAAGGTGTCGCGGTCGGCGAAGTCGCGCGGGCTGGCGCTCCAACGGCGCGCTGCGTCCATTTTTTGAAGCGCCGGCGCCTGCGGACGGTCGGAAAACACCCCGACCACTTCTGCGTGCAAGCGCCCGCTGGCGATCGCGTCAAGGATGGCCTGCAGATTGCTACCGCGGCCGGAGGCCAGCACGGCCAGGCGCAGGCGGGGATCAGTTGCGAGCATTGAACAGTGTCCTCACCGCGGGGTAGGCCGCCAGGCTGCCCAGGGTTGCCAGCAGCATGTCGGTGTGCGCGTCCCAGGGGTCGCCCTGCTGGCCGTTGTAGGCTTCGGCGGCCTGTGGCGACAGCAGCAGCGCAATGCCCCACTCGAACCACTCGTAGACCAGGCTGGCGCACATGATGCTCATCACCGTCAGCGCAAAGGCCTGCCGCAGTGTCAGCCGTGGCCACAGCCGCAATGCCAGTTGCGCAATGGCCGGCGTGAAGCACAGCCCGAACAGCAGGTGGATCAAGCGGTCGAAATGATTGCGCGTCCAGCCGAACGTGGCGCTGGGCGACCAGTGCACTAACTGCATGCTCCATTGCTCGTAGGGCACGTTGGAATACAGCCAGCGCGCGCCGATGCAGTGCAATCCGATAAACACGCAGATCGCCACGAAGGCGGCGTTCTCCAGCGGCCAGCGACGGTCGGCCCACACCAGTGCGATCAACCCGATCACGGTCAGCGAACTATGCAAGGCCTGTTCGACCGGCCACAGCGGTGTGATCCAGCTCGCCAGGAACACCGCGATGGTGACGGTCAACGCAGCCGGTTTGGCGCGGCGCAGGGTCCGGGTGATCACGTAGCTCTCAGGCGGCGGTTGCGGCAGGGCCGAACAGTGCCTTGACCTGAGGGCGCAACAAGGTGACCAGCGTAAAGACGCCAAGCACGGTGCCGAACGGCATGAAGGAGCACGAAATGCCCGCCACGACCAGGCACAGCAGATGGCGCCGGCGCTGGGCGATACAACGGCCGGCATAGGCCATGAAGCCGGCCAGGGTCAGGCCGCAGATGATGATCGCGGCCGCAAACACCACGAAGATCCAGCCGAACATCCGCATCTCGTCCGGTGCCGTTTCGCCGTTGTTGCCGTTCATCGGCAAGTGCCCGGTGACGATGGCCAGCCCCATGAACAGATGGATCAGCGGAAACAGTGAAAACAGCGCGGTGATGCCGGCCAGCACGTAATGAAAGATCGACAGCAGCTTGAGGTGCTGCAGGTCATCGGCGCTGGCCGGCGTCGGCAGGGCAGGTGTGAAAGCGTCCATGCAGGTCTCCTTGGCTCAGCCAATCCGCACGCGTTCGTCGCCTTGCGCGGCGACCACGTGGCCAATGCGCCAATGCGCCAGCGATTGCGCGTCCAGCCCCTGTTCCAGCGTGACGGCCTGCTCGGGCGAGGCGATCAGCACAAAGCCGATACCGCAGTTGAAGGTGCGCCACATTTCGGCATCGGCCACCGCGCCTTCGCGCTGCAGCCAGGCGAACACCGGCGGCAAGGCCCATGCCTTGGCATCAATGTCCAGGCCCAGGCCGTCGGGAATCACGCGGATGATGTTTTCGGTGAGCCCGCCGCCGGTGATGTGCGCCATGGCGTGGATCGTTTCGCCGTGCGACTTGAGCAACGCCAGCACTGGCTTGACGTACAGCGCGGTCGGCGCCATCAGTGCGTCGATCAGTTTGGTGCCGTCGTCCAGTACATGCTCTGCCGGCGCGCCGGCACGTTCGTAGATCTTGCGGATCAGCGAATACCCGTTGGAATGCGGGCCGGAGGACGCGATGCCGATCAGCACATCGCCCTCGCGCACCTGCGCGCCGTCCAGTAGCTGCGATTTTTCCACCGCACCCACGGTGAAGCCGGCCAGGTCGTATTCGCCGGGCGGGTACATGTCGGGCATTTCGGCGGTTTCGCCACCGATCAAGGCGCAACCGGACAGCTCGCAGCCGCGCGCGATGCCGCCGACCACCGCTGCGGCGGTGTCCACGTCGAGCTTGCCGGTGGCGAAGTAGTCCAGGAAGAACAGCGGCTCGGCGCCCTGCACCAGCACGTCGTTGACGCACATGCCGACCAGGTCGATGCCGATGGTGTCGTGGCGGCCCAGTTGCTGTGCCAGCTTGAGCTTGGTGCCCACGCCGTCGGTGCCGGAGACCAGTACCGGCTCCTTGTACTTGCCCGACAGGTCGAACAGCGCGCCAAAGCCGCCCAGGCCACCCATCACCTCCGGCCGGAAGCTGCGCTTGACCAGTGGCTTGATGCGTTCGACTAGGGCATTGCCGGCATCGATGTCGACACCCGCGTCGCGGTAGGTCATGGGCGAGGGAGTGGAAGGCGTTGGGCTGGTCACGGGCGTGGGTGGCTCGGCAGTAAAGGCGGCGATTTTAACAGCCACGTTGGCGCTAGCGCCCCATTCGGGCAACAATTCACCCGGATACGCTTACACCATGGAACCGTCGATGCGCCGCAGTCTCGCTTTCTTTCTTGCCCTCGTGGTCGCCATGCCTGTGGTTCCGGCCTTTGCGCAGGCCGATCTGCGTACCGAAGGCGACGTCGCCAAGGCGCAAAGTGCCTACGACGCCGAAGTGCCGGTCAACAGCCAGGGCGAATCCGATCGCCCCGGTGCCCTGGCGCGCGCGCTGGGCGCCGTGCTCGGCAAGGTCTCCGGCGATCGCTCGGTGATGAGCCGCCCCGGCGTCCCGCAGGCGCTGCGCAATGCGCCCAACTACGTCGAACACTACGACTACCGCCAGGATCAGGGCACCTCGCGCACGGGTGCGCCGACCTTCCGCACCACCCTGGTCGCGCGTTTTCGCCAGTCCGATGTGGATAGCTTGATCGCCGCCCTCGGCCTGCCGGTGTGGCCGCTGCCACGTCCCAAGCCGGTGCTGTGGCTGGCCATCGATGACGGCAGCGGCCCGCGCCTGGTCGGCGTTTCCCAGGCCAATGCCGCACGCAGCGTGCTCGACCGTGCGATCGAGCGCGGCTACCGGCTTGGCCTGCCGGGCGGAGCGGCCGCCGAGCAGGCGCTGGCCGGTGCGATCTGGCGCAAGGACACCGCCGCGGTGTCGCGCGCGTCGGCCAAATACAGCCCGCCGATGCAGCTGATCGGCAAGCTCTACCGCAATGATGCCGGCTGGACCGCCGACTGGGTGTTCGTGGACAACGGCAACGTGTTGTCCAGCTGGAGCAGCAGCGACGGCGATGCGCGCCGCGCGATGGCAGCCGGTGCCGATGGTGCCGCCGATGCCTTGGTCAAGCGCTACGCCAAGCGCGTGGATTCGGGGGTGCCGGGCGTGTACCGCGCAGTGATCACCGGCATCCACAGCGCCGACGATTACCTGCGGGTCGCCGCCGCACTGCAGAGCGTGTCGGTGGTACGCAGCATTCGCCCGGTCAGCGCCAACGGCGATCGCATGGAAGTAGATCTGGAACTGCTCACGGGTATTTCTGGGCTCAACCGTATGCTCGGCGACAACAGCCCCCTTGTGTCGGTCTCGGTACCGACTGAAGGCCCGATCATTCTCGACAACGAGCACGCCGAGTACCGCCTCAAATGACGTTAACTCCCGAAGCCGAAATCGCCTTATTCCTGCGTCGCCTCAAATGGGTGGCGGTCATTGTCGGCGTGCTGTGGGTGGTCTCGCTGCTGTCCCCGATCCTGACGCCGTTCGTGCTGGCATTGCTGCTGGCCTGGCTGGGCGACCCATTGGTGGACCGCATTGAACGTGCCGGCCGTTCGCGCAACATGGCGGTGGCGTTGGTATTCGTCTTGGCGCTGCTGCTGTTCGTGCTGGCGCTGATGATTCTGGTGCCGATGATCGAACGTCAGATCATGACCCTGATCGATGCCTTGCCGCAGATGCGCACCTGGGCAATCAGTACGGCCATTCCGTGGCTGGAAGCCAAGACCGGCGTGGAGCTGATGGGCTGGCTGGATCCGGAGCGTTTGATCGACTGGATCCGCAGCCACTGGGAGCAGGCCGGCGGTGCCGCCAAGACCTTCTTCGGTTACGTATCGCGCTCGGGCTTTGCGATGGTGACCTGGGTGATCAACCTGGCGTTGCTGCCGATCCTGGCGTTCTACTTTCTGCGCGACTGGGACCGGCTGGTCGAGCGTGTGGCGGCGGTCATCCCGCGCGCCTACATCGGCACCGTGAGCCGGCTGGCGCTGGAATCTAACGACGTGCTGGGCGGCTTCATCCGCGGCCAGTTCCTGGTGATGCTGGCGCTGGGCGCGATCTACGCTACCGGGCTGTCCATCATCGGGCTCAACCTGGGATTGTTGATCGGCATCATTGCCGGCTTCATCAGCTTCATTCCGTACCTGGGGGCAACCACCGGCATCGTGCTGGCGCTGCTGGCGGCCATCGTGCAGGCACAGGGGCTGGATCTGAAACTGCTGATCGGCGTGGGCGTGGTGTTCACGGTCGGGCAGCTGCTGGAAAGTTATTTGCTCACTCCGCGCATCGTCGGCGACAAGATCGGCCTGCATCCGGTGGCGGTGATCTTTGCGGTGATGGCGGGCGGCCAGTTGTTCGGCTTCCTCGGCATGCTGCTGGCATTGCCGGTGGCAGCGGTGGCCAACGTGCTGCTGCGGTATGCGCATGAGCAGTACACCCGCAGCGACCTGTACGCCGGCGAGCGTGCCGGTATCGTGCTGCAGTCCACCACGGCCGAGCGCAGCTTCATCATCGACCCGACCAAGGACGCAGATCGGTCGTGAGCGTGCCGCAGTTGCCATTGGCGTTGCGCGCGCCATCCGATCAGCGTTTCGATAGTTACATTGCCGCGCCCGAGGGCCTGCTTGCGCAGTTGCAGGCCCTGGCGGCCGGGCAGGTGAGCGATTGGCTCTATCTTGCCGGTCCCGCCGGTACCGGCAAGACGCATCTGGCGCTGGCGGTGTGCGCAGCGGCCGAGCAGGCCGGGCGGGCAACCGCGTATCTGCCGCTGCACGCAGCAGCCGGCCGCCTGCGCGATGCGCTCGAAGCATTGGAGGGGCGCAGCCTGGTTGCACTGGACGGCGTGGACAGCATTGCCGGGCAACGCGACGACGAGGTGGCGCTATTCGATTTCCACAATCGTGCGCGCGCTGCCGGCATCAGCCTGCTCTACACCGCACGGCAGATGCCCGATGGCTTGGCGCTGGTGCTGCCGGATCTGCGTTCGCGGCTGTCGCAATGCATCCGGATCGGATTGCCGGTGCCCGACGACGCGGCGCGCGCCGCAGTGCTGCGCGATCGTGCGCAGCGGCGTGGGCTGGGGCTGGACGACGCGGCGATCGACTGGCTACTGACGCACAGCGAACGCGAACTTGCCACCTTGGTAGCCTTGCTGGATCGGCTGGATCGCGAGTCGTTGGCGGCCAAACGCCGCATCACGGTGCCATTCCTGCGTCGCGTGCTTGAGGATCGCGGGGCGTAATGCAGTGGGTTTGCGGCTGTCTTGCAGGGCGCTTGCCTGCCAACCATCGCGGGACACGCTGCAAGTACGCCCATCTAAGTTCTTACGCGGCATCCAAGCCTCATAAGTTCTCGCGAGGGTGGGCGGGCAAGGACCAGCCGAGGCAGTCGGTGCGTCGAGTTTTCAGCAAGCAACCAGCAACGCTCTAGCGCGGTGTCCTCGTTCTTCAAAAAAGCAGCCAACTGTCTGGTGCGGTGTCCTCGCCGCTTGCGGGACCGTTGGCGGCATGGATGCCGCCATCGAGCCCCCAGGGACGGGTTTACGGCGTGTCCCGCGAGCGGCGAGGGCACCGCGCACTCGACATTGAGAGTGCGCGGCAGGGCCCTTGCCCGTGCACCATCGCGGGACACGCTGCAAGTACGTCCATCTAAGTTCTTACACGGCATCCATGCCGCGTAAGGTCCGTCAACGGTTGGCGGGCAAGGACGCGTCGAGATGGTCGGTGTGTGCGTGGTCGCGGTGCGGGCGGCCGCTAACGTGCGGTCTGATCAGCTCCTTTCGTCCAAGCGATGCCATTGCCAGTCCGGACATCGCCTCACCCGTCGGCGAAGGCGCATGCGGCAAACACGTTGCAACCAGCGAGCCAGCGCTCGAAGGTTTCTGTCGATGCGCTTGATGACAAGCGTTGCAGCAACGAGTTGCGATCAGCCGCCGTTGCGCAGTAACTGTGCATCCAGTTCTGCCAGACGCTGCGGCGTGCCGACATCGGTCCAGCGCCCGGCATGGTGGATGCCGTCGATCAGCCCTGCCGCCATCTGCGCGCGCAGGATCGGCGCCAACGCAAACCGCGGCGCAGCGCCGGACTGCTCTGGCAACTGACCAATCACCGATTGCCAATCGTGCATCAGCGACGGTCGATACATGCCGATGCCGGAATAGGTAAGCGTTGCGGGCAGATCTGCGTGCACCTTGCCCTCCGCATCCAGCGCAAAATCAGCGCGCTCTGCATAAACGGGGCGATCCACCAGCACCAGCTGCGCCAGTCCTTCCGGTGCATGCGACAGACGGGCAAAGTCGAAATCGGTCCAGATATCGCCATTGACCAGCAGGAACGGTGCATCGCCCAATAGCGGCAGTGCGTGCAACATGCCGCCGCCGGTTTCCAGCGGCGTTGCGCCTTCATAGGAATACGTCAGACGCAGCCCGAACGCGCTGCCGTCTCCCAGCGTTTGCGGAAACTGTTCGGCCAGCCACGAGGTATTGATCACTACCTCGTCCACGCCCAACGCTGCCAGTTTGCGTAAATGCCAGACGATCAGCGGCGTGCCGCCGACAGACAGCAAGGGTTTGGGCGTGTGCTCGGTCAACGGCCGCATCCGCTCGCCAAAGCCTGCTGCAAAAATCAACGCCTTCATGCGTTCGCCTGCAGTGCGCGTGTTGCCAATGCGGGTTTGACCACCTCGTCCAGCAGCATGATCAGCGGCGCCAGCTCGGCATAGCGCGGCAGTACTTCGTCCAGATAGGCGATGAAGCGCGGCACGTTGTCCAGATACCAATGCTTCCCATCGCGATGGCTCAGGCGCGAAAAAATGCCCAGGTTTTTCAGATGCCGCTGCACGCCCATCCAGTCCGCATCGCGCAGAAACTGCTGCAGTGGCGGCACCGGCAATCCGGCGGCCTGCGCACGGGCGTGATAACGCGCCAGCCAGCCGTCGACGCGTGCGATCGGCCAACTCACCGAGGTGTCCTTAAACAGACTGATCGGGTCGTAGGCGATCGGCCCGATCACGCAATCCTGAAAGTCCAATACTGCCGGACCATCGGTTACCGGCATCAGATTGCGCGGCATGAAGTCGCGATGGGTGAACACGCGTGGCTGCGCCAGCGCGTTGTCCATCAAGCGCCGTTGCACCAGCTGCAACTGCTCGGCCTGGCCGCAGTCCAGCTGCACGCCAAGATGGCGACCCAGAAACCATTCCTCGAACAAGCCGGCATCGCGTTGCAGCAGCGCCTCACCAAACACCCCGCTGTCGGCAGGTGGGGGGATCTGTTGCAGCAACAGCAATTGTGCGATGGCGCCATCCAGCAGGGCGTCGGCATTGGCGTCGGTCAGGACCTGCGCCAGCGTCGGTACGCCCAGATCCTCCAATAGCAGGAAGCCGACCTCCAGGTCCTTAGCCAGCACCTGCGGCACGCGGACTCCATGCGTACCCAACACGGCGTGCATGCGCAACCACGGCGCCACGTTTTCAAGCTGCGGTGGCGCATCCATCAGGATGCGATCGGTGCCGCGTCCCTGCGTGCGCCAGTAACTGCGAAACCCGGCGTCGACCGACGCGCGTTGCAATACTGCAGATGGGTCATCCAGTGCGTGTCGCACCCATTGCAGGCGCAGCGCGTCGCGCGCAGGGTCAGAAGGCGATACCGTCATGTGTCGTGGTTGCGTAGTGAAGTGAGGGCGAAGCGTGCAATGCAGCGGTCAGCGTTTGCTGCCGCTGAACAAGCGCAGCAGTGCAAGGATGGCGATGGCACCGAGCAACGCGCCGAGGAAACCAGCAGGCTCGCCTGCGTGGTACCAGCCCATGTAGCGGCCAAACCAGCTGGCTACCACCGCCCCGGCGATGCCCAGCACGATGGTCAGCAGGCAACCCAGGCGCTGCGTGCCGGGCGTGATGAAACGCGCCAGCAGCCCGACCACAAATCCCACCAGCAAAATGTAGAGCCAGCTGTCGCTACCAAACAAAGTGTTCATTGCAGCACCGAAGGCGAACGGGATCGGCAGACTAGCATTTCGGATGGTGGCGACTCGCGCTGCACGTACAGCGCGAGTGGTGCTGATGGGCTGCCTTCAGCAACTCGTTGCGTTGGGCATTGCCACAGAAACCCTGTCATGGAGTGACTGCCCAGACAGCCGCCGCCTTCAATCGCATGATCGAAGACCCAGCCTCTGTCCCTGCGGGAGAGGAGCTGGGCGAGAAGACGCTGACCAGGTTGCCGATGCCGCGTCCTTTGCGCCAAATGCAACGCAATGCTTCACGTCAGGACACGCCCTCAACCCGCAGTCGTCTCTCGTCGGCTCAACAGCAACCGTGTCCACCATGACGGGTACCGCTATCGGCCGCCACCGGCGAGCCGCTGGTTTCCCCGCGCAGGCAGGCCGCGTGATGCTCGGCGATCACCTTCGACACGCAGGCGGTGACGCGCTTGCCCATCGGGATGTGCAAAAACTCGTTTGGGCCATGCGCATTGGAATGCGGCCCCAGCACGCCGGTGATCATGAACTGCGCGCCGGGGAACTTTTCGCCCAGCATGCCCATGAACGGGATCGAGCCGCCTTCGCCCATGTACATCGCCGGCTTGTCGAAGAAGGCCTGGCTGGCATCGTCGATGGCCTTCTCCAGCCACGGCGCCATGGCCGGGGCATTCCAACCGGACGATGCCTTTTCCAGCTCCAGCGTGACCTGCGCGCCATTGGGCGGGTCGCGCAGCAATGCCTGCTTGAGCAGTTCGCCACAGGCCTTGCCGTCGGCGGTTGGCGGCAGACGCAGCGACAGCTTCACCGCGGTCTGCGGACGCAATACATTGCCGGCCGAGGCCAGCGGCGGCATGCCGTCCACGCCGGTGATCGACAGCGCCGGGCGCCAGGTCCGGTTCAAGACCAGCTCGGTGAGGTCGTCATGCATCGGCACCAGGCCATCGACCATCGGGAATTTGTCGAAGATGGCGGTATCCAGCGTCGCCGCTGCAGCCTTGGCCTGGGTCAGGCGCTCGGCCGGCACCTCCACATGCAAACCTTCCAGCAGGATGCGGCCCGAGGTTTCGTCTTCGATGCGCGACAGCAACTGCCGCAGCAGCCGGAAGCTGGACGGCACCACGCCGGACGCATCGCCGGAATGCACACCTTCTTCCAGCACCTTCACGCTGAGGTTGCCACCGGTCAGGCCGCGCAGCGAAGTGGTGCACCACAACTGCTCGTAATTGCCGCAGCCCGAATCCAGGCATACCACCAGCGAGGGCTTGCCGATACGCTCGGCCAGATGGTCCACGTAAGCGGGCAGATCGTAGCTGCCGGACTCTTCGCAGGCTTCGATCAGCACCACGCACCGCGCATGCGACAGGCCCTGGGTGCGCAGCGCCAGAATCGCCGCCAGCGAGCCGAAGATCGCGTAACCGTCGTCGGCGCCGCCCCGGCCATACAACTTGTCGTCGCGCAGCACCGGCTCCCAGGGGCCCAGGTCGGCATCCCAACCGGTCATCTCCGGCTGCTTGTCCAGATGGCCGTACAACAACACGGTGTCGTCGCCAGACTCCGGGCCGGTGGCCGGGATCTCGATGAAGATCAGCGGCGTGCGGCCGTCCAGGCGCACCACCTCGACCTGCATGCCATCGATGGCTTGGGCGCGCGCCCAGGTTTCCATCAACGTGACAGCCTGCTCCATATAGCCGTGGGCCACCCAATCGGCGTCGAACATCGGCGACTTGTTGGGAATACGGATGTAATCGACCAGCTGGGGGACGATTTCGCGGTCCCAGGTATCGCTGATGAATTGGTCGATCTTGGCGCTGTCCATGAAGGCTCCGAATGCGTGACGTAATGACACATTCTACGCCCGGGGCCAGGGGTAGGTATTTCCCTACAAGGCGGCGCGCAGTTCACCTGCTGTGTGAAAAGTTCGTTGGCGATAGGATTGCTGCATGTGGCGCGGGACACTGGCTCCGCCGGCAGGAATGCTGGCTAGGACCATCACCCAAGCCACAAGGAGCGTTGCAATGAAGTCATTTACCGTAGTCCTGAAGTCCCTGCTACTGGCGTTGTTGTTGTCCTCGAATGCGTACGCGCTTGAGAAGGTCGATATCAACACCGCGTCTGCTGAGGAATTGGACAAGGTGCTGACGAATGTCGGGCGATCAAAAGCCGAGGCAATCGTTGAGCACCGTCAGGCAAACGGTCCCTTCAAAAGTGCCGAGGAACTGGCACTGGTCAAGGGCATCGGACTCAAGACGGTCGAACGGAATCGTGACCTGATCGAAGTAGGAGCCACGATGGCTCCCGCCAAGAAGGCTGCCAAGGGGGCGGCGGTGAAACCGGTGGGACGGCGTTAAGGGGAAGGGATCCGAGATACGGTTCGACGCGAGGATGCGTGGCCGCAACCTAACTGGACAGGATGTCCGGGGGATGGCTGGAAGCCGACAAGGACGTGGAATCGCCCGGTGTTGCACTTGGATGTGCAGCCGGGCGTTTTTCGTTTCAGGACGTGTTGATTCGATCTCATCGCAGCGCTGTTCCTGATGGGCAACGCCTGGCTTTGCGCTGACAACGGCCCGCACCCATATGCTTCGGCAAGTTGACGCATTGACGCACGGACATCGCAGTGTCCTGAGATCCTGACATCTCGACATCTCGACATCCCGTTGAGCGTCGCGTGATGCAGCGAGGTCGATGCAGACCGTTATTCTCTGAGTGCTCGATGTGCCGGGGGCTCGAAACGCGAGGGCGGCTCGAGATGCCTGGTTTGCGTGCCGTCTGCGGATACCGCACGGTTGCAGCAGGGCTTGGGCGGCGGGCTTCGGGCACAATGCGCAGATGCAGCTGACAGACCTGAGCAGCCGGGTGATTCCGGCCACCGAGTACCGCCGCGAGCGGTGGCGCAATCAATTGGGTTGGACACGCGAGATCCTGCGGCTCGGGGAATCCGAGGCCTGGGCATTGCGGCTGTCGATTGCCGAGATCGAACAGGACGCCGCGTTTTCCGCATTCCCGGGGATCGACCGCGAATTGGTGTTGCTGCATGGAAACGGCATGCGCCTGCAGTTTGGCGACGGTGGGCTTGATCCCGGTGATGGTGCTGCGCGTGCTGATGGCCTGATCACAGATACACCTACTGATGACGGTGATGCTGGCGCACGCGTCGCTGGCGCCGCTCGTGTCGTCGAATTGCTGCCGCCCTACCAGCGTGTCCGATTCGCTGGCGAAGAGACGGTCGGTGCGACTTTGCTCGATGGGCCGACGCAGGACTTCAATCTGATGTGGCGCCGCGATCTGCTGCATACCGAGCTGCTGCATCGCCCCTTGGTCGGCACCATGCTGTTCTTTGCGGATCCGGGCAGCGCCTGGGTCATCCACCTGTTGGCGGGCCAAGCCAGCTTTGGACGCGACAGTGAGCTGCCGCCCCTGGCTGCGGGCGACACCGCATGGCTGAGTGCATCGACGCGGACCCGTTACGTGCTCGATGGCGGCGGCGAGCTGTTGGCGATCCGGGTGAGTCCGCTTGCTGGCGCCTCTGATTAGCAGGTCCGGGCAGTTGAGAGTGTTCTTGCTTGCATTGAACGGCCGAGATGCAAGTGCAAGTAAAAGCGCAGCCAGTGAACCGGGTAGTTAGCAATTTGGATTGATACGTGTCACGTGCACTGTCTGCGTCGAGAAACTAAAGAGGCTGACAACAAGTAGCGAGCACTCGTCTGGTGGGTGTGAACGGCGCGCAGGGACTGGAGTGTGAGTGGCACACACCGATGCCGAGCAACGGCTGCGGCCGTCTGGCAGTTCACAGTCGTTTTGTAAGCTGCTCTTAGCGAACTCGCAGAACTGCAGCAACGTGCCGAAGCGTGCCGATGCAGAGCATCGTTTGCCGACAAACGATCATTGCTGCATGCAGGATTCGGATGCCATGTCTGCCTGCCCACGATCGCCACGTGATGGCAGCGCTCCCCGCTGCCAAGCTGCGATCGTCAGCCTGCACGCTTGCTGTTCAATACACGTCGCGACGGTAGCGGCCGCTGCGTAGCAGTTCTTGCCTGACATCAGTGCCCAGCAGGGTGTCGAGGGTGCGGTCCACTTCGGGTGCCATGCCGCGCAGGCTGCCGCAGAGATAGATGCAGGCGCCGCGGTCGATCCATTGCCGCAGGCGATCGCTGGCAGCGGCCAATGCATGTTGTACGTAGCGTACCGAGGGGTTGTGGTCGCGCGAGTACACCAGGTCCAGACGCGTGATCCAGCCATCGTGTTGCCACTGCTGCAGTTCGTCGGCGTACAGCGCGTCGTGCGCGGCATTGCGTTCGCCAAAGATCAGCCAGTTGTCGCGCGCACCGGCTGCAATGCGTGCGCGTAGGTGGGCGCGCAAGCCGGCGATGCCGGTGCCATTGCCGATCAGCAGCATGGGCTGCGCGGGTGAGGGTGGGTGGAACCCAGGATTGCTGCGCAGGCGCAAGGCAATCTGCGCGCCGAGGTGAGCATGCACGCACAGCCAGCCACTGCCGACCCCTAGCTGCCCATCGACATGCCGATGTTCGCGGATCAGCAGTTCGGCGTGGCCTTCTTCGCTGATCGATGCGAGCGAGTATTCGCGATGCGGCAGCGTGATCAGGCTATGCGCCAAGGCGGTCGCATCCGCTGACGCCGTGGCCGCCGTCTGTGCATCGGTGGGCAGTTGCGAGCAGCCAAGCCAGTCGCGCAGCGTACGACCGTCGATGATGTCCGAGCCATCGCGTCGATGACGCTGCAACCAGGCGTCGACACGCTCCGGTGCGTTCTGCGGCGCGACCTCGGCGATGTCGCCAGCACGCCATGCCGGCAGTGCGCCATCGATGGGAGTGAGACGGAGCCGATGGATCGGTGCGCCGGCACTGCCTGGATTGACGTGGACGCGCTCGCGCAGCTGCCAGGCCGTGTAGGTCGGCACGCTCCAGTCGGGTTGCTCGGCAAGTGCAGGTGCCAATGCTGACAGACGTTGCTGCCATTGCTGCAATGCGCGCGGGTCGGCATTGTCGACCTCGATGCGCTCGAACAGGCGGGTGCCGCCGCGCGCGTGCAGGTGGTCATCGAGATGGCGACCGAACGCACAGAATTGCGTGTAACGGCGATCGCCGAGCGCCAGCACCGCGTACTGCACGGCGGCCAGATCCTGTCCGCCGTCGGCGAGCCAGTGACGCTCCGCAGCCTGTGCGTGATCCGGTGCATCGCCTTCGCCGGTGGTGCTGACGATGCATAGCAAACGCGGCACGCGCGCGAGCTGCTCGGCAACCACCGCCTCCAGCGGGAGTGCGTAGGCACCGATACCTGCCGCTTGCAAGGCAGCAGCACTACGCTCGGCCAATTCGCGTGCGAATCCAGTCTGGCTTGCCCACACAATCAGCATGCCACTGCTGTCGCCGTGCAACGTGTTGGCGCGTGCCCGGCGGCGCAGCAAGACCGCCGCGCACAGCACAGCGTAAGCGGCCATCCCGACGGCCGCCCATTGCAAGCGATGCGGTGTCGGTGCGCTCCACCAGGCACCGTCATGCAGGCTGGCAAGCCATCCGACAAGCGTCGCCAGTGCGAGCAGCAGCGCCCCGTTACCCATCCACACGCGTGGGCTTGCGGCGCTCATGACGCCGCCAGATGTTGCTCGAACGCCGGGCTCATCGCTTCATGCAAGCTGCCATCGTGTCGCGTCAGAAAGCGCACTGCCAGATCGGTCTTGGCGGCATAGGCAAGACCTGCGTCGATCCCGAGCACGGTCATTGCGGTGGCCCAGGCATCGGCCTGCATGGCATCGCGCGCGAGCACGGTGACGGCGGCAGGCGCATGCGGAATCGGTGCTCCAGTGCGTGGATCGAAGGTGTGCGCGTAGCGCATGCCGTCGGCATCGAAGCGGTGCCAGCGATCGCCCGATGTGGCGACTGCCAAGCCATCCAGCGTGAGCACACGTGCCGGCAATGTGGCGCCGGCGTCTTCGTCGGGCGCGGATTCGACCAGCACACGCCACGCGCTGCCATCGGGTTTGCATCCATAGCCGAACAATTCGCCGCCAACGTCGATCAAGGCGCTGGCGATGTCGGCCTGTCGCAATGCGTGCTGCACGCAGTCCACCCCGAAGCCTTTTGCGATGCCGGATAGATCCAGTGCGACGGCGCCAGGTTGCAGCACCCGCTGGCCATCCAGAGCCAGGCGTTGCCAGCCACAGCGCAGGCTGGCCAGCGCGATCTGCTCGGGCGAGGGCACACGCCGCCGGCCGCCGGAGGCGCCAAAGCCCCACAGTTCGACCATCGGCCCGACCGTGGGGTCGAACGCGCCGTCGCTGGCCTGCGCGATCTGCAGCGCGGTGCGCAGCACGGTGAAAAAGTCATCGGGCAATGTCTGCCACTGACCGGCCGCGGCACGGTTGTAGCGGCTGATATCCGAGTCGGCTTCCCAGGTGCTCATTTGCGCGACCACGCGATCGAGCGCTGCATGGATACGCGCATGCAGGGGATGCAGGTCGCGCGCACGCGGCGCCACCAGCTTGACGCTCCAGGTGGTGCCCATGCTGCGCCCGCCCAGGGAGGCAACGGCGTCATCTGCGGAAGAAACTGGGTGCATGCGTGGACCGGTCGAGCAGGTGCTGCCTGAGGCAGCCATGGTGACGCGCGAGCGTGTGGTTTGCATCACGCGGTGTGATGTTTGAAACAGTGAGGGATGCGCCGATTCGATGCTGCAGCACATATCGCAAACACCGCAAACACCGCAAATACCGCAAATACCGCAAATACCGCAAATACCGCACAGGCGGCAGGCGGTACACGCCGAACGGCATGTGCCGCTTCCACATCGCCACTGCGTTAACCGTAAGGTCAACGCAGTGGCGGGATGCGGCGATTACTGCGGCAACACTTCCAGCGTTACCACGTAGCCCAGGCGACGTTGTTTGGCCTGCGGCAGCGAGGTCTTGCTGTCTTCGCTGGTGGTTTCCAGCCAGTACATGCCCGCTTCCGGCCAGGTCACGCTGAAGCCGCCCTTGGCGTCGGTCTTGAGCTTGATCTCGTTCTGCGCATCGCGATAGCGCGTGCCGCCACGCACGATCTCGATCTCCAGCCCGGCTGCTGGCTTGCCATCCAGCTGCAGGGTGAACTGCGCCGCTTCACCGGCGACAAGGTCGTTGGGGTGGGTCACCGGCACCAGTTCGATGCCCTTGCCGCTGGGCTTGAACGCGGTGGTGGTCGGCGCGCCGCGGGTCACGAAGGTTTCCACGCGATTGAGCGATTGCGACACCTGCAGCTCCTTCGCGTCTTTCGGCACTTCGGTGGCAAAGCTTGCCTCGTTGCCGCGCCAGCGCTTGGGCTTGCCGTCTTCCTTCCAGCTGGCGAACAGGCCGGCGTTGACGATGCTGAGCTTGTAGGTGCCAGGCTGGGTGAGCTGCAGATCGAACACGCTGCGGTACTTGCCGGTGGCCGGGTTTTCCGGCTTGAGCGCGCTGCCATCGGGCGCGGTGATGCTCAGATTATCCAGGCGCAGCGGCACGTGATTGAAGTAGAACAAGTCGTTGGACACCGCCGCATCGACGGTGATCCACGGCGCTTCGCCGGCCAGGACGGTTTGCGATGGCAGCAGCCAGGCCTTGTGGGCGAACGCGCTGACGGGAAGTGCGGCCAGCAGGGCGATCAGGACATGCGAACGTTTCATGACAACTCCTTGAAGAACGATAAGGCGGGTGGGTCACGTGTCTGATCAGCGCACTGCGGCGCTGCGTGGATGCGTGGGTAACGAAAGTCGATACGCGTCTGCGCCACGTAGCGCGCGTGTCATGGGCACGGATGCATGCACGGCGGCACCGCATCCGCGCCCATCTGCATCAGGGCTTGGCGGTCAGGCTCACCGCACCGAGTTCGCTGCTGCCGCTGGCCTTGGCAGACTGCGCCGAGGTGGCCGGCCAGGTGAAAGGCACCTTGACCAACTCGCGGCCCCCGACTTCGCGCGCAGCTTCCACCACCAGTGTGTACTGGCCGGCCGGCAGCGACTTCAGCGCGCCCTTGGTGTTCGTGAACGACAGCGCATGCGCGCCGGCAGGCCGGGTGGGGCCGGTCACGCCATCGACCGGCACCTCCAGCGTGCGGCCGCTCTTGCGCCACCACTGGCGCAGATCCGGCAGCCACTTGGTGCCGTGGCCTTCGGCGGTGTCCTTGGATTGGTACCAGACCGCCAGATTGGCGGCGACCTTCTGGTCTGCGCCTTCCAGCCAGATCGCCACGTACGGGCGGTGGTATTCGGCGACATTGAGCTTGGGGATTTCGACGTTGATGTCGAGCGTGGCCGCATACGCCGGCATGGCGAGCAGGCCGCTCAGAGCGATGGTCAGGGTGGCACGCATGATCGTCTCCGGTCAGTAAGGTCAGTGGATCAACAGCAAGGCAAGCAGCAGCGGAATCAGCAGGCCCAGGCCGACCAGCGGCCAGGTCATGCTGCGCTGACGCGCATGCAGGTGCAGCAGGAACAGGCCGGTGATGCAGAACACCAGGCAGGCGATGGCGAACACGTCGATGAACCAGCCCCAGGCCGGCCCGGTGTTGCGGCCTTTGTGCAGATCGTTGAGATAGGCGATCCAGCCACGCGTGGTGCGTTCGTATTCGATCGCGCCGGTGCTGCGGTCCAGGCTCAGCCAGGCATCGCCACCGGGGCGGGGCAGGGCGACATACAGCTCGTCGGGCGACCACTCTGCGTTGCGGCTGCCGACGCTGATCTCCAGTTCGCGACCCAGCCACTGCGCCACGCGCGGCGGCAGCGGTGCATCGCCGTCCTGGCGCGCGCCCAAGGTCTTCAACAGCGCTGGCGGCAGGGTGAGCGTGCGTTGCTCGGTGGACGGGCTGGCTTCGATGCGCGCAGCGTGGTTGAGGGTGAGCCCGGTAACCGTAAACAGCAGCATGCCGATCAGACACAGCGCCGAACTGATCCAGTGCCATTGATGCAGCATGCGCAGCCAGAAGCCGCGGCGTTGCTGTGCAGTGGCGATGGTGTCGTTGGAAGCGGGCATGCCGATTTATGCCACGTCTGCGGGAACGGGCGGCTGCAGCTGCGACTGTCGCGCGGCCACATCGCTGAGCAAGGCGCGCAGGCGTGGCTGCGGTGCGTTGACCAGCACGGGCGTGAGCTGACGCAGGAACCCGGCGTGCCCGCCGCCGATGGCGCGTCGCATCCAGTGTTCGGCCTGATCGAGTGCGCCTTCATCGGCAAGCAACGTTGCATAGCTGGCCTGGCCGCGAAAATCGCCCGCCTCTGCGGCGCGGCGATACCACTCGCGTGCAGCAAGCGGATCCGCCGCGCAGGCCAGGCCCTGGTCGAGATAGCGCGCCACAAAATTCATCGACTTGGCGTGACCACGTTCGGCCGCGGTGCGATACAGCGTCAATGCGTGTGCCTGGTCCTGCGCCACGCCGCGCCCGGAGGCGTACACATGCGCCAGGTTGTACATGCCCCATTCCAGGCCGTGCTCGGCGGCGCGGCGATACCACAGCGCCGCCAGCACCTCGTTGATGGTGGTGCCAAAGCCCAGTTCGTGGCAGCGTCCCAGTTGATTCATCGCTTCCGGATGTCCGGCATTGGCGGCCACTTCGTACCACAGCATCGCCATGGCCGGATCGGCGGCAATGCCGCGGCCTTCGGCATACAGCTGTGCGAGCAGCAGTTGTGCAGTCACATCCTGACCGGCGGCGGCCTTGCGCAGCAGCGCGACTGCCTGGGCAGGCTGGGTCTGCAGCAGTGTAATCAGCAGGGCTGGGTCAATCGCAGGCTCAGACATCGGCCCACTGCCGCAGCAGGTTGTGATACACGCCGGTGAGCTGGATCAATGACGGATGCCCGGGCGTGTCCTGGGTCAAACGACGGATCGACACATCCAGTTCGAACAACAGGCGGCGCTGCGCATCTTCGCGCAGCATGCTTTGGATCCAGAAGAACGAGGCGACACGCGTGCCGCGCGTCACCGGCATCACTTTATGCAGGCTGGTGCCGGGGTAGATCACCAGGTGCCCGGCCGGCAGCTTCACCGACTGCGTGCCGAAGGTATCTTCGATCACCAGCTCGCCACCGTCGTAACTGTCCGGGTCGCTGAGAAACAGCGTGCACGACACATCGGTGCGGATCGGCTCGGCACCGCCGCGACTGCGGTCGTAACGCACCGCGTTGTCGACGTGATACCCGAACGACTGCCCGCCGCTGTAGCGATTGAACAACGGCGGATAGATCCGACGCGGCAACACCGCCGAGAAGAACGTGCTGCTGCGGGAGAGCGCCTCCAGCACCAATGCGCTGGCCTCGCGCGCTGCGGCGCTGTCCTCGGGCAACTGCGCGTTGTCCTTGGCCTGCGCCGATTGATGGCCAGCGGTAATGCGGCCGTCTGCCCAGTCGGCCGCGTCCAGCCGCGCGCGCAACTCGCTGAGCTGCACGGGCGTCAAGACATCGGGAATGGGCAGCAGCATGCGGCGCTCTCCACGCCGTCCGCAGGGTGCGGGCGGCGTTCCGGAAGGTTAGAAACTGAAGGTAGCGTTCAACACCGCCGAGCGGCCATCGCCCGGCAACGCCCAACCACTGCCGGCGGTGACGGTACCCGCGGCGTTGACGGTGAGGTTGTTGCGGATGCTGGTGTAGTACTCCTTGTCGAACAGGTTGTTGACGTTCAACTGCAGGCTGAGCCAGTCGTTGACGCGCAGGCCGACCATCGCACGGTGCACCCAGTACGCGTCGGTCTTGCGGTAGACCGCGGTCGAGGTGTTGTTCGGGTAGAAGCTGCCCTGGTAATTGACGCCGTAGCCGAAGGTCCACTGGTTGAGCGCGTAGGTGGTCCAGAGATTGCCGGCATTACGCGGGGTCTGCACCAGTTCGCGCCCGGCAATCGGGTCGCCGGTGAGGCCGGCGGTACGGTTGGACACGCTCTGCAGCACTTCGCTGTCCAGGAAGGTGTAGTTGGCGAAGACCGACCAGTGCTCGGTCAGGTAGCCGGCCACGCCCAGTGCGATACCGTCCACGCGCGCCTTGCCGTCGAGCACCTGCTCGGGAATCAGCGGGTCGCCGCTGTTGACCTTGTAGTTTTCGCGCTCGTTGCGGAAGACCGCAGCGGTCAGCGCCAGGCGCTCGTCCAACACATCCCACTTGCCGCCCAGCTCGATGTTGACCGCACTTTCGGGCTCAACATTGCAGTTGGCGCCGACGGTGGCGGTGGCGATCGGCGTGCACGAGCCGTTGACCGACGCCTTGGACGGGGTCTTGCTGTTGGCGTAGGACAGATACAGGCTGGCGTTGTCGACCGGCTTGAATACCAGGCCGGCACGGTAGGAGAACAAATCGTCCTTGCTGCCCGCCGGGAAGCCCGGAGTCACGCCGGTCACGCCGCCGGTGGTATTGACGGTGTAGGTGGTGGTGTCGCCTTCGTTGTGCTCGTAACGGCCGCCCAGGTTGAGCATCCATTGCTCGTTGAACTGCAGCGTGTCGAACAGGTACACCGCCTGATTGGTCAGGCTGCCCTTGCTGCGGCCGGTGCGGAAATAGTTCTGCGGGCCGGTCCAGATGTTGTACGGGTTGTCGAAGGTCTGCAGCGGGTAGGTGATGCCGGTGGTGGAGCCGTCGGCATTGCGGAAGATGCTGCCGCTATCGAGTTCGAAGTCTTCCTTGCTGAAGGCCACGCCGGCGACCACGCGGTGCTCGATGGCGCCGGTATGCAGGGTGGCGGTCAGATCGGTCTGGCTATGCGCGATGAAGTTTTCGGTGTCGCGCACCAGCCCGCGCGGGCCGCTGTTGGGGCTCCAGGTGGACGGCGGCTGGCCGACGCAGGCGCGGCCGGTGTAGGCGTTGGTGTTGTTGGGCAGGCACCAGGTGCCTTCCGGCGCGGTGGCCGAGGTGGTCTGATCCACGCGCTGCAGACGCGCCAGGCTGCGCAGCTTGACGTTGTCGTCGAAGTCCATTTCCAGCACGCCGGTCAGCATGTCCACATCGATCTCCTGACGCGACACATTGCGATAGCCGTAATAGGTTTCGCGGTCCACGCCCGGCAGCGGGCCATCGTTGAACGGGCTGAGCGCGAACGGCACGCCGTACTGCGGCAGGTTGTTGTCGTGCTGGTGCAGGTAGCTCAGCGTGAAGCGCGTATCCGAGCCCAGGCCGAAGGCGATCGATGGCGCAAAGCCCCAGCGATGGCGGAATTCTTCATCGCGGCCCGGCACATCCTGGGTGTGACCCATTGCGTTCAGGCGCACGGCGGTGCCGTTTTCGAAGTCGTAGTTGCTGTCGACGGTGAGGCGGCCATAACGGTCGCTGCCGCCGCCGATCAGCACGTTGGTGAAGTCGCCTTGCCCGGCGGCCTTGGTCACCAGGTTGATGTTGCCGCCGACCGAACCGGCACCGGACATCGCCGAGTTGGCGCCGTTGATCAGCTCCACGGACTCGAGGTTGAAGGTATCGCTGCGGCTGTACTGCGCGCTGTCGCGCACGCCATCGGTGGTGATGTCGCTGCTGGCGGTGAAGCCACGCAGGTTGATGCTGTCGCCATATCCGCCGCCGCCTTCGCCCGCGCCGAAGGTGATGCCGGGCAGCGTGCTGAGCACATCGCGCAGCGACAGCAGATTCTGCTGGTCCATGGTCTGCTTGGTGACAACCGTGATGGTCTGCGGGGTGTCGCGCAGCGCTTCGGTGTACTTGGGCGAGGACGGCTTTTGCGCACGTTCCTGCTGCACCCGGATGGCATCCAGATCCACCGCACCTGGAGGCGCCGGCGCATCGCCAGGCTGGGCGAACGCAGGAGCGGACAGGGTCAACAGCACGGCCGAAGTGAGCGGGGAAATCCTGGGAGTCATGTGACGTCTCGAAAAGGAAAGCGGTGCTCCGGCCTGGCGATGGCTCGGCGGATGCGGAAGGGTGTGCGTGCGTCGCTAGCCCGTGGCGCCCGGCTGGCGTCCACCGCACGCGCCGTCGCGCCACGCTGGAAAGCGCAGGCGAACAGGACGCAAATCGAAGGTGTCGGACAGTGCAGGGCGCATGGGATCGCAGGGCAGGTCAGATGTTAAGAAGACCTGAAGGGCTGCGATCTTAAATGCAAATCATTCTTCTTTGCAATCTTTGCCGACCGGAGGCGTACGTCGTCAAACACGCGGCGGCTTCCAGCGTGGAAAATATGCGTTGGTAGCTGCCGCGCTAGCGGTCGTCGCGGGTCCAGATGCCGTCGAGCTCGCGCTTGACCGGGAACTTGGGCACGGCGGTGTAGGCGGGCGCACATAACGGGCGGCCATCGCGGATATCGAAGCGGGCGCTGTGTAACAGGCATTCGATGGTGCCGGCGACCGGGTCGAAGCTGCCGGGCGACAGCTCGTAATCTTCGTGGCTGCAGCGGTCTTCCAACGCGTACAACTCGCCGTCGAGATTGAACACCACGATCGGCGCGTCGGTGACGGCATCCCACGCTGTCTGCAGTTCGCCGGGTAGCAGCGCGTCGCTTGCGCAGACAAAGGTCCAGGTCTCACTCATGGCGCGGCGCCGTCCAGCGATTTTTCCAGCACTTCGAAGCGTAGATCCTGCCGCAGTGGCACGCCGAAGCGTTCGTCGCCATAGGGGAATGGCTTGAGGAGGCCAGTGCGGCGATAGCCGCGCCGTTCGTAGAAGGCGATGAGTTCGTTGCGCACATCGATCACGGTCATGCGCATCACCGGCAGCTTCCATTCGGCGTCCACGATGCGTTCGGCTTCGGCCAGCAGCGTCTTGCCGATGCCGCTGCCTTGCAGCGACGGGTCCACCGCGAACATGCCGAAGTATCCCGCGCCGCCGTCGTCGGCGATATGTGCGCACGCCAGCAGGCGCCCATCCTGTTCGACCAGCAATACCAGGCTGCGCTCGCGCAGGATGTCCTGACGCAGCACGGCCGGGTCGATGCGGGCGCCGTCGAGAATGTCGGCCTCGGTCGTCCACCCCACGCGACTGCTGTCACCGCGATAGGCCGAGGTCACCAACTGGACAAGGGCGTCGATGTCATCGACGGTGGCAGTGCGGAACGTGGTGGTCTGCATGAGGGCGGGGATTTGGGAGTGGGGATTGGGGATTCGTAACAGCGTAGCGAAGTTTGGCGCTTTTGAATTCTTACGTGAATAGTCGTGAATAGGAGAGCGATGGAAGTCCGCCGTCCCTCGATGACATGCTTTTGCGATTCCCGATTCCCGATTCCCGATTCCAATCAGCCCAATAGGCGACGCACCTTCACCAGCGCGGCGACAAAACGCTCGATCTCGTCATGCGTGTTGTAGAACGCCAGCGATGCGCGACAGGTTGCGGCAACGCCGTAGAACTGCAGCAGCGGGTGCGCGCAGTGCTGGCCGGAGCGCACCGCCACGCCTTCCAGATCGAGCAGAGTGGCAAGGTCGTGCGAATGCGCACCGTCGATCAGGAACGACACCACTGCGGCTTTGTCGGGCGTGGTGCCGAAGATGCGCAGGCCATCGATCTGCTGCAGCTCTTCGGTGAAGTGCGCCAGCAGCTCGGCTTCGCGCGCTTCCACGTGCTCCAGGCCGATCGACTCCAGATAATCCACCGCCGCACCCAGGCCGATGAAGCCGGCGATGTTGGGCGTGCCGGCTTCGAACTTGTGCGGGGCATCGTTGTACACGGTGCCTTCGAAGCTGACTTCCTTGATCATTTCGCCACCGCCCAGAAACGGCGGCATGGACTGCAGATGTTCGCGACGCGCCCACAGCGCGCCGGTGCCGGTGGGCCCGCACATCTTGTGGCCGGTGATGGCGTAGAAATCGCAGCCGATCGCAGCTACGTCGATGCGCCGATGCGGTGCGGCCTGCGAGCCGTCCACCATGGTGACGATGCCACGCTTGCGCGCGTCGCGGCAGATCTCGCGCACCGGGTTGACCGTGCCCAGCACGTTGGACACATGGGTGATCGCCAGCAGTTTGACGTCCGGCGTCATCGCCTTGCGCAAGGCATCCAGATCCAGCGCGCCCTCGGGGGTGATCTCGGCTACGCGGATGCTGGCACCGGTGCGCTGGGCTACCAGCTGCCACGGCACGATGTTGGCGTGGTGCTCCATGCGCGTGATCAGGATGACATCGCCTGGTCCCAGACGCGGCAATGCCCACGAATACGCCACCAGATTGATCGCAAAAGTGGTGCCGCTGCACAGCACCAGCTCGTCGGCGCGCACATTGAGAAAGCGCGCGAGTTTGCTGCGTGCGCCTTCGAAGGCATCCGTGGCTTCGCTGCCCAGCGCATGCACTGCGCGGCTGACATTGGCGTTCTGGCGGCGATAGAACTCGTCGGTCGCGGCAATCACCTGCAGCGGCTTTTGTCCGGTGTTGGCGTTGTCGAAATAGATCAGCGGCTTGCCATGCACCTGCCGCATCAGCAGCGGGAAATCCGAACGGACGCGTTCCCAATCCGGAGCGTTGCCCTGAGTGACGGCAGGTGCATTCATGCCACGCCCGCCGAATTCAGGGCGCGGTCCAGCTGTAGGGCCAGCACGGCACTCAACGCAGCCGGCAGGACCCGCAACGGCTCGTGGCAGAACGCCGCACTCAGCAGGCGTTGCGCCTCCGCTTGCGGCAGGCCGCGCGAGCGCAGATAGAACAAGGCGTTGTCATCTAGCTGACCGACAGTGGCGCCATGCGCTGCCTGCACTTCGTCTGCGTCGATCACCAGCACCGGCTGGGTATCGATTTCGGCATTGGAAGAGAGCAGCAGATTCTTGTTGGACAGCCGTGCGTCGGTGCCATCGGCGCCCTGACGGATATGGATGCCGCCATGGAACACCACGCGGCTGCGATCGGCACCCACACCGCGCCAGACCAGCTCGCAGGCGGTGTCGCGGGCAATGTGTTCGATGCCCAGGCGGGTATCGACATGGCGGCGACCATTGCCCAACATCACGCCATTGGCAGTGAGCTGGGCGTTGCTGCCTTCCAGACGCACGTTGAGTTCGTGCCGCGACAAGCCGGCGCCAAGTTCCAGATCCACGCGCTGGTAGCGCGCATTGCGTGCCAACACGGCATCGGTGCGCAGCAGTGCGGTGGCGTGCGCGCTATCGGCCTGCACGCGCGCATGCGACAACACCGCGTCCTGCGCCAGATGGACATGCATCACGCTGTTGTCCAGATGCGCCGCATCGCCGACATGCAGATGATGCTCGACGACATTGAGCGCTGCGCCGGCACGTACTTCGATCAGATGCCGGTAATGCCAGGACAGATCGTGCTCGCTGGCCACGCTGACAAAGACGATGTGCAGTGGCAGTTCGATCTGCGCGCCGTCTTGCACGCGCACCAGCACACCTTCGTCGGCCAGCGCGGCATTGAGGCGGGCAAAGATCTCGTCGCTGCCTTCGAAACGGCGGCCGAGCAAGTGCTTTGCGTCATCGCCTGCGGCCAGTGCGGCCGACAAGGTGTCCAGCTGCACGCCGTCCGGCAAGGTCGAAACATCGCTCAGCGCTGCGGAAGGGCGCCCGTTGACGAACACCAGCCGCGGCGCGGGGATCTCGTCCAGTACGGCGGCATCGAGCAGCGTCGGCACCAGCGGTGCCGGCTGAAAACTGCGACGTTCCAGCTGACGCAGCGAGGTGTATTTCCACGCTTCGGCGCGCGGACCGGGCAGGCCGGTCTGCAGCGCTGCGTCGAGCTCGGCGCGGCGTGCATCGTCGCCGCTGAAGCCGCGGGCCAGGGAGTCGAGCAGGGCGCTCATCAGGCGGCAACCTCGGGCACCACACGATCCTTCAGGAAGTGGTAACCATGTTTTTCCAGTTCCAGCGCCAGTTCCGGGCCGCCGCTCTGCACGATGCGTCCTTCGGACAGCACATGCACCACGTCCGGCTTGATGTAGTCGAGCAGGCGCTGGTAGTGGGTGATCACCAGGAACGAACGCTCCGGCGAACGCAGCGCGTTGACGCCGTCGGCCACGCTCTTGAGCGCATCGATATCCAGGCCGGAGTCGGTTTCATCCAGGATGGCGAGCTTGGGTTCGAGCACGGCCAGCTGGAAGATCTCGTTGCGCTTCTTCTCGCCGCCGGAAAAGCCCTCGTTGACACCGCGATGCAACAGCTCGTCCTTCAGATGCAGCACCGCCAGCTTCTGCCGCACCAGCTTGAGGAACTGCATCGAATCCAGCTCTTCCTCGCCACGCGCCTTGCGCTGCGCATTGAGCGCGGCGCGCAGGAAATAGGTGTTGTTGACGCCAGGGATTTCCACCGGGTACTGGAACGCCAGGAACAGGCCGGCGGCGGCGCGTTCTTCTGGCGGCAGATCGAGCAGGTTCTTGCCTTCGAACTGCACGCTGCCTTCGTTGACTTCGTAGCCATCGCGGCCGGCCAGCACGTTGCCCAGCGTGGACTTGCCCGCGCCGTTGGGCCCCATCAGGGCGTGCACCTGGCCGGGCTGGATGTCCAGCGACAGGCCTTTGAGAATGTCTTTGCCGGCGATGCTGGCGTGGAGGTTTTTAATGTTGAGCATGCTGATGGTCCGTCAGAATTCTTATGTAGCCCCTCTCCCGCCGGGAGAGGGGTTGGGGTGAGGGTCGGCGCAAACAACTTGAAGGCGTCAGCGACTAATGAATGCGTCGCCGCGCGCCATTGAAGTGAGCATCCGGGAGCTCTTCGAGTATTTACCTTGACTGGCGCGTGGCGACGCGTTCGTCATAGCTAATCTTTTCGAGATCCTCCTGGCGCCCATCATCCGGCGCTGCGCGCCACCTTCTCCCGAAGGGAGAAGAAAAAGGGTGTCAGCCGACGCTGCCTTCCAGCGAGACTTCCAGCAGCTTCTTGGCTTCCACGGCGAACTCCATCGGCAGCTCGCGGAACACCTGCTTGCAGAAACCATCGACGATCAGCGACACCGCATCTTCCTGGCTGATGCCACGCGCGCGGCAATAGAACAGCTGGTCGTCGCTGATCTTTGAGGTGGTGGCCTCGTGCTCAACGGTGGCGCCGGGATTCTTCACCTCGATATAGGGGAAGGTATGCGCGCCGCACTGTTTGCCGATCAACAGCGAATCGCACTGGGTGTAATTGCGCGCGCCATCGGCATTGCGATCCACCTTGACCAGGCCGCGATAGGTGTTTTGCCCACGCCCGGCACTGATGCCCTTGCTGACGATCTTGCTCTTGGTGCGCTTGCCGATGTGGATCATCTTGGTGCCGGTGTCGGCCTGCTGACGATGATGGGTGAGTGCTACCGAATGGAACTCACCCACCGAATCGTCGCCGAGCAGCACGCACGACGGGTACTTCCAGGTGATCGCCGAGCCGGTTTCGACCTGGGTCCAGGTCACCTTGCTGCGGTCGCCACGGCATTCGGCACGCTTGGTAACGAAGTTGTAGATGCCGCCAACGCCGTTTTCATCGCCCGGGTACCAGTTCTGCACCGTCGAGTACTTGATCTCTGCGTCTTCCAGCGTCACCAGTTCCACCACGGCGGCATGCAGCTGGTTTTCATCGCGCATCGGCGCGGTGCAGCCTTCCAGATACGACACATAGGCCTTGTCTTCGCACACGATCAAGGTGCGCTCGAACTGGCCGGTATGGCCGGCATTGATGCGGAAATAGGTGCTCAGTTCCATCGGGCAACGCACGCCCTTGGGAATGAACACGAAGCTGCCGTCGGAGAACACCGCCGAGTTGAGCGCGGCGAAGTAGTTGTCGCCCACCGGCACCACGCTGCCCAGGTATTGCTTGACGATCTCCGGATGCTCTTTGATCGCCTCGGACATCGAGCAGAAGATCACGCCCTTTTCGGCAAGTTCCTTGCGGAAGGTGGTGCCGACCGAGACCGAATCGAACACTGCATCCACCGCAACACCGGCCAGCCGCGCGCGCTCGTGCAACGGCACGCCGAGCTTGTCGTAGGTGTCCAGCAGTTCCTTGGGCACATCGTCCAGCGAGGCGTACTTCGGGCCCTTGGGCGCGGAGTAGTAGCTCAATGCCTGGAAATCGATCGGCGCGATCTTGAGCTTAGCCCATTCGGGCATCGGCATTTTCAGCCAATGGCGGTAGGCCTCAAGACGCCAGTCGGTCATCCATTGCGGCTCGTCTTTCTTGGCCGACAACGCACGGATGGTGTCTTCGTCCAGACCGGGCGGGAGCGAATCGGATTCGATCTCGGTGATGAAGCCGGCGTCATAGCGTCGGCCCAGCCGTTCGAGGATCTGCGCATTCTGCGGGGGAGCAAGTTCGGTGGCCATCGGGCTGCCTACAGGTCAGGTGGTCGCGACGCGTGCGGCGATGGAGCGCCGACGGCTGTCGCCAGGGAGAGAGAGGGGCTGCAACATCTGCGCAAGCGTGACCCGACGCAATGCGTCGCCGACCACGTCATTGATCAGGCGCCAGTTGGAGCGCACGCCGCATGTCTGCGCGATGCCGCACTGGCTGTGGTCCTGGCTGCATTCGGTGATCGCCAACGGGCCTTCCATTGCCTCGACGATCTCCACCAGGGTGATCTGGCTGGCATCGCGCGCAAGCCGGTAACCGCCATGCACGCCGCGCAGGCCTTCCACCAGCCCGGCTTGCGACAACGGCTTGAGAATCTTGCTCACGGTCGGCGCTTCCAGGCCCGCCTGTTCGGCCAGTTCGCTGGCGCTGAGTACTTCACCGCTGCGCGCGGCAAGCACGGTCAGCACGACGGTGGCGTAATCGGTGAGTTTGGTGACGCGCAACATGAGCGAGCAGAAAACCTTAAAGCGGACCGAAATTGTACTCTTTCCGGCAGGGCGGGGCCAACCGCCCGGTTCAGCCGCCGGCAAGCGCAGGCCGTTGCGGGCGGTGGTGCGCTTGTGCTTGGCGCACGGACGCGCTGCGGTCACAATGAGCGGCCCCATCACTGGACCCTTACATGTCGCGCAAAGTTGCCGCCCGCAAGTCACGTATCCACGGCAATGGCATGTTCGCCCTCGCCCCGCTCCGCAAGGGCGAGCGCATCATTCAGTACAAAGGGCGCCTGCGCACGCACGCCGAAGTGGATGCCGACGACACCGGCGACGTGGAAAGCGGCCACACCTTCCTGTTTACGCTCAGCGACGATTACGTGCTGGATGCCAACTACGAAGGCAATGTCGCGCGCTGGATCAACCACAGCTGCAATCCCAATTGCGAAGCGGTGATCGAAGAAGCCGAAGGCGACGACCGCAGCAAGGACAAGATCTTCATCGAGGCCAAGCGCGCCATCAAGGCCGGCGCCGAGCTGACCTACAACTACGGCATCACCCTGAGCGAGCGCCACACGCCGCGTCTGAAGAAGATCTGGGAATGCCGGTGCGGCTCCAAGAACTGCACGGGCACGATGCTGCAGCCCAAGCGCTGAGCCTGGCGAAGCGCACTGCGCGCTGACGCGACGCATACATCGGTTCACGGGTGCGCAACAGCGCGCTGCCTACGGTGCGGGCTTCTTTTATCGAGGAGCTCCCACATGGCGTATTCGCTCTCCGGCAAGACCATCGCGGTCCTGGCCACCGATGGCTTCGAGCAATCCGAACTGACAGAACCCAAGCGTCTGCTGGAATCGTGGGGCGCCACGGTCGATGTGGTCGCGCCTGGCGATGGCGCAACGATCCGCGCCTGGAATCACACCGATTGGGGCGTTTCGGTTGCGGTCGACCGGCCTCTTGAGCTAGCAACGCCTGAAACCTACGATGCGCTGTTGCTGCCCGGTGGCGTGCTCAATCCCGACACACTGCGCATGAATCAGCAGGCGATCGCCTTCATTCGTGCATTCGCCACGGCGCACAAGCCGGTGGCGGCAATCTGCCATGGGCCGTGGTTGTTGCTGGAAAGCGATCTGGTGCGCGACCGCAACGTCACCTCGTGGCCGTCGGTCAAAACCGATCTGACCAACGCCGGCGCGCGCTGGCAGGATGCCGAAGTGGTGGTCGATGGTGTGTTGATCACCAGCCGCAAGCCCGACGACATTCCGGCATTCAGTGCTGCAGTGGCCAAGGCCCTGTCTGCGTAGGGCGCGTTAGCCGCCATCTGCCACTTGTTTCAGTAAACACGGCCCGGCGCTGTTGCGTCGGGCCGTTGCATGATGGCCGTTATGCGCGTCGTACCCACCTGATGACGGTGCGGACTTACTTCCCCGACAGCGCCGCCGCCGGCACCATCTGCTCGATGTTCTGATTGAAGTTGACCGCCACGCGGCCGTTCTGGATGCCCACCGACTCCACCTGCACCGCGCCCATCACTGCGGCAATCGACGGGTCGATGCGATAGATGGGTTCCTTGCGCGCGTAATCGGCCAGCCAGGTGTTGAGTAGCTGACGGGTGCTGTGGTCGAGCTTTGCGCCGGAATTGGCCGGGCGGAAATCGTCGATGCTGGGCTGGTCGAGATAAAAACCTTGTTTGGCGACGTCGTAACGCAGCGCGCTGGTCAGGGTTACATTGCCCACCGGAGCCGGCGCACCGCCGGCAGTGGCCACGGCCAGATCGAACGCCATCTTGAGTCGGTCGCCCGGCGGCAGCGACAGCGCGGGGTTGCTGACCGTCATTGCGATCAAGCCGCCGAGTGTGTCGTGCGTTTGCGGGAAGCGACCGCCCAGATACTGCTGCAGGTCGCTGGCCTGCACGCTGATCTGATGTCCCTGGATCTGCGGCGCCGCACAGGCGCTGCCAACGGGGAGCGCCAAGGCGAGGGCAAGCACGGATCCGGCAAGCGAACGCAGTTTCATCGGGTGACTCCGGCAATAGGTGACACAACCTTAGTCAGCACTGGTGAACCACGGGTTAGCGCAGTACCGGTTGCAGCGTGGCGGAGTAGATTTCCCAGCTGTCGCTGCCGGCGCGCGGTTGCAAGCGATAGGCGCCGATCAGCTGCTGCGTGCCCGCGCCCGTGCGTACGACGATGCGCACCGGCACTTCGATGCGCCGCGGCGGATGTTCCTGATCCAGCGGCACCGGCGGGTCGTTATTGATGCGCATCGATCGGATATCGCCGATGCCGCGCAGCGCCGCGTCGTCCGGCACCGGCGCTGGACGTCCGCCGGTCCACAGCGCATCGGCATCGGCGCGCGCGGCACCGGGCAGCGCACCCAGATAACGCTGCACGGTGGCGCTTGCTTCGGCCAAGTCGGCGCGCGTTTGCGCATCGTCGGGGGCTTCGGACGCCGGCGACATGGGTACGCCTTGGGCAGTCACCGCAGCGGAGTCTGTCGCCGCAGTGGCTTTAGGCGAGCTTGTGGTCGCAACGGCTTGCTGATCTGTACTGCGATGACAGCTGCAGCCTGCGAGTGCGGCTACCGATAAAGCAATGACGATCCAACGCATGGCGGCTCTCCATCCCCGAGGCGCGCAGTGTAGCGGGCGTATGCGGTGCGGAGCAGCGCTCAGGCGCCGGGTTGGACGCGTTGCAGGCGATCGAGCAGTAGTTGCAGCTTGGGCCGTAATGCATCCAGCGCATCGCTGGGTTGCGCGCGTGGACGAGCGGCCAGGTCTTCCAGCAATTGCGAGCCGACGGTCAGTGCGGCGCATTCGTCGCTGCTCAGATCGCGGCGCAGATGCAACTCTTCGAGCAGGCGCATCCAGTCGGCGCGGGAGCGCTGTTCGAACTCGATGGTGCAGCGGTCGTCGCACGGTCGCCCGTCGTTCTCGATGGGCGTGACCGTAATGCGATAGCGTTTTCGGGGCATGGTGGTCGCGTCACTCCTGGGCTGCCTCCACCATAGGGGTAGGCTGCCGCGCGCTCGATAGCGCAGGCCATGACGCAGTGTTCCAGCATGCTCAGTCGGCAGGCGGTGGCGTGGTTTTACGCAGCAGCGGCAGCGGATCGTACGCACCGTTGCGCCCATAGACACCATAGTGCAGGTGTGGCGGCGTGCCGCGCGCGTTGCCGGTGGTACCGACCATGCCCAGCGCGGTACCGGGCTCGACGACATCGCCAACGGCCAGTCCCGGTGCCCAGTCGTCCAGGTGCGCATAGTAGTGCCGCTCCATCGCCGGCCCGAGCACCCAGACCTGTTTTCCACCCAGCCCGGCGTCGCGAATGGCACTGACCACGCCGCGGGTGGCGGCAACCACAGGCGTACCGCGTGGCGCGAAAATATCCACGCCGGCATGGCTACGGTCGCGTCCGCGTGGTGCACCGAAGGTGTCGGCGATCTGGCGGGCACGGACGTTTTTCACTGGGATCTGCAGGGTCTGCGGCGGCGGCATTCGTGACAGCTCCCAGGTGGTGCGCAGGCGTTCGCCCATCGGCGACTGCCAGGCCCAGCGCGCGGCCACGCCCAACGCGCACAGCAGGGCAATCGAAACCAGCAGGCGACGCACACGTCGGGCGGGGCTGCGGGTTGATGGCGCGGTCATGGGCACTCTCTGTTGCGAACTCACCAACAGGGTAGACGGGCTGCCATGACTGCGATGTGGTGTGTCGACACGCATCGCCAACAAGACGCGGGAAAAGCGCAAAAAAAAGACGGCCCGAAGGCCGTCTCGATGACACCGGATGCGTGCTCGATTAGAGCGCGGCGTCCTTCAGCTTCTTCAGCAAGCGTGCCTTGACCTTGAGGCTGGCGGGCTTGGCGGGGAAGGTCTGCTCTTCCTTGGTGAAAGGGTTGATCCCCTTACGCTTCGGCTTGGCCGGCACGTGCACGGCGGTCAGCTTCAACATGCCCGGAAGAGTGAACGAGCCAGCGCCCTTCTTGTTGAGCGAGGAGTGTGCGGTGGCTTCCAGCGACGCCAGCACGGCGCGGACGTCCTTCGGAGCCAGCTGGGTGGATTCGGCGATGTGCGCGACCAGGCCGGTCTTGCTCAGGGCTTCCTTGATCGGCTTCGGTGCGGCGGTCTTGGTCGCGGCCTTGGCCGGCTTTGCAGTCTTGGTAGCGGCGACCTTTTTCACTGCCTTCTTGGGGGCAGCCTTCTTAGCGGCGGTTTTTGCCATGAGGTATTCGTTCCGTATTCGTTGGTGGTGTTGGGTCTGCCGACCCAGTCGGCAACGCGAAATGTAGGGCAACTGCTGCGCGCCGCCAATAGGTAAACGATGAAACAACACAAAAAAGCGTCTTTCGACGGGGATTCGTTCACCAGCGGCGCAAAACGCGCGTAAAAACCAGTACGGAACGCGTGCAGCGCGCAGGCATGTGCCGTATCTGACGCAGAGCAGCAGGTCGTTGCGCAAGGCTGCGGTCGTACTGCGCATGCCAAAAGACTCTGCACTGCGCCATCCACTCTGCTGCCAACGACGGATGCATCGCCGCGAGATGTCGAACAAGTCGCGTGCGATCGCCTGATTGGCGCGTATTGGCATCGATTGCAAAGCGCGCGACGTTGCGTGGAAGGTCGCTTGATGCCTGGCGCTGGGTATTGGGCAATCGCGTAGCGACGTGTTGCGATGCAGGCTGCGTGCGGAGAGCGATCACCGCGACGCGTCGCTGATTGCCCCATACAGCCAGCAACGCGTTGGGGCGAACCGCGGCGCGCTAGTCGTTGGCAGCCGACAAACTGCGGCCGCGTTCGGTAGCCGCAGCGATTGCCCGCGCTGTCAGCGCTTCGAATCCGCCAGCCTGGAATGTTTCGATGGCCGCTTGCGTGGTGCCGTTGGGCGAGGTCACGCGACCGCGCAGGACCTGCGGTGCTTCGCCCGATTCGGTGAGCATGCGCGATGCGCCCAACAGGGTTTGCAGGACCAGCGTGCGCGCGGTATCGGCCGGCAGTCCCTGCGCCTGTGCTGCCGCTTCCATCGCTTCGGCCAGTAAAAACACGTACGCCGGCCCGCTACCGGAAACGGCAGTCACCGCATCCATCTGCGCTTCGTCGTCGATCCACACCGTCACCCCGGCGCTTTCCAGCAATTGGGTGGCCTGCATGCGCTGCGCATCGGAGACGCGTGCAGTGGCATACAGCCCGGTCACGCCGGCGCCGAGCAGCGCGGGGGTGTTGGGCATCGCGCGGACCACCGCCGTATCGCCGCCGCACCAACGCTGCAACTGCGTTGCGGTGATGCCGGCTGCAATCGACAGCAGCAGCGGCTGTTGCGCTTGTGCAAGCGCGGCCAGTTGCGCGCACACGCTTGGCATGACCTGCGGTTTGACCGCCAGCACCCAGGTGGTCGCACCATCGGCCGCGTCGCGCGCGTCTGCGACCGCCTGTACGCCAAAGTCGCGCGACAACCCGGTGCGCAACTCTTCTACCGGCTCGGCGACGCGCAGGCTTGCAGCCGGCACGCCTTGCCGGATCAGCCCGGCGATCAAGCTGCGCGCCATGTTGCCGCCGCCGATAAACGCGATGCGCCTGGCGGTGACGGATAACGGCGCAGGCGGCGTGGGCAGAGTCATTGCGGTACCTCTAGTAATAGGAATGGATGGCGCGATGCGCGAGGCAGATCAGACGGAGGCGGCGGGCGAGGGCGCGCGCGCGCCGAACAGCGCCGTGCCCACGCGCACCATGGTGGCACCGGCCGCGATCGCTTCTGCGAAGTCCGCGCTCATGCCCATCGACAAGGTGTCCACCTGCCGATGGCGCTGCTGCAGGTGTGCGAACAAGTCCTGCATGCGCGCGAACGCCGCAGCGCGTCGTGCCTGGTCCGGGAACGGCGCCGGGATCGCCATCAAGCCGCGCAGTTGCAGTCGCGGTTGCAGTGCGATGGCGTCGGCCAGGCCGTCGATGGCGTCCGGCGCGCATCCGTATTTGCTGTCCTCATCGTCGATATTGACCTGGATCAGCACGTTCAACGGCATGCGGTCGTCCGGGCGGTATCGCGCCAGCAGCGGAATCAACTTGGCGCGGTCCACAGTCTGCACCCAGTCGAAACATTGGCTGGCGACGTCGGCCTTGTTGGACTGCAGGTGGCCGATCAGGTGCCATTCCAGCCCCAGCTCGCGCAGCGCGGCGATCTTGGCTTGCGCTTCCTGCACGTAGTTTTCGCCGAATGCGCGCTGGCCCTGGGCGGCCAATGCGGCGACGGCATCGGCCGGTTTGGTCTTTGACACCGCCAGCAACCGGACGTCGGCACGCGCATGCGTTGCTGCTGCGGCATGGATGGCATCGAGAATCTGCTGCAGCGACGAAGCCGGCACGTGGCAATCCAGAACAAGCGGGAGCGCTAGTGTGCCGCCGCCGCTGGCTTCCTTCCAGCGCGCCGCGCGCCTTTGCTGGGTTGACGGTGGCAAGCGCGTACCGGCATCGGCGTGCTGCGGGCTGCGGGCGCAGCCGCTGGGTGCCCAATCCAGCCTGGCTGGGCCGGACGCAGGCAAGCGCCGTGCCTGGGCACGCCCGAAAAACAACGCCTTCAGCCGCATGCGACGCTGCCGACCTGAACCGGCGCCAGGCCGCTTCCCGCCAGCAGCCAGAACGCTATACTGCCAGCCGGGGAGTACCTTCCAATCGCAGCCTAGGGGAAAAGCAGCGCATGGATATCGCTGAACTATTGGCGTTTTCTGTCAAGAACAAGGCATCGGACCTGCACCTGTCTGCAGGGCTGCCGCCGATGATCCGTGTCGATGGCGATGTCCGTCGCATCAATATTCCGGCGTTGGACCATAAGCAGGTGCACGCGCTGGTGTACGACATCATGTCGGACAAGCAGCGGCGCGATTATGAAGAATTCCTCGAGGTCGACTTCTCGTTCGAGATTCCCTCGCTGGCGCGCTTCCGCGTCAACGCGTTCAACCAGAATCGTGGCGCCGGCGCGGTGTTCCGCACCATTCCGTCCGAAGTGCTGACGCTGGAAGACCTGGGCTGCCCGCCGATCTTCCGCCAGCTGATCGACCAGCCGCAGGGCCTGATCCTGGTCACCGGCCCGACCGGTTCGGGCAAGTCGACAACGCTGGCCGGCATGATCGACTACATCAACAAGAACGAATACGGCCACATCCTCACCGTCGAGGATCCGATCGAATTCGTGCACACCTCGCAGAAGTGCCTGATCAATCAGCGCGAAGTGCACCGCGATACGCACGGCTTCAACGAAGCGCTGCGCTCGGCATTGCGCGAAGACCCGGACATCATCCTGGTCGGCGAGTTGCGCGACCTGGAAACCATTCGCCTGGCACTCACCGCCGCGGAAACCGGCCACTTGGTGTTCGGCACCCTGCACACCAGCTCGGCGGCCAAGACCATCGACCGCATCATCGACGTGTTCCCGGCCGGCGAAAAGCCCATGGTGCGCTCGATGCTGTCCGAGTCCTTGCGCGCGGTGATTTCGCAGGCATTGCTCAAGAAGGTGGGCGGCGGGCGTACCGCAGCCTGGGAAATCATGGTCGGCACCCCGGCGATCCGTAACCTGATCCGCGAGGACAAGGTGGCGCAGATGTATTCGTCGATCCAGACCGGCCAGCAGTACGGCATGCAGACGCTGGATCAGCATCTGCAGGACCTGGTCAAGCGCAGCCTGATCACGCGCAACCAGGCCCGCGAATACGCCAAGGACAAGCGGATATTCGAGTGATTCGGGAATCGGGAATCGGGAATGGGGAATCGCACGAGCGCGCCCCTGACTGGTTCCGGCTCCTGGCTTGCAGATTTTCCAATTCCCGATTCCCAATTCCCGGCTCCAAGGGAGCACGCCATGAGCACCATCGACTTCACCTCCTTCCTCAAGCTGATGGCGCATCAAAAGGCGTCGGATCTGTTCATCACCTCCGGCATGCCGCCGGCGATCAAGGTGCACGGCAAGATCAGCCCGATCACGCAGACGCCGTTGACCGCCCAGCAGAGCCGCGATCTGGTGTTGAACGTAATGACGCCCTCGCAGCGCGAAGAGTTCGAAAAGACCCACGAGTGCAACTTCGCCATCGGCGTGTCCGGGGTCGGGCGCTTCCGTGTGAGCTGCTTCTATCAGCGCAATCAAGTGGGCATGGTGCTGCGTCGGATCGAGACGCGCATTCCCACCGTGGAAGAGCTGAGCCTGCCGCCGGTGATCAAGACGCTGGCGATGACCAAGCGCGGCATCATCATTTTCGTCGGCGCCACCGGTACCGGTAAGTCGACCTCGTTGGCGGCGATGATCGGTTACCGCAACCAGAATTCCACCGGGCACATCATCACCATCGAAGACCCGATCGAATTCGTGCACAAGCACGAAGGCTGCATCATCACCCAGCGCGAAGTCGGCATCGATACCGATAGCTGGGAAAATGCGCTGAAAAATACCCTGCGCCAGGCGCCGGACGTGATCATGATCGGCGAGGTGCGCACCCGCGAGGGCATGGACCACGCGATCGCCTTCGCCGAAACCGGCCACCTGGTGCTGTGCACGCTGCACGCCAACAATGCCAACCAGGCGATGGACCGCATCATCAACTTCTTCCCGGAAGACCGCCGCAATCAGCTGCTGATGGATCTGTCGCTAAACCTCAAGGGTGTGGTGGCGCAGCAACTGATTCCGACTCCGGATGGGCGCAGCCGCCGTGTGGCGATGGAGATCATGCTCGGCACGCCACTGGTGCAGGACTACATCCGCGACGGCGAGATCCACAAGCTCAAGGAGATCATGAAGGAGTCCACCAACCTGGGCATGCGCACCTTCGACCAGAGCCTGTTCGAGCTGTATCAGGCCGGCGAAATCAGCTACGAAGACGCGCTGCGCCACGCCGACTCGCAGAACGAAGTGCGCCTGCGCATCAAGCTCTCGCAGGGCGGCGATGCCAAGACCTTGTCGCAGGGAATGGATGGCGTGGAGATTGCCGAAGTTCGGTAATGCGTCGTCTGTTGCCGCAGAGCTTGCGCTGGCTGCGGCCAGTGCCTGGCGCGGTGGTTTGCAGTGGTGGATCAAAATGGCGCCCCGCATCGGGCGCCTTTTTTGTAGACGCGATTCCCCTGTGGTAACGCACGCGTCCCGCACTGGAGAGGCCGCATCGCTGCTGTTTCAGATGTAACCAGGGTGGCCGATAGTGTCTAATATCGCACCCCACTGCAGTGCCCAAACCCGTGAGCCTTCCCGATTCCGATCTCCGTCCGGAGCAAGAACCGTTGCCCGACGACGGCACCGTGGTCACCTCCGGGCCGTTGACGCCACCGCCGGATTCGGCGGGAACCACGGCCGACGACCACGCTTACCACCATTCGGTGGCCGAGGACGTGCAGGGCATGGTGCTGGCCACGCTGGTCGCCTCGCTCGGCCTGGCGATCTTCGCCAAGGGCGGGCTGATGATCGGCGGCATGGCCGGTGTCGCCTTCCTGCTGCACTACGCGTTGCATTGGAATTTTGGCCTGGTGTTCGTGCTGGTCAATCTGCCGTTTTACTGGCTGAGCGTGCGCCGCATGGGCTGGGAATTCACCTTGAAGACCTTCGCTGCGGTCGGTGCCTGCGGCGCCTTGACCGATCTGCTGCCGCGCTGGGCTGAGTACGCGCACATCAGCACGGCGTTCGCCGCCATTGCCGGGGGCGCACTGGCCGGGCTGGGGATCCTGTTCTTCATCCGCCACCGCGGCAGCCTGGGCGGAATCGGCATTCTGGCGGTGTATCTGCAGCGCGAACGCGGCTGGAGCGCAGGTAAGGTGCAGATGAGCTTCGATGCCATGCTGATGCTGGTGGCGTTCGCCATCCTCACGCCTGACAAGGTGCTGTATTCGGCGCTCGGCGCGCTGATGCTGAGCCTGGTGCTGATGTTCAACCACCGCCCGCACCGCTATATGGGCGTGTAATCCGGCAGGCGATCTCGTCGCTCCCCACGTAGGAGCGCACCTGGGCGCGATGCAGCTTTACCGATAACCCGTGGTGCCCGGGTTCCACCGGCAATCGGTGTGCAAGTTCAAGCATTGCATCAGCCCGCGTGCGCCGAAGAGCGCATGCACGTCGTGTTGTTGTCGACGTAGCACTGCGCACTGCGCGTTTGGGTGCGAATGCGCCCATGCGGGCCGGATCGTCCGGTTCCTCGCCATGTGCCAGGCCTCGATGCAGGTTGCCTTGCGACCCAGCGCGGCGTCGCTATACCTGCTGGCGTAGCGTTGCGCATCGCCATGCAGGTCTAGAGAGACGAAGTCAGCGCTGACATTGGACGCATCGCTATCGCGTGGCAGCTGGCCTGGACAGCATCAAGCAAAGCTCGCAGTCTCGATGGCCGCGCTCGGCGGTTATTCCGGCTGCGCAGTCGCGGTTATCAACGCCACGCTGGCTCGCTCGCGTCTTGAACCCAGCGGCAGGGTCGCGACTTGAGAGCCGGGAGCGTCGTACAGCCACAGCGCACAACACCCTTCGGGGGAGGTCAGATAGCTGCTGCGAAAGGCCACAATGCTGGCGCTGTAACACGCCTGGCCGCGCCGCACACGAAAGTCGGCGACATAATCGAAGGTGTAGTGGCCCGCATCGTGCCAGGGCCATTGATCGGCTTCGTCGGGATCGCCGCTGGTCTGCGCCGGGCAGCGTGCAGCAGGGTCCGGTGCACGCTGCGTGCCGTCCGGTGAGAACGCAAGCTGCTGCAGCTGCGCGTTGACGGCTGCCTGCAGTTGCGGGTGTTGCGCCAGCCAGTGCGATGCCTGTTGTTCTTCGGCGGTGGCACTGGCTGCTTGGCGCGATGGTGTCGCCAGCGTGTGCCGGTAGCGATAGCGCACCTGCAGTACCTGCGTCTCCACGCGTTCGCCGGGCAAGGACAACGGGCGCGATACGGTCACCGTGTCCTGAAAATAATCGCCATCGCGGTAGGCCGCGTAGCTTTTGCCATCGATGCGCAGCCAGTACAAAGCCTGATCGCTGCCGCGGCCGTTGATGCTGAAGCTGCCCGGCGTGCTGTCTGCGTCAACTGCAGTGGCGACTGCCGGGCGGAAGCCCTGCGCGCGGTCGTAGCGCAGCACGGAGATGTCGTTGAAGAGCCCGGTGCCGCCGACATACGCATCGTCTATCAGATCGCGCTGACCGTCTTCGTCCAGGTCGGCCAATGTGTAGTGGTGGTTGCCGTTTTCAGCGATGTCGTTCTCTGCACTGGCACTGGTGGTGCGGTAAGCCTGTACTGCCAGCCACTCCGCATCTGTCACACCCACTGGCTGCACGGCTGGGGGTGCTTCGGCATCGTCGCTGTCGTCCGGCCTGCCGAGGTCGAAGCTGAGCCCGGTAGTGTCGGCATGGCGCTGCAGCACGGTATCGATCGGGGTGGGGTTGCCGATTGGCTCGGCGACGATTTCGCGACGCAATTGTTCCAGTACCTGCGAGACCGTCGCAGTCGTTGGCGGGGCCGCATGTGCCTGGAAAACCAGCCCGGCATGGGCGACGAGCACGAGCAGGCAGCCGTTGCGTTTCCTTGCTGACACAGCCGATGGCAGCATGCCGAAAGCGTGTCTGCCTCCGTGCTTGAACATCCGCGCGCTCATGCTGCCTGCATCCAGGCCGGTTTGAGTTTGGCGATGCGTTTGAACGCCGGGCATTGTGCGTGATGTGCGCCGGGCAGGTAGCCCAGACTCATCAGGAATTCGCCGGTGATTTCGCCGCCGGTGAAGCGGAACGTCTTCTTGAACAGTTTGACCCAGGCCGGCTTGTCGAGCGGATGCTGCGCATCTAGCCATTGCGCAAAACTGCCATGCGAACGGCGCAAGGTCTGGATGACCTGCGCGTTGTGGATGGCCGCCAGGATTTTCAGACGGTTGCGGATGATGCCGGCGTCGCTCATCAAGCGCGCAATCTCGGCGTCGCCATACGCCGCGACCGTATCCACGTCGAATCGGTCATACGCCTGCTGAAAATTGGCGCGTTTGCGCAGGATGGTTTCCCAGCTCAGGCCGGCCTGATTGATTTCCAGCACCAGGCGCTCGAACAGTTCGCGTTCTTCGCGCTGCGGGAACCCATATTCGTGGTCGTGGTAATGCCCATGCACCGGGTGGCCGGGCGCGATGCTGCAGTAGCCGCTCATGGCTGAGGTTCCGGCCGGATGCCTACTTCGTTGGGGGTGATGTGGATGCGTCGGCCTCCCGGCAGCGCCAGGTCCGGCCAGCGATTGGGCCGCGTCTGTAGCTGACCATTGCGCAGCGCCTGGCTCACTTCGCTCATGGCCGCATCGTCCAGGGAATAGAGCTTTGCCGTACCGGCTTGATACCATCCACCGCCGCTGCGGGTCTGCAGCTCGCAGGCAACCACATAGTCGGCGCCGAGATTGCACAACAGCACATCGAGCTCGCCGTCGCCATCGAGGTCGCTGCTGCTGACGACGCAGTTGCTGTTGCCCTGCGTGCAGGCGCCCCAGAGCATCTTGGACCGCACCAGGTAGTGCCACCAGTCCGCTGGCGGCTCTGCCTGGCCGGCAGCTACGGTCACGTGCTTGCGGATTTGGGTCAGGTCAGTCAGCTGTTTGTCCTTCTGGTCTTCTACTGGCTCACTGCCTGCCCAGCGGCTGGTGCGTGCCAGTAACTGCTCCAGCTTCTGCTTGCGCTCCGGGCTGCCGGCAAAGGGGGGCGTCGCGCGCAGCGACTGCACGGCCATATAGCCGCGGCGGCCATTGTCGAAACGCAGAAATTCCAGATTCTGTTGCAGGGTCTCGGGCGTGTCGTTGGCAAGGCGCTGCATCTGGCTCTGCACGGTGATGCGATACGGGTCGAGCAGCGGTGTATTGACCAGCACTGCCAGCCCGATCACCACCCACGACAGCGCCATGTTGCCGCCGGCCAGCTGCGGTAGCCAACGATCGGCGCGCGGCCGCAGCACCGCGAACGCGTAGGCCATGGCATATGCCAGCGCCAGCGCGGCCAGCAAGGCCGCGCAGACGCGTTCGCTGGTCCAGCCGTGCTGCGCAATGCGCAGGCCCACCGCGTAGGCGGCCAGCGCCGCATGCAGCGGCAGGCTGAGCAACCCGGCCTCGATCATCCGGCGCAACCACCGCGGATACGGCGGCAGCCCGCTGCCATCCTGGTACACCGCGTTGGTAAACAGCACCAGCCCGAACACCAGGCTCAGCAGGATCGACGCCGCCGAACGGGTCTGCCAGAGCGCCTGCAGCCCAGTAAACGGCAGCACCAGCAGGAACAGCAGCGCGATGCCGGCCAGCAGCGGGAGCAGCCCGGTGCAGAGGGCGAACAGGATCTGCCGCATCACCTGCACCGCGCGGTGCTGGGTGCGCCCGATCAGGATGCCCAGCCCGGTGATGGCGCCGGTCGCCAGGTAGGCGAACGCCTGTTCGTGGAACAGTTCGGCAAAAAACCTGATCTTGACCAGCGCGAACAGGCTGGCCCATAGCCCCAGCACCATCCAGCACACGCCCACGAACAGCAGCGCCAGTGCCAGGGTCAGGCCGTTCTGCCAGGCGTGTTCGAACAGGTCGCGGTAGCCGGCCCGCCAATGGCCGTGCAGCTGCCGATGTTGCATCCAGGGCAGCGCGACGAACCAGCCGACCGTGATGGTGAAGCCGAACGGACCAAGGACCCGCGCGACCTGCAGGGCCGGCGCGCCAGTGCTGCTCCACGCCGCCCAGCTGCCCAGGGCAGCCAATACCAGCGTGCTTGCCGCCACGTGCTGCCACAGGCGCCAGTCGCGAAGATCCTGCACGCTCAGCAGTAACAGGCTGGGCACGATCGCCACCACGGTGTACCAGCAGATTCGGGCGCCCAGTTCGGTGAAGGGCCACACGCCATGTTGTTGTCCCGCTGCGGCCAGATACAGCAGGCAGCCCTGCAAGAGCGCCACCAGTACGATCAAGACGCGGGTCTGGCGGGGCAGTGGCGCGTCGGAGCGCGCGGGTACGGTTCCAGGTGTAGGCAGCATCGTCGGTCCTTGGCATGCAATAGGCGGCAAGTATGGCAGTGGCTCTGCGCGCGGCGGAACGAACGGCTAGAATGCGGCCATGTCTGTTTTGCCCACGCCTCTGGCCAACCAACTGCTGATCGCGCTCCCGGCGCTGTCCGATCCCACCTTTTCGCGCAGCGTCGCGCTGATTTGTCAGCACGACGAAAATGGCGCGATGGGCGTGCTGGTCAACCGGCCGTCCGAGTACACATTGGGCGAAGTGCTGTCGCAGATGGGCATCGACACCGACGATGCGCAGCTGCGCGAGCAGATCGTGCTCAGTGGCGGGCCGGTGCACCCGGAGCGCGGCTTCGTCATCCATGACGATGCGCGCGAATGGGATTCCAGCCTGGAAGTGGGGCAGGGCGTGTTCCTGACCACGTCGCGCGACATCCTCGAAGCCATGGCCGCCGGCAAAGGCCCGCGCAATGCGCTGGTGGCACTGGGCTGCGCCGGCTGGGGCGCGGGCCAACTGGAATTCGAATTGGGCGAGAACAGCTGGCTGACCGCACCGTCGGACGCCAATGTATTGTTCGACACCGCGCTGGAAGATCGCTGGCAGACCGCTGCCGGGCGCATCGGTGTGGACCTGTTCCGGCTCACGGATTATTCCGGGCATGCCTGAGGCGGGCGCACTCCGCCCCGATGGCACAGTGCTGGGCTTCGACGTGGGGTCGCGCCGGATCGGTGTGGCGGTCGGTACCGCATTGGGTGCCGGTGCGCGTGCAGTCGCGGTCATCAATGTGCATGCCAACGGCCCGGACTGGGCAGCGCTGGATCGCGTGCACAAGGAATGGCGACCCAATGGCCTGGTGGTCGGCGACCCGCTCACGCTGGACGACAAGGACCAACCTGCCCGTAAACGCGCGCATGCCTTCGCCCGGCAATTGCGCGAACGCTATGCGCTGCCGGTCGTGCTGATCGACGAACGCTCCAGTTCGGTCGAAGCCGCGCAGCGGTTTGCGCGCGAACGCGCCGATGGGCGCAAGCGCCGCCGCGATGCCGACGCACTGGACGCCATGGCGGCGGCCGTTATCGTCGAACGCTGGCTGGCCGCGCCCTACCAAGCCACTCTTCTCCCTTGATTCCCGACCTGCGATGACCACCATGCAACTCGATTCGGACGGACGCCTGCGTCACCTGCTCACCCTGGAAGGACTGCCACGCACCACGCTGCTGCAACTGCTCGACCGTGCCGGCCAGATCCGCGATGCCGCGGTCGGCCGGGTCGGCAAGCGCAGCGTGCTGGCCGGCACGGCGGTGTGCACGCTTTTTTTTGAACCGTCCACGCGTACGCGTAGTTCATTCCATCTCGCCGCGCAGCGCTTGGGTGCGGACGTGCTCAATTTCGACGCGTCCACCTCCTCCACCCGTAAGGGCGAGACCGCGCGCGACACCTTGAAAAATCTCGAAGCGATGGGCGTGCGTGGGTTTGTCGTGCGCCACCCGGATGACGGTGCGGTGGAAGCGCTGGCCGCTGCCGCAGGCGAGGGCACCGCATTGATCAACGCCGGCGATGGCCGCAGTTCGCATCCCACCCAGGGCTTGCTCGACATGCTGACCCTGCGCCAGGCCAAGGGCACCGATTTTTCCAAGCTCAAGGTCGTGATCGTCGGCGACGTGAAGCACTCGCGTGTGGCGCGCTCGGACCTGCATGCACTGCGCACGCTGGGCGCTGGCGAGATCCGCGTGTGCGGCCCGGCCAGCCTGCTGCCCGATGACGACATGCTGGACGGCTGCGTGGTCGGCCAGGATTTCGACGCCATGCTGGAAGGTGCCGACGCCCTGATGATGCTGCGCCTGCAACGCGAGCGCATGGAAGAAGGCCTGGTGCCGTCGCTGGAGCAATATCACAGCGACTACGGGCTGACCCGCGAGCGTCTGGCGCGCGCCGGCCGCGATGCCGCAGTGCTGCATCCGGGCCCGATCAACCGCGGCGTGGAAATCACCGACGAGGTCGCCGACGGCGCGCAATCGTGCGTGCTGCGCCAGGTCGCCAACGGTGTCGCCGTACGTATGGCGGTGCTGGAAACCCTGCTGGGCTGATTGCCCGCACGTGCGCTCGCAGGCACCGCGGGAGCGCAGTGCCTGCGAAAGATCCACCGAATACTGAACACCGGGCGCAGCGACAGCCGTAGCAGCGCCCGTTTTTTTCCTGCGCGCAGGCATGCATCCCGGCACTCGAGCATGGCCGTCTGTCAGCATCGCTACGCAGCCACCAGCCGTGCGTCGCAGGTCGTCCGAATCGAGCTCCACCGTAACGATGCAGCGTCTCCTTCGCGATGCATCCCGTTGCCGCTGCTTGTCGCTTGTCTTGAGTCGCCGCCAACCTGACCTCAGCCGCGCGACCAAATGCGTGTGGCAGTGCACGCTCTTGCGATTCCCGATTCCCGATTCCCGATTCCCGATTCCCCGCAACAAGCACCAAGCGCTAACACCCGCTCGCCTAAGGTGACGGTCCCTTTCAATCGCAGGAGATCGCAATGGGTATTTCACGTCACGCCACCGCTCACTGGGAAGGCGACCTCAAGACCGGCAAGGGTCAACTCAGCACGCCGCAGAGCGGCTTGATGGACAACACCCGCTACGCCTTCAGCAGCCGCTTCGGCGACGAGAAGGGCACCAATCCTGAAGAACTCATCGCTGCCGCGCACGCGGGCTGCTTCACCATGGCGCTGTCGGCGCAGCTGACCGAAGCCGGCTTTCCGCCGACCTCGCTGGACACCCGTGCAGACGTCGATCTGTCGATGGAAGGCGGCCCGCAGCTGTCGCAGATCCGTCTGAAGCTCAAGGCGGTGGTGCCGGGGATCGACGAAGCCAAGTTCCGTGAGCTGGCCGATACCGCCAAGAAGAATTGCCCGGTATCCAAGGCGCTCAGCGCCGTGCCGATCAGCCTGGAAAGCGAATTTTCCAACTGATGTGTGTCAAGGCTGCGGAGCGTCGGCGGACCATGCCGGCGCGCGCAGCTGGCGGCAACCTGAATAGGCCTTTGTAAGGCCTGTTCGGTTCAGGGCGGTTTCACTGCAACAAGCCGAGCATCGGCAACGTGTCCTCCCTGTGAAGCTGCCGCAATGAAAACTCTTGTGCTTGGTGCTCTGGTAATGGGTCTGGCCGTGGCGGGCAATGCAACGGCGCAGCGCTACGACAGCGGCTACCGCGACAATGGTCGTGGCAGCTACGAGGACGGTCGTTACGAATACGCACGCGTCGTACGCGTGGACCCGATCATCGTGTCCGACTCCTACAACGAACGCAGCAGCGAGCGCTGCTACAACCGTCCGTCCGATGGCTACTACACCAGCAATGATGGCTACTCCCGCGATGGCGGCAGTTATGGCTCGCCCAATGCCTCCAATCGCGGCGTTGCCAGCGTCATCGGCGGTATCGCCGGTGCGGTGCTCGGCAGTCAGGTCGGTGGCGGTAACGGACGTCTGGTTGGCACTGCCGTTGGCACCATGGCCGGCGTCGCGGCAGGCCGCTCGATCTACGAGGCCAATCACCGCAGTTATCAAGGCAACGTCAGCGTCTGCGAACCTGTGTCGTACCGCACCTCGCGCGAGCGTGTGGATGGCTACGACGTGACGTACGAATATGCGGGCCGCACTTACCACACGCGCAGCGATTACAACCCGGGCGACCGGATCCGCGTACGCGTGGATGTGCGCCCTGACTGATTGACTGCGTGTGGGTTGTTCGTCAAAAACGCTGCGGGAAACCGCAGCGTTTTTTTTGCGAGATCTGCGGCAGGTGAGCGTTTGCTGCTAGTACTTGATGGCACGTCGCATCGGGCAGACTGCAACTGTTTCTGAGTTTGACCGCTAAACGCAGGTGCACCTTACGACGGATGTTGATCGGGCCGAGTTCGCAGCGCGGAAGAATTTTTATGGGTTCTTTGTCTGTGCACCGCACGCATCAAGCTGGGCGAACACCAACATGTCGGCTGCGCTCAGCCCCAGTCCAAGGTCCCGCGAATCACCGTCTGTACCTGGCCGCCGGACCACACGTCGCCGTTGCTGTCGATGCGCAGTTCCAGCAAGGCATCGAAGCCGATCTCGCGTCCCTGACTGACCACGTAGCGCCGCTCTTTGCCGGGCAGTGCGTGGCGGCTGTCCAGCCAGGCCGCGAGCACGGCATTGGCCGCACCGGACGCGGCGTCTTCAAAACGCCGGCCATTGCCCACAAAGGCGCGCACCGCCAGATCGTAGCTGCCGGCCCGAGCGGCACGCGCGTAGGCGAAGACGCCCATGCTGCCGGTGGATTCGGCCAATGCGGCAATCGCGTCCCAGCTCGGCTGCAGGCTGCGCAATGCGGCTTCGCTGGCCAGCTCCACGACCCACCAGGTGCGGCCGCCATCCATCAACGCGGGCGGCAGGGCGCCGAGCGACCAGCCGTGCAGTGCATCGCGCAGACGCGGGTCGTCCGCGTCCACCTGTTCGGTAACGCGCGCGCGCGGCGTGCGGATGGCGATGCTGCGGTGGCCATCGATCTGCTCCACGCGCAGCGGCAACTGGCCGGCAATGCCGTCCTGCACCAGCAGGCCTTCGTCTGGCGCGGCCAGCCCAGCGTCGAGCACCGCATGCGCCGTGCCCACGCTGGGGTGGCCAGCGAAGGGAACCTCTTTTTGCGGCGAAAACATCCGTAGCCGGTAGCTGCTGTGCGCATCGGCTGCGGGAAACACAAAGGTGGTTTCCGGCAACTTGGTCCAGCGGGCGATCGCCTGCATCGCCGCATCGTCCAGACCCTGCGCATCCAGCACCACCGCCAGCGGATTGCCGCTGCCAGGGCGGGCGGAGAACACATCCAGTTGCAGGAAACGGCGGGTGGTCATGGTGGCGGATCCGCGAACAGGGCGCGGCAGCTTACCAATCGATGCGGCCGTCGATCACCTGCAGCGTCGTTCCGCCAATCCAGACTTCGCCTGCATCATCCACTTCCACCTGGATGCGGCCATCGCGGCCCACCTCGCGGCCCTGGCTGGCGACGTAACGCGACGCCTCACCGGGCAGGCGGTTCTCGCCATGCAGGCGTGCGGCAATGCAGGCATTGGCGCTACCGGTGACCGGATCTTCGGGGATGCCGTCGCCGGGGCAAAACGCGCGCACCACCAGATCTGCGTCGCCGTCCTGCACAGCTGCATAAATCGCCAGCCCGGTGGCCGCGCTGGCCTGGGTCAGGCGGATAATCGCGGCAAGATCCGGCACGGCCTGGCGCACCGCCGCGGCGTCGGCCAGCTCCAGCAGCCACCAGTTCGGGCCGTTGTTCCAGAGTTCTGCGGGATGCTGTGCTACCTGCAATCCGGCGCTAGCTGCCTGCACTGCTGCCGCGTGGGTGTCGCCGGTTGCGATGATGTGCGCGCGCGGCGCGCGCAGCCGCACTTGCAAGGCGCCATGGCGGTCGAACACGTCCACCGGCAGCACGCCGGCCGCGCATTGCTGGTGCAGCCGGCCATCGGCCTTGTACGCGGTCAGCCCATGAGTTGCGGCGGCCCACGCCGCGCCGACGCTGGGATGGCCGGCAAACGGCAGCTCCGCGCGCGGGGTGAAAATGCGGATGTGATAGTCGGCATCCGGCATGCTGACCGGCACAAAAAAGATCGTCTCCGACAGGTTCAGCCATGCGGCGATCTGCTGCATCTGCTCGGTTGACAGCGCGCCCGCGTCGAACACCACGCCCAGCGGGTTGCCGGAGCCGGTGCGGCTGGCGAAGACATCCAGTTGCAGGTAGCGGTGCTTGCTCATGCGCGGTGCGATCTCGGTGGTAGGAACATTGCGGATGGTTGCAGCGCAAACCGTTGCCGCGATGAAGAGCGGCGCTGCGGAGTGCGACCGCACGCGGGGTCAGAGGCGCGCCATTGGCAGTAGAATCGGAGGTTCCGCCCGGCATCCCGGCTTCTTTCCCCCATCATAAACGCCTACTCCATGTCAGCTCCCCACTCTACCGATCGTTGGATCGTCCTCAAGTTCGGCGGCACCTCGGTGTCGCGTCGTCATCGCTGGGACACGATTGGAAAACTGGCGAGCAAACGGGCGAACGAAACCGGCGGCCGCGTGCTGGTGGTGGTGTCCGCGCTCTCGGGCGTGACCAACGAACTCACCGCCATTGCCGATGGCGCGGCCGACAGCGCACAGCGCGTGGCAGCGCTGGAACACCGCCATCGCGAGTTTCTGACCGAGCTCGAGCTCGATGCCGATGCGGTCCTCGGCGAGCGGCTGGCCGCATTGCATGCCCTGGTTGCCGATGCGCGCGCTGCAACGCGCACGCTCGATTGGCAGGCCGAGGTCCTGGGGCAGGGCGAATTGCTGTCTTCCACCATCGGTGCGGCATATCTGCATGCCAGCGGCCTGGATATGGGCTGGCTGGACGCACGGCAGTGGTTGTCGGCATTGCCGCCGCAACCCAATCAAAGCGAATGGTCCAAGCGCTTGTCGGTGTCGTGCCAGTGGCAGTCCGATGCGGACTGGCGTACGCGCTTCGATGCGCAGCCCACGCGCTTGCTGATCACGCAAGGGTTCATTTCGCGGCACGCCGATGGCGGTACTGCGATTCTTGGTCGTGGCGGCTCGGATACATCGGCGGCGTACTTCGGTGCGCTGCTCGGTGCCAGCCGCGTGGAAATCTGGACCGATGTGCCTGGCATGTTCAGCGCCAACCCGAAGGAAGTGCCGGACGCGCGCCTGCTGACCCGTCTGGACTATTACGAAGCGCAGGAAATTGCCACCACCGGCGCCAAGGTGCTCCATCCGCGCTCGATCAAGCCGTGCCGCGATTCCGGCGTGCCGATGGCGATCCTGGATACCGAGCGCCCGGAGTTGCCCGGCACCAGCATCGACGGTAATGCCGAGCCGGTGCTGGGCGTCAAGGCGATCAGCCGCCGCAACGGCATCGTGCTGGTGTCGATGGAAGGCATCGGCATGTGGCAGCAGGTGGGCTTTCTGGCCGACGTGTTTACCTTGTTCAAGAAGCATGGGTTGTCGGTGGACTTGATCGGCTCGGCCGAAACCAACGTCACCGTATCGCTGGACCCATCCGAGAACCTGGTCAACACCGATGTGCTGGCGGCGTTGTCGGCGGACTTGTCGCAGATCTGCAAGGTCAAGATTATTGTTCCTTGCGCGGCGATCACCCTGGTTGGCCGTGGCATGCGCTCATTGCTGCACAAACTGTCGGACGTGTGGGCCACGTTCGGGCAGGAACGCGTGCACATGATTTCGCAGTCGTCCAACGACTTGAACCTGACTTTCGTCATCGACGAAGCCGACGCCGACGGCCTGTTGCCGATTTTGCATGCCGAGTTGATCGACAGCGGCGCGATGCCGGTGAGCGAAGGCGAGGTGTTCGGCCCGCGCTGGCGCGAGATCATCGGCTCGGTGCGTCCGCGTGCCACGCCGTGGTGGCATGCCGAGCGTGCGCATCTGTTGACGCTGTCCAAGGCCGGCACGCCGCGCTATGCGTATCACCTGCCCACTGTGCGTGCGCGTGCGCATGCACTGGCGCAGATTTCGGCGGTGGATCAACGCTATTACGCAATCAAGGCCAATGCGCATCCGGCGATTCTGATCGCGCTGGAGCAGGCCGGTTTTGGGCTGGAATGCGTGTCGCATGGCGAATTGCGCCGTGTGTTCCAGACCCTGCCGGAGTTGTCGCCGCGCCGCGTGCTGTTTACCCCAAGCTTTGCGCCCAAGGCCGAATACGAGGCCGCATTTGCATTAGGCGTGACCGTCACCGTGGACAACGTCGAAGCGTTGCGCAATTGGCCGGAGGTATTCCGCGGCCGCAATGTCTGGCTGCGGATCGACCTGGGGCATGGCGATGGCCATCACGAGAAGGTCAACACCGGCGGCAAGGCGTCCAAGTTCGGCCTGTCGTCCACGCGTGTGGACGAGTTCGTTGAAGTCGCGCGCACGCTGGAGGTCACCATCACCGGTGTGCATGCGCACCTGGGCAGTGGCGTGGAGACCGGCGAGCACTGGCGCATGATGTACGACGAACTGGCCGGTTTCGCGCGCCGCATCGGCACGGTGGAAACCATCGATATCGGCGGCGGTCTGCCGATTCCGTACAGCGCTGAAGACGAGCCGTTCGATCTGGACGTGTGGGCCAAGGGGCTGGCCGAGGTCAAGGCGGTGCATCCGGGCTACCGCCTGGCGATCGAGCCGGGCCGGTATCTGGTGGCCGAAGCCGGCGTGTTGCTGGCCAGCGTCACCCAGGTGATCGAAAAGGATGGCGTGCAGCGCGTAGGGCTGGATGCGGGCATGAACACCTTGATCCGCCCGGCGCTCTACGATGCCTGGCACGACATCGAAAACCTCAGCCGGCTCGATGCCGTTGCCGATGGCGGTTTCGATATCGTCGGCCCGATCTGCGAGTCGTCGGACGTGTTCGGCAAGCGCCGCCGTCTGCCAGCTGCCACTGCTCCCGGCGATGTGGTGCTGGTGGCCGATGCCGGTGCGTACGGCTATTCGATGGCCAGCACCTACAACCAGCGTGAGCTGCCGCGCGAAGAGGTGATCGATGCGCCCGCTGGCTGAGTTCGTCTTGCTCAGTACCGTGGCCGGTGCCGTGTCGATGGTGTTTTCCACCGCCATCGACATGGCCGGCCAGCGGGTGCAGTGGACCGATAGCCTGAAGTGGGTGCTGCCGGCGCTGGTCGCGGCGGGCGTTGGCGCATGGAGCGCGGCGCTCTGGCAGCGTCGCCGCGACAGGCGAGCGACCGCGTCCGCGCAGCATGCCGGTGGCATGGCATTGCGCACGGTGGTGTTGAGCGCGCTCAGCTATCTGCCGGCGTTGCTGCTGTATCTCCTGGTGGCGTTGGCGGCCACTGGCGATGCGCGGGTGATTGGCTCGCAAGTGCTGCTGCTGTTGTTCGTCATCGGCTGCCTGCCGCTGCTGTGGGCTGCGGTGCCGTTTTCCATGATTGAATATGCCCTGTGCCGACGCTATCTGCGTCGGCAACGGGTTCTTGCAGGTAGTCCATGAGCGCTTTCGACAAACACCAGATCTCCACCTTCCGTTTCGTGCGCTGCGCACTCGACGCGCAGACCGGCGTGGCGACGCTGGTGTATGCCTTCGACCAGGGTCCGGAACTGGTGGAAACCGTTGCCGTGCCCGGCGCGCCGTTCGTGCTGGATGGCGCGCGTGCCGCTGCCGTTCAACAGGCCTTGCAGCTGCTACATCTCATTGCGGGCGTGAGTTACTACAAGGCTGCGGTGCCGCCGGCCATCGCCATCGACAGTTACAGTATCGATACCGACACCGCCGCGCTGGTGGAAAGCGTGTATCTGCACGGCTTGGGCGAATTCGCCTACCGCAATGGCTTGAATCTGCACGGCAAGATCAACTTTCCGGTGGCTGCGCCGGCAACTGCGCAAGCGCCTGCGTTGGGCCTGCGCGAGCATGCATTGGTCGCCATCGGTGGCGGCAAGGATTCGCTGGTCAGCATCGAAGCATTACGGCATGCAGGCATCGCGCAGACCGTCAGCTGGATCGGCGGCTCGCAACTGATCCGCGCCTGTGCCGAGCGCACCGGCCTGCCGGTGCTCAACGTCGGCCGCGTGCTGGCACCGGAGTTGTTCGAGCTCAACCGCCAGGGTGCGTGGAACGGGCATATCCCGGTGACGGCTGTGAACTCGGCCATCCTGGTGTTGTCGGCGCTGCTGACCGGCGTGGACCAGGTAGTGTTCTCCAACGAACGCTCGGCCAGCTACGGCAGCCAGATTCCCGGCACCGGCGAGGTCAATCACCAGTGGTCCAAGGGCTGGGCATTCGAGCAGGCGTTTGGCGCGTATGTGCAGCGTCACGTGGCGGCCGATCTGCGTTACTACTCGCTGCTGCGGCCACTGTCTGAGCTGGCGGTAGCGCGGCAGTTCGCCAAGACCGATCACTACGACGCACATTTTTCCAGCTGTAATCGTAACTTCCACATCATGGGCGAGCGCCCGGTGCACCGCTGGTGCGGCGTGTGCCCCAAATGCCATTTCGTGTTCCTGGCGCTGGCGCCGTTCATGCCCAAGACGCGTCTGGTCAGGATCTTCGGGCGCAATCTGCTCGACGATGCCAGCCAGGCCGGCGGCTACGATGCGCTGCTGGAATTTCAGGACCACAAGCCATTCGAATGCGTGGGCGAAGGCCGCGAATCGCGTGCGGCGATGGCGCTGCTGGCAACGCGCGCGGAGTGGAAGGAAGACGCGTTGGTGAAGCGTTTCATCCGCGAGATCCAGCCGCAGCTGGATGCGCAGGACCTGCAGCTGGAATCGCTGATGGCCATCGATGGCGAGCACCTCATTCCCTCGGCGCTGTGGGAGCGCGTGCGTGCGAATTTCGCAGTTTGAGGGCAGGGCGGTTGCGTTGTGGGGGTGGGGGCGTGAGGGACGCGCTGCCTATCGCGCGCTGCGTAGTGCCTTACCCACGCAACCGCTGACGGTCTTTTGCAACGCCGAAGAAGCGCGTGAGCTGGATGCATTGGCCGATGCGGCGTTGCAGGTGGAAACCGACGCCAGCGCGCAGGCGTTGGGCCGGTTCGAGGTTGTGGTGAAGTCGCCGGGCATCAGTCCGTATCGCGCCGAAGCACTCACTGCCGCTGCTGCGCACGGTACGCAGTTCATCGGCGGCACCGCGTTGTGGTTTGCCGAACACGTGCGGGCCGACGGCGATGTGACCGGCACCATCTGCGTGACCGGCACCAAGGGCAAGAGCACCACCACCGCATTGCTGGCGCACCTGTTGCGCAGTGCCGGGCATCGCACCGCCCTGGTCGGCAATATCGGCCAACCGTTGCTGGAAGTGCTGGCACCGCAACCGCCGCCGGCGTACTGGGCGATCGAGTTGTCCAGCTACCAGACCGGCGAGGTCGGGCGCAGCGGCGCGCGACCGCAACTGGCCGTGGTCTTGAACCTGTTTCCCGAACATCTGGACTGGCATGGCGACGAGGCGCGCTATGTGCGCGACAAGCTCTCGCTGGTGACCGAAGGGCGGCCGCGGATCGCCTTGCTCAACGCCGCCGATCCGCTGTTGCGCGGGTTGCAGCTGCCGGACAGCGAAGTGCGCTGGTTCAATCATGCCGATGGCTGGCATCTGCGCGGCGAGGTGGTGTATCGCGGCGAGCAGGCCATCTTCGATACCGCCAACGTGCCGCTGCCTGGCGAGCACAATCGCCGCAATTTGTGCGCGGTGCTGGCCGCAATCGAAGCGTTGGGCCTGGATGCCGCAGCGCTGGCACCGGCGGCGCTAAGCTTTCGTCCGTTGCCCAATCGTCTGCAGTTGCTTGGCAGCGTGGACGGCATCAGCTATGTCAACGACTCGATCAGCACGACACCGCATGCCTCGTTGGCCGCGTTGGCCTGCTTTGCGCAGCGACGCGTCGCCTTGCTGGTCGGCGGGCATGACCGCGGGCTGGATTGGCAGGAGTTTGCCGCGCAGATGGCGCAGCAGGCGCCGCTGGAAATCGTCACCATGGGCGCCAACGGCCCGCGTATCCATGCGCTGCTGGAGCCACTGTCCGTCACCGGCCGTTTCGGGCTGCACGCCGCCACCGATCTGGAACACGCCATGCAACTGGCACGCGATGCGCTGGGTGCGCAGGGCGGTGTGGTGCTGCTGTCGCCGGGCGCGCCCAGCTTCGGTGCCTACAGCGATTACGTTGCACGCGGCCGGCATTTCGCGCAGTTGGCCGGATTCGACCCGGCGGCGATCAGTGCCATCCCCGGGCTGGGCGTGCAGTAAGGATTCTGGCTGTCACGCCATCGCGCGCGCGATAGCCTCAACGCAGTAGAAGGGCCACGAGAGCGTGCCGACACGCGATCGCCTCGGCGGCGGACAGAATCGACATCGGTGGGCTACCCATTCGCTGGTAGCTGTCTTCCGTGCGCCGCGACCACTCCTGCACGCCGGCTAGGCCTACACTCGCGCAAATCCCGGGAGCAAGCGCATGCACAAGCAATGGTCGTGGAGCGGTGTGGGTCTGGTCGGCGTGTTGGCGTCGTTGGCATTTCCGGCGATGGCCGCGATGCAAGCCAAGCCGCTGGAATGGAAGGTCGGCAAGGACACCTATAGCGGCGTGCTGGTCTACGACGATGCCGGCGATGCCAAGCGCCCCGGCCTGGTGATGGTGCCGAACTGGCGCGGCGTCAACGACTCGGCGGTGGCCAAAGCCAAGCAATTGGCCGGCGACGATTACGTGGTGTTGGTGGCCGATGTGTACGGCAAGGGCAAGCGTCCGGCCAACGATAGCGAGGCCGGGCAGTTCGCCGGGGCGTTGAAGAAGGACCCGCCGACGTTGCGCGCACGCGCGCTGAAAGCAGTCGACGTGCTCAAGGCGCAGGCCGGAAAGGCACCGCTGGATGCCACGCGCATCGGTGCGGTGGGTTTCTGCTTCGGCGGGACCACGGTGCTGGAACTGGTGCGTGCCGGTGCGCAGCTGGCCGGCGTGGTCAGCCTGCACGGCGGCATCTCCACGCCTAGCCCGGCCGCTGCCGGCTCGGCCAAAACCCCGCTGCTAGTGCTCAACGGCGCCGACGACAAGAGCGTGACCAAGGCGGACATCGCGGCGTTCGAAACCGAGATGAATGCTGCGGGCGCCGACTGGCAGTTCGTCAACTTCAGCGGTGCGGTGCATTGCTTTGCCGAAGCCGATGCCAACAGCCCGCCCGGTTGCCTGTACAACCCGCGCGCGGCCAAGCGTGCGTACCGCATGCTGGGCGACTTCTTCGATGAGCGGTTTGGGCGGTAGCCGGGATTGGGGATTCGGGATTTGCAAAGTGCGGTCCCGTTCTTCAACCAATCCACCCACTGACGTTTGTGCTCAGTGATGTCCGCCGATCAACCGTTCGGCGATCGCATGCCGGGATGCGTAAAAGCGCGAGCAACGCTGCTTGTGCGAATCCCCCACCCCAACTGCCCACTCCCGTCCGGAGCGCCCAGCGCTTCGGATCAGTGCGTGCGTTCGACCGCGTAACGGGCCAGGCCGCGCAATGCGGCCACCGCCGGGCTGGCGGGCAGGGTGTCCAGCGCCTGTTCGGCAGCGGTGGCGTATTCGGCGGCGCGTTGACGGCTGTAGTCCAGCCCGCCGGTGGCGTGGATGGCTGCCAACACTTCCGGCATCGCTGCAGCATCGCCTTGTTCGACGATCTGCCGCAGACGCTGCTGCGTGGCCGCGTCCGAATGCGCCATTGCATGGATCAACGGCAGCGTGGCCTTGCCTTCGGCCAGATCGTCGCCCAGGTTCTTGCCCAGGTCGCTGGCGTCTGCGGCGTAATCGAGCACGTCGTCGGCGATTTGGAACGCAAAACCCAGCTGCATGCCGTAGTCATACAGGTGCTGCTGCACATCGGCATCTGCGCCCGAGGCCAGCGCACCCAGACGGGTGCCGGCGGCGAACAGCACCGCGGTCTTGCGCTCGATCACGCGCAGGTAGGCGGCCTCGTCGGTGTCGGGGTTATGCACGTGCAAGAGCTGCAGCACTTCGCCTTCTGCGATGCGGTTGGTGGTGTCGGCCAGGATCTGCATGACTTCCATGCGGTCCAGCTCGACCATCAACTGGAAGCTGCGCGAATACAGGAAGTCGCCCACCAGCACGCTGGGTGCATTGCCCCACAACGCGTTGGCGGTGCTGCGACCGCGGCGCAAATCCGACTCGTCCACCACGTCGTCGTGCAGCAAGGTTGAGGTGTGGATGAATTCGATGATGGCCGCCAGCTGGTGGTGCTCCGGGCCGGAGCCGCCAGCGGCATGGCCGGCCAGCATCACCAGCATCGGGCGCAGGCGTTTGCCGCCGGCGGAGATGATGTGATCGGCGATCTGATTGATCAGCACGACGTCCGATGCCAGGCGGCGACGGATCAGCGCATCCACCGCGGCCATGTCGGGCGCGGCGAGGGACTGGATCTGGGGCAGGCCCAGGACGGTGGGGAGGTCTTCGGCGATGGTCATGCGCAGGCGTTCGTGATGTGCGCCGATTATAGGTGCCCGGGCCGGATCCGTCCCGCCGGGTGCAACCGGCGCCTTCACATTCGCCGCCGCATGCGGCCGGTAAGGGTCGCAGAGGCCCGCGCGGGCTGGATTTCCGACCCCGGGCAGGGCGCTTGCCCGGCAGCCGGGCGCGGCAACCCGCCAGGACCGCTGACGGGCAGGTGCGGTAACATTGCCGCACAGACATTCATCGCTGCGCGCCCCCGGCGCCAGCGCATCATCTCGGAAGCACCTATGGCCCGCGGCATCAACAAAGTCATCCTCGTCGGCAACCTCGGCAACGATCCCGACACCAAGTACACCCAGGCCGGCATGGCGATCACCCGCGTGAGCCTGGCGACCACCAGCATGCGCAAGGATCGCGAAGGCAATAACCAGGAGCGCACCGAGTGGCATCGCGTGGTGTTCTTCGGAAAGCTGGGCGAAATTGCCGGTGAGTACCTGCGCAAGGGCTCGCAGGTGTATGTCGAAGGCGAACTGCGCTACGACAAGTACACCGGTCAGGACGGCGTGGAAAAGTACAGCACCGACATCGTCGCCAACGAAATGCAGATGCTTGGCGGCCGTGGTGAAGGCGGCGGTGGCGGCGGTGGCATGGGCGGCGATCGCCCGCAGCGCGCACAGGCCCCGCGCCAGCAGCAGGGCGGTGGTGGCGGTGGACAAGGTGGCGGCTACGGTGGTGGCGATGGCGGCGGCGGGCAGGACTATGCCCCGCGTCGTCAGCAGCCGGCCCAGAAGCAGTCGGCGCCGCCGATGGACGATTTTGCGGACGACGATATTCCGTTCTAAGGAATATCTTTTTAAAGATGTAAACAAGGGCCCTTGGCGCATTTGCCAAGGGCCTTTTTGTTATTAACGATCTCCAACAAGGTCCGACGACTCGTCTTTGATACGCACAGGGTTTTCTAGACAGCTCATGGCCACGGAAAGTGGCTGATTCGGAGGTTCCATGCGCCGCCCGAGCTGTTCCAGGTGCAGCTGATCTCGTCACCGCTGCGCTAGTCCTCTGGGCAGTAGTCGCTGATCCTCATGGCGGCCCGGGCGTCTCTTGGGGAATCGCACCGAAAACTCCAGCAGGTCGGCTCAATTTTCGCTTCGTGGGTGGGGCCGGGTCCGCTGAGATAGGTGGAATGACCGAAGGCGAAACGCGGCGCTGAAGCGATGCTAGGCGTCAACAAGTTGCCCGCTTGCGTGCGGCGTTGTTGACACAAAACCTCCGGTCGGCATCGACTGGATGGGCTGGGATCGTCTAGCAGTCCACCTCCTGCGACGTCCGACATTCCATCACCGTCATGCAGCGCCTGGCGCGACAGGCGTTTTGCTCTGCAGCATGGGTTTCGTGCACTGCGTCTTGCAAAAAAGCGATTGCCTACTTTATGGTGCAATCGATTGAATCGCGGCGAATCCTTAGCATTTGATACCGGTTGGGAGGCCGGAAAACGGATGTCTATCCAATCGAGCGGGCCGGCGCCGGCCCCGGGGTTCACGCGACGGGATGCGCTGCGCGTTGCTGTCGCCGGGAGCATTGGCCTCGGCGTTGCAGGCATGTTGCCTGCGTTTGCCGCTGCCACCGCAGAGCCGCGCAAGGGCCACCTGAAGCATTCCGTGGCCCGCTGGACGTTTCCGCAGCAGTCGATCGCCCAGCTTTGCCAGACGGTGAAGGGCATTGGGTTCGCCGCCATCGATCTGGTCGGCCCTGCAGATTGGCCTGCGCTGAAGGCCAATGGTGTGTACAGCTCGATGTGCAACGGTGCGGAGATGGGCCTGGACAAGGGCTTCGCCGGCAGCCAGTTCCACGACCAGCTGGTCGAGCGCTACACGCGGCACATCGATCTGGTGGCCGATGCCGGCTATCGCAACCTCATCTGTTTTTCCGGCAACCGCAACGGTATGGACCCCAAGGAAGGCATGGTCCACGCCGAAGCCGGACTCAAGCGCATCCTCGGACACGCCGAGAAGCGCGGCGTCGTGCTGGTGATGGAACTGCTGAACTCCAAAGTCGATCATCCCGACTACCTGTGCGACAACTCGGCATGGGGCGTTGAGCTTTGCCTGCGCATCGGCTCGGATCATTTCGGCCTTCTGTACGACATCTACCACATGCAAATCATGGAGGGCGACATTATCGCCACCATCGGCAAGCATCACGCTTTCTTCAAGCATTACCACACCGCGGGCGTGCCTGGACGGCACGAGATCGGAGACGATCAGGAACTCCACTATCCCGCCATCTGTCGCGCGATCCGCGACACCGGTTTCGACGGCTATCTGGCGCAGGAGTTCATTCCTACGGCGCCGGATCCCGTCGGCTCGCTGCGCGAGGCAATCCGCCTCTGCGACGTCTGAAACGCTATCCACCCAGGTGAAGTAGAACCCATGGCAGACAATCACTACGACGCCATCGTCGTTGGCTCGGGAATCAGTGGCGGTTGGGCGGCGAAGGAGCTGACCGAGAAAGGCCTCAAGGTCCTGATGCTGGAACGCGGACGCAACATCGAGCACGTCAAGGACTATGTCAACGCGATGAAGGAAGTGTGGGATTTCCCGCACTACAACCGGCCGACCCAGGCGATGAAGGCCGACTATCCGGTGTTGAAGCGCGACTACGGCTTGGTCGAAAACCTGCAGGGCATGTGGGCAAACGAACAGGAATCGCCCTACACCGAACTCAAGCGATTCGACTGGTACCGCGCCTATCACGTGGGTGGTCGCTCGCTGCTGTGGGGACGGCAGAGCTATCGCCTGTCGGACCTGGATTTCCAGGCGAATCTCAAGGACGGCATCGCCACCGATTGGCCGATCCGCTACGCCGACCTCGCGCCCTGGTACGACTACGTGGAGAAGTTCGCCGGTATCGCCGGCACGCGCGAGGGCCTGGACGTGTTGCCCGATGGTGAGTTCCTGCCGCCGATCCCGTTGAACATCGTCGAAAAGGACGTGGCCGCGCGGATCAAGAAGGCCTTCGGTGGGACCAGGCACCTGATTCACTCGCGCACCGCGAACATCACCCAGCCCATGATCGAGCAGGGCCGCGTCAACTGTCAGTATCGCAACAAGTGCATCCTGGGCTGTCCCTTCGGCGCCTACTTCTCGACCCAGTCGGCGACGCTGCCGGCGGCCATGAAGACCGGCAACCTGACCTTGCGGCCCTTCTCGATCGTCAAGGAGGTGCTTTACGACAAGGACCGCAAGCGTGCGCGGGGCGTGGAGATCATCGATGCCGAGAGCGGACAGACCTATCAGTACACGGCCAAGGTCATTTTCCTTAACGCGTCCTCCTTCAACTCGAGCTGGCTGCTGATGAACTCGGCCACCGATGTCTGGGAAGGCGGGCTGGGTTCTTCGTCCGGCGAGCTGGGGCACAACGTGATGGACCATCATTTCGGCGCGGGCGCCTCCGGCAGGATCGAGGGCTACGAGGACAAGTACTACTTCGGCCGTCGTCCCTGCGGTTTCTACATTCCGCGTTTCCGTAACGTTGACGCGGACAGACGCGGCTACCTGCGCGGGTTCGGCTATCAGGGCAGCGCCAGCCGCACCGGGTGGTCGCGCGAGATCGCCGAACTGAACATCGGCGCTGACCTGAAGGACGCGCTGACCCTGCCGGGCAAATGGCGCATCGGCATGACCGGATTCGGCGAAATGCTGCCTCACCACGACAATACGATTCGCCTGGACCCGCAGCGCAAGGACAAATGGGGATTGCCGGTGCTGGCGATGGATGTGTCCCTGCGCGCGAACGAAAAGGCCATGCGCAAGGACATGGCCGCGGATGCCGCGGAGATGCTGGAGGCCGCCGGGGTCAAGGACGTGCAGATGCACGATGACGACTACGCCCCGGGCAAGGGCATCCATGAGATGGGCACCGCCCGCATGGGCCGCGACCGCAGCAACTCGGTGCTGAACCAGCACAACCAGGTCTGGGACGCGCCGAACGTCTACGTGACCGATGGCGCCTGCATGACGTCCAGCGCCTGTGTGAATCCCTCGCTGACCTACATGGCGCTGACGGCGCGGGCGGCCGATCACGCCGTGCGCGAGCTGAAAGCGGGGAACCTGTGATGGAACGTCGCGAACTGCTGAAGATGATCGTCGCCGCCACGGGCGCGGCCATGGTCGGCCTGCCTGCGCTCGTGCAGGGGCAGGCGCCGGCCGCAGGGGCGAAGACGCTCTTCTCCGCCGCCGAGGTCGGCATGCTGGACGAGATCGCAGAGACCATCCTGCCGCGGACCGCAACGCCGGGGGCGAAGGACGCCGGCGCTGGCCCGTTCATGGCGCAATTCGTTACCGACTGCTATGCCGCCCGGGAGCAGGCGACATTCCGCGCCGGGCTGATCGAAATCGACAAACGCGCCGGCGGCAGATTCGTGTCGCTGGCGCCGCAGGCGCGCACCGAGCTGCTGCGTACCCTGGATGCAGAAGCCAGGAAACATGTCGTCGAAACGACCGATACCGGCACCGCCGAAATGGCGGGAGCGATCCCGCATTACTTCACCATGATCAAGCAGCTAGCCATCTTCAGCTTCTTCACCTCGAAGGTCGCGGCGACCGAAGTGTTGCGCTACGTCGCCGTGCCGGGTCGCTACGACGGCGACATGGCCTATACCCCCGGTACGCCCGCTTGGGCGATCAACTGATGGACCGCAAGGATGTGCCGATGCGCCACTTCCCCTGGAACACGATGACCAGGCCCCTTTTGATGGTGGCCTGCCTGCTGGCCGCAGCGCCTGCGTTAGCGCAGACCAGCGGCGACCCGTCGCGCGATCCGGCCAAGACCGAGGTGTGGACGCCCGTACCCGCGATCGTGGCCACGCGCGCTGGCGGCGCGCCCTCCGATGCGATCGTGCTGTTCGATGGCAAAGATCTCTCCGCCTGGGAGTCGGAGCAGGGCGGTCGGGTCCCGTGGAGCGTCGCCGACGGTGCGCTGACCGTGGTCCCGGGGAGCAAGGGCATCCGGACCAGGCAGCGCTTCTGCGACATCCAGCTGCATGTCGAGTGGCGCACGCCCACCGCGACCCGGGGGTTCGAAGGCCAGCAGCGGGGGAACAGCGGCATCTTCCTGCAGGAACTGTATGAGCTGCAGGTGCTCGACAGCGACAACAACCCGACCTATGCCAACGGCCAGGCCGGCGCGATCTACAAGCAGGCCATTCCGCTGGTGAACGCATCGCGTGCGCCGGGCGAGTGGCAGGCCTACGACATCATCTGGAAGGCGCCACGCTTTTCGCCGGGGGGTGGGCTCACCTCACCGGCCCGCATCACCGTCCTCCATAACGGCGTGCTGGTGCAGAACGACACCGTCCTGTCGGGCAAGACCGAGTACATCGGCGCCCCGTCGTACGCGCCCCACGCGTGCGCGCCGATCTTCCTGCAGGAGCACGATTCCAAGGTCAGTTACCGCAATATCTGGGTGCGCGAGCTGTAACGCCCGCGCGCAGTTGGCACCGGTCGCTGAGAGCGGCTAACAACACGTAGCAAGCAGTCGTCAGGTGGGCGTGGGCGGCGCGGAGCAACCGCAGCGTACGAGTGGTACATGCCGCACCGAGCGCCCGCCTGGCGGCTGCGCAGTCGTTTTGTGAGTTGCTCTTATTGCGCCAGGAAGCTGGCGATATCGTCGACTTCCTGTTGCGACAGCTGCGAAAAGGGCGGCATCAACCCGCCGCCCTTGCTGATTTTTTCCTTGATCTGCGCGGGCGGCAGCCGCTTGCCCACGTCGGTAAGCGCGGGGAACGTAGGTGGGACGCCCGCGCGATTGGCACCATGGCAGGCCGTGCAGTGCGTTGCGTAGAGCTGCGCGCCGGTCGTCGGGTCGTCCTTGCACCACGCCGTGGTCGCAAGCGTCGCCCCCAGCAGAGCCACGGCGATTGTCAGGATCGTTTTCAAGCGAGGCTCCTTAGCGCGCTAGCGATGCGCGCCGGCGGGCAGGTGTTCACGCAGGTAGTCAGCACCGGTCTGGATGACCGTGGCCGGATCGCGCGGACGGTCGTGCTCGATGATGTACCAGCGCACGCCGGCACCCGCTGCGGCAGGCAGGATCGCGTTCCAGTCCAGCACGCCCTGGCCGACGGAGGCGAAGCCGCCCTCGTCCTCGGCCTGGCCTTTCGGGGCATTGTCCTTGGCGTGTACCGCGAACATGCGGCCCTTGAACTTGCCCAGCATCACCGCCGGGTCGTAGCCTGCGCGCGCAACCCAGGCCAGGTCCAACTCGGTCTTGAGATCGGGGCCCGCCGCTGCGAACAGCAGCTCCAGACCGGTCTTGCCATGGAAGTCGACCAGTTCGAAGTCGTGGTTGTGGTAGGCCAGTTGCATGCCCTTGGCACGTAGCCGCTTCGCGATTTGGCCTAGTTCCTGGCCCAATGCGGTCCAGCCTGCGGCATCGGTCGGCCGATCCTTCTCTTCCAGGTAAGGCACCACCAGTGTCGTGTTGCCGATCGACCGGTTGAAGGCCACCACCGCGTCCAGGTTCTTGCGCAGTTCGGCCAGTTGCACGTGCGACGAGATCGCCTTGATCGAATACTTGTCCAGCAGCTGCTTGAGTTGCACAGCGCTGACGTTGTGCATGCCGACCGTTTCCACCGCGCCCACGCCCGCGTCATGGACGATCTTCAGCTGTTGGTCGAGCGAGCCGGCGTTGCGCAGCGTGTACATCTGCACCGCGATGGGTTTTTGTGGGCCGGCGGCGTCGCGCGCGAAGGCGGGCAGGGCGACGAGGAGCAGTAGTGCGAGTGTCGCGGTCCTGCATAGGGCTGTACGCATGAAGAAGTCCTCCCGGGATTCAATCGATGGCCGTCCAGGCGCGCGTCCTGGCCGATGTGATGACGCGATCGACGATCAACGCCGAGCGCACTCCGTCTTCGAAGGTAGGTAGGCCTTCCGGCCGCTCGCCTTCGATGGCGCGATAGGTGTCGGCGACAAACGCCTCGAAGCAATTGCCATAGCCTTGCGCATGCCCGGCCGGCAACGTCGACAGCCGGCGTTGTTCGGCACTGCCGGCACCCGGCCCGCGCACGAAGATTTCCTCGCGCTGGTCGGGCAGGCCGATCCACAGCCGTTCGGCGTCCTCCTGGTCGAACGCCACGCTGGCCCTGGCGCCATCGATCTCGAACCAGAGACGATTGCGGCGTCCGGCCGAGACCTGGCTGACCGTCAATGACGCCAGCGTGCCCGCGCCGGTTCTGAGCATCGCTGCGGCCACGTCCTCGCTCGCGACCGCCTGCACCGCGCCGCCCGCCGTCGGCGTGCTGAAGCTCTGCCCGGTGAGGGCGCCGCGCTCGGCGATGACGGTCGCGAAGGCAGCGCTGACCTCGACGAACCGCTCGCCGCCGACCCATTCCACCAGGTCGCACCAGTGCGAGCCGATGTCGGCGAACACGCGCGACGCGCCGCCCAGCGCCGGGTCCACGCGCCAGTTGTTGCTGGCAGGGTCCAATAGCCAGTCTTGCAGATAGCTGCCGTGGATCAAGCGCAGCGGCCCCAGCTCGCCCTGCGCGATGCGCGCGCGTGCCTCGCGGATCACCGGGTGATAGCGGTAGACGAAGGGGACCGTGGCAACCAGCCCGGTCGAGGCAGCCAGTGCCGCCAATGCTTGGGCGTCTTGCAACGTGGTGGCCAGGGGTTTTTCGCAGATCACGTGCTTGCCGGCTTGCAGCGCCGCCTGCGCCATGGCGCGGTGCAGATGGTTGGGTGTGCAGACGTGCACCACCTGCACCTGCGGATCGGCGACCACCTCCTCGATGTCGCGATAGGCGCGCGGCACCCCCCATGACTGCGCCACGTCGCGTGCGCGTTGCGGGGAAGAGGCGGCGATGCCGCGGACCTCGGCACCGGCCAGCAGCGCCGCGCGACGATGCACGGCGCCGATCATGCCGGTGCCGACGATGGCGATTCCAAGCTTGCTCATCGGGTGGGGTTCTCAGGGCGTGGAGGGCGTGGACGCGACGACCGGGCGGTCGCGGAAGAGCAACAGGAAGGCGATCAACACGACCAACGCCACACCTGCCGGGAACAGCCAGATCTGCTGCCAGTCCGGGCCCGCCGCCGTGGTGTAGTGCTCCACGACCGCGCCGGACAGGAACGTGCCGATCAACATGCCCACGCCGTACGTGGCCAGGGTGATGAACCCCTGCGCGCTGCTGCGCGCGGCGGGGCCGGCATGCGCATCGGTATAGATCTGGCCGGTGACGAAGAAGAAGTCGTAGCAGATGCCGTGCAGCAGGATGCCGATCACCAGCAAGGAGAAACCGCTACCCGCATCGCCAAAGGCGAACATCACGTAGCGCAGCACCCACGCCGCCATGCCCAGCGCCAGCATCGTCTTGACCCCCAACCGCACGAACAGGAACGGCATGGCCAGCATCAACAGCACTTCGGACACCTGACCCAGCGATTGCAGGCCGGCCGCGCCACGCACGCCCAGATCGTTGAGATACGGGTTGGTGAAGTTGTAGTAGAACGCCAGCGGGATGCAGATGGCGATGGATGCCAGGAAGAACACCAAATAGGAGCGCGACTTCAGAAGCCGCAGCGAGTCCAGTCCCAGCATCTGTCCCAGCCCGGCGTCGCGCTGTTGCGCCAGCGGCGGCGTGTGCGGCAGGGTGAAGGCATACAGGCCCAGGGCCAGCGATGCCATCGCCGCCATCCGGAAGGTCAGTTCGAGCCGGTGCGCCTGTTCCCAGCCCAGCCAGCCGATCATCACGCCCGCCACGATCCAGCCGACGCTGCCAGCGACGCGCACTGGCGGGAACTGTTTTTCAGGCGATTGCATGTGCCGCATTGCCACGCTGTTGGCCAGTGCCAGCGTTGGCATGAACAGCAGCATGTAACCCATGACGCAGGCGGAGAACATGCCGAAGCTCGTCGCCGTGGATGCCAGCCACATGAGTGCCGCACCTGCCAGGTGCAGCACCGCGAGGATGCGCTGCGCCGCGAAGTAGCGATCTGCGACCAAGCCGACCAGGAAGGGCGCCAAGATGGCGCCGATGGACTGGCTGAGGAATGCGGTCGCCACCTGGCTCGCGCTGGCCTTGAGGGGGCCCTGCACCAGGTACGTGCCCAGGGTCACGAACCACGCTCCCCAGATGAAGAACTGCAGAAACATCATCGCGCCCAAGCGCGACATGGTGTGCCTCATGGCTTGCCCTCCCAGGCGGTATTGGCTTAGAGCGTGTTATGTACTTTGAGGTGAGTGCGAAGCGTCCTGTGGCGCGTCGAGACGCATAACACGCTCTATGTCCCCAGCATGCGGCGCAGCGATTCCGGATCGACGCCGCTGTCGGCAAAGTCGTCGAAGGCGCGTTCGGTCACGCGGATGATGTGGTCGCGGATAAACGCCGCACCCTCGCGTGCGCCGTCTTCCGGATGCTTCAGGCAACACTCCCACTCCAGCACCGCCCACCCCGGGAAATCGTATTGCGCGAACTTCGAGAAGATCGCCTTGAAGTCGATCTGGCCGTCGCCGAGCGAACGGAACCGCCCCGGACGATCGATCCAGTCCTGGTAGCCGCCGTAGACGCCGCTGTGCGCACTGGCGCGATACTCCGCGTCCTTGACATGGAAGATGCCGATACGCGCGTGATACCGGTCGATGAAGCCCAGGTAGTCCATCTGCTGCAGCAGCAAGTGGCTGGGGTCGTACAGGATCTTGGCGCGTGGGTGGTGGTCCACGACATCGAGGAAGCGCTCGAAGGTCGCGCCGTCGTGCAGGTCCTCGCCCGGGTGGATCTCGAAGCACAGATCCACGCCGCAGGCGTCGAAGGCATCCAGAATGGGGCGCCAGCGGCGGCCGAGTTCGGCGAAGGCTTCTTCCACCAGCCCGGGCGGCCGCTGCGGCCAGGGGTAGAAGTAAGGCCAGGCCAGCGCACCGGAGAACGTGGCATGCGCTGTCAGCCCCAGGCGCTGGCTGGCCTTGGCCGCCAACAGCAACTGTTCAACCGCCCAGGCCTGGCGGGCGGCGGGGTTACCGCGCTTGTCTGACGGTGCGAATCCGTCGAACAGCTGGTCGTAGGCGGGGTGGACGGCGACCAGCTGCCCCTGCAAGTGGGTCGACAACTCGGTGACCTGCAGCCCGTGCCCGGCCAGCATGCCGGCGACGTCGTCGCAGTACGCCTGGCTCTGCGCGGCCTGGGCCAGATCGAACAGGTGCGGCGCGTTGGTCGGCACTTGTACGCCAGAATACCCCAGGCCCGCAGCCCAACCGGCCAGTGTGTCCAAGCGATTGAAGGGAGGTGTGTCGGCGATGAACTGTGCCAGGAATAGCGCCGGACCCTTGAGCGTCTTCAACGTAATTCGCACTCATGCAATCGATTGAATCATCCTAGCATGGGCCTTCCGCAAGACCCGTTGTGCACTGCACAGCAGAAAGAAGAATCAAGGTCATGGCTACAACCATCTACGACATCGCAAAGCACGTTGGTGTCACCGCCGGCACGGTGTCGCGTGCGCTTTCCCGGCCGGAAAAAGTCCTGCCCGCCACGCGCACGCGCATCGAGCAGGCCGCCGCGGCGCTGGGCTATGTCCCCAACACAGTAGCCAGGACGCTCAAGACCCAGCGCAGCGGCAAGCTCCTGGTCACCGTCCCGGACATCGCCAATCCATTCTTCGCCCAGATCCTGCAGGGCGCAGAGGACGCGGCGCAGGCCGTCGGCTACGCCGTCCTGCTGGGTGATACCCAGCACCAGCCCGATCGCGAGGAGCGCTACGCGCAGATGCTTCTGCGTAACGAGGCAGACGGCCTGATCGTGCTGGGGCACGGCCTCCCGCCGACGGCGCGTGAGATCGTCAAGCAGCTAGGCGCCGCCGCGCCGGTGGTCAACGGATGCGAGTTCGACCCGGCGCTTGGCATCCCCAGCGTCCACATCGACAACGCGGCCGCCGCGCGCGCCATGATGGAACACCTGTATGGACTGGGGCACGAGCGGGTTGCCGTGGTGGGCGGCCCGCCCGACAATCCGCTGCACCAGCAACGCCTGGAAGGGGTCCGGGCCTCCGGCAAGGCACGCGGCCGTCTGCGCAAACTGACCGTCGTACCGGGCGACTTCTCGGTAGAATCCGGCCATGCGGCTGCGATGGCGCTATTGACCCGTGCGCCTGCGCCGACCGCGATCTTTTGCTTCAGCGATCAAATGGCGCTGGGCGCCCTGGCCGCTTGCCGGGACCTGGGTATCCGCGTGCCGGACGACCTGTCCATTGTCGGCTTCGACGACCTGGCGTCGTCGAGTTACCTCACGCCGCCATTGACGACCATCCGACAACCCATGCGAGAGATCGGTGTCCGCGCGGTCAACCTGCTGCTCGCCATCATCGAAAGGGTGGACGTGCCGCTGCAGCAGACGCTGGATTTCAGCTTGATGCTGCGCGGATCCACGGGTGCGCCGAGGGCGAGGTGACGGCAGGGTCAGTCAGTGGAGTGAGGCCGGGCAACGCGGCAGAGCCGTAATCTGGATCAGGCCGACGTACGATCCCGTCCGCTCTGCTTGGCGCGATACAGCGCCGAATCGGCGTCATGCACGATGGCGTCGGGGGTCAACGGTGCTTCGCCGGGTTCGAAGGTGGCGGCGCCGACGCTAACGGTGACGTGCGCGCTGGTTGGACTTGGCAGATGCATCAGGCCGAGTTCGGCCACCGCGCTGCGCACGGCATCGGCCTGGCGCAGCGCACCGGCGGCATCGGTATGCGGCAGGATCATGCCGAACTCTTCGCCGCCATACCGCGCCGCTACGTCGCTGCTGCGTCGCGAGCAGCCGGCGATGGCGCCGGCAATCAGGCGCAGGCAGGCGTCGCCATTCACATGGCCATAGGTGTCGTTGTAGAGCTTGAAGTGATCGACATCGATCATCAGCACCGATAACGGCGATTGCAGGCGTACCGCCTCCTGCAAGGCCTGCGACAACCGATAGTCGAACGCACGTCGGTTGGCGATGCCGGTCAATGCATCCACCCAGGCCTCGGAACTGAGTTTGGCTTCGTTGCGATGCATGCGGCGCAGCTGCAGGTCCAGCCAGATGCCCACGCCCAGCAGCAGGGCGCAGCCAAGCGTGGCGATCACGATGCGCTGGTCCGCGGCATGCCGCCAATTGGCCAGCGCATCGTCTACCGACACGCCGGTCAGCACGCTCAGCGGATACGGCCGTGCCGGGGCGAAGCTGGAGATGCGCTCTACGCCATCGATCGGCGAGCGATAGGTCGCCGTGCCATGTCGGCGCGCGCGCATGTTGACGTAGATCGAGGTGCCGGCAATCGAGCTGCCGATCACGCCCTGCTTGTCGGGCCGGCGTAACAGCACGATGCCATCGTCGTTGATCATGCCGATGGTGCCATGCGGGCCGACGTCGAAGGTGCTGTAGTGCTGCTGGAAATACTTCAGCTGCAGCGTCACCAGCACCACCCCGGCAAAGTCGCCGTCCGGGCCGTTGAGCCGGCGGCTCAGTGTCAGCACCCAGCTGCCATCGGAGCGGCTTTTGACCGGTGCGCCGACCAGCGACAACGCATCGCGATGGTCGCGGTGATACTTGAAGTAGGCGCGGTCGGCGTTGTTATGCGTCTTGGGTGTGCTATCCAGCGACGAGCTGACCCAGCTGCCATCTGCCGCGTAGATAAAGATGCCATGCAGGCGGTCCGAACGCCTTGCCTCACGCACCAGAAATTCGTGCATTGCTGCGCGCACGCTGGTATTTCCCTGGTCGTGCTCGACGCGCGCGACTAGCCCGGACAGCACCGCGTCGGCGATCGACATGGTGTCGCTGGCATGCTGCGCCAGCGAGTTGGCCAGATTCAACGACTGCGCTTCGGCACCGCGCAGCGCGGATGCACGTTCTTCATGGATGGACCAGTACTCCGAACCGAGCAGTAGCATGCACGCCATGGTCAGCACGAAGTGCAACGCAATGCGTTGTGCACGTTGCCGACGCCGCTTGGTGGGTGATGTCACTGTGGCTACCTGTCCAGACACCTGGGCGATGCAACCGGTGTGCCAGCCTACGCGTCGCTGCGGTCGCTACCGCGTGCAAACACGGTTGCGCAATGCGATTTTGTGATTTGCAGCGCATTGGAAGGCGGCAAGCCGGTACGCGGCAACGCGGTGCAGCACGCAGATCCCGTTGCCGGTCCTGGTATCGCGCCAGCGGCAGCGAGCCACCGACAGGCAACATGCTGCAGCCTTTTCAAGCCAGCTCGACTGCATTCGCATCACGGTACGCGTGCTATCCCTGGACTCGAATCATCATCTGAGGAGTTCCCCCATGCGCGCCATTCGTCTCTCGCATCCCGCCGGTCTGAACGCACTGACGTCGGTTGAATTGCCCGATCCGGGCCAGCCTGCACGCGGGCAGATCCGTGTGCGTCTGCATGCGAGCTCGCTCAATTTCCATGACCTGGGCGTTGTGCTCGGTCAGATGCCGACGGCCGATGGACGCATCCCGATGTCCGACGGCGCCGGCGTGATCGAAGCGATTGGTCCGGAGGTCGACGAGTTCGCCGTCGGCGACCACGTGGTGTCCACCTTTTTCCCGCAGTGGCTGGATGGCGAGCCGCTGCACGCCGGTTTTGCGACCACGCCAGGCGATGGCGTCGATGGGTATGCACGTACCGCGGTTGTGGCCGCTGCGCAGGCATTTACCCATGCGCCGGTCGGTTACAGCCACGCAGAGGCGGCAACCTTGACCACCGCTGGCGTTACCGCCTGGCGGGCGCTGGTTGTCAACGGCGGCCTGAAAGCAGGCGATACCGTGCTGGTGCTGGGCACCGGCGGGGTGTCGATCTTTGCGCTGCAATTCGCCAAGGCGATGGGCGCGAGCGTGATCGCCACGTCCTCGTCCGACGAGAAGCTGGAAAAGGTCCGCACGCTCGGTGCCGATCACGTCATCAACTATCGGCAGCACGCCGAGTGGTCGCGGCAGGTACTGGAGATCACCGACGGACGCGGGGTGGATCATGTGGTCGAGGTCGGTGGACCCGGCACGCTGGCGCAATCGATCCGTTCCGCGCGGGTGGGCGGGCACATCGCCTTGATCGGCGTGTTGACCGGTGCGGCTGGCCCGGTGCCGACCGCCGAGATGATGGGGCGTCAGCAGCGTCTGCAAGGGTTGGTGGTCGGCAGTCGCCGGCATCAGCAAGCGCTGGTGCGCGCATTGGACGTGCTGCCGCTGCGCCCGGTCATCGACCGCAGCTATGCGCTGAATGAGATCGGCGAGGCGTTTGCATTGCAGAAGGCCGGCGGGCATCTGGGCAAGATCGTGCTGGAGTTTTGAGAGTGGATTCCTGAGCGCTGGCTGCAACGCCGACGCCAGCGCGCCCAGGCAAGCAGGTTTTCATGCGTTGCTGCATAAGCACCCGCACGCATCTGCTGATGGCGGACACGGTTTCATAACGGTGGGGTGGTGGTGCGCGTCGCGGTCGGCATGTGATCACGCGCGCAGCGGATGATGCAGAAATCCGTTGTATCGCTGCGGCGCGCTCCAATCACGCCGCACAGTGATGAGCACGTTTCATAGACGCATGCCAGCTCCAACGCCAATGCATGGGCAGGCGACAACTAGAATCGGGCAACGACCGATTGCATCGCTCCCAAGTGCCGCACTCACGCGCTTGTGACCGACGGCCCTGCACATTGATAAAGAACTGTATTAGCCAGCATTGTTGGAGATGCCAGCCATGAGAAACATCAAGATGACCCGTCGCGAAGTACTGATCGCTGGCACGGCATCGGCAGCCGGTGTTGCCGCAACCCAATCGATGGCTGCCACTGCCGTGTCGCAACGTCAGGCAGTGGAGCCGGCCAACGCATCCAGCCAGGTTGCCTTTGAAGTCAATGGCAAGCCGGTGACGCTGACACTGGATAACCGCACTACCTTGCTGGACGCATTGCGCGAGCACCTGCAGTTAACCGGCACCAAAAAGGGCTGCGATCACGGCCAGTGCGGCGCGTGTACGGTCATCGTCGACGGGCAGCGCATGAATTCCTGCCTGTCGCTGGCGGTGATGCATCAGGGCGCAAAGGTCACCACCATCGAGGGCCTGGGCACACCGGACAAGCTGCATCCGATGCAGGCGGCCTTCGTCAAACACGATGGCTATCAGTGCGGCTATTGCACGCCGGGGCAGATCTGTTCGGCAGTGGCCGTGCTGGATGAAGTCAAACGCGGCATTCCCAGCCATGTGACCGAGGACCTGACGGCCAAGACCCGGCTCACCACGCCGGAACTGCAGGAGCGCATGAGCGGCAATATCTGCCGCTGCGGTGCGTATTCCAACATCGTCGAAGCGATCAACGAAGTTGCCGGAGAGCGCGCATGAAGGCTTTTAGCTACGAGCGTGCCACCTCAGCGGCAGATGCCGCGGCCAAAGCCGCGCGCCAGCCGGGCGCCAAGTTCATCGCCGGCGGCACCAATCTGCTCGATCTGATGAAGTTGCAGATCGAAACGCCATCGCATCTGATCGACGTCAATGGTTTAAGCCTGGACACCATCGACGCAACGCCGGACGGCGGTTTGCGCATCGGCGCGCTGGTGCGCAATACCGATCTTGCGGCCGATGCGCGTGTTCGTCGCGATTACGCGGTGCTGTCGCGCGCGCTGCTGGCAGGTGCGTCCGGTCAGCTGCGCAATCGCGCGACCACGGCGGGCAATCTGCTGCAGCGCACGCGTTGCCCGTATTTTTACGACACCAATCAACCGTGCAACAAGCGCCTGCCTGGTAGTGGCTGCGCAGCGATCGGCGGCTTCAACCGTCAGCTGGCCGTCATCGGCACCAGTGAAGCCTGCATCGCCACCCATCCCAGCGATATGGCTATCGCCATGCGTGTGCTCGATGCCACGGTGGAAACGGTGCGCCCGGACGGACAGACGCGCGCGCTGCCGTTGGCCGACTTCTATCGCGCGCCAGGTACGACGCCGCATCTGGAGACCGCGCTGGAACGTGGCGAGCTGATCACCGCCGTCACCTTGCCCAAGCCGCTGGGCGGAACGCATGTCTATCGCAAGGTGCGCGACCGTGCGTCTTACGCGTTTGCGTTGGTCTCGGTTGCCGCTGTCGTGCAGCGCGACGGCACCGCGCGCATCGGCGTCGGTGGCGTGGCGCACAAGCCGTGGCGCAGCGAAGCTGCCGAAGCGCAGTCGCGCCAGGGTGCACGCGCCATCGCTTCTGTGCTGCTGGACGGCGCACAGCCCACCGAACACAACGCATTCAAAGTGCCGCTGGTGGAACGCACGTTGACCGCGATCCTGGCCGACGCGAGGGCCTGATATGAAATTCGACACTCCTGCCGGTACCAATCCCATCGATCAAGGCAAGGTCGTCGGCAAGCCCGTCGATCGCATCGACGGGCCGCTCAAGACCACCGGCCAAGCGCCGTATGCCTACGAACATCACGATCTGCCAGGCCGCGCTGCCTACGGCCACGTCGTGGGGGCGGGGATCGCAAAGGGCACGATCCGTAGCATCGACCTGAGCGCGGCGCGCAATGCGCCCGGCGTGCTCGGGATCGTCTCTGCGCAGAACGCCGGCAAGCTGCACAAGGGCAAGCTCAATACCGCCAAATTGCTGGGCGGCCCGGAGATCCAGCACTACCACCAGGCGATTGCGGTGGTGGTTGCAGAGACCTTCGAGCAGGCACGCGCAGCGGGTCAGTTGATCAAGGTCGATTACGGCCGCCAGGTCGGCGTATACGATCTGAAAAAAGCCCGCGATGGCGCCAAGGTCACCAAGGAAGGCGGCGCACCCAATAGCGCCGTCGGTGACTTCGATGGCGCCTTCGCTGCAGCGCCGGTGCAGCTGGATGCCGAATACACCACACCCGATCACTCGCACGCCATGATGGAGCCGCACGCGTCCACTGCGATGTGGGACGGCGACAAACTCAGCGTGTGGACGTCCAACCAGATGATCAATTGGGGTGCGCGCGATCTCGCGGTGACGTTGGGCATTCCGCGCGAAAACGTGCGGATCATGTCGCCGTACGTCGGTGGCGGTTTTGGCAGCAAGCTGTTTCTGCGTGCCGATGCGGTGCTGGCCGCGCTGGCTGCGCGCGAAGTCAAACGGCCGGTAAAGGTCATGCTGCCGCGCCCGCTGATCGCCAACAACACCACCCATCGCCCGGCCACCGTGCAGCGCATCCGCATCGGTGCCGAGCGCGATGGCAAGATCACCGCGATCGCACACGAAAGCTGGTCGGGCGATCTCGCCGGCGGTGCGCCGGAAATCGCTGCCTCGCAAACGCAATTGTTGTATGCCGGGGCCAACCGTCTGATCGCAACGCGCCTGGCTGTAATGGATCTTCCCGAGGGCAACGCCATGCGCGCGCCCGGCGAGGCGCCGGGGTTGATGGCGCTGGAAGTGGCGATGGACGAAATGGCCGAGAAGCTGGAGATGGACCCGGTCAAATTCCGTATCGTCAATGACACCCAGGTGGACCCGGAAAATCCGCAGCGGCCGTTTTCGCAGCGGCAGCTGGTCAAGTGTCTGGAAGATGGGGCAAAGCAGTTTGGTTGGTCCAAGCGCAAGCGCACGCCTGGCAGTACCCGCGATGGACGTTGGCTGGTCGGCATGGGCGTGGCCGCTGCATTCCGCAACGCCATCGCCATGACTTCCGGGGCGCGCATGCGCCTGGAGCAGGGCGGCCGCGTGGTGGTGGAAACCGACATGACCGACATCGGGACCGGCTCCTACACCATCATTGCGCAGACCGCTGCCGAGATGCTCGGTGTGCCGTTGAACTGGGTAGACGTGCGGCTTGGCGATTCGAGCTTCCCCGCATCGTCCGGCTCCGGTGGACAGTGGGGCGCCAACAGTTCCACCGCCGGCGTGTACGCAGCCTCAGTCAAGCTGCGCGAAGCGATCGCCGGTCGACTGGGGCTGGACCCGGCCAAGGCCGAGTTTGCCGACGGCCACGTGCGTGCCGGCGGCAAGCGCATTCCACTCGGCGATGCCGCGGCGAACGGCGCCTTGGTGGTGGAGGACAAGATCGAATTCGGTGACCTGTCCAAAACCCATCAGTTGTCGACCTTCGGTGCGCACTTTGTCGAAGTGGGCGTGGATGTCACCACGGGCGAGGTGCGCATCCGCCGCATGCTCGCGGTCTGCGCGGCCGGACGCATCCTCAATCCCAAATCGGCACGCAGCCAGGTGATCGGCGGCATGACCATGGGCGCGGGCGCGGCATTGATGGAAGAGCTGGCGGTGGACAAGCGCTTCGGCTTCTTCGTCAATCATGACTTGGCCGGTTACGAAGTACCGGTGCATGCGGACATCCCGCACCAGGAGGTGATGTTCCTGGAAGAAAGCGACCCGATGTCCTCGCCGATGAAGGCCAAGGGCGTTGGCGAGTTGGGGATTTGCGGCGTGGCGGCGGCGATTGCCAACGCGGTCTACAACGCCACCGGTGTGCGCGTGCGCGATTACCCGGTGACATTGGAAAAACTGCTGCCGCACCTGCCCGAGCAGTTGCGCGCGTGAGCGCGGTCGTCGCTCCGGCCACGCATGCAGCGCCGGCCGAGCCGGCGTGGCCGGCATGGCCGAGCTACGCATTGCATGACGATCTGCTGCCGGTGCTGACGGCGTGGCACCGCGCCGGTCAGCGGGTTGCGATTGCGACATTGATGGATGTGCAGGGCTCCTCGCCGCGCCCGCTGGGCAGCGAAATGGCGATCGGGACAGATGGCCGGGTTGCGGGTTATGTGTCCGGCGGCTGCGTAGAAGCGGCCGTGGCGCATGAAGCCATGGCCACGTTGCGCGACGGGCAGCCGCGGTGGCTGGACTACGGCGAGGGTAGCGAGGTGCTGGACATCCAGCTCAGCTGCGGCGGTCGTATCGGTGTGCTGGTCTGGCCCGTGCCGGATCTGTCCGAATACCTGGCGCGCTGGCGCAATGCCCGCCAGCACCGCCGCGCGTTTCATGTGGCGCTGGATCGCACTACCGGAAGCGTGCGCTACCTATCGACTGTGCACGACGCCCGTCCAGGCGAATTTCTGCGCGTCCATCGCCCGCCACTGCGGCTGGTCCTGGTCGGCGCGGACCCGGCATTGCTGGTGCTGCTGGCGTTGGCCAATCAAATGGGCATCGAAACACGCGTGCTGCGCCCGCACGGCCCCAGCGAGCCGCCGCCCGGTCTTGCGCCGGAACACTACGATCGCCGTGCGCTACGCGATGCGTTGCACGATGTGCAGCTGGATGCCGGCACTGCCTTGTACAGCCTGGCGCACGACAGCGAGATCGATCTGCAGGTTGCGTGCCGCGGCCTGGCATCCGATGCGGCATGCATCGGCATCCTGGGCAGCCGGAACAAGCGCGACACCCGTCTGCAGGCCTTGCGCGCGCTGGGGCATGACGATGCCGCGCTTGCGCGTCTGCGTTTGCCTGCGGGTTGGCGGATGGGTCGCTCATCGCCGCACACCATCGCACTGGGCATCATCGCCGAAGCGACGCAGGCTGTAGCGGATCTGCATAGCGCTGCGGCGGCCGCGTAAGGCGTTGTGTGTCTGACGTGCGGCTTGTTGCGTCGTGCTCTATACGCGTTTCGTTTTCGCCAGTCGCTGTGTTTTGTGCACGTAATGCCTCTAGAAGCAGCGACGCGCGTGCGCGCAATCCATACGACCCGCACCACGCATAGCGCATCGCTCATCTCGATAACATCGATGAGAGTTCGCTAATGCATCTGTCGCGCGTGCTGCCTGCGACGCATGGACGCATGGCGCGTGCGCTGCACGCAGTCGATGCGTCGCGCAGTCACTCCGCACGCACAACGCGGCCTCTACGCTGAGGCGGTCTCCATTACGCACGACGTCGCCATGTCTCCTGATCTCTTCTCTGATGACGCCGTGTTTTGCGACATGTCCAGTGTCGAATCGCCACGTATTGCTGGCTTTCCGCATCCAGTGCTTAGCGATGCACGCAGGTTGCATCCTGCGCGCAGTCACGGTGGTACATGCGGCAGTTGTCACGCGCTGACCAGGCCCTGCGGATGAGCGGCGACCATGCGGCGTTGGTGTTGGCAGCAGGTGCGGGGAGCCGGCTCGGCCGCTCAAAACAATTGCTGATGCGCGACGGCGAACCGTTGCTGCGTCGCGCTGCACGTATCGCATTGCAAACCGCACCACGTCGCTGCGTCGTCGTGCTGGGCGCCGATGCCGACAGGCTGGCCGATGTGCTGCAGGGGCTGGACGTTGAGGTGCTGCGGCACGCCGACTGGTCTGCCGGGATGGGCTCCAGCCTGGCAGCGCTGCGCCGGCATGTGCAGGACGATGCGACGTTGCGACGCAGCCTGATTCTGGGGTGCGACCAACCGGCACTGGAGGCGCCGCACTTGCGTGCCTTGCTGGACGAAGCCGACCGTGCCGCGTCGGGGTGCGCCACCAGTGGTTACGCCGGCGTGCGCGGTATCCCCGCGGTGGTGACGCACACTGCCTGGGCGGAGGTTGTGCTGCAGGGCGATAACGGCTTACGCGCGCTCTTCGCCAGCCTGGATGTCCAAACGCTGGGCTGCGTCAGCGCACCGGCGCTGGCGCTGGATGTGGATACGCCTGCCGATCTGGCGGCAGCGCAACAACGCGGGTGGGTGGACCAAGATTGAGACGCGATGACGGGTATCGGCCAGCGATCCCCGACAGCCTATTAGGCAAATCGCCGACGCCGATCAGGACCAGAGCACCAAGGCTTCCCTGACGACCAGAACGTAGCCCACCACCATCGCGGTCTTGACCGGAAACTGGAACTTTCTGAGCAGATACATGCCAACCCTCCCCAAGGTCTCGTCCGAGCGCTCCGTGATCCCCTGCAAGCCGTCTGCGCTCTTGTGACGGCCGCTTGTGAAGATTTCTTCACCCTTGCAGCCGAATGTAGCGCTCGACGTGAACTGTGTCACGTAAGAATTTTCTTACCCGGATGCCAGTGTCCGCCCGACAGTCGGGAAATGCGTAAAACCGCATGCTGGCTATGCCAAACGCGGGGCCACCGGCCACTCTCCCGTGGCCCCTTGAGTAAGGGTCTGTTGGCTTACGGATCGGCATGGCTTGCCGCAATCTCTCGCGTGATGCGCCTGTTCGGCGCACTCGCACCTGTGCTTGACCGCTGTACCCACCGGCCGGAGGCCACATGGACCAGTCCCGCTACGTCGTACGCATTCATCCCGAACAAGGTGGCTGGTGGGTGACCCGTCCGGAATGGTCGCCGCTGCGCTACCTGCGCGAGCAGGGCGCCCTGGAAAATGCCGAACTCATGGCCAAACTGCACTGCCTGACCACCGGCCAGCCCAGCGGCGTGGTGCTGGATACCGCCGACGGCGAACGCGTGGTGCGGCGCTACGGCTGAGGGTTGGTCTTGCGTCCAGCGTCGATTGCCGGGGCCAGGCCGGCAGGGGCTGCCTGATCGGTGTGGATGGAGCCGCATGCCGACGACGCTGTGCTGACTTCACGTGACTGCCGTATTGCGGCCTGAGGCCGGAGCGTCATGACGAGTGTCGTGCTCGACCGAGCGTGCAATATCGCCAGGTCGTCCCGGCCTAGCCAGGCACCGCGGTAGCGCATGGACCGGTCTCGATCGCCTCCCACGGCCGTTGTCGGAGGTGTCGGTGGGGTTTGCGCCACCGACGCGGTCGGCTAGATTCGTGGTCATCGGCCGCTCCCGGTTCGATCCGCGTTGGCGGCCCTCTGTCCGGATGACCGCCTGCGGTGAATGCGCCTGCGTCTGCACTGATTCAAAACGATATCGTCGTCTTCGGCCTGATTGCCGCCACCCTGGGTGCGGTGTTCTGGACTTCATCGCGCGAGCAAGGCCCGTGGCGGCGGTTTTATGCCGTGGTACCGGCCCTGTTGCTGTGCTATCTGCTGCCCGGCATCTACAACACCGTCGGGTTGATCGATGGCGCCAACACGCGCCTGTACAACCCTATTGCCCGCGACGTGCTGTTGCCGGCCGCATTGATCCTGCTCACCCTGAGCATCGATCTGCGCGCGATCCTTGGGCTGGGGCCCAAACTGGTCGCCATGTATCTGGGCGCATCGGCGAGCATCATGATGGGTGCGGTGGTCGCCTTCTGGGTCATGCGATGGCTGCACCCGGCCACTGTCGCGGGCGACACCTGGGCGGGCATGGCGGCATTGGCCGGCAGCTGGATCGGCGGCGGCGCCAACATGCTGGCGATGCGCGAAGTGTTCAATGTCGATGCGACCACGTTCGGGCAGTTTGCGGTGGTCGATGTCGGCGTCGGCTATGTGTGGATGGCGGCGCTGATCTTCCTGGCCGGACGCGCGCGCAAGATCGATGAGCGCAGCGGTGCAGACACCCGTGCGCTGGACGCCTTGCAGGAGCGCATGGCGTGCTTCCAGGCCGAACATGCGCGCATCCCCAGCCTAGCCGACCTGATGGTGATCGTGGCAGTGGCATTCGGCGGCGTCGGCCTTGCCCATGCGCTGGCTAACCCGTTGGCGGCCTGGTGCAAGGCGCACCTGAGCTGGGCCGGCCAGTTCAGTCTGGATGCGCCGTTCGTGTGGGTGGTGGTGCTGGCGACCAGCTTGGGATTGCTGCTGAGCTTCACCCGTGTACGGACCCTGGAAGGCGCGGGCGCGTCCAAGATCGGCTCGCTGCTGCTGTATTTCCTGATCGCCTGCATTGGCATGCAGATGGACCTGCTGGCGCTGCTGGATCGCCGTGCACATCGCTTTGCTGTGGGCGCTGGGCCGCTGGTTGCGGGTGCCGTTTTTCTATTTTGCGATTGGCTCGCAGTCCAACATCGGCGGCCCGGCGTCCGCGCCGGTCGTCGCTGCGGCGTTCCACCCGGCGTTGGCCCCGGTGGGCGTGTTGCTGGGCACGATGGGCTACGCCACCGGCACCTATCTGGCGTATCTGGTCGGCATCACCTTGCGGGCGATGGCCGGCGCAGGCTAGTGCCGCGTTGTGCCGTGGTGGCCGGCGTCATGGAGTTGCTGCTTGGAACAGCGCCATGACCTCTCCGGTCGGTCTGCTGCAACAACGAGATTGTCACTTGCGCGACCCTCCCGCACCGCACGCGTCCACCTGACGAAGACGGCGTGTGGCACGGGTTGCCGCGTGCGTTATTGCTGGATCACGCGGCGCTGCTCTTCCTGTTGCTGGGCAGGCTGATGGGCGTGCTGCTGGTTCTGCTGCTGCAGCTGACTGACATTGCCTTGCGCTGGCTCATTGGCAGCGGACGCGGTCTGCACATGGCTGCGCAGATGCGCCGGGTCGTCCATTCGGCCTTGCACCGCAATCAGGCTGTCGCCATCGCGGTTGGGCACCAGATGATTGATCCGCTGCAGGCCGTCGTTGCCTGCACGCGCGGCCACGCTGGCGGCGGTGTTGATAAACGCCGTGTCATCGTGCAACCCCAGCCGCTCGCGTTGGCCGTCCAGTTGCACTACGGCGTCGTTGAACAACTGGCTGCCCGGCTGCAGCGACGCGCCGCGTGCCTGATCGGGCGATTGCATGTCCTGCGCCTTGATCACCGAGTCCATTCCGTGCAGGTCCAGACGATGCTTGAGCATCATGCCGGGCACCAGGCGTTGCCCGAACGACAGCGGATCCGGCTCCGGCAATTCGATCTGATGACCGGCCGCATTGGGCATGGTCCACTTCAGCGGAATGCTGTCTTCCTGCAGGTGGGTGAGGATCTCGTTCTTGACGTGGTAGCCGCGAATCAGCTCCTCGCTGGCGTACTGCTTGGCTGCCGACGCGTCCAGGCCCTGGCGTTCGAGGGTGCGGTCGTTGACGCCGGCGGCGTTGTACGTCACTGCGGGAATGTCGTTGATCATGGCCGACGCCGACGCCAGACCACCTCCCAACGAGTGACCGGAGATCACCACCTGGTCGCCGAACGCCTGCTTGGCCTGGCTGCCGAGCTGGATGGCCGATGCATATTGCGCATCGTCGAAGCCCAGGCCCTGGCCGATATTGTGCTTCCAGTCCTTGCCTTCGTCGGTGCCGCAAAAACCGAGCACCACCTGGCCTTGATCGTTGCGATAGAACGCGGCATCGAAGCCGCTTTTGGCGTCGTGCAGCAGTGCCGGATCGATACCAGCCTGCTGCAGCGCGCTGTCGTCCATGCGCGACCAGCCGTTGGCCAGCGGCGCAAAGGTTTCAGCGCCACCTTCGCGGCGTTGATTGGCAGTGGCGTAGAGATCTTGCAGCAGCTCCGGAAACTGCCGGTCCTGTGGTTGCGGTTGTTGCCCGCGCATCGACTCTGCGAACGGAGTGGATGCAGCAGTGGATGATGTGGACTCTGACGGGGGCATGCGCGGCTCCTTGCGTGCGTCGTATGGAAAGCGCGCTTAGCGGCTGCTTTCCACGGGAATGTTGTGGGCGCTCAACCACGCGCGCACATCCGATCTGACCTGTTGTCCGGTGGCATTGAGCAGCCGATCCGGCGTGGTGAAGAAATACGCCTGGAAGGTTTTCTGCTGTGCATTGCGCACCGTGGGGTCCACGCCGGCCTCGAGCAATTGCAGCACTGCAGGACTGGCGGCGCCGCTCTGTGCCGCCAGATGCAGCAGGCTGTTACCGGTGTGGTCGACACGCTTCACGTCGGCGCCTGCATCGAGCAACAGGCCGATCTGCGCATCGCGCTTGCTCTGTACGGCGCGAAACAATGGAGTCCAGCCGGCACGCGTGCTGACCACATCGATCGGCGCCTTGTGCTGCAGCAGAATCTTCAGATACTCCGGGTCCTGTGCCATGGCGGCCATGTGCACGACCGTTTCCTGGTCCATGCCCGGCACCGATGGGTCCGCGCCTGCGTCGAGCAGGGCGTCCAATGCGCGTGGTTGTTCGTTCCAGATCGCCCATTCCAGCAAGGTCACGTTCTGATCGCCATGTGCGGCCAGATCGACGGTGGGGGCGAGTGTTTTGATCCGTGCAACGTCGCCGTGCGCGATGGCGTTGGCGATATCGGTCAGACCGGGGTCGCGGAAAGCGACGGTGTGGTCCTGCAGCGTAGCTGACATGGTGGTTTGCTCCTTGGCACCCGGCGAGGCGGTGCATGAGACCGCGAAAAACGAGGTCGCAAGAACGAGCAGGGTGGGGAATCGCGTCTGCATCGAAATCTCCTTCTCCTGATCGCATTCCTGGTGGCGCTGCGGCAAGTCCGGCCGCAGCGGGGCCGATCCTACCAGCTGTAAAAATCGCAAACGGTAAGATTTCGTGACATGTCGCGGAGCATGGTTGGGCGGTCGGGTCTGCTTGATGACGGCCGGTGTAGTGCGAACTTACGGGCGTATTGGTCACCTGCACGTGCAGTGCGCCACAGCCGACGGTCACGACACGGCCGGCATAATGGCGCTTTGCGAGCAGATGGGTGCAATGGCGTACGAGCTACTGATCAGTGACTGCGATGGGGTTCTTGTCGACAGCGAGATACTGGCCGACCGGGTGATGCGCGAGGCGCTGGCGGCGTTCGTGCCGGCCGAACCGTTGGAACATCTACTGGAAACCACCTTCGGGCAGACCACGCGCGAGGTGTTGCGGCGGGTGGAGGAGTACTTTTCGCTGCAGTTGCCCGAGACCTTGCTGGCGCAGATCCAGGCATGCAGTGAGGCTTTGATCACCGCCGAGGTGCAACCGATTCCCGGCGTGCGCGAGGCGCTGGAGCAGATTCCGCTGCCGCTGGCAGTGGCCTCCAACAGCCGCCGCCACAACGTGATCGCATCGGTGGAGCGCGCCGGGCTCACGGCGCGTGCGGCAGGGCGAGTCTTCAGTGCCGACATGGTGGAGCGACCCAAGCCGGCACCGGACGTGTACTTGCTGGCCGCCCGCACGGCCGGTGTGGCGCCGGAGCGGTGCCTGGTGATCGAAGACAGCCCCACCGGCGCGACCGCTGCGCTGGCGGCAGGCATGCAGGTGCTGGGGTTTACCGGTGCCAGCCATATTCCGCAGGGGCACGGCGACACCTTGCGTCGGATCGGTGTGCTGGAGGTGTTCGACGATATGCGCGATTTGCCCGCGTTGTTCGAGCGGCTCGCGCAAAAGCGCGCTGGTTGAGAATGTCGAGTCGCAGCATCGTTTGGCTACGGTCAAATGCTTGGATCGAAAGCCTAGTTGGTCGAGCGTGC